>JAPORQ010000077.1 GCA_026710155.1 Paracoccaceae bacterium
CGTTTCATGAGTCGGTTCTCCTAATGTATGTTTGCGGATGCCTTTCCATGACATTAACATAGCACGGGAATCCGTGCAAGTCAAGGAAAAAACAGGGAATGGTCGTGCAGGGGCCCCTCACCCTGTGGAACCGTATGCGGCCCACCGCGGATCCGGATGCTTTTCAGGAAATGGGGGAACAGGCATGCAACCACCCGAAAAAAGATGTGTGGATACGGTAGGGAAATCACCAAGGCCGGGCTGGGTTCACTGGCATTCCATACGGATGGCCTGGCGCTGGATCCGTTTCCAGCCCGGGAGCAAACTGGCCCAATGGTTCATGGAACGGACCAGGGACGGTCATGGCCGCAAGCGGATGATCGTTGCCCTTGCCCGGAAACCATCATCAAGTGAACCGTAGCGGACAGGCAGGCCGATTTCCCACAGGGTCCACCTGAAAGGGTACCGTTTTTTCAGATGGGTTCGGCTACCGGCGTGGCGTCGCTGCATGTCGGGTCATGTAGTCCAAGACACGCCCCCCCCCGGGGCATCTTTCTCTTCTGATGATGTTGGAGATTGTCATGGCAAAACATTGAAAACATGAATCTCAAAAAAACAATCCTTGCAATCAATGCCCATGAGAGCAGGAATTACTGTGATACAATTATGAGCATGGTAATTTGATGATGTTTACCTATTTCCATCGGTTCAGTATTTTGATTATACTTGATGATCAAAAATGATTTGTGTGGTTGACCCTGATTTATAAGGGCAAGCCAAAAGAATTTTCATGGTAATTTTTTGGAGAAAAAATGATGAAAAAACTAACTTTAATCTTATCCACATTGGCATTGATTACAGGTCTATCATCCGTACGGGCTGAAACCATTGAGCATAATCTACTGCCTGGAAAGCCATTTGGAGGGACAACAATCAATATTCTGTCGGTTGTTACACCTCAATTTGACGGCTTGATGCTGCGTGATGAGGAATTCACTGAATTAACCGGTATTGAAACCGAGTGGACCTTTATCCCCTTTGCCAATCTGCAGGAAAAACTCGTTGCCGAAGGATTGGCCGCGGTTGGTACGTATGATGTTGTCAACTATCTGGACAGCTGGGGGCCGGCCAATGCACATTGGCTTGTTCGTATTGACGATTTGATGGCCAGGGATGGTATTTCCATGGATCGATATCCGGATGCCTTCGCCCGGTCTGCTCAATTCGAAGGTGAAACCCTTGGATTCCCCCTTCGAGCCCACCCGCAATTGATGTTCTACAGGAAGGATCTGATTCCCAATCCTCCGACATCATGGGCAGAAGTGGTGGAAATTGGCAAGCAACTCAAGGAAACCAATCCCGGGATTTCACCCCTTGCCCTGTATTACAACAATGACGGCAACCGCCAGAATCTGTTTATCTGGTTGAACTTCATCTGGGCTGCCGGTGGCGATATCTTCAATGATGACTGGACTGCAGCCTGGACTTCCGAAGAAGCCCTGCAGGCAACAGAGGATTACATCGCCCTGCACACCGTGCATGAGGTAACCAATCCCAACTCCCTGTCCTTTGTGGAACAGGATGCACGCCAGTCATTCATGCAAGGTAATTCGGCCATGATACCCGTCTGGTGGTGGGCTTATTCCGGTTTTTACAACCCCGATGCCTCGACCCTGTCCAAGAATCAGGTCGCCTTTGCAGGCATGCCCTCATATGAAGGAAGAACCAAGACCTATGCCATTTCCATGCCCTTTTCAATCTCAAGTTATTCCGATAATCAGGCCGCTGCCTGGGAATTCATGAAGTGGCTTTCCAATCCGGACATGGATAAGGCCAATGCTGTTGAACGGGAAGTCATGGGTACCAAGATTGTCAACAATGTTGTGACACACATTTCCAGTTTGACTGATCCTGAGGTCAATGCCGCCAATGATGGCATTCAGGCCGCGGCCTGGGATTCACTCAAGGAGTCTGACATCATGCCCCAAATCCCTGAATGGCCTGAAGTGGGGGATATTCTTTCTGCAGCCATCGCCAAGGCTGCTGCTGGAGGTAATGTTCGTGAACTCATGATCGAGGCTGCTGAGCAGTCTGACAGGGTTCTCAGAAGATCCGGCAGGATTCAATAACCAAACCAAAAAATGGGCACGACTGTTCCTGCCCATTTTTTTCATCTGCCGATATTAAAAGTGCGAGACCATGTATTAAAATATCTGTTGGTGCTGCCAGCCGTTGTTGTTGTGTTTGCAACAGCAATCTGGCCGCTGATTCGCTCCCTTGTCCTTTCCTTTTACCAGGGTCGTCTGACCCGTCCGGGATTTCCACAGGGATTTCTGGGTTGGGATAACTACCATTGGGCCCTTTTTGAAGAACCAGCCTTTTGGAATTCGGTACTGGTAACAACGGTTTATTCCGTCTTGACTGTTGGCCTCACCGTTATTATTGCCTTGGGTTTTGCCTTGCTCCTGGCTCCCGGTGGTCGGTTCAGAATGTCGGTCCAGACCTTGCTGATCTTGCCCTTTGCCATGTCTCCGGCCTTGATTGGGGTTTCCTTCAGATTCATGTTCAATCCCGAATTTGGCCTGTTTGATGCCTTTTTCGGCTTTCTCATACCACCTTTGGCCGACATCAGCTGGTTGGCTGATCCCCAATTGGCCTTTGCCGTTTGTGTTATGGCTGATGTCTGGGGATGGATACCCTTCTTGACCCTGGTGCTGATTGGAGGTCTGGGAGCCATACCAAGAGATTCCCTTGAAGCTGCCCAGGTTGATGGCGCCAACGGTTGGCAGGTCTTCAAGGATGTAACCCTGCCCCAGCTTGGTCCCGTTTTGGCCGTAGTCATCATCCTGAAATCAATTTTTTCAATCAAGACCTTTGATCAGGTCTACATGCTGACCAATGGCGGGCCGGGAACTGCTACCCAAACCTTGAGCCACTATATATATTTTAATGGCATGAAATACGGCCAGATTGGATATTCTGCTTCAGCGGCCTGGTTGATGGTAATTCCCATGATCTTCCTGACCTATGCTTATGCCAAGCTGGTCTTTCGAAAGAACAAGCAATGAGTGGTCTCAAGTTGTGGAAATTCTGGCAACACGTCCAGTTGATTGTCATCCTGATCGGGGCGGCAATCATGATCATTCCCATAATCTGGATATTCATGGCAGCCTTCAAGACACATGTAGATGTTTACCAACTCAAAATCTGGTTCAGGCCCACACTTGAAAACTTTGCAGTGGTATTCGATCCACCCTATTACCTTTGGGATAAGCTGATCAATTCCACCATTGTTGCAACCGTTACCGTGCTGATTGCCATACCAGTTGCAACCTGTGCCTCTTATTCTTTTTCCAGATTTCGCCTGAGAGGTGAAACCGTCATGCTGGTCATGATCCTGGCGACCCAATTTGTCCCAGCGGTGGTGATAATCCTCCCCTTTTTTGTCATGTTCCGGGATATATCCCTACTGGATACAAGAACCGGTTTGGTGTTGGTAAACCTGGCCATTGTCATGCCTTTTGCGATCTGGATGATCAAGGGCTTTATTGACGGCATACCGCTTGACACCGAAGAAGCAGCACTGGTGGATGGTTCCAGCAGGATTCAGGTGATCAAGAATATCGTTTTACCGATGGCAGCCCCCGGTCTGATAACATCCGGCATATTCTGTTTCATCATTGCCTGGAACGAATTCCTGTTTGCCCTGATCCTTACCAACAAGCATTCGGTTACCCTCCCCATTGGATTGGCGTTGTTCAAGGCAGAAGAAGGGGATTTATGGAACCTGCTGTCTGCTGCCGGAATAATCATCATGGTTCCAATGTTTGTCCTGGCACTCATCATCAGAAAACACTTTGTTCAGGGAATGACCATGGGAGCGGTTAGATAATGGCCATGATACTGCTTAAGGACCTATCCAAGACTTGGGGGTCATTTGTTGCCGTAGACAACCAGACCCTCGAAATTGAGGACAGGGAATTCCTGGTTTTGCTGGGACCTTCGGGATGTGGCAAAACAACAACCATGCGCATCATTGCCGGCCTGGAAGAACCTACTTCAGGTGAAGTCTGGATTGGGGACAGGATGGTCAATGAGGATTTGCCAAAGGATCGGGACGTGGCAATGGTATTTCAAAACTATGGTCTTTATCCCCACATGACAGTCTACGAGAACATTGCATATCCCCTCAAGGTAAGGAAAAGGATACCCACCAAACAAATAAAAGAGTTGGTAACCAAAGCCGCCAACCGTGTCGAACTGGGTGACTTTCTTCATCGGAGGCCTCGTGAATTATCAGGTGGTCAGAGACAAAGGGTAGCCCTTGCCAGGGCAATCGTGAGGAAACCGCAGGTTTTTCTTATGGATGAACCCCTCTCCAATCTTGATGCGAAACTTAGGGTTTCCATGCGGGCCGAGATCAAGCATCTCAGTCATGAATTGAAAATCACCACGATTTATGTAACCCACGATCAAATTGAAGCCATGACCCTAGCCGACCGCATTGGAGTGATGAATAACGGCAAGATTATCCAACTTGGAACTCCCGACGAAATCTATCATGATCCAGCAAACATTTTTGTGGCCGACTTTATCGGTTCCCCATCCATGAACCTCATTGAAGGTCAGATAAAAGATGGCTGGTTTCATACCAAGGGTAAAAAGGGCATCAAGGAGTCTTCCTGGACCAAAGAAGGAAATAGAATAGTCAGCACATCCTTTCCCGATCGGAAAAATGTTGTTCTTGGCATTCGTGCCGAAGACATTTCCGTCACCGATCCCCAAAAGGGATCCATTCAGGGAACCGTATTTGCAACGGAAAACACCGGCGAGAGCATTATGATTACGATTTCACTAGGCAAACAAAGGATTACCTGCAAGGGGAAACGGGAAGATCAATCCGGGATTTCTCAAACCATCGGCCTGCAGTTCATCCCGGAAAAAACCTACTTTTTCGATAAAAACAGTGGTTTGCGCTTGCGATCAGGCTGAATTAATAAGTATCACTTGAACATAAAAATCGTACCATTTTCTGTCGGTCATAAACCGTTACCATCATTTCAATCGTGATGGGATAGCAGTAAAAGAAGTCTGGTGAGTTTTTTTAGGTTGGCTTACAGGCAGTTTTACGCACTTTGATGTATAAATTGACCTGTGAGAAGGAGAAATAACTCCATGAAATGATCACTGGAGTGACTTATTTTACTGCTCCAACACCTTCGTGATTCAATGTGAAATGATGTACAATAAAAAGCGTAATAATTTGCCTGTTCAATCTCGATGGTCTTTCGATTTAAAGTCCCCATCCCAAAAACAAACCTGCATTTAATGCCTATAACCAAGGCCTGGTAAGTGAATAATTATCCTCAAACTTGTCGATATGGGACACTTTCTCCATGGTCAGACCTATGTCATCAAGACCTTCAAGGAGACACTTCTTCTTGAAACTGTCAATCTCAAAGGGAATTTTGGCACCATCCGGTGCTGTAATTTCCTGATTTTCAAGGTCAATCGTCAATCTAGCATTTGAACCTGACTCGGCAAAATCCATCAACATGTCAACCTGTTCCTTGGGCAGTGTAATCGGCAGGATGCCGTTCTTGAAGCAGTTGTTGTAGAAAATATCGGCAATCCCCGTGGAAATGACACACTTGATGCCATAATCAAGTAGGGCCCAAGGTGCATGCTCCCTTGATGAACCACAACCGAAATTATCCCCTGCAATGATTATTTCAGCCTTTTTCCAAGCATCCTTGTTCAAGACAAAATCTGGGTTCTCTTTGCCTTCGAGATCATATCTCATTTCAAAAAACAGGCTTACACCCAAACCTGTCCTTTTGACGGTCTTGAGGAACTGCTTTGGAATAATCATGTCCGTATCAATGTTGACCAAAGGCATCGGTGCAGCTATTCCGGTAAATTGCTCAAATTTCTTCATCATCTACTCCAAATCATTCTTTGTGATTAGGCCAAATTAAATGAGCTGACGTACATCAGTCAATTTGCCTGTGACGGCAGCGGCCGCAGCCATTGCAGGACTTACCAGGTGGGTTCTGCCACCCCTGCCCTGACGTCCCTCAAAATTCCTGTTGGATGTCGAGGCACAGCGTTCACCTGGTGCCAATTGATCCGGATTCATGCCGAGGCACATGGAACAACCGGCCATTCTCCATTCAAACCCTGAATCCACCAATTGTTGGGCAATACCTTCCTTTTCAGCCTGTTCACGAACAAGCCCTGAACCGGGAACAATCATGGCCCGAAGTCCGGACTTGACTTTCTTGCCCTGCATGATTTTGGCCACTTCCCGCAGATCCTCAATCCTGCCGTTGGTACAAGACCCAATGAAAACCGTATTGATATCTATATCGGACAATCTCTTTCCGGGCTTGAGTCCCATGTAATCAAGACTTCTCCTTACGGCATCAGCCTTCAGCCCCTCGAAATCCTCAGGAGCAGGTACATAGTCATCAATTGGCAAAACATCTTCAGGACTGGTCCCCCAAGTTACCACCGGTGAAATTGTTTCTCCTTCAATGATGACTTCCTTGTCAAAACAGGCACCTTCATCGGAATAGAGAGACTTCCAGAAGGTCTGTGCAATTTCAAATGAGGCTCCCTTGGGTGAATAGGGTCTTGATTTCAAATACTCTATGGCCTGGTCATCTGGAGCAATCAAGCCCGCTCTGGCCCCACCCTCAATAGCCATGTTGCAAACTGTCATTCGCCCTTCCATTGAAAGGTTTCTTATTACATCACCACAGTATTCGATGACATGACCCGTTGCGCCAGCTGTCCCTGTTTTGCCAATTATGGAAAGAGTAACATCCTTGGCAGTTACACCGCGTCCCAGGGAACCGGTAATCTTGACCTTCATGTTTTTGGATTTCTTCTGGATCAGTGTCTGGGTTGCCAGAACATGCTCAACTTCGCTGGTTCCTATGCCATGTGCCAAGGCTCCAAAGGCTCCATGGGTAGCCGTATGACTATCACCACATACAATTGTCATGCCAGGTTGGGTCAACCCCTGTTCGGGCCCTATAATGTGTACGATACCCTGTCTTATGTCATTCACACCGAAGTACTGTATGCCGAACTCCTCGGCATTATGTTCCATGGCTTCCACCTGAATTCGGCTTTCCTCGTTTTCAATGCCCTTCTCCCTGCCGACATTGGTGGGAACGTTGTGATCGGAAACGGCAACGGTCTTGTGCGGGGCCCTGACAGATCGTCCGGCCATCCTCAACCCGTCAAAGGCCTGGGGGCTGGTCACTTCATGAACAAGGTGCAAATCAATGTAAATCAGGCAAGTACCATCATCGGATTGGTGTACAACATGATCATCCCAAATCTTGTCGTAGAGGGTTCTCGGTTTTGACATTTTCTCAATCCTTGCTGGTTTGGTTCACAAAATCTTGAACAAAAGATGGTGATTAATGAATTTACAAAAATAGTAGGGATTTGCTGAAATGCAAATTTGTTGAATTGTAACTTGTATAGGTGTATAATCCCCTAAATATTTGGTCATTTCGATATTCTGGTATATGTGAAGGATTTAAAAACAACGGCATTAGAAAAAATATACTAAATTATTCAGTGGTTTGAGGCAGAGTGGTGAAAATAAGGTTCGTTTTTGGTATTGCTTTTTGGGCGGCTTTAGCGTCTCCCTTGTTTTCGCAGCAGGAGATTGAGGGAATTGATCAGATTAATGACTGGATCGTTTACAAGACCACCTCATCCAGCGAACAATTGCACTGTGGCATAATGGCCCAGCCAGCCGGTAGTTCCTATACCCAGAACGGAAAGACGGTCAAGGTTACACGGGGCATTACCAGGCTTACCATATCAATTTTGGGAGGTCGGGGTGGTACCGAACTCGTTTCCCTGGAAGCCGGCTTTGATATAAAACGAAAATCATCAGTATCCCTGGTGATTGATGGCAACAGGAAATTCAACCTGCATCTTGATCCGGAAGACAAGATTTTGACCTATGCATGGCCATTGTATTCTGATGATGAAAAAATCGTATCTGCCTTGCAGCGAGGGGGAAAGGCTGTGGTCACCATGATTTCACAAAGGGGCACAACCGTAGTTGATACCTACTCCCTGAATGGTGTGACAGCTGGTTTGAAAAGAGCCTCCTTAGCTTGTCAATGATTTTTGTTTGCTACTGGTAGGTAGTGGTTTACCCACAAGACGTTACGATTCCGGTTAAATCCATGACTCAAATTGAAAATGATCAAAAAAACCTGATTGGATTGACCCGGTCATCCTTGTCGCAAACCCTTCTTGGATTAGGCGTTCCGGAACGAAAATTGAAAATGCGGATCGATCAGTTATGGAATTGGATCTATGTCAGGGGGTGTCGGGATTTTTGGGCAATGTCAAATCTGGCCAAGGATTTTCGGGAACTTCTGAACGCTAATTCCGTACTTGGAATCCCTGAATGCAGAATAAGAAAAATCAGCATGGATGGTACCAGGAAATACCTTTTCAGAGGTGATGGGGGTCATGAATTCGAAACGGTATACATACCCGAGGAAGGGCGGGGAACCTTGTGCGTTTCATCCCAGGTGGGTTGTACCCTGAATTGTACCTTTTGCCATACAGGTACCCAGGCCTGGGTCAGAAATCTCACCGTTTCCGAGATTGTGGGTCAGATCATGGCCGTACGTGATGACTTGAATGAATGGCCCATGGCTGGAAGAACCAGTACTTCGGAACAAAGACAGATTTCCAATGTCGTTTTAATGGGTATGGGAGAACCCTTGTATAATTTTGACAATGTTCGGGATGCCATGAAGATTGTCATGGATGGTGACGGTTTGAGCATTTCCAGAAGACGGATTACCCTATCAACCGCAGGTGTGGTACCTGGTATCAAAAGGGCGGGCGAGGAAATTGGTTGTCGTCTGGCCATTTCCTTTCATGCCACGACCGATGAAATCAGGGACAGGATTGTTCCCATAAACAGAAAATGGAACATCACCACCCTGCTGGCAGCTCTTCGGAATTATCCACGATTGAACAATTCGGATAGGATAACCTTTGAATATGTCATGTTGAAAGACCTGAATGATAGTGAGGAAGATGCACATCGTCTTGTTTCCCTCATCAGAAACATACCTGCCAAGGTCAATTTGATACCCTTCAACTCCTGGCCCGGTTCACAATTTGAACGATCAACCCCGGAAAAAATTTCAAATTTTGCCAGAATCATATATAATTCAGGTTACCCATCACCAATCAGAACTCCCCGTGGGGAAGATATTTTGGCTGCTTGTGGGCAATTGAAATCGGAGACTCTCCGTATGCGGCGGAAAAGGATTTCTGTAAATTGAAAAAATAAATTCATGGGGTATTCAGATGCAGACAATTAAAAATTTAACAGAGTGTAGAGTGGTACTTTTATCTTGGCGGGTTTTGATGTCAAAAATGAAACTGGGTGGAATATTTCTGGTCTGTGTCATGCTAATCGCTTCATGCACTGGAAACCAACCTGCATACAAGTCACAAAGAGTGACCAAGTTGGAGGTTGATAAATCCGATCGTGAGCTTCGGGTTTACAACGGCCCGGATGTAATTCGTACCTTTGATATTGGATTGGGTTTCAGTCCTCAGGGCCACAAGAAAAAGGAAGGTGACGGAAAAACCCCAAATGGCCGTTATTACATCGATCGAAAGAACCCCTACAGTTCATTCCATTTGTCTTTGGGTATTTCGTATCCCGATGCCAATGACAAGAGGAAGGCCGGAGAAAAGGGATACTCACCAGGTGGTGATATCATGATCCATGGGCTTCCAAATAATGGAGATAACCCTTCGAGGAGGGATTGGACGAGAGGATGTATAGCTGTCACCAACGCAGAGATTGAATACCTTTACAAGGTAGTGGATGTGGGCACACCCATAATCATCTACGAATAGCCCCTGATCCGGGGTATCTGTAATTGGATAATTGCAATGCAATAACGCTTTATCCCAATATGATGATATCAGATTTTTCTCTTTAGCGCACATTTATACTGGCATTCTTGTTTTCGATGTTACCTTTCTGGTTGATGCCAGAAGGAATGATACTGGCAATCCCAACGAGGGCCTATTTGGATAATTTGCCAATGACCAAGCCAAGTCAATGGTTCCTGGCCAACAATATCCAGCCGAAAAACTTCGGGTATTTGGTCACAACCCTGATTTTGGATCAAAATCCACTATCTATCTCAGGGGTCTTGACTCCTAACAAGATAATACAAGAAATGGAATTTTTTCCTCATCAAGGAGCCATTCGAGCAATGGGATGGGTAGATAAATCAACACAATTTTCGAAATCGGCGATCCGAGTTTCTTGAAACCTGATTTCATTGCCCATGTTTTTTTCAGTAGCAGTAGCTTGAAACAAACAAGGTTGTTAGGCTAGGTGCCAACAAGCATTACCCACCAAATCCTTCCATCACTATCCTGTTGCCACCCTATCCCCATTCTCTTTGCTTGTGGATCCAAGATATTCTGGCGGGCTTCCTCTTCATTTAGCCAAGCACCCAAAATATCAAGCGGGACTTCAAAGGATTCGGCAATATTCTCACCAATCAACTCTCCCTTATAACCAGTTCTGGCAACCCTTGTTATCGGTGAAGATCTGTCTGACCCGAAATGCCAGGGACGATTTTGCAAACTCATGTCCCTCGCATGTGTAAAGGCCGCTGCATTGAGCTCAGATGAATACCTCAACCCGGCAGCATCCGTGGATGTTCTTATGTTGTTGATGGCTTCAAGCATTCGTCCTGGAATCAACCTTGCCTGCCTGTTGTCAATTCGATAAATCTTGGGATTGTAATTACTATCGTCCCTTGGAAGATTGTCAAGGTCCGCAGTACACGCTGCGAGAAAACCGAGTGTAACCAATAATAACAAGATTCGGGAGTATGTTTGTTTCAATTTTGCAGTCCAGTGAATTGTTCAATGATTGCTTGTTTTGTTTCCCTAATAAATATCCACAAAAAATTGTTATGTGCAATACATAAAAAATTAATGGAAAAAGAGTTACCTTTACTTTAGAATTAATTGTATCAATATAAATCGTTTGAATTTATTGAGTATGACTTATGAGCAGTTTGATTAGCAGAAGAAGTTTTGGAAAATCACTTGGCGCCGGCCTCGGAATTGCTTTGCTGGGTGGAAACAGTGTTGTTGCCCAGAAAAGGCTGAGAAACATATCGGGTTTTCGACATGAAGTGTGGAAAGATTACTTCAACAATCTGCAACATGGAGCCATTCTGGCAGATATCAGGAACAGGGTTTTGCACTATTGGTCCGAGGATGAGTCGATCTATCATTTATTTCCGGTAAGTGTTCCCTTGACTCCCGAGCTGACCAGGTTGGGATATACTGAAGTCATAAATAAAAAAGAAAATCCCAGCTGGACGCCTACTCAAGACATGTTGCGAAGAAACCCCGATTGGCCAGCATATATGCCACCGGGACCTGAAAATCCCATGGGAACTCATGCCCTCTATCTTTCCTGGCAATATTATCGCATCCATGGAACTCATGACACCAGAAAGATTGGAAGGCGTGCATCCCAGGGATGCATAGGACTATATAACGAAGATATCGCCGCGCTTTTTGATTTGGCGGAAGTTGGTACACAAGTCCTTTTGATTTAATCTTTCGGGGTATAACCGATGATTTTTTCACCATTTGATTTGCTTCATGGCATTTATACAGTTTGGCATCGATTCCGAGTTCAAAATGTTCCACAGACTCATGGGCTTGACTATTGACCAAAAAAAAGTTGGTAGGTAATTTGATTTTATTATTTAAATCTGTAATCTAGATTTTATGTTAGACAAACAGATTATATAATGGCATTTGTCTATTATTCGTTAAAACAAAATTTGGAGGATTGTATGAAGAAACTGGTACTTGCAGTGGCATTTGCAGGGTTGGCATTTGGTGCTAATGCCGGAGGCTTGGATGAAGCCGATACTTCGGATGAAATGGCTGCTGATCCTGAAATGATGGAACCTGAGGTGGAAGAACCCTCTGAAGGAGGTGGTTTTAACATACTGACCCTCCTTTTGGTTGCTTTGCTTGCAGTCGCATTTAAGTAAATAACAATTAAAGTTACCTGGACATTATTTTGTCCAGGTAAGCATGTTTAGCAGTTCAGTTTAACGATTGAACTTGCATTTTGAGTCCTGATTTGTAATTGGGATGCTTAAGATCGTACCCCAGTACGGTTCTTATTTTTTGATTCCTGACTCTTTTTGATTCGGAATAAAAGCTTCTTGCCATTTCACTTAGTTCTGCATCCTCGAAGTTTGTGCTCGTGGGTCTGGGTATTTCGAGGAGATCCGCAGCATAGTCAATGACCTTGTCTGCTCTTTCGGGAAGGTTATCGCAAAGGTTGAAAATACCACTGGCTGTCGGTGTGTGTATTGCCTTGTGTACTATTCCGGCAATATCCTCGACATGAATGCGATTGAAATATTGATCAGGTTTGAGGATTTTTCTTCTGTTTCCCTTCCTGAGTTGTTCCATTGGCCCTCTACCAGGTCCATAAATTCCAGCCAGTCGAAAAATGCAGAGGGGTACTCCCCGTCGGGCTGCCAATTTTTTCCAGGCATCTTCGGCTATTACCCTGTACTTACCCCTTAGCGTGATTGGATTCACAGGTGTGCTTTCATCAACCCAATTGCCCGCATGATCACCATAAACAGCCGTTGTCGAGAAATAACCGATCCATTGAAGATTGGCGTATTGATCATCTGGCTGCTGATTCAAATACTCGATTACAATGTCCTTTCCCTGTTTTGGAGGGATTGATATCAGCCAATGGGTTGTCAACTCCAGCTCATCATCAAGAGGAGTTCCAGGCCAAAGCCTGGCACCAATACCGATTTTTTCCAGAGTATTGCTTGTATCCTGGGATCTAGTTGTACCGGTTATCGTCCATTTGCCGGATTTTAATAGTTCTTTGGCAGTTTGGGTTGAACTGTAACCACAACCAAAACAAAGCATATGATTCATGGGGTGACCTGTTTCTGTTAATTATCAATATGAATGAAATGCCCAAACTAATCGGTGTCGGCCAATTGTTCCTCGGCCCAACATGCCGCATCTGCAACCACTGGCTCCGGATCGGTCTTCAGTTTTTGGACCATGGGCAGGAATTCCTCAAGATTGGAATTGCCAATGGCATAAAGTACATTCCTTACAAAGCGGTTTCGGCCAATACGGGTAATGGGGCCTCCTCGAAACAATTCCCTGAATTGGCGATCATCCAAGCCGGCCAACTGCTTCAGGGAGGGTGATTCCAGTTCTTTTCTGGCATGATACCTCGTTTCTTTTCCCAACTTGGCGAATTTATTCCATGGACAGACCTGCAGACAATCATCACAACCGAAAATTCTGTTGCCAAGACTTTTGCGGAGATTCTCCGGTACGGGTCCCTTGTGTTCAATGGTCAGATAGGAAATGCATTTTGTTGCATCCAGCTGGTATGGTTTGGGGAATGCATTGGTTGGACAGATATCCAGACATCTACGACAACTGCCACAATGGTCACTTTCCTGTTCATCAGGTGGAAGTTCAATCGTGGTAAATATGGCTCCCAGAAAAAACCAGTTGCCTATTTTTCTATTGATCAGGTTTGTATGCTTGCCCTGCCACCCAATGCCTGCAGCCTGCCCCAATGGTTTCTCCATAACGGGTGCCGTATCGACAAAAACCTTGATCTCTGACTGTGGTTGCTGCTGGATGAGCCATCGACCAATACGCTTGAGTCTTTTTTTGATCAAATCGTGATAGTCCTTGTTACGGGCATAAAGAGCTATTGTTCCCTTGTCCACATGCTTGAGGTTTTCCAATGAATTTGCTCTTTGTGAATAGGAATCAGCAAGCATGATTACTGAACGTGCTTCAGGCCACAAACTTGTTGGATTACCTCTCCATTCGGATCTTTTTTCCATCCAGGCCATGGTTCCATGGTATTTTGAGGTAAGGTAATGGTGTAATCTGGAATTCGCTTCGGGAATGGCAGACGGGGAACAAACACCCACTGCATCAAATCCTTCATTCCAGGCCTGTTGTTTTAGTTCAAGCTTCAAATCAATCAAAATCTACATTCGCATAATGAAACGCTGAAAAATATCCCCGAATATGATCAGAAAGGATTGGCTTGAATGCACGTCTGGATTTCATTCTGGAATACCATCCCTTGATTTCGGCATATTCCTCTTTTTTCCAATTTATCGCACCCACATAGTCAAGACAAGAGAGATGGGCTGCCACGGTCAAATCCGCCAAGGTCAAACGGTCACCGGCTATCCACCTCCTGTGCATGATCAGGAACTGAAGGTACTTGGTATGATTTTTCAGCTTTTCCATCCCGAATTTCATCCTTCTTTCATCAGGTGATCCCCTTTGCTGTATTCTTCGCAACATTCGTTCAAAAACCAAAATGGAAGTCACTTCCTGATTAAATTTTTCATCAAAAAAGGAAATCAACCTCCTCATTTCACATTGCTCGCGCGGATTTTCGGGGATCAACCTTGTTGTATCATCAGGAGCAATGGCTTCAATATACTCGCATATGGCCTGACTATCGGCAAATACTTCCTTACCTTTTCTAAGGGCCGGAACCTTGCCTGCAGGATTCAATTTTTGGAAGGCAACCCTTTTTTCCCAGTATCTCTCCTCCCTGAGGATAAAATCAATCTTCTTTTCGGCCAGAACAAGGCGTACCTTGCGACAGAAGGGAGAAAGGGGATAATGATAAAGAATATAGGAATTGTCCATTAATCACATAATTCAATTCAAATGGATTGTAACCAACTTTTGAACTGGTTTTTCACCACATACATCGGCGACTTGATGTAGATCAATTAGAGATTTATGGAAGCGGATTTCAAGCCATTTCGGACGGTTGTCAAAAATATTATTTTTGTGATTTCCCCCTTATCATGAAAAGATAAGGGGGAAATCTTTTGCATGCCTATTGATCAATTAGAGATGACAGGTGTTTCCCTGGCAACCTTCTTGACTTTTTTGGCCGGTGCCTTGGAATCAGAAGTTTCAACTTCAGGAGAGGTTTCCATTTCTGATTTTGCCAGAAAAATGTCCAGTGCTTCCTTCTGGGCGTTTTTGATTAAATCGGCTGAATTCATGAAATAATTCGTTGTTGTTTCACCAGATGCTGAAACGATGTTGAACATGGTTTTGGAAAATTGTTCGGGATTTTTGAATTCGGAAACCAGTTTCATCCAACCGTCAACCAGTTCCTGGTTCAACTTTCTTGAATATTCCACGTTGTTTTCTGCCAAGGTCAATGAAATATTGACAATATTCTTGTTCAGATCTGCTGTCTTATCCATGTTTTCCGTGATTTGAGTCAGGGTATGATTTTCTGTCATGCTCTTATGTCCTTATTGACTTGTTTAACTTGAAATTCATGTTGAATCATGATGATGATCCATTTAATGCTGCACCGCAGAATTTCAATGGTCATGGATAGGATTTCTGTTTTTTTGTTTGCCCTTCAAAAATTTATATGTTTGAATTTTTTTGAAATGAAATATTTAAATACGGCAACAAAATAAATTAGGTCACATATGCCGGAAACAATCCTGAATCCATCACCAAAAGTTTCGGAAGAGGTTAAGCAGACCACATGTTACATGTGTGCCTGTCGATGTGGCATAGATGTCCATCTCAGGGATGGAAGAGTAAGGTATATTCAGGGTAACAGAAAACATCCGGTCAATCGGGGCGTGCTTTGTGCCAAGGGTTCTGCGGGAATGCTTCATCTGGAAGCACCTTCAAGATTGAATTCCCCACTGCTTAGAACAGGTGAAAGGGGTGAAGGCAAATTCAAGTCAATTTCATGGGATGAAGCTCTGTCCCTTGCTGCAGGTTGGTTGGGAGAAGTTCGATCTGAAGATCCCAGAAAGCTGGCCTTTTTTACCGGAAGAGACCAAAGTCAATCACTCACCGGATGGTGGGCTCAACAATACGGCACACCCAATCATGCTGCCCATGGTGGGTTTTGTTCAGTGAACATGGCTGCCGGAGGGATTTATTCCATAGGTGGATCCTTCTGGGAGTTTGGACAACCTGATTGGAAAGAATGCAAACTGGTCATGCTTTTTGGTGTGGCGGAGGACCATGATTCAAATCCGATCAAAATGGGACTGTCAGAAGTTCGTAGAAACGGAGGCAAGATCATCTCCGTCAATCCAGTCAGGACGGGATATTCGGCTGTTGCCGATACCTGGATTGGAATCAATCCGGGTACTGATGGCTTGCTTGTTCTTTCCATAATTGGCGAATTGCTCCGTTCCGGCTGTATAGATGTTGATGGTTTGCGGTACCATACCAATGCCCCGTGGCTGGTCAATTTGTCAGGGGGTCCGGACAGAGGGCTGATTGTCAGGGATGACCAGGGTAATCCCTTGGTAATTGACAGTCGGAACGACAAACTGGTTTCCCATATGGATCCCGGCGCTCAACCACTGCTGTCAAAAACAATTACCACACCCAAAGGTCAAGAGGCTGCCACCGTTTTCAAGCTGATGGTCGAAAAATATCTTCAACCGGAGTTTCTACCGGCAAATGTCAGCGAAAAAACCGGAGTTCCAGCGTCTATCATTGAAGGTTTGGCTCGTGAATTATATCAGGTTGCACTCGAACACTCAGATGAAATCAATCATGCTTGGCGGGATATTTACGGCCGGGAACACAAGACCATGAAAAAGCGGCCGGTTGCCATTCATGCCATGCGGGGAATTTCAGCCCATTCAAACGGCTTTCAATCCTGCCGAGCCCTTCATTTGCTGCAAATGTTACTCGGTACCATAGATACACCTGGTGGAACACGCTATAAGCCCCCTTATCCCAAACCCTATGACATTCATCCTTCACCGGCAAGATATGCAGGTCCTGAAACTCCATTGTCAGGCTCTCCACTGGGCTACCCCAAAGGTCCTGAAGATCTTTTGATCGAACCGGATGGAACTCCCCAAAGAATTGACAAGGCCTATTCCTGGGAAGCTCCTCTGGCAGCACATGGCATGATACATTCGGTTATTTCCAATGCTGCGGCAGGGGATCCCTATCCCATTGAAGTTCTATTCCTCTATATGGCCAACATGGCATGGAATTCCTCGATGAACACACCCTCGGCAATGAACGATCTGAAAGCCAAGGATCGGGGTGGAAATTACAAGATTCCCAAGATTATCGTGTCCGACGCATTCTCCTCGGAGATGACTTCATTTGCCGACCTTGTCTTGCCTGACACGACTTATTTCGAAAGATATGATGGTATTTCATTGCTTGACCGGCCGATCGGCGAACCTGATCTGGTTGCTGATGCCATCAGGTATCCGGTCATCGAGGTGACGAGGAATGTCAGACCGTTTCAGGATGTTCTGCTGGAATTGGGAGCTCGTTTGAAACTTCCCGGTTTTGTTGATGGCAACAATGAACCAAAATGGAAGAACTATGCCCATTACCTGGCCAATCATGAAAGAAAAAAAGGGGTTGGACCCCTGGCTGGATGGCGAGGCAAGAAAGGTAATGAATCAGGTAAGGGGGAACCAAACCCTGATCAAATCGATAGATATATTGAAAATGGAAGTTTCTGGTCAGCCGAAATACCCGAAGGGGCGCTCTATTTGAAAAATGTCAATCAGGATTATCAGGAATGGGCGGTGGACATGGGGTTTTATGATTCTCCCAGCCCCTTCAAGCTGGAAATTTACTCCGAAACACTACGCAAGTTTCAATTGGCAGGTGAGGGGCATGGTCCCAATCAACCGCCTGAGGAATTGCGAGCCAGAATAACCGAGGCCTTTGATCCCTTGCCGAGTTGGTATCCTCCCGGGAATATATCGGAAGAAGACTTCCCTTATTCGGCCATAACCCAAAGGCCAATGGCCATGTACCATTCATGGGGTTCGTTGAATCCCTGGCTTCGTCAAATCCATTCAGAAAACAGATTGTTTGTACCAGAATCAATTTGTCAAAAGGAAAACCTTAAAGAAGATGACTGGGTTTGGGTGGAATCACCAACGAACAGAATCAGGGTTCAAATTAAGCCCATGAAGGCCGTAAATTCAAATACACTCTGGACTTGGAATGCCATCGGCAAGCGTTCGGGAGCATGGAACCTCTCTCCCAAGTCACCGGAAACAACAAAGGGATTTTTACTCAACCATCTGATTTCCGAATTGCTGCCAGAACAACCCAACGGGATGCGCTGGGCCAATTCTGATCCCATCACCGGTCAGGCAGCCTGGTATGATCTCAAGGTAAGGATTAAAAAAGCCAAAACAGGTGAAGAAGGTATATATCCTGAATTCAAATCCCAGTATAAACCACCAGATTCACGACGAAGACCATCAACCCTTCAGTATGGGAAGGAGTGGACCGAATGACCTCCCTTCCAAAAAGCACAGAACGTAAACTTGGTCTTGTCATAGATCTGGATGTATGTGTTGGCTGTCATGCCTGTGTAACCAATTGCAAGGCCTGGAACACCAGTGGGTACGGTGTTCCCCTGGCTGATGAATCCCCTTATGGAAATGATCCCTCGGGTGTCTGGTTAAACAGGATTCACAGTTTTGAAACTGAACAAAATGACATGAGTGCACTCGTTCATTTTCCCAAAAGTTGTTTGCATTGTGATGATGCACCCTGTGTTACGGTGTGCCCAACAGGTGCTTCATACAAACGTGTTTCCGATGGCATAGTGTTGGTTGATGAATCTAAATGCATGGGTTGTGGATTGTGTGCGTGGGCATGCCCCTATGGCGCACGAGAAATGGATCCGGTTGCAGGTGTCATGAAAAAATGCACATTGTGTGTTGATCGAATCTACAATGAAAACCTTCCTGAAGAAGACAGGGAACCGGCCTGTGTCAGAACCTGTCCTACCAACGCCAGGTTCTTCGGTGATCTATCAGATCCCGATTCAGAAGTCGCCCAATTGGTGGCTTGCAGAGAATCGGTTGATTTGATGCCTGAGCAGGAAACAAGCCCAGTAAATCAATATCTACTTCCCATCGAAAGGTATGGCGCCGACGAGCTTGCAAGTCCGGATTTCAACCTTGCTTCGCTTGCCAACCAAAAATCAGGAGGAGTCCTTTCCTGGATTGACAACCTTCTAAATGGAAATTAGGACCTGAATTGCATCCGGCCATATCCATCATTGTGTTTTCCACCTTTTCCGGTGTCGGATTTGGCATCGGTTTCTGGCTGGGGATTCTGGGCAATGGAATCCAATCACCAACCATTGTCATTGCAGGTCTTACAGCACTGGTTTGGGCAAGTGTTGGATTGATCAGTTCCGTCTTTCATCTGCGCAGACCAACAAGAGCCATTCGGGCCTTCTCCCAATGGCGTTCCTCCTGGCTATCAAGGGAAGGGATACTTGCCATTCTAACCTTGAGTTGCATTTTCATCTACATCGTACTTCGGCTTTTCAATATAAATGGTCTGGGAGTGCTGATCATGGCCTGGATTATTTCACTACTGTCATTGGTGACGGTGTATTCGACAGCCATGATCTATACCCAGTTGAGGGCTGTGCCTGCCTGGAACACGGTTCTGACACCCCTTGTCTTTATTGGGTTTTCCCTACTTGGTGGTGGTGCCTTCTGCTTTTCCTTTCTGCCAGAATTTATCAGTCGGGACTTTATGTTCGTTATTCTTGCATTACTGGTTGGAGCCTGGGCAATATGGATTTTATGGAGTTGGAGAAGAGATCGTATAGGAATGGGAGCATCCAGTGTTGAAACAGCCACCCAACTGGGAAAATTGGGTACGGTCAAGCCCTTTGAACCTCCCCATATGGGTCCGAATTACCTCACAAGGGAAATGGGTTACCGTCTGCCAAAAAGCAAATCCACCCAGTCAAGGGGACTTGCAGTTGCATTGGGTCTTATAATTCCAATTCTTCTTTATTGCATTGTATTTGTTTATCAGGATTCAGGAGTTGCCAATGTTTCCCGTATGTTACTATTCTGCTTTGTTTTTTTCGGCATCTTCATATCAAGATGGCTGTTTTTTGCTGAATCACGTCACACCACCATGCTTTATTATTGAAATGAACACTGACCATGTGTTCTGACCGTATACCTTTCCCAACAACTTTTACCCAAAGTAAAAAACGACCTTTCTATAAGATAGAAAGGTCGAAGTCTAATCACCAAAAAGAGAGGAGGTAAGGCGATCAGGTCAAGTATAGTAATAAGTATTTCTAATTACAAGGATAATTTTTCTTGGAAGCCATCTGGAAAAAAATTCATAATACCGTTTGATTGGGAATTATATATTTGAATAGATTTTGAGTTTGGTTAGGGGATTATATACTTAATTGACCATGTCAGAAAATTATTTTTCCAAATAATTTCTAAATGATGTCCCAACCACAACACCGATTGAGCCACTAAAAATAACTGATTCTATTTTATCCAGTTGTTTTGTATCTAACCAGCACCAAGGGGTAAGGTAGTGAGTTGCCCAAATCAACAAACTTATACAAAATATTCCAATAAGGAAAACAAAGAGTACGGGCATTGTCCACCGGACCCATTTCAGGAAAAATAACTGATTCTCACTTTTCTGGTTGTCTATTTCACCCTGTTTAGTGAACCCTTCTTCAATAGTTGTATCATCAATTTTTGAACTAGTTTTGCTATCCGTAGTTTCACTCGGGGGTATTTTACCCCATCTTTGAGTTGTATTCATCAAGTTTTCCCTTGTAATAGGAATAAATTATTTGCTTTGGTATTTCTCTCCATGGAATATCAGGATCATAGACCTGTTCCCAAGGAGAACCTTCTTGATGGCACAATCTAGATAGATATAATCCGTCAAAATGACCATACTGGTCATAAACAGATTTTATAAATCCCTTTCCAAATTCATCTATACCTTCATTACTTATTGAAAAAAAAGAGGAATAAGGGACAGGATTTCTGCCGTAATGCTTTGTTTCATAATACAAAGCTGGCATGACCGGTCCTAATCTCCATGCTTCAATTCTTTCCGAAAACATATCTTTGTTATGATTAGCGGCATACCAACCAAATGAAATATAACTTAATTTCATCAGTTGCAGAGGAGTAAGGGATTTATTGCTTTTACTTGATACCCTTAAAAACTCACTAGCTACCGCAAAAAGAGGGTAGGTTTTAGGGGGCATGACAATTCAACTCAATTTTCTCAAAAAAAATAAACAAACTATTATTTTAAAAAGAAAATACAAGAAAAATACATGAAAAGTCAAATTTGGTCACTTTTGATTTGGAGAAATGACATGAACAAACCACTCACCCCCCCCCCCAGATTTTTCGGAGAAAATCAATGTTCCCAACCGCACAATATTCTGCAAGGACAACCTCGATGTCATGCGGGGCATCAATTCCAGCTGCATTGACCTGATCTACCTTGATCCCCCGTTCAACAAGAACAAGAAATTCACCGCGCCGATTGGAAGCAGTGCGGAGGGAGCGGAATTTTCCGACATCTTCAGGGAGGAGGATGTCAAGGGGGAATGGTTGATCACCATAAAAGAAGATCACCCCGAATTGTATCATTACCTGACCGGCATCAGGGGCGTGGGCAATCCATACAACTTTGCCTATCTGGCCTACATGGCAATCCGCTTGATCGAGTGCCACAGGATACTGAAGGACACGGGCAGCATCTACCTTCACTGCGATCCGACCATGAGTCATTACCTCAAGGCCCTGATGGATTGCATTTTGGGAGAAGAGAACTTCAGGAATGAAATCGTTTGGCAAAGAACGATTACCAGAAAAGGAAATCTTACACGGGGTCTGGCAAAGGATTCCGATGTTGTTTTGAGATATTCAAAAAGTGATCATTTTTTATGGAAAACAGAAGCCGTAACAATACCGTATGACTTCAACAATCTGGATGACAAGACAAAAAACAAGTATTGCCATACCGATTTTGCCGGAAGAAAATATCAATTGACATCCATTACAGCGCCAACTCAAAGCAAGGAATCCAAATTGACTTATGAGGTCATGGGTATAACCCGAACATGGCGCTGGTCAAAAAAGAGAATGGAAAGGGAAATTGCAAATGGTCGTGTCGTTCAAACAAAATCTGGTAATGTTCCCAGGCAAATCAGATATCTGGACGAACAAAAAGGCAAGACATTGAACAATGTCTGGGTTGATATTCCGGCTATAAACTCACAGGCGAAAGAAAGAACCGGCTATCCCACCCAGAAGCCGCTCGCTCTTTTGGAGCGCATCATATCCGCCAGCTCCAATCCTGGTGACATGATCCTCGACCCCTTCTGCGGCTGTGCCACCACCTGTGTGGCGGCCGAACACCTGCAAAGGCAATGGATTGGCGTTGACATATCAATAACCGCCTATGATTTGGTCAACAAGCGCCTCACCAGGGAGGCGGCCGATCCAAACGACTTGTTGAAATACCAGAACACAATCCACCTGAAGACCGATCCACCAAAGCGAACCGATCAGGGAGTTGATTATCGCGAAAGGAAATTCGTTTATGTGATCTCCCACCCCGAATACCCGGGGGAATACAAGGTCGGCATAGCAAAGAAATGGAAATCAAGATTGAATTCTTATCAAACTTCCGATCCGGATAGGCGATACAAGGTTGAGTTTACCCATCTGACTCCCCTTTTCCGTGAAACCGAGAAATTCATTCATGATAAGTTTCCAAACAAGCATGAATGGGTAGAAGGCGAATTGAAAGAAATCATTCAAGCTATTGAAAAATACCGACTAGAAGGTAAGATTGATTTGTTTGATCAACTTTGATGGTCACTTTGGTATATAATTCCTAATCTATTCAAGTATATAATCCCCGTTTGATTGATAATCTTGAGGGCACCTCTATTTATTGTCTTCAAGCCGCAATTCGTCAAATCTGCCACACCTCCGATTTTCATTGAAGATAGTGTCAAAGCCCCTATGGGAAAGGAAAGAATTCATTCCTTGCCGACACTGGGTTGGGAAAATTCAATGTTCTGGATTTTGGATTCACCTTATTAAATGGAGGTGCCCTTAAATCATATCAGCTGGGAATGTCCGTCAGCTGCAATCATTAACGATCATCTCTGTTACTTGATTTACTTTGAGTAACACAATCGTCTAGTTTTGTTACTTATCCTGTTGCAACTAACATCTCTGTTACTTGATTTACTCTAAGTAACATAATTAAGCAAAAATTAAACTTCAGGAAGTGGAATGGACAAGTCAGATCGTATAAGTTTTTTAAAAAAAAGCAGTGCAGTAGCAGGAGAAACATATGAAGCATATATTCCCAAGCCTCTACCGCCATCACCCCCGCTGGATATGTCGCGTCTTTACCCATTACTGGATAAGGCAACCACAGCCATGGGACGGCTGGATGGGATGAGCATGGTTTTGCCTGATGCTTACTTATTCTTATATATGTACATCAGAAAAGAAGCTGTTTTATCCTCACAAATAGAAGGGACGCAGTCTTCTTTTTCTGATCTTCTCTTATATGAGAATGAGGAAGCGCCGAGTGCTCCAATAGATGATGTAACAGAGGTTTCCTGCTATGTAGCTGCTATGAACCATGGTCTTGAGCGTTTGAAAAATTTTCCCCTTTCGCTCCGATTAATAAGAGAAATCCACAAAATTTTAATGCACAATGCTCGCGGTGGTAATAAACTACCCGGAGAGTTTCGTTCATCACAAAACTGGATTGGTGGCACCAGGCCGGGAAACGCACGCTTCGTGCCTCCTCCACCTGAAGATTTAATGGAAACATTAGATAATTTTGAGAAGTTCCTACACGATTCAAACGTAAAAATGCCTGCACTTATAAAAGCGGCTTTAACACATGTTCAATTTGAAACTATCCATCCATTTCTGGATGGCAACGGCAGACTTGGACGATTGCTCATTACTTTTATTCTTTGCCATGAGGGCGTTCTAAATCAGCCTCTCCTTTATCTTAGCTTGTATTTTAAAACAAATCGGCAACAATATTATGATCATCTTCAATCAGTACGAAAAACAGGTGATTGGGAATCATGGGTTGAGTTTTTCCTAACCGGAGTCATTGAGACAGCTGAACAAGCGACGGAAACTGCAAAAAATATTCTTAAATTGTTTGATGATGACAGGGATAGTATTACAGCTTGTGGAAATTCTGCTGCAGTTTTGACCGTTCATAATTATTTACAAAACCAACCGATCTCTTCGACAACCAAAATACGAGATAAATGTGAATTATCCTTGCCTACTGTCTTAAGAAGCCTGAGAACATTGGAGGCTATAGGCATAGTAAGGGAAATTACTGGTAAAGAACGTAACAAGATTTTTGTTTATGATCACTATATTAACATACTAAGCCAAGGTACTGAACCACTCTGATTAGGCAGATTTCTTTATATTTTATGGGAATTATATACTTGATTGAATTTCCCCATTTTTTTGTGGAGGCATCGCTGGTTTTCCGGCCATTTTGTGAAAAAAACCTCCCACGCACATTCCCCTGGAGTGCAATTGTATTCCCCGCGGTGTCTGAACACCTGTTGTATTTTCGGTAAATGGGAAATTCAATCAAGTATATAATTCCCTATTTTATTTCAAATGCAAAATTAACCTGATCATATGCTGATAATTCAAACTGTCCTTTCTGGGTGAGGCATCATCCTCGAATGTCGAAACTATTTCTGTATTCAACAACTCCTGCAGAAACGCAGAGCGGTGAAATACTTCTGGAGCCCTGGCCTCCGATTTTCTTCCTGTTCCTTTTACAATTCCGGAAAGGGTACGATAAATTTCAAGTGGTGAAAAAGTACAATCTTATAGTTGCTTGGTGAATCGGGTGCGACGGCCCTAGCCAAACTTTCAGAACAATAAGGCTGATCTACGGTGTCATCTGCCCAGAAGTCATTGGCGGCATGTTGAATATCCCAACCTCTTGAAAGGGAAACCGACTACATTTGTCTAGGCAATTAGTTGGCTTTCAAATTCGGTAATGGGTACCGGGATTCTGGATAGCATTTCCTTGGGGCATATCTGGAGGAATTTATCGCCTTCAATTTCCCAATTGTTCAATATTCTATTACCCAATACACTTCCTGTTTCATGAACATGTTCATTTATAAGTTCAAACAGTTGGTCTTTCCAATAGGGAACTGAAACAGGACAGGAAACAAGGGAATCATAATTGACCATTTGTTGAATCTTGCCGTCAGGATTGTATAGGTATGCCATTCCTCCAGTCATGCCGGCTCCAAAATTGATGCCGACTGTTCCAAGTATAACCGCTGTTCCACCCGTCATGTATTCACAGCCGTTGGCACCACATCCCTCAACAACAACTATCGCCCCTGAATTTCTGACACAGAAACGCTCACCGGCCCTTCCTGCCACAAACATTTTTCCTTTTGTAGCACCGTAAAGGACGGTATTTCCGATTATGGTATTTCCAGCAGCAACCAACTTGGAGGAATTGGGTGGTCTCACGACAACCGTTCCACCTGACAAGCCTTTCCCGACATAATCATTGGCATCACCAAATATGACGATTTTAAGCCCATTGACAATAAATGCCCCCAATGATTGACCGGCGGACCCAGAAAGTTTAATGGTAAGATGATCCGGCTGTAATGAATTGTTCATCCCAAAGCGCTTGACAATTCGGTGGGAAGTTTTCGCCCCGATTGTTCGCTGGGTATTCTGAACATCATATGAAAGCTGCATTTTTTCTCCTTCTTCAAGGAAGGCCTTGGCATCGGTCCGTATTTCCTCATCCAGGGATTCCTGTACCTCGTTCCTGACTTTTTCAGAACGTTTGCTAAACCTGATATTATCATCGACTTTGACCAATAGCGGATTAAGGTCCAAATCAACCAGATAGTCGGAACCCTTGGAAACCTGATATAACAGGTCAGTACGACCAATTGCCTCATCCAGCGACTTCAGGCCTAGGCCAGCAAGAATTTCCCTTACTTCACGGGCATAGAAGGTAATCAAATTAACAACCTTGTAGACATCCCCCGTGAATTTTTCCCGTAACCTTTCGTCTTGCGTGCATACTCCAACAGGGCAGGTATTGGACTGGCATTGGCGGACCATCAAACAACCCATGGCTATCAGGGCTGCAGTACCAATGCCAAATTCCTCGGCGCCCAGCATGGCAGCAATCACAATATCCCTACCTGTTCGCAATCCGCCATCGGTACGAAGAATGACCCGATCCCGAAGACTGTTGAGGGTAAGTACCTGGTGGGTCTCAGCCAGACCTATTTCCCAGGGCAGACCTGCATATTTGATGGAAGTTGCCGGCGATGCCCCCGTTCCACCCGAATGACCTGAAACCAGAATTACATCGGCCTTGGCCTTGGCAACACCAGCAGCAATGGTTCCAATCCCCGATGATGAAACCAACTTCACACACACCTTGGCCAAGGGGTTGATTTGCTTGAGGTCATAAATCAATTGGGAAAGATCCTCAATCGAATAGATATCATGATGTGGTGGCGGGGAAATCAATGTAACACCCTGGGTTGAATGCCTCAGCCGGGCAATCAGTGCCGTTACTTTCATGCCCGGAAGTTGGCCACCCTCTCCCGGCTTGGCACCTTGGGCAATCTTGATTTCCAGCTCATCGCAGTTGTTGAGGTATTCCGCAGTTACCCCAAATCTTCCACTGGCAACCTGCTTGATTCTGGCAGAGGGATTATCACCATTGGCATCAGGGGTGGCATGAGCTGGGTCTTCACCTCCTTCACCGGAATCCGACTTGGCACCAATCCTATTCATGGCCACGTTCAATGTCCTGTGAGCCTCTGGACTAAGTGCTCCCAGTGACATGCCTGGAGTTACAAACCGCTTCCTGATCAGTGTTATGGATTCCACTTCATCCAGATTTACCCCCTGCTCTTCTTTGGAAATCTTGAGCAGGTCCCTTAAATTCAAGGGATGTCCACTGTTCATTGTCCTTGAATATTCACGCCAAAGATCATAACGATCTTCATTGCAGGCCGTCTGGAGCAATCGCATGCCTCTGGCCTGCCAGGCATGCACCTCTCCGGAATTGCGCTGCTTGTAAAAGCCTCCCACGGGAAGTATGCTTACATTAGATGACCAACTTTTCCCGTGCTGTTCAACCAGTTTCTTGTAAAGTCCCCTCAGTCCAATACCTGATATTCTGCTTGGCATGCCGGGAAAATATCTGGAAACCATGGCACGCGACAAGCCAATTGCTTCAAAGTTCAACCCGCCCCGATAGGATGAAATGACTGAAATACCCATTTTTGACATGATCTTGAGCAATCCTTGGTTGATGGCTTCCCTGAATTTATCGACAGCTCCCTCCAGAGTGTCATCCAGAAGCCCCCTCTCAATTCTGTCCGATAGTGTATCCTGGGCAAGATAGGCGTTGACAGTGGTCGCTCCACAAGCTATGAGAACTGCAAAATAATGGGCATCAAGACATTCGCCTGATCGAACATTGATGGTGGTGAAAGTTCTCAAACCCTTCCTGGTCAACCAGCTGTGAACAGCACTGGTCACAAGTATCATGGGTAATGGTATGCGGTGAGGCCCCTGATTCTGGTCATTCAGGACCAGATGTGAAAACCCCGAACATACTTTTTCCTCCGCCTCCTTAAGAACCCTGTGCAGATTCTTTTTCAGGACCTTGGGACCATCATCAAGGTCAAAGGTACAATCGATGTCGGCAACTCCATCACCGAAAAATTCCATGGTTGCATCAAACATCGAGTTACTCAGGAATGGCGATTCCAGATAGGCTGTCGCAACCGAATCCGTCTTTTCATCAAGAACATTGTTCAAATTGCCAAATCGGGTTATCAGACTCATTACCCGACTTTCCCTGAGGGAATCTATCGGTGGATTTGTCACCTGACTGAAATTCTGCCGGAAGTAATGACTCATTGGTCGATATTGATCGGACAGTACCGCAGGTGGTGTATCATCGCCCATGGAAACGACTGCCTCCTTGCCCTGTTCGGCCATCGGTACAAGAATTGCCTCGATGTCCTCCAGGGTCAAGCCTGCCATGCTTTGTCTTTGTCTCAATTCCTCACCGGAATAAAGTTTTTTCTCTGACACCTCATCCAGATGTTCATCGAGTTTGACAATCTTGTTCGTCAATTCACCAAAAGTTTGACTGGAGGACAGTTTTGCCTTGAGTTCGTGATCCCGGTAAAACTTTTGTGCGTGTAAATCCACTGCAACCATCTGTCCCGGCCCAAGCGCGCCCTTTTTGATTATATCCACTTCATCAATGGGAACCATTCCCGTTTCCGAACCGGCAATGAGAAGATTGTCGCTGGTTATCATATACCTGAATGGTCTTAATCCATTCCGGTCAACACCAGCAACCACCCATTGGCCATCTGTCATGGCTAGGGCCGCCGGTCCATCCCAAGGCTCCATGATGGCATTGCAATAATGGTACATATCCCGTAATTCATCAGACATCGAATCCTGTTTCTTGGACCAGGCTTCGGGAACTAGGATTGACTTGGTCATGGGGGCATTCCGGCCTGCTCTCACCATGACTTCAAAGACAGCATCCAAAGCTGCCGAATCTGACGATCCTTGCTGGACGATTGGTTTTATATCCTCTTCAAAACCACCAAAACTATCGGATACCATTTTGATTTCATGGCTCTTCAACCAGTTCAGGTTACCCTTGAGTGTGTTGATTTCCCCATTGTGGGCCATCATGCGAAAGGGTTGGGCAAGCCACCATTGGGGGAATGTATTGGTTGAATATCTTTGATGATAGAGGGCAAAGGCGGATGTAAAGTCTGAATCCTTCAGATCGGGATAGAATTCACCAACCTGTTCGGCTAACATCATGCCCTTGTAGACAATTGTCCTGGCCGAAAGCGAGCAGATGTACATGCCATTGATTTGTGCCTGGTTCACGGCCCGTTCGATTCGACGACGAATGATATAAAGGTTTCGTTCAAACTCGTCTTCGGTCAAACCGCGGCCATCCGAAATGAGTATCTGTTCGATTTCCGGTCTGGTTGCACTGGCCTTTTCTCCCAAGACACTGGTATTGACCGGGACATGGCGCCATCCATAGATGGTATGACCCATGTTCAGGATTTCCGCTTCAACGATGGTTCGGCAGGTTTCCTGTGCACCAAAATCGGTTCTTGGCAGAAATACCATTCCAACGGCTAGTCGTTTGTCATCCCCGATTTCATGACCGGTCCGCTTGATTTGCTTGCGGAAAAACTCCCTCGGGATTTGCGTTCCTATACCCGCTCCATCGCCGGTTTTGCCATCGGCATCCACGGCACCCCTGTGCCAGACGGCCTGTAGCGACATGATCCCATATTCCACAACCCTCCTGGAAGGAATGGCATCCATTGAAACAACAAGACCGACACCGCAAGCGTCATGCTCATCCTCTTTCCGATACAATCCGCTCAGGGCCCTTTGTTCCCTTTCAGCCCTATCCTTTAGATACAATTCCTCATGTTCTTTCATCGTCATCTATCCAAGATTTGGAAAATAATTCTTTCTCTTTTCCTGCCAATCCCCATCCTGTTCTAGGCGGCGCGATCCAGCAATGTGTTTTTGAATTGCTTCAAAATGGTTTCGGCAGCCTCTCGTCCATCGCGAATTGCCCAAACCACCAGACTTGCCCCTCTGACTATATCGCCACCGGCATAGACACCGGGAAGATTTGTTTCGTGCGTCCGGAAGTTGGTTTTCAATGTTCCCCATCCGGTTACCTGCAAATTTGGTTCATCCCATTCCCGGGGTAGATTCTCAGGTTCAAAACCCAGAGCCTTGATGACAAGATCGGCCTCCTCGTCAAAATCCCCACCTTCGACAGGCACTGGTGTTCTCCTTCCTGTGGCATCACGGTCGGACAATCTCATTTTATTTGCCAATACCCTTGCAACAGTATCCTTGCCAGCAAAACCCGTGGGTGCGGTAAGCCATATGAACTCTACACCTTCCTCTTCGGCATTATGTACTTCCCTTCTGGAGCCGGGCATATTTTCCCGATCTCTACGGTAATAGCATCTTACTGACTTTGCTCCCTGTCGCACGGCAGTACGAACGCAATCCATGGCCGTATCACCACCACCAATGACAACAATCCTTTTGTCATTGGCGTTGAGGGCACCCGAGTCAAATTCGGCAACCCTATCCCCGAAACTCTTGCGATTGGAGGCGGTCAGATAATCAATGGCCTGGACAATCCCGTCTAGACCAATACCCGGACACTTGATATCACGAGATTTGTATACACCAGTTGCCACAAGGACTGAATCGAATTTTCTCCTAATTTCATGGAAGGAGATTTCTCTTCCCACACGGCAGTTCAACTGAAACTCAACTCCTCCGGCAACCAGCTGGTCAATCCGTTTCATGACCACGGGTTTTTCCAGTTTGAAGCCTGGAATTCCATAGGTCAGCAAGCCTCCGGGGCGATCGTGCTGATCATAGACAACAACCTTGATTCCATTGCGTCGCAACACATCTGCAGCGGCAAGACCTGCCGGCCCTGCTCCGATTATGGCCACAGAATACTCATGTTCCTTTGATGGGGTAATTGCTTCGACCCATCCCTTTTCCCATGCGAGATCGGTCAGGTACTTTTCGATGGAACCGATGGTAACCGTACCATGCCCGGATTGTTCGATGACGCAATTGCCCTCACACAATCGATCCTGGGGACAAATCCGTCCACAGATTTCGGGAAATGTATTTGTTTCCTGACTAAGGTAATAGGCCTCCTTCAAACGCCCTTCGGCTGACAATTTCAGCCAATCCGGTATGTTGTTGTGCAATGGGCAATGTGTTTGACAATACGGGACTCCACATTGTGAACATCGGCTGGCCTGGACAGCTGCCGATTCGGAAGAATAATCCCTGTATATTTCATCAAAATCCTCGACTCTTTCACCCCATTGCCTCTTATCTGGCATTTCCGAGGGGACTTCAATAAAATTCAACATTTCCAATTTGGGCATGATTATTTACCAAAATAATTTAAGGGAAATGCTATATAGAACATTTGATCAATAAAATAAAGGCAGTAACTATGACCTAAATAATCTAAATAAGTAATCAGGCAAAAAATTTAGACAATTAAATTGCTTATTTTAAGTCATATACTATTACCTTTATTAATTTAAAAAATCAACTTATTCCGTTTCAATTACCTTGAAGAAGGTGCCTTCACCGATCCCATCCCCCTACAGGCCCTTATCATATCCACAATAAAACATCATCACTCCTCATGTTGGTTTTACCCCTTTTCCATGCGATAATTGAATGTGGACATTCGAATTTGTTTTGTGGACAAACTATCAGAAACCGGTGCCTCTATGTACTTTCTTCCACTGGACTCCACTGACCAAGGCTCCCCACCATCAACGATACTATCAAGGTGCTACGGCATACGATTCCGCTTTCCTCAGAACCTGTTCCATCAGTCACAATTTTCGTATACAGTCTTGGAATTTTGTATCTTTTCCCTTGACCGTAAGGGGTAATCATACATCATCAGACAAAACCTTTCGTATCAAATATCAATGACTGATCAATTATATGCAAAATGATTGTTACGGATCAGGTTTGGAACATAATTGAGTCTTTACTATCGCAACAGGGGCTATGAGACTCTCATGAATCAAAGACTATGTCCTTTGAGGCACCTTTGGATATATCCAATTACCGATAATTCAAACCGGGCCATCATCCCGATATTGCCGATAATCGCCCTTGGGAATTCACCCTGTAATCCATGATCATTGCCAATCAAGAAGTCCGATTTGGGGTTGATATTTATTATTTCAATCAAAGCATGCCGAAATTGGCCAATTGACTACATCCCCGGGGCATGGTCATCAGGCCCATGCCGGGTTTGGAGGGTTGGCTCCT
>JAPORQ010000008.1 GCA_026710155.1 Paracoccaceae bacterium
CAACATTGTGGAAAAAGGCGGGCTTCCCTCCCCCCGCAGCAACCGGAACATCCCCCTAGACAACATTCCAGGATTCCATCAGGTGGGACCATTCAGGTCGGGAGGTGAATTGCAGGCCTTGTAGATTCAAATATGTAATCCCTTAAAAAAGAGTTCTTGTGGATTTTGACTTGTTAAAAATAGATTTCCCCAATCTAAAATGCGTCTTGTTGCAATTAGAAAGTCAATTAACAGGTGATTATAAACTGGCAAGAAATGCAAAATACGGTACGTTTGAAATGCCTTGGGACAAGTGGTTTGGTTCCTTTCACGATGGGAGTGAAGAGGCTACAACCGAGACTTGGCAAAGGCAAAGAAGGATGTACCAATCCAAATAACGGATCACCTTACAAACTTCTTGTATTTAATTCGTTTTGGAATGATTGAATCGGGACCCAGACGACGGGTCTTGTCTTCAATATAGGATTCAAAGTTACCTTCAAACCACTCGACATGCCCTTCACCCTCAAAGGCCAGAATGTGGGTACATAACCTGTCCAGAAAGAAACGATCGTGTGAAATGATCATGGCACTCCCTGCAAATTCCTCCAGGGCTTCTTCAAGGGCCCTCAGGGTTTCGACATCCAGATCATTGGTTGGTTCGTCCAATAGGAGCAGGTTTCCACCTTCCTTCAATAGTTTGGCCAGGTGAACCCTGTTTCTTTCCCCTCCTGACAAAAGATCTGTTTTCTTTTGCTGATCCGTTCCCTTGAAATTGAAAGCAGAACAATAGGCCCGCGAATTGACTTCGGCATTGCCCAACTCAATGATATCCGCACCTCCCGATATTTCTTCCCAAACCGTGTTCTGGGGGTCAAGGTTATCCCTGTTCTGGTCAACATGGGAAAGGATTGTACCTTCACCAACACCTACCTTGCCCTCATCATGGCTTTCATTGTCGGTCAAAATCCTGAATAGTGTCGTTTTACCGGCGCCATTCGGACCAATGACTCCCACAATTCCTCCGGGTGGGATGGCAAAGGAAACATCCTCAAACAGCAGATTATCCCCGTGGGATTTTTTCAAACCCTCGACCTTGATGACATTGGAACTCAATCTCGGACCATTTGGAATGACAATCTGGGAAGTTCTGATTTTTTCCCTCTCGGTTTGTGAAATCAGGTCGTTATAGGCGTTGATTCTTGCTTTCTGCTTGGTTCGTCTGGCCTGTACACCAGATCTGATCCACTCCAATTCCCTGCTCAGGGTTCTTTGCCGGGATTTTTCCTGTCGGGCCTCATGTTCCAAACGCTTGGCCTTTTGTTCCAGCCAGCTGGAGTAATTTCCCTCGTATGGAATTCCCCTTCCGCGATCCAATTCCAGAATCCAACTGGTGATTTCATCCAGAAAATAACGATCATGCGTAACGATAAGGCAGGTACCCTTGTAATCAATCAGATATTGCTGAAGCCAAGCGACGGTTTCGGCATCTAGATGGTTGGTCGGTTCATCAAGCAGGAGAATTTCCGGAGCTTCCAACAAAAGCCGACACAAGGCCACCCTTCTTCTTTCCCCACCAGAAAGGGAAGAAACCGCGGCTTCATCCTCCGGGCACCTGATGGCATCCATGGCCTGATCAATTTGAGTGTCCAGATCCCAGAGGTTCTCGGAATCTATCCTGTCCTGAAGCATGGCCATTTCATCAGCGGTTTCATCCGAATAATTCATGGCTAGCTCATTGAATCGATCCAGCAGATCCTTTTTCTCCTTGACCCCAAGCATGACATTTTCCCTGACATTGAGATCATGATTCAATTGTGGTTCCTGTGGAAGGTACCCCACGGCAACTCCCTTGGCAGCCCAGGCTTCCCCTCCAAACTCGGTTTCGATACCGGCCATGATTTTCATCAGGGTGGATTTCCCCGATCCATTCACTCCCACGACTCCAATCTTTACGCCGGGAAGAAATGAAAGGTTGATGTTTGCGAAGCATTTTTTGCCACCTGGATAGGTTTTTGAAACCCCCTCCATATGAAAGACATATTCGTATTTAGACATTGATTAACCGTAAAAATATTCGTATTTGTGGACTTTCTTCAGGTTATCGGTTTCCTTAACCCCTAATTAAGTATAATCCCCTTGAGATTATTCCATTTACGTAATCCTGGCGATTTAACAAGGAAGAAATTACCTGAATTTTTCCAATTTATACCCTTATGAGGGAGACCAAATTGATAAATGAATCTAATAATTACTAAAGTGCTAATTCGAATTTAATTAACAAAAAAAGTAACTATTCAGGTATGGAATTTGTCAATATATCGAAATTCAGGACATTTTTTGCCTATATCTTGAAGGTATTTGAATTTTACAGACGCAAATGTAAAGGATTGTACTGAAAAATATCGTGGGGGATGCCGATTTCACCTATTTTCAGGGCACTCAGGATACCTGAATAGTTACAAAATTTTTAAAAAGTGGGTCTTCACCTTTTTTGGTGGGTTGGATTTTATTTACAGACCATGAACTCGACAAGATCAAAGAAAATGGATCACTTTTTACCTTTTGTACAAAACTTAAAAATACTGATTTCACGGGAGCACATCTTGATAATTCCGAGTTTGAATATGCTGACCTTCTTGAAGTGAAGTTTGATAATACATAACAGTCAGGGGCATGGATTTACAATTCCGATTTATCAGGTGCATATTTTCGGGGAAGAAAACTAAGGGAAATCAAAATTAAAGACTCAAATCTTTCCAGGACAAATTTTGATTCAAAGTCAGATATAGATTGTACCTTGCAAATAAAAGTTACTGTGCTGAATTGGATCATGTAGATCTTTCGATTGTGTGAGAGATGAAAACTGTACTATTCTGGAAGACATCTGTTTTAAGGATTCAAATCTTTACCGAGCCGAATTTGCCGGTATAGAAATAGTGATTTCCTATTTTACAGGCGCTGATCTAAAAGATACCGAATTTATAAATGTCTATTTTGATGGGGTCGTTTTTTCCAAGGAACAGGAAATGGAAGCAGATTTAGACAAAAAAAGTGAAGATATTTTGCAGGAAGTTCGGAGGAATAAACTGGATTTGGATGATAAAGATGAAATACCATGCAGTGAAGAATGGTAAAAGAAATTTTGTCTAATTTCCTGATATGGAGTTGGATTGCCACCTGACCTTTGGCACGGATCTGATCAGCTCAATTTTCCAGATACACTATGGTACATCAAGTAGACTGCCCCCTAACCTGTCAATAGCAGCAGCAGTTCGTGACCTTGTTTCCGCTGAAATTCCAGTCTCGGTTAGTTGGGCATTGATGCCCACTTTTTTTGAAAGGTGATCCTTGTTTCTTCTTGTTGGTATAAAGGCTTTGTCCGTTTCCATCTCAAAAAAATCAATTCCCTTGTGGGGAGTGGATTGACAAATTTGCCAATGATTTGGTTGACGCTGTTCAGGAAGTGGCCAACAAAACTGCAATCACGATCGCCGAAGCGGCAATGATCACGCCAATAAGCCAGCGGGTGTTGGCAGTGTCACGTTTTGCCATCTCGGTGTCACGTTTGGCACTGTCTTCCCGGAGCCTGGCATTGTCTTCCCCCATCTTGGCCTCCAGGAGTTTCCAGCCCCGGTCATAACTCTCGGTAATCGTGTTCATGCGTTCCTCCAATACCGAAAGCCTGCGATCAAGATCAATGGTTTTTGCAGACTCCGGCATAACCGTTACAATATATGGCCGGCATCAATTTGGCAAGTGACATTGTCAGGATTGTTTTTGAATTAGTGCCTGCCCAGAAAATACCTTATTTTTTGACTTCAGAAGTTTTTGGACTTTTGAAAAAAATTGACTTCCCATTTCCAAGGGGTTCAGGCCATTCAAATTGAATTGCAAAAAAGTAGTGCCCTCGGTTTTCCACCTTTGATCCTTTTTTCTTGCAATTCCCACAAACCCCAATTGCCTATCCGTAAACCGACCTTGGTCAATTGAAAATGGCCGATGGCTGGAGTTCATTTTAGTCGGTTTCACAATGGAGGGGATGGTTTTGGCCTGGAAAGAATGGAAAAGTCAAAATTGATACGAAAAAAGTGGGGGAAAAGTAGTACCCTTTTCAGGGTATGGACCCCCATGAACAGGATGTTTCAGCCAAAAAATGTCTGAAGTCAAGAGCTTTGTCTTTTTCCATCTCAAAAAATCAATTTCCTTGTGGGGAGTGGATTGACAAATTTGCCAATGATTTGGTTGACGCGCTGTTCAGGAAGTGGCCAACAAAACTGCAATCACGATCGCCGAAGCGGCAATGATCACGCCAATAAGCCAGCGGGTGTTGGCAGTGTCACGTTTTGCCATCTCGGTGTCACGTTTTGCCATCTCGGCATCCCGTTTGGCCATGTCCTCCCGGAGTTTGGCAAATGCGGTATCCCTCCTGGCATTGTCTTCCCCCATTTTGGCCTCAAGCTTGGCATTGGCTTCGCCCATCTTGGCCACCAGGAGTTTCCAGCCCCGGTCATAACTCTCGGTAATCGTGTTCATGCGTTCCTC
>JAPORQ010000075.1 GCA_026710155.1 Paracoccaceae bacterium
CCGGTTTGACCGATACCTTGCACGATATGGAATGGCTTGTTGACTTGATTGATGCAAATGCTCCAAAACCGAATAGACCTAAAACCTACAAAAAATGATTTTCAAACTGAGACACTACCACAATTTCATATTGAACGGAATCGAAGCCAATGCGATCAAGAATGAATGTTTGAGACAACTTGCAGAAACCACACAACAAGCAGAAGTTGTTGAAAGGGTTACGTTGCATTGGAAATCTGCTATTGGAAATCAAAAATCCCAAAATGTAGATCAGGGTATTATAGAAGAAATTGATCCCGACAAGAAGGTTAAATTGGTTTGTAATGAAGAATTGAAAAAGCAGATGATTTCAGAAAACGATAACAACCCGTTCAACATGTTTTTCATAGTGGATGCAGAAATAAAAAGGGTTGCCGGAAAGTTAGTGGCTTATATCATTATAAAAATTCATGACAGCGGAAAAATTGAAGATGGGGAAACAAGTATATAATCCCCAAAAGAAATTAATCAGCTGGCCCGTCTTTCGAAGTTTTTTCAGAAACTTCCTTTTCTTCACTGGATGATGAACTGCCTGCCCTGCCGAAACCGTTTTGAAATACTTGGTAGGGATAAGGAGGCATGACTGTCTCCCTGATCAGTTCGACGGGAATAACTTCATGCTTTTCATTGTTTTCCTGTGACATGTCCTGTATTCCTCCTATTAATATCGGCTGGATAATAGTGTTTGCGATTGATCCACTTGAAACCTTCATGCTTGGTTACAGTAGCTATGTCAGTTTCTCCTGCTACAATATCAGCACCTGGCAAAAAGGCAAAATATTTCTTGGTCATATCCACCAGGAAGTTAGCAAGATCTATGGCATCCTGCAAGGGCATTGTGGAATGTACAAGCGGGGTTTGGAATGGTAAAAGTTGGGAGTAATTTAGATTGAAATCTTGTACAATTCCTGGATCACAACCTAGTAAAAGTCGAGTGATTGCTTGTATTTGACCACCCCAAAGAATCTGCTCAGGAACCTCTGGTGGGGTAAGTTGATTAGGATTCAATCATTGCCCTTGCCTAATTTCAAACTTCCAAATTTCCCCATTTTTGTTTTGGATGTCATAACCACCAATCCAGAATTCAAATGAATGGGTTGAAACGGATTTGGGATGTACTTTCTGATATGCATCTCTAAAGTTCTTGCATGCATAATCAACGACTTTCTTAAAGTCATAGTTGCTGACAACAATCTGTTCCTCCAGTTCTATACGAAGGTCCTTGGCCAAATAGCTAATTGATACGGGACCAAAATGGGCCAATCCGGCAAACATTCCCACTATGGGAAGGTCCCGGTGAAGATTGAATACCTTGAGGCCGTTTTTCCATACGTTACTTACCACCGGACTCTGCTGAGAAACAGTCGACAACGAAACCGCACTGTCTGCAGCAAATACAACCCCATCATTCACCTTTATGGCTACACAAACTGTCATGGTTTAACCTATATTTTTTTGACTCCGGGGGTTATAGGTAATTGTTCAAGGACTTGCAAATTATTTTTCACAACTGTGAACTTCCACCAGCTGCTTTCATTCGGGTAAATCAAAAAAGACGTGAGTTTGGTAACATCCCTCACCACGCCACGTCGAAAACCTTCAGGCATTGTACTGCCCGGTAGGGGTTGTCCTGGCTGATGCCGTTGAGTTCCGCTAGCTCACGCCAGCGATCCTCATCACCAAAGACCTTTTCGGCAATCAGGCCAAGCCTCCGGTCATCGCGTTTCTCCGTGTAACCATAACACCCCTTACCCTGCCACTTCATGGTGTCATCGAGCCTGGAGGGGTCATCAATGTAGGTGAGAATCAAAACGGTGGCGGGCGTGGCGGCCAATCCGGTGATGAATCCGGTTCTTCCTTGTCGGCCCCGGGTTCCGCCAGCAGGTCCAATCTTTCCGCCTCCGCCAGGATCCCCTTGACAAGATGGGGAGCCATCAACCGCACATAACCCGTTTGCGGGGTTGGTATCAGTAGTTTCATTTCCTGGAACCGTTCCAACGGGTCGTACCCTTCATTGTGTTGTTCCAGGGCTTCCCTTTTACACACAAGGGGTTGTTTCAACATCCTGTCAAAACATTGGTACAGGGCCTGCAGGGCCGGAAGCGTCCCTTCGTCCTGCACTTGTTCCAGCACCATGCCAATGGTATTCCAGCGGACATGCGAGGCCAGGCTTGGAATGCCATATTCCCAGGTGCCGACCTTCGGTTCCCAGATGAAACCGGTATGCAACAGTTTCTGCAAGGCTTCCGGATGATCCCCGAGGAGGGAAGAACCGGGTTTGATGTGGTCAAGGGCCAAACCGAGATCATAACGTGACGGTTGACCATCCTCCCCCACCCGCCAGGCCATTTCGGCAAACGGGATCAACAACCCGCTGTTGACCAGCTCCTGCCTCCTGCGGTTGTAGAGTCTTGAACGTTGTTCATTGACGATATCCCTTGCTTCGTTGACAACATCCATCCCGGGGTTGAACGTTCGTGCCCTGGCCAGCACATCTCAGAGGGCACTGCCCCAGAACTGGATGAAGTAGGGATAGTCCTGGGCATCATCCAGGACCTCTTCCACTGCTTCGTCCCGGAAATTGACGTGTTTGCCAAAAGGCTCGAAGAGGGCTTGCCTGGCATCTTCCCTTTTCAAACGGCCAATGCTTTCGGCCGGGGCCCGTTCGATGAAGGTGGCCCTGGAACGCACCAGAACGGAATCCAGGTCAGGTGTCCCGGCAATCACCACCATCAATGGGTGCTTGATTCCAATGCCCTGAATCGCGTTGTACAGGATGTGCCCTACCTCGGGCGGCATGTTGTGGGCCTCGTCAATGAGCAGGACGCCACCAAGGGTTTCCAGCTAGGTCCTCAACTCACTCGTCTTTTCTTCCTTGCCGCCATCGCCAATTGCAACCCCTCCGCCAATGTCCCCGACATTCAGCCTGATCTCCTTGATGAGGCCATGAACCCGTTCCAGCAGGCTTGGGGGAAACTGGCGGGCCAATTCCCGGGATATTCCCGCCACTGAAGACAGGTTGTCCGAAGCAAGGGCCACCACCGGCAACTTACGCTTTTGCGCTTCAATGGCAACCCATTTGAGAAGGGCCGTCTTGCCACAGCCCCGGGGACCCATCAGGGCCTTGGGAGTCGTGTCTGGGGGAGGAATGCCGAAATTGTCCAGCTTTTCCCTGAATGCCCGTTTCAAATCGTCTCGACCGGCCAGTATGGGAGGTATGGCCCCGGTACCGGGATGAAAGGGGTTGGTACTACCAAAAGGTAACAAGAAACTCTCCAACTGCATGACAAATGATTTTGCCTGTTACAGGCATTTAAGGCAAAACCGGCATGAAATCAAGAAATCACTATCCAAACTAGGGGGAATCCTCGTACCCCATTCGATAATTCAAAAAGGATGTGGTTCCTGGTGTATTATTTTTCCGGCAACAGGAAACAGTCGCCGGTCATGATGGACTGTCCCTTCTTCATGTCGTTGAGTTCCCATATCTCCCGCCAACGCTCACGATCGCCAAAATGACGTACCGCCAGGTCGGAAAATCTTTTGTCTTCCACATGCAGGCAACCCCTTTTCGGTTGGCCATTCCATGCGAAAAGGGCAACATCAATGAGATCGACCATGTCCCGGAACTTGTACTTGACGGCAAAATCCCGGGCCGACATGTTGGCCCTGCGGTATTTGCGTTCATAGCGGGGAGCATCCTTGTAGGTTCGGACAGTTGGATCGGCACCATGATCCAGCAGAACCTGTACCACATCGGTATGGTAGTTCATGGCGGCATAAAGCAATGGGGTATAACCGCTGGTCTCCGTACGAATTTCAATATCGGCCCCTGCATCAAGCAGAAGACGGGCAGCCTCGACATTCCCCTTATAGGATGCCAACAGAAGGGCCGCGGGAAAACTCGTTTTTCGAGGAGGATGATAATCCAGATCAGCATCGGCCTCGATGAGCAAACGGGTGATATCCAGACGCTTGACCCGGATGGAATTGATCAGGGCCGTCTCGCCAAAGCGGGGATCGATTTCATTCACATCCCAGCCAGCATCTATGGCCGCCTGAACTTCAGTGGGAAAGGCTTTCTGGATGAAGGCGATCCGGGTAAAGGGATTGACCTCAGCTGTGGCTGTACCAATCAAAACCATCCAGAAAAATGGAATTGTAATAAGTAATCTGGCTCTTCACCAATTATGGTGGGTCGCCTCCGTTTATGGAATATTATTTTCCCCAAAAGTGTTGTTGAAGAACAAGCCCAAGTGTAATAATCACCCCACATCAATTTCAATGACAGGGAAAGTGAGCGATGACAAGACGACGCAAGCCAGGA
>JAPORQ010000083.1 GCA_026710155.1 Paracoccaceae bacterium
GTTTTCAATCCCGGGCAAGGAACCGCGAGTCAACCGGAAAAGGGGCTGAAATCAGTGGAGACAAGTATATATTCCCCAAAAATAGGGATAAATGTAGTTCAACCACGCCAGCTGTCTAATTTCAAGCCATAAAATTTGGTTTGTGCTTTTCTGTTGCCTGCCTTAATTTATACTAGGATTACATGTGTGTGCTTGTTGTAGGAACATCAAATGTCAACAAAATTTGTGTCATCTTCGATTGATTGGGAAAATGAAGGCAAGCAGGTTGGGGACCTCAGAGTCCAATGGTCGGATAATTTGGTACCATTGGGATACCATGCTGTTCCCTTGATTTGTTTTTGCAAGGGACAGGGGCCTACGGTATTGCTTTTGGGAGGAGTACATGGTGATGAATTCGAAGGACCATCCTCCCTGATGAGGCTCGTTCAGAATATTGATCATGAGAAAGTCTCGGGCAAAATCATGATAATACCAGCTCTCAATCGGCCAGCTGTATCCGTTTCCGAAAGAAACTCCCCACTGGATGGAAAAAATATGAACAGGTCTTTTCCGGGCAACCCACAGGGAACACCAACTGAGGTGATAAGTAGCCATATTGAGTCAGTCGTAATTCCCGACTGTGATGCTGTCATTGACCTGCATTCAGGTGGCAAAGCATCTTACTTCACTCCCTGTACCCTTGTCACCGAGATTGCCAACAGGGAAGTCATGAAAGCAAGTCTTGAACTGGCTGAAGCATTCGGTTTGCCAACCTTGTGGAAATTGGGTGAGTACAATGATGATCGATCCGTAAATTCTGCAGCAGCTCGCAATGCGATACCAATGATTGCAGCTGAATTGGGTGGAGGAGGTGGAAGTTCGCCCGAGTTGACCAAGGCTTCTGAAGAGGGTTTATACCGCTGCTTGGCCCAATTGGGGGTTTATCCTGATCCGTTTGAAAAGCAATTGGTTCAAGGCACTAGGATAGCAAGGGCCGTTTATACGGAAGATTCGAACCATTGCATATTTGCCCCGGGCAGGGGACTTTTCGATCGAGTTTGTGAGGCCGGAAGTTATGTGCAGCAAGGAGACATTGCCGGTTATTTTCATTGGCTTGAAGAACCCGAAAGAACATCATTAGCAATAAGGTTCTCTCATTCGGGATTTGTTCTCGCTCACTTGAATCGGGGAATGGTCAACAGGGGAGAAATGCTTTTCCTGGTTACGCAGGAAACCGAATTCAATAACTGATTTTTAACCAAGGCACTCGAAAATGTTGGTGATTGGACTAGATAATGGAAAGGAAAACCAATGGTGAGCCCGACAGGATTCGAACCTGTGACCCACTGATTAAAAGTCAGTTGCTCTACCAGCTGAGCTACGGGCCCACTAAAATTAAGAGTAATATCAATAGTCAAGTATCGCTCTTTCACCATGTATTTAGGATATAAAAGTTTAAATTTTAAGAAGAATTTTGAAATTGCCATGAAAAATCCAAATTCACCCATAGATTTTATGAAAATGCATGGTCTAGGTAACGACTTTGTAGTTATTGATACCAGAGATAAGCCTTTACCTATGGTATCAATTGTCGCTGAAACTCTCTCTGACCGTCATTTTGGAATCGGGTATGATCAATTGGTCTTGATTGAAGAGAGTCATGTGGCTCATGTCAGGTTGGTCTTCTTCAATTCCGATGGAAGTCCATCCGCAACCTGTGGAAATGCAACCAGATGTCTGGGAAGGTATTTCATGGAGCAGGAAAATGTCCCAATGGTGCAAATCGAAACCGAAGGAGGTGTTTTGGATTGTCAGGACGCTGGGAGCGGTCTTAGCAGGGTAAACATGGGCAATCCCCTGTTTGATTGGAATGAAATTCCACTGGCTGAAGAGATCGATACTTTGGAACTCCCCATAGAAGGAAATCCTTGTGCAGTTGGAATGGGGAATCCGCATTGTGTCTTTTTTGTGGATAATGCAGAAGCAGTTGACCTTGCGAACATTGGTCCACGAATCGAACACCATCCCCTGTTTCCAAAACGTACCAATGTTGAGTTTGTTTCAATAAAATCACATTCGGAAATCAGGGTCAGGATTTGGGAAAGGGGAGCAGGAATCACCTTGGCCTCAGGTTCTGGAACTTGCGCCGCCGTGATTGCTTCAACAAGAAGGGGTTTGACCTCCAATGAGGTTGACGTGCAGGCTGATGGAGGATGTTTGAACATTCAATGGTTGGAGGATGGCGTTTGGATGACAGGTCCTACCTCCCATGTCTTCAATGGTACATTGTCCCGCGAGTTTCAGGAGAACATCCTTGCTTCCTGACAAAATCAAGACAGAAACTCTTGGTTGTCGGCTGAATGCTTATGAATCTTCGGTAATGGAAGGTTTGGCAGAGGATGCCAACCTAGCCAATACGGTCATTATAAATACCTGTGCAGTCACCAAGGAGGCAGTCAGAAAGTCCCGACAACTGGTCCGCAAATCCAGATCAAAATGGCCAGATGCAAAAATAGTTGTAACCGGATGTGCCGCCCAGATTGACCCTCATTCCTTCAGCAGGATTGAGGGTGTTGATTGGGTTGTCGGCAATGATTCCAAACTGGAAGCCAGACTTTGGGAAAAATTGGCTGATCCCGAATTTGCGAATATTGAAAACCAAACGAATATTCTGGTTGAAGATATTATGGAGGTCAAGGAAATAACACCTCATCTGGCCAAGGGACTTGGGACTCGAGCAGTTGCTTATCTGCAGATTCAGAATGGCTGTGACCACCGTTGTACCTTTTGTATCATACCCTATGGTCGTGGGAATTCCCGCTCGGTGCCAACAGGGGTAATTGTCAACCAGATACGAGATTTGGTTCAGGCCGGTTATAATGAAATTGTCCTGACGGGGGTTGATCTCACCAGTTGGGGTGGGGATCTTGTTGGAAAACCGGGCATAGGAAACCTTGTTGCCAGAATTTTGAAACTTGTACCGGAACTTCCAAGATTGAGAATTTCCTCGGTTGATCCCGCCGAGATAGACAAGGAATTCATTGAGGTGGTTTCAAACAATGAAAGATTGATGCCTCATCTGCATTTGTCACTGCAAGCAGGTGACAACATGATTCTCAAAAGGATGAAACGTCGTCATACCAGGGAAGAGGTAATTGAATTTTGCAATAAGATCAAGCAACTGAGACCCGAAATGACTTTTGGGGCAGATCTGATTGCAGGATTTCCTACTGAAACTGATGAAATGTTCAAAAATACCCTGAATATCCTCGATGATTGTCAGTTAACCTGGCTGCATATTTTTCCCTATAGTCCAAGGGAGGGTACACCTGCAGCCAGAATGCCACAGGTGAATGTCGAAACCATTCGTGAAAGGGCTTGCCAATTGAGGGAATATGGAAAACGGAGGGTTGATATTCACCTTGAGGAACAGGTAGGTCGAACCCTCGATACACTTGTGGAATCTCCCTTGACAGGACGTACTGGTCAATATGCAGTAGTGAAACTACCCACCAAGGAGGTTCCGGGATCAATAATACCCCTGGCCATCACAGGTTTTGAGGATGGAAACCTGGTCGCTCATCACCCACCAATATAATATTGACAATATTAGGAGATCGTTATGAAACTGTACAGTAATCCTGCTTCACCCTTCGCCAGGAAGGTCATCGTTGGATTTTGGGAAGTCAATGCCATCAATGAAGTTGAAGTGATCAATGTGATCGGCAATCCTGTTGACAGCGGTGACATTCCAATCACTGAAAATCCCTTGGGCAAACTTCCAACGCTTGTGGGTACTCCTTTTGGTACATTGTATGACAGTCGTGTGATTACCCAGTTTATTGATCGTCATTGTGATGGGGATTTGTATCCGTCTTCCAATTTATTTGAAACAATGAAAATGGAAGCCCTCGCTGATGGCATTATGGATGCTGCGGTTCTGATGACCTATGAAAAACGAGTCAGAAGTGAAGATAAACAGTCAAAGGTCTGGGTGGATGGTCAATGGGTAAAAATCAATAGATCTCTTGATGCTCTGGAAAGTAATGCCAAGGAATTTTTGAATTCATCATTCAATATTGCTCATATTGCGCTCGGATCTGCCTTGGGCTATTTGGATTTTCGACACTCGGACCGAGCTTGGAGAAGCGGACATCCCAAATTGAATGAATGGTGTGAAGAAATCAGCCAGCGTCCAAGCATGGTTGCCACCAAGCCGGAATAGATCATTTTTCAGGGTAAAATTCTGAGCCAGGCCATTTGTTCGAAAATACCAATTTCAAAAAGGGCTTTCCTAATTTGGGAACATAACAATGCAACAACAATTTCATGAACCAAATGTACTTCCATACTTGGCAGATTTATGAATTGTCCAAGTTGCTTAATGGTACATGTTTCAGGAACAATTTACTCTTGGAGTGCCCAATTTCAACTGAATATCATGGGTATAAAATTTCGCAAGGGAGTGGTCATTGTTACAATCCAACAATAGGTGATAAAAATCTTATTAACAAATGCGATTCAATCCACCAATGGTGCCAAACTCCGTATCCCTTGAGATGAGTACTGCACTTGTCAAGAGCGTTTTCGCTGCAATGATACGATCAAAAGGATCTCGATGGTTCCATATCATATTACCTGCCAAAAGTGTCACTCTTGGGTCGAAGTCAGCGATGAGGATTCCTTGTTCAATTGTGATATCGGGTAACTGATCAAGAAAAATTTCCATCTCTGGCCATTTGCCAATTCAGACCTTTTGGCCATCCTCAAATAAACTAATTGGGCTGAGTCTAATGGTTAGCCTCTATTGCAACATACGGGCCGGATCACTCAACTTCGGATCGTTTAGCAAAATCCAGATCCAAGCAGTGGATTGATTGTTTCAGGGATGTAATCCCCTTGCCTTTGGTACATGTTTACGCCGTAACTTACAGAAAGGATGTCCTAATACATTAAAGTTACCAGCTATAGTATATGTTGGTACAGGATTGACAGGCATCTGAGTTATATTAGCGGGGCAACGCCTACAACGATGCCGAAGTTATGGCCTAGAGATGGTCAACCTGAACAATATCTTGAAGGATAATGCCTGGCATGTGGAGCGCTGTCGCACTCGAACTTAGCCATACCATACCTCATCCCTTGCATTGTTTCCAGCAGGAAATCATTGTTCCACCCGGCCCGTTTCAGTTTGCTTTGCATTGAGGTCTTTTTCTTCTCCACAATCACCCTTGCCATGTTCAAAGCCATCTGCCGCATCATGGCCGTGTCGGAACATCCTTCTCCCAAGCTGATGATGGTACCAATCCTGTCAAGAGCATGTCATGGAGATCATGGAGCATCGCATTACTGATCCTGAGGTCTTCACCCCTAGAAAAAATGGGTGAAATCCTGCTGTCCTGCTTCATTCAATTGTATTCTTCAACAGAATTGCAGAAAATTCGACAAAAAAACAATTAGAATTTTGGCTCTTCACCAATTATGGTGGGTAAATAACAATTCGTATTTATTCAGAAGCAGGGTTTGGTTCATATCTGAGTACCAGTTGGATTTATTTTTGTTGCATTACCTGCTTCACCTCATTCAGAGGGGACAATCCTCTGATTTCCAACCGTTTCTCAACACGGGATATGTTATCGGCCCCTTGGCCACATTTTCCTTGACTTGCTCGGATTCCCGTGCTATGTGACGGCATGGAAAAGCATTGAAACAGGTTCGATAGGAGAGCATACTCATGAAACGATTGTCAATACCCCCCCCCTTGAATTTCTGACAACACCGGTCGCCGCATTGATGGCGATGCTGATGGCCGGGCCGGTCTGGGCGCAGGTGAATACGGTCGGCCTCACGGGAGGCAATGCCGTTGTAAGGGAGGAACTCGGCTGCCTGACGGCGGGCATCAACCTGACGTCAACGGCGTCCATACCCGCCGGCACCCAGGTCCGCTATCATGTCTCCACGGAATCCGGCTACGACCATTTCCGCAATCACGGCGTTGCGGTCTGGCTGGGCGACGGCACGACCCTTGACGACATTCCATCCAGCGTGATCACGGCGAACACGGCCGCGGCGGGTACATCCGTTCTCTTGCCGGATTTGTGCGTGGCGGACGACCGGATTGATCCGAGACCGGATGGAAATCGGGATGGCAGTACAACGTCAGTCATTACGATTCGCCTGATGAGTGTCGCCGGTTTCCGGATTGACCGGAACCGGGACAGTGTGCAGGCGTTCGTTCGCGGGGATGATGGATGTACCTCGCCAAATGGCAATGGTTTGAACGGTGGCGTCGTCTACAAGTTCAGGAACGGCAACTTCAACGACTCGTGCGTGTGCACAACCCTGGCGGCAGTAATGGCGGCATACGGTGAAAGCGCAACCTACTTGAAATCCTCTTCAAACTGGCGCGACGATTCCACCGACTACTGCGCAGACTCGCCCTATCAGGGATTGAGCAGCATAGACTGTACTGGGAATCCCCTTTGTACTGATTGATGGCCTCAATGCCTATCCGCGAGATGATCGCAGCTGGATGGCGGCTTCATGGCTGCCCGTTGCAACGATGCTTGAAGGGCAGGGAAGCCCGGTGGACAGGGGAGTGTGAAGAGCGGCATTGACAACGGCAGGAAGAGGCCGGGTAGACTTGACACATGCCGGGGGGTTCCCCAAACCATCACTCGAGGGGGCCTGGTGCCGTTAAGGTCAGGACGGCGTTCAAGGCCGGATGTCAACTCGGCCTGCCTGGCAATGGTCTGTTCCAATTCCGCACAGACATCCCTCAATTAAGGCCCGCACATCAACCGATTGCGGATGAGGGGGATGCAACGTCACGTGTCTGCATCAAAAGGTTCTGACACCGAATTGTCAGCCTCAATGGTATTTGCTGGACTCGCGGCATGTGCCGTCTCATCCTGGGCAACAAGGAGGCTTGACTTTCAGGAGGTCAACAACAACCATCAAACTGTTCAGGATATTGAATGATTAGAGACCTGAATAGTTACAAAGTATGAAAAATTCTAATTGTTGATAAAGAGTATTTATCAATGAATGGCTAACTTCCTTTTGGATAGATTTCACAATATTTAGCAGTTTAACAAGTCGAATCAAGACACAATTATCGCCACTGATGATTGAGAAGAACAATAGTTGCAAAAGCCAAATGGGAAAAACGCTCTGGTTGTCTTGCCAGATTGACTGAATTGAAAGCACCTCCAATCGGGCATCCCTGCCTACATCTCCAAAATTTTTGAAGGGTGGTTGTCAACACCCGATCCTCACCAACTCGAACCATGCATAGGCGAGGATTCTAAATGTTAAACCCCAAACATAAACAGTGGTGCTGACAACCCGTTCTTATACTATAGCAAACAATATTTTTTTCAACATATTTTATTTATTTTTTTGTTTGGCATATCCTGATGATGACTATTGAAAGTATTTTGAGTTTGTTTAAATATGATTGTTCAAAACTAGAACAAAGTTTTATGGTGAAAAATCACTGAAATTTTTCTATTATAGAAACGGATTTATGATTTAGGTATTTCAAATTCGATCGAATTGAGTTAATTGGTTTTGATCCAAATCATTTCAGATTACCAAAATGATAAATTATAGGAGAAGTCTATTTGACTGATACAACCAGAAGGGACTTTCTGTATTATGCAACGGCCGGAACAGGGCTAGTGGCAGGAGGTGCAGCCGTATGGCCGCTGATTAATCAGATGAATCCCAGTGCTGATGTTCAGGCCCTTTCCTCAATTGAGGTGGATATATCGGGAATTGAGCCCGGAACTCAAATAACCGTAAAATGGCTGGGCAAGCCTGTATTTATCCGAAGACGAACAAGCGAGGAGATAGAAGCTGCTCGCAGTGTCGATATTGATGAATTGTTGGACCGTGAAGCCAGAAACGACAATCTGGATGGAGAAACAATAGCCCTTGATCAGAATCGTTCCCTGGATGAAGAAGGAACCTGGCTGATAATGCTGGGGGTTTGTACCCATCTTGGCTGTGTCCCTCTAGGAGATGGAGCCGGTGAGTTCGGAGGATGGTTCTGTCCTTGTCACGGTTCCCATTATGATACCTCTGGAAGAATAAGGAAAGGACCCGCACCGGAAAATCTTCTTGTTCCCGTAGCAACCTTCGTAAACGAAACAACAATCAAACTTGGCTAGGTAATTTATTATGTCGGGTATACCTCACGATCATTACGAACCAAAAACATCCATCGAAAAATGGTTGCACAGGCGCTTGCCTGTTGTTTCGATTGTTTACGATACATTGATGATACCAACTCCCAAGAACCTGAATTGGATGTGGATCTGGGGAATTGTCCTTACGTTCTGCCTGTTTCATCAAATCGTCACCGGTATCGTCCTTGCAATGCATTATACACCTCATGTCGATCTGGCCTTCGCCAGCGTTGAACATATCATGAGGAATGTGAATTCCGGATGGGCACTCAGATATTTACACCAAAACGGGGCTTCCCTGTTTTTTCTGGCAGCCTATTTCCATATCTTCCGAAGCATATACTATGGTTCCTACAAGGCTCCCAGGGAAATTACCTGGATAATCGGAATATTTATATTCTTGGCAATGATGGGAACAGCATTCATGGGATATGTATTGCCATGGGGTCAAATGTCGTTCTGGGCCGCAACGGTTATCTCGGGATTGTTTGGAGCAATTCCAGGTATTGGCGAATCAATCCAGACTTGGTTGTTGGGTGGTCCGGCAGTTGATAATGCAACACTCAACAGGTTTTTTTCGCTTCATTACCTTTTGCCTTTTGTAATAGCTGGATTGGTTGTGGTCCACATCTGGGCCTTCCATACGACAGGCAACAACAATCCTACCGGCATAGAGGTCCGTCGAACTTCCAAGGAGGAAGCACAAAAGGATACCGTTCCATTTTGGCCGTATTTTGTCATCAAGGACTTTTTTGCCCTGGCTGTCATACTGGTGGTTTTCTTTGCCATTGTCGGATTTATGCCAAATTATCTGGGTCATCCCGACAATTATATTGAAGCCAATCCACTTGTTACACCGGAACACATTGTTCCGGAATGGTACTTTCTTCCTTTCTATGCAATCCTCAGGGCCTTTACCTCTGATGTTTGGGTTGTTCAATTGGTCAGTTTTGCAACGGGTGGGATCATCGACGCCAAGTTTTTTGGTGTTGTGGCCATGTTTGGTTCAATAATGGTTTTGGTGCTTTTACCCTGGCTTGACACCTCCATTATTCGATCAGGGAAGTACCGGCCGATGTTCAAATGGTGGTTTATGCTGCTGGTTATTGATTTTATAATTCTTACCTGGGCAGGAAGTCGACCTGCTGAAGGAATCTACAGTATTATTGCCTTGGCTGGTTCCGCTTATTGGTTTATGTTTTTCATTGTGGTACTACCCATTTTGGGGATTTTGGAATCACCCTCGCGAAGACCGTTTTCCATTGAGGAGGATTTCAATCGGCATTATCCGGCAATGGACATCGAGACACCGCAAACAGAACCCACGAAAGAATGATTGCATTATGAGAAGAATACTACTTTTTTCAGGTTTGATTGGCCTTCTGTTTGGCGCCACCAATGTTTATGCCGCCGGACCTTCGGGGCAAATTGAAGATATTTCCTTTTCCTATGAAGGACCATTTGGAACTTTCGAGCCAGAACAGTTGCAAAGGGGGTTGGTTGTATATCAGGAAGTATGTGCCGCATGTCACGGTTTGAAATATGTACCCTTAAGAACGTTGGGAGACAAGGGGGGGCTTGATCTCAGCGAGGCTGCCGTCAAGACCTTTGCCCGAAACATCGAGATCTATGATGAGGTGCTTGAAGATTTCAGATCAGCCTTGCCCACTGACAATTTTCCTGCCAATGATAGTGTTGGTGCACCCGATCTTTCCTTAATAACCAAGGCAAGGTCCGGTTTCCATGGACCCGCAGGTACGGGTTTGGCCCAATTGTTCAAGGGAATCGGAGGACCGGAATACGTTTATTCACTCCTCACGGGATACACGGGTAAGGAAAAGGAAGAGGCAGGCAATGTGCTTTACGAGAACACGGCCTTCTCGGGGGGTTATATCAGCATGGCTCCGGTACTGTTTGACGACTTGATTGAGTTTGCCGATGGCACGCCCAGTACGGTTGAAGGAATGGCTGAGGATGTAACGGCATTCTTGGTTTGGGCAGCTGAACCGAAAATGATGGCCCGCAAGCAAATGGGATTCGTATCAGTATCACTTCTCATCTTGCTGTCCGTATTGCTTTACCTTACCAACAAGAAAATCTGGGCAACGATCAAGTACCGAACCAGAGCAGAAGACTAATCCCGTTTTGTCAAATGGCAGATTGTTTTCGAAAATACCTTGTTTACAAGACAGGCACTCCGAGTAGGTTGGGAAGGGTGTCAAGTTTGTCCAGAGCCCATTTTAGTTTGTGCTGATCAAGGCCAACGAGTCTGGTGACTGCCATATTGTTGGTTGGACTTATCCCCATTTCAAGGTCATCCAACTGTTGTTGCAGGATAAGTGCCAGCAACAATCCATGGGCCTCAAGCAAATCATCAATCAACTTGTCGGGTACCAGATTCAGGGCCTTGAATTTGAGAAGCCGGTCCGCGGTTGAGCGGGCAAAGATGCCGTACTGCAGGGAGAGAATCCGTGCCGTGGAAAAAATGGGCATGATACCCCCCTTCTTCAGGTCTATCCGGCCATTTTCCAGTTTCCACTTGCCAAAAAATCCCATCGGGATTTTGTAATCAATTGCCCTTTTTTTCAAAAGGCTGAGATAAGGCCTGTTGTTTCTGGCACTTGCCATGGCCTTGGCCCTTAATCCATTGGCCAATTGGAAATCCCCATGAACGGGAAAGCCATCAAAAAAAATATCCGAATTGAGCAAGTCGTCTGGCTGGGTTTCTGATAACCAACTCGAAATTTCCTTCTCCCAGGAGGAAAAATCCTTCCGCCATTTGGAATTGGAGGCCATGACACCTCCATCACAAAAGCGTACACCGACCTCGTTGAGAATTTCCGAGGCGCGGGATCCAATTGATTGTAATAACCTGTCTTTCCTTCCCTCTGGATCAGCCTCATCAAAAATAATGGCATTATCCTGATCCATGGCCAGCATGCTTTCACCCCTGCCGCCGGAACCGAGGACAACCATTACATAATCGGGCAGGCCATCACATTCATTATCGACAAGGACCTTTTGTTCTGCCAGCTCGCAGGCCTTTTGTGTCAATCCCCTCAATTCCCGGGATATGATCGTGGTAATCGTTCTTGCATTGATACCATTATTGATGAGCGATCTGGAAACAGAGGTCAATCCTGACCATATTCTTCCCAAATCGCTGATGGATTGGGCTTCCGATATATCCTTGCCCAAACCGATCGCATCAGTTGAATAGTTGCCGAATATATCCCTTGAACTGACGATTCCGACAATTTCACCCTCATCGTTTGCGACGGCCAGTCGACGAAAATTTGTTGTGCCCATGGATACCATTGCACGATACAGGTATTCCTTTGGGTGAATGTTTGACTGCAATTTTTTCGAGTGGTTTGCCACGGATGCCGACAGAATTCCCGAACCATGCGAATGGATTGCCCTGAGGATGTCTGATTCGGTAAGAATTCCATACTGTTTGTCACCTTCCAATCTGACAATGACAGATCCGATTTTATCCTTGACGAGTGTGTCCAGTGCCGTTTGGATGGTGATATGCCTATCAACAATCACGGGTTTTTCCATAATGTCACTGACCTTGACCTTGTAGGGGTAGATGTCAACGTTGGAAATTTCTGAACCGATGGTACCTTCCAGTCGGTCTATTCCCCCTTTTCTTCGTCGGATATTCCTGCACATGCGATCTGCCTCGGCATAGGTTGAAACACCATGAGTTTTCAACATGGGGATTAATTTGATGAAGACTTCCGCGGTGGCGACGGCATCAGGAAGAGCCCGGTGACGCTCTTTCTGTGCTGGTATATCCAACCAGGATTGAACAGTTTCCAGAGCCAGATTTGGAATATCCGGTGCAAGTACCTGGACAAGTTCCTCGACATCAAGGACTCTCGGTTCCGACCATACCATTCCATGTCTTTTGTGTTCAGCTTGCAGAATTGATAAATCAAACCCAATGGAATATCCCAGAATGTACCTGTGGTCTATCCAATTGGCGAATTCCTTAATACTGTCTTCAAACCCTGCTGCATTCGCAACCATTGAATTTGTAATACCGTGAATCCTAGAGCTGTTTTCCGGAATATGAATACCTGGATTAATCAAAATTGATCTTGTGTTCTCCAAATTGATGCTGCTACCGAAAACCTGAATTCCTGCCAATTCCAAGACACGGTCGGAATTGGTATTCAGGCCTGTCGTTTCGCTATCGATGACAACAGCATCCATTGATGACAAAGGGATACCGAGGTCAGAGCTGGGAGGTGCTTTAAAGGACACGATTCATTTCCATGTCAAGATCATCTTCGTCAATGTACAGTTTACCATGATTATTTACCTTATTTCATGATTGATTCGGGAAATAATCTTCGCAATCACCTTCGCGCAAAACATCAGCCGTGCAACAGTGCAAACCGCCACCAAAAGCATAGGCACCACGCAGTTCCACTTCGACAACCTCGAAGCCAAGCTTGTCAAGCTGTTCAGCCTGATACACTTCTGTTTTTTCAACACAAACTGTTTTGGGATTCAAAACCAGGACATTCATGGACAACCATGTTGATGAATAGCAAAGGGGTGGGGGTGAGTTATGCGCTGGTTGGGCAGCATCTATTATTTCCCAATCATTCTTGTGGAAATATTCCCTTTGGTCTTCAGGCAGCTTGCGTTGGGGGTTGTTCAAGATCAAACCAGGTCTGAGGGGTGTAAACGTGGCATCAATGTGAATCGGATACGGGTCCCCGGGAAAATTTGCTGCATGTACACGGTGATCCGGAAAGTGTCTCCTGATCCATTCGATACCTTTGAGGTTGGTGGTAAATCCATGTTGAACAACGAGATCCCTGCCAAGTCGCAAGACATCTGCAGCATCAAAAAGCGGTTCATGTTCTGTTGTAACAAAAAACTTTTCGGCGGTCCACTCCAACCGCTTGGCAACGCTTATACTGTCTGAAAGATAATCCTTGTGGTAATCATCATCAGTCAAGCGAGGCTTGGGAGCCGCCTCATGCCGAAAATGTGGATCCTCGTCCCAATATTTTTGCAAAAGTGGCCGGTAGCAAAGATATTCAAACCACCGACATCGGTAGGACATGGTTGCTTCCAGGATTTCATTGCCAACGGTAAGCAAAACATCCCGAGGAGGCATGCAGCCAAAGTGGCTGTCCGTATGAAAATCCGGTGTTGTGACGGGTTTTGAAAAATCGATGGGAGTAGGGCGATCAACCTTTATTCCCATATCTGTCAGTTGATCGGCAAATTTGTCAAGAAGTTCATTCCCCCGGTCAATTGTTTCCTGGGGCCTTATGCCCCAAACTCCCCTCATGTCAGAATCTTCGGGCACCTTCGCATCAAGGGCCGGTTCCAAGGGTGGTATATGACAATCCGTTGCCCGGCCAACGATCACATGCTTGAGAGGGTCCCATTCATTCCAACTGCTGACAACTGTTTTCGTCACTTCTTGGTTCCTTTCCTTGTGATAGGTTATTTTCCATGGAGTATTGTCAGTTTTGAAATTCAGGGAAGATACAATCCTATCTTCGTGGCAATCCCAACTGGTCTACACAATCCCAATAATTTACCTATTATCTAGTTAATCCTTTAATGTTTTGCTTAGGGGATTCAATTTTTTTGCTGAAATAAAATAGGTAAATACATGTCCAACTGGGTTGAGGTTTGTGCTGAAGGGGTAATCGAACCGGAGGATTTGAAGGGTTTCCGGGTTGAAGGCCGTGAATATATAGTATGTCGTTCAGGAGGGGGTGAATATTTTGGATTGGATGGCCTTTGTACCCATGAGAATGTCAAATTATGCGAGGGTATTATTTTCGACAATGAGCTGGAATGCCCCAAGCATTTCGGATCTTTCAATATTAAAACAGGGGAAGCACTCACCGCACCGGTATACAAGGACTTGAAGACTTATCCCGTAAAGGTTGAAGGTGGAAAGATTTACCTTGGCCTGTAGACCAAATACCATGTTGAACAAGATCCTTTCAAGAATTGACGACCTCTAGGGGTAGGGTACGAATGTCTATAAATACCATTGGAAGATTGTTGAAACTCGGTACCTGGGGTGAAAGCCATGGACCGGCAATTGGAGCAATTCTTGACGGGTGCCCGCCCGGCATCGAAATAAACGAGTCCATGATCCAGCATTGTCTGGATAGAAGAAGACCCGGACAGAACAAATATACAACCCAAAGGCGGGAAGAAGACAAGGTAGAGATACTTTCCGGTGTCTTTGACGGCAAAACCACGGGAACACCGATCCAAATGCTGATCTGGAACAAGGACCAAAGGAGCAAGGATTATACTGACATAAGGGAAAAATTTAGACCCGGTCATGCCGATCTTACCTACTGGCATAAATATGGTAACAGGGATTATCGAGGGGGTGGCCGATCCTCCGCTCGTGAAACGGCATCAAGGGTTGCTGCCGGTGGTGTTGCCAGGGCAATCCTTCAGGATATTGCTCCATCCATTGGAATAACGGGTTACATGACTCAGATCGGTAAAATCCCCATCAATCGCGCAAATTTTGATTCCACCGAGATTGAGCAAAATCACTTTTGGTGTCCAGATGCTTCCATCAAGCATAAATGGGCTGATTATATCATGGACATTCGCAAGGAAGGTGACTCCATCGGTTCCATGGTAGAGGTTTGTGCTTCAGGTGTCCCTCCGGGAATCGGTTCTCCCCTTTATGCCAAACTGGACAGTGAACTTGCGTCAGCCATGATGACCATCAATGCCGTTAAAAGTGTTGAAATTGGTTCTGGGGTAGGAGTTGTTGACCTCCGAGGCAGTGAAAACAATGATGAAATTAATTTACTTGAAGATGGTCAGAAAATCGAATTTGGTTCCAACAACAGTGGAGGAATTCTTGGCGGAATCTCGACAGGCCAGGATATCATAGTCAGAATTGCCATCAAGCCGGCTTCCTCAATCCTCATTCCCAAAAAATCGGTGACTGTCGAGGGTATTCCCGCCGTGGTGGCGACCAAGGGGCGACATGATCCTTGTGTTGGTATCAGGGCCGTCCCGGTGGCTGAAGCAATGGTTGCCCTGGTTTTGGCCGATCAACTGCTCATTCACCGAGGGCAGATCGGTGAAATAAGTGATTATTCCTTTACTGGTGACTAATCGTCCTGTGCCTGGTTTTTGGAAAGTTGTACTGCAACAATTCCTGTCGTTATGATTATCACACCCACGATATCAACGAATGTTATTGTTTCGCTGAGAAGAATCGCCGCGACGGAAATACCCAGAAAAGGATTGAGAAAATGGAAGGACGAAGCCTTGGTCGGTCCGATTCGGTTGACAAGCTTGAACCAGAGCCAGGTTCCAAATAATCCCGGGCCAATTATTTGGTAAGTAAACGCACCGAGCAATTCCCAAGAGAATTTAATGGGTTCTAGGGATTCAAAAAGAAGTGCAGGAATCAGGGTAAATACAAAACCCACCACCATCTGCAAGCCTACAACCATCAACAGATTATTGCTCAAAAGTGCCTGCCTGACGGTAAGGGTAGCGATACAAAGAGCAAGGGATGCGATTACGCACAGGAGAATTCCAATCAATTCAAAGCCGAAACTCCATCTGGTCGACATGATGACCAATACCCCGATGAAACCTGAAACAATCCCGGCAATGCCGACCCAGCCAATGTTTTCCCTCATGAAGATTGCACTCAGAAAGGCGACCTGGATCGGCAGGGTAGAGGCAATAATTGCTGCCAGTGATGCTTCTATCCATTGCATGGATACAAAATTGGCACCAAGATAAATTCCATTTTGGCATATGCCAAAAAGTACCATTCCCATCCACTGGCGCGGGCTCAGATTGAATGATTGCCCCATCAACAGGGCAGTACCAATTCCCAGAAAACCGGATATTGCAAATCTTAGGGTGAGGGCAGTAAGTGGTGGTACTTCCAATACAATTATACGAGCTGTGGAAAAGGCACTAGACCACATGAAGGCAAACAATACCCCCATGAATATGGAAGTAATAAAAAATCGGTCGACATTTCTAGCCGACCGACAGATTTCTTTGAAACTGAATATGTTCCTTAAGGAATTTGGATGAATTAACCCCCAACAGCGTCTTTGATCGCCGAGGCAAAAGAAATGCGTGGTACGCGCTTGGCTGGAATGACAAGTTTTGCTTTTGTCGAAGGATTTATGCCAGTACGCTCACTTCTCATTTTGGCAGAAATTCTTCCAACTTTGTTCAAGGGAATGGTGTTTCCTTTAGCGACTTCTTCAATGATGATATCGCTTAGAGCATCAAGGCAAGCATTTACTTGTTTTTTCTCTCCACCGGTCTTATTAGAAATTGCTTCAATTATTTCCTTTTTTGTTAGAATTTTTCCTGACATTTCAACTCCTTTGTCTTACTTGTTTTTAAACATTCGAATTAAATTAACTTTCACTCAAGTTTTTTTCAATGGCAATATAACTTTTTTTAAGTCTGTGATAAATAAAAATCTTGGATTGCCCAAATTCTGAAGGAAATTTGTATTACCATGTCCGAGATACAATCCAAGAACCAAGAAAATTAAGCGGTTTAGGGAATTTACAGGAATGAAGTCTCTTCAAAACTTCTCAATTTTCTGGAGTGCAGGAATTCCTGTGGCATTTCGCGTAGTGAAGTTATCGCCAAAATTCCAATCAGAAGATGGTTGTTCACCTGGGTTCTGAAAAATTCACTGGCCATGCCCGGCATCTTCAATACACCATGAAGGGGTTTGTCCGATACACACAGCAATGTTCCATAGGGTACCCTGAAACGAAAACCATTGGCCGCTATTGTAGCTGATTCCATATCAAGGGCAATGGCCCGTGATTGACTGAGGCTTCGGACCGAACCAGAATTGACACCCAGTTCCCAATTTCGGTTATCGACAGAAGCAACGGTACCAGTGCGCATGACTCTTTTCAGATCGTAACCCTTTTTCCTGGTCACTTTGGCCACGGCATCTTCAATGGCCACCTGAACCTCTGCCAGAGGCGGGATTGGAACCCACAGGGGCAAATCATTGTCGAGGACCTGATCTTCACGCAGGTAGGCATGTGCCAGGACATAATCTCCCAGATTCTGACTGTTGCGAAGACCTGCACAATGTCCCAGCATTATCCAGGCACTGGGCCTTAATACTGCGATATGGTCCGTTGCCGTTTTGGCATTTGAAGGACCCACCCCAATATTCACCAGACTGATCCCTGTCCCGTCCTTCCTGGTCAAATGGCATGTAGGCATCTGGGGCATTCTTGCCGGCCAATTTATTTCATCCTTCGAATTGGTCAACTCTGAACCCCCTGAAGTTACCAGGGATAGGTATCCTGAATTAGGTTCTGCGAGCTGTGATCTGGCAAAATCAACAAATTTGTCAACATAAAATTGATAGTTGGTAAAAAGGATGAATTGTTGAAAATTCTCCACCCCTGTACCGGTGTAATGTTCAAGTCTGGCCAGTGAGTAATCGATACGTGGTGCACTGAATGGAGCAAGGGGTTTGGCTCCATCTTCATGAACAAAGCCTGTGCCATTGACGATTTCATCGTGCATGATGGTCAGATCGGGGGTATCAAAAACATCCCGCAGGGAAAAATTGAGTTCCTGGGGTGAAAAGTCAATTTCCTTGCCGTCCCCTATGGCAAAGTGGATTGGGATTGGTGTATTCGAAACGCCAACCGAAATGGGCACATGATGGTTTCCAATCAAGAGGTTGATTTGGTTGATGAGATATTGTTCGAACAATTTCGGTCTGGTAATGGTTGTTTTATAAACACCCGGTTCAGTAACATGACCGAAAGATAACCTGGTATCAACATAACCATAGGTCAAGACTTCAAACTTGAGTTCGGGATAAAAGGCCCTGAATTTCCTGTTTGCCGAATCACTATTTTGCACCAATTCCAGTTTTTCCTTCAGGAAAACCGTGGCTGAATCGTATAGTTTCATCAATTCCCCCACGGCTTGTTCCCCAGAGGAGCAAGTGATTGGTTCGGGAATTTCCGGGGAGATGATCTCCCTTTCTCCAAGATCAAATTCCGACTTTTTCATTTGATGAACAAATCCACGAATTCTGCTTTGGTGACATTAAAAATACCCTTGTTGGAAATCCTGATCTCTGGTATCACGAGAAGGGCCAACAAGGTATGCTGCATAAAGGCGTTATTAAGTCTGCAACCACAATTCACCATTTCATTTCTGAGTTGAATCAGGTCACTGGCAACTTCAGGGGGTGGCGCATCCGAAAGCAAACCAGCTATGGGCAATTCAACCAACCCTTTTTGCTGGCCATCACGCCACAAGGCAATACCCCCATTGATCTGGATGAGTTTATTGGCAGCCTGGGCCATGTCATCCCTGGAAGTTCCAATCACAATCATGTGATGGCTGTCATGGCCTATGGTTGAAGCAAGGGCCATATTTCCCTTGTAACCAAATCCGCTTACAAAACCGTTGATGACCGTTCCGGACGACTTATGCCGCTCCACCAAGGCGATCTGACAAACATCCTTGTCCTCATTACCTTCAACCAATCCATCTTTTACATCAAGGTCCACCTCGAGTAATTTGGTTGGTGCCTGATTCTCGATAATGCCTATTACATGAGTCTTCAAGATGGCACTGTTATCACCCTTGGGAGGATTGATCTCGAATTGTCTGGCGTCAATTGGCTGTTCTACCCTGACGGTTTGTTTCATTCCTGCCGGCCAGTCAAGAGGCATCAATGTACCTACAAATTGACCCCTCTCGCCCACCTTTCTGCCATGGGCATAAACAAGATCGACTGGCAGTTCGGTCAAATCGCTGCTAAGAATGAAATCGGCCCTTCGGCCAGGGCTGATTGAACCCAACTCCCGCTCCAGTCCGAAATGCGTTGCGGTATTTATTGTTGCCATCTGGATGGCGACCAGAGGATCACAGCCACACTCAATCGCATGTTTGACAACCCTGTCCATATGGCCATCATGCAACAAGGTGGCAGCATCACAATCATCCGTGCAAAGGATGAAGTTCCTCGGATCCAATCCTTTTTTGGTGACTGCGGTAATTTGTTTTTCCACATCATACCATGCCGATCCCAATCGCAGCATTGTCCTCATTCCGCGCCTGGCCCGTTCAATGGCATCAATTTCACGGGTGCCTTCATGATCATCAGCTGGCCCACCTGCCAAATAGGCATGGAAATGATTGCCAAGATCCGGGGAGGGATAGTGCCCACCGATGGTTTTCCCCACCAATCTGGCAACGGCCATTTCACCAAACAGTTTCGAATCACCATTGATCACACCAAGAAAATCCATCATTTCACCGAGACCAATAATGTTTGGTTGGTCTATGAAGCCGGCGATGTCTGCTACATTCAACTCTGATCCCGCATCTTCAAAACCCGGAAAGGATGGAACACAGGACGGTACCTGAAGATAAATATTGATGGGCTGCAAGACAGCCTCGTTGTACATGAGTCGAATACCTTCCAGCCCCATGACATTTGCCATTTCATGTGGATCAGCAAACAGGGTGGTTGTACCGTGGGGAGCCACGGCTTCTGTGAATCTGGCAGGGGTCAGCATACCTGATTCGATATGCATATGGGCATCACAAAACCCTGGAATGATATATTTCCCTTCACCGTTGAGTATATCGGTTTCGGTACCGATGCAATGCTTGGCATTGGAACCACAATAGGCAAAGCGTCCTTCAGCTATGGCAATATCCGTGTCGGAGATGATTTCCCGACTTTGTACATTGACCCATTGTACATTGGTAATGACCAGATCAGCAGGGACCTTGCCCAATGCCACCTGGCTCAAATGTGGTGCTGCTTCATGCCAGGGCTTGATTGTGTTTTGTGACATGGACCTGTATTCACGTGGCGTTTTGAAAAATGGACTTTAGAACAAAATGAGATTTGAATGTGTATGTTCCAGAGATTGAAATAAAATAATTGTGGAAAAACCAAATTTTGGGATTATACGGAGTCACAACTGCATTCAGGTTAGTTTCAACATAACAATTATACCATATGAAAATGAAAAAAGTTTCCTTTACTGAAATGAAATATGGAACCAAGGAGGATTATCTACTCCTGTCCGAACTTGAAAGACCTTATCTTGGTCTAACGACCGACCGTATAATCAGCGAATTGCAACGGCAAGGTGAGGATACCCTTTCAGGCTATCAGATCACCCGCCTTGAACATGCCTTGCAGGCGGCTACCAGAGCCTTTAGGGATGGAGCAGACCTAGATTGGATTGTCAGTGCATTGTTACATGATATTGGAGATGGCCTTGCTCCACAGAATCATGATCGGTTTTCGGCAGAAGTCATTCGTCCCTATGTTCGCGAGGAAGTGACCTGGGTAATAGAACATCATGGTATTTTCCAGATGATCTATTATGCACACCATTATGGATGGGAACCCGATGCCCGAGAAAAATTCAGGGACAGTATATATTTCAAATCCTGTGAGGATTTTTGTGAAAGATGGGATCAGGCCTCATTTGATCCGGACTATCCCTCCGAAAGCATTGGGTTTTTTGAACCAATGATCAGGGAGGTATTCAATCGCAAGGCCTATGATCCCGAATATATTCAGTCAGGTGTGGTCAAGGGATTGCCGAAAGTCACCAAATGATCCACGACCCTGGAGACTTCCGGAAAAGGTTTTAATGCTGGTTGGGTTCAATCCTCTCAATTGCCAGGGAAATCCCCTGTCCGCCACCTATGCACATCGTGATCAGGGCCTTTTTGCCCCCGATTCGTTCAAGTTCATACAAGGCCTTGAGGGCGATAATCGTACCAGTCGCTCCAATCGGATGTCCCAATGCAATGGCGCCTCCATTGGGGTTGACTTTTTTGGTATCAAGTCCCAGCTCATTTGATACAGCCAAAGCCTGGGCAGCAAAGGCCTCATTCGATTCAATGACATCGAAGTCGGATATTTTGGCACCAATTTTCCGCAACAGATTTTGAGTTGCAGGTACGGGCCCGATTCCCATCGTTTGGGGTCTCACACCAGCATGAGCGTATCCCAAGATTCTGGCTTTCGGTGTAAGGCCAGCCCTGTCGGCTGCTTCCTTACGCGCAAGTACCACAGCAGCAGCCCCATCATTAATTCCGGATGCATTGCCGGCCGTGACCGAACCATCCTTCTTGAATACGGTACGGAGTTTGGCCAAATCCTCGTACGAGGTCGGTTTCGGATGTTCATCCGTGTCAAAAACGACTGTGGATCTTCTTTGTTTAACTTCCACTGGTACAATCTGACTCCTGAAATAACCATTTTTAATGGCCGAGGCAGCGCGTTGTTGACTTTCGAGGGCAAATTCGTCCTGCATCGAACGTTCAATACCATATTCCGAAGCCACATTTTCAGCTGTGATACCCATATGGCCAGTTCCAAAGGGACAGCTCAGAGCTCCAATCATCATGTCATCCATGCCGGCATTTCCCATTTTCTTGCCCCAACGGACATCGGGAACCGTATGTGGAGACCGACTCATGCTTTCGGAACCACCGGCCAGTCCAAAATCGGCATCCCCAAGCAACAAGGACTGTATCACTGATACCATGGCTTGGACACCACTTCCGCAAAGCCTGTTGACATTCATGGCTGGTACTTCTTCTGGCACACCGGCATCAACGGAGGCAACCCTGGACAGATACATGTCCTTGGCCTGGGTATTGATGACATGGCCAAAAGCAACATGCCCTATTTTGTCTGCTTCAATCCCGGATCTTTCGATTGCCGATTTTGAAACAATTGTGCCCAGTTCAATTGGGGTCAGGGATGACAATGAACCTCCGAATGTACCAATGGCTGTTCTTGCACCGTCTAATATTACTATTTCATCATTCACTTCAATCTCCTTTCAACTTTTGCACTTCTTCGGGACTTGCCTTGGAAAAGGCTTCAATTAGGGTTAAATTTTCCACTATACTCTTGATCTTTGGATAGTCATCAAGGGGAATGTTCCATCGGTTCGCATTGTACACCTGAGGAACCAGACAAATATCAGCCATGGTAATCTGATTGCCATGACAGTATTCACCTGTTTGGGGATTGGCCAACAGTTTTTCAACTGCCAGTAACCCCTTGGGTAAAAATTTTTCCATCCAATGATTCATGGTTATCTGTTTGTCCGATGCCTCCATCGCATAAGCTGCTACAGAAAGATTGCAGACGGGATGAATCTCCATGGCAATGGCAAAGGACAGTGTTTTGACCCGTAAACGATCTACTGGATTCTCGGGGAGGATGTGCAGCCTGCCAGTTTCATCAAGATACTCGATGATGGCCAAGGACTGGGTCAAGACATGATCGTCAATCAATAATGTAGGAACGAGGCCCTGTGGATTCAGGGCCAGATACCCTTCATTCAGGTTTTTCCTGTTGACCAGGTCAACAGGTATTATTTTGAATTCCAACCCTGCGAGATACAAGGCTATGCGTACCCTGAAGGAAGCCGATGAACGCCAATAATCATAGAGGGCAATCTTCATGGTTCCGCACTTTCCAGCAGGACTTTCAATCCATTGGCAAAAGCCGGTCCCTCACTCCCGAGAAGTTGGAACAGTCTCTCGTTGTATTGAACCGCAATGGGCCGGAGTCCTGACATTAATTTTTTACCATCGCCTGTCAGTGAAAGAAAGGTTTCCCGCTTGTCTGCAGGATTGGTTTCCCGGTTGATCAGACCGGAATTCTCCAATCGCTTGCAGGCTCTACTTACTCGTGACTTGTGCAGGTCAACCTTGATCAGGAGTTTGTTCATTTTGATAGTGCCCGACTGGGACAGGTGGAACAGGACACGCCATTCAGGTACGGTCAAATGGTGATCAAGATTATATCTTTTTTCCAGTTCACGGCTTAATTTTCCTGCCAATGCACTGACCTGGTAAGGCAAAAAGTTTGATAGATTATACTCTGTCATAAAAGAATCTGGGTAATATTTCACATTATGTTCTTGTTCTGGTCAATGCAACTTTTGATTTATATTCCTTTATCTCCCAGATCAGAATATATTCAAATTGGCAAAGAAGATATTTGAGATTTTTGCTTCTACAATATTCGGAAGCAAATAAAATTAGTTGCAATTGCAACTAATTGGACTATAATTATCAAGAGTTGATAAGAACAGGACCAAGAAAAATGGATCAATTTTTGGATGGAAAGCATAAATTGACAATTCAAACCCGGGCCAGATCAGCAGAAGACTACATGCCTGGATTTGGGAATGATTTTGAGACCGAAGCATTGCCGGGTGCGCTCCCCCAGGGACAGAATAGTCCCCAGAATTGTGCATATGGCTTGTATGCCGAGCAATTGTCGGGAACACCCTTTACCGCACCCCGTGGACAGAATGAACGAACATGGTGCTATCGGATCAGACCCTCGGTTCGCCATTCAACGAGATATGAAAAAATTGAATTGCCCTATTGGAAAACGGCACCCAACATCAATGATGATATAATATCTCTAGGTCAGTACCGATGGAACCCGCTTCCCATCGAGGATAGTCCGACAACCTTTCTGACCGGCATGAAAACCATGACCACTGCTGGGGACGTCAATACCCAAACAGGAATGGCCGCCCATGTGTATATCGTTACCGAATCAATGGAGGATGAATATTTTTATTCAGCCGATTCGGAAATGCTGATAGTGCCCCAGCAGGGAAAATTGCGATTTTGTACCGAATTGGGCATCATTGATTTGCAACCACAGGAAATAGCCATTATTCCAAGGGGAATGGTAATTCGGGTGGAAGTGCTTTCCGGGCCGGCCAGAGGATTTGTCTGTGAGAATTACAGCTCGAAATTCGATTTACCCAACCGGGGTCCGATCGGCGCCAATTGCCTGGCCAATCCGAGGGATTTCAAGACACCCGTGGCAGCCTTCGAGGATAGGGAAATACCTTCCAGAATGGTCGTGAAATGGTGTGGTGCCTTTCATGCCAGTACCATTGACCAGTCCCCGCTGGATGTCGTTGCCTGGCATGGAAACTATGCACCCTGCAAATATGATCTGCGAACATTTTCCCCAGTGGGGGCCATTCTATTCGATCATCCTGATCCATCCATCTATACTGTCCTGACCGCACCATCATGGTTTGCTGGCACAGCCAATATTGATTTCATCCTGTTCAGGGATAGATGGAATGTTGCCGAGCATACCTTTCGCCCACCTTGGTATCACAAGAATATCATGTCGGAACTCATGGGCAATATTCATGGTATATATGACGCCAAGCCCGAGGGATTTGTTCCCGGGGGCATGAGTCTGCACAATATGATGCTTCCCCACGGACCCGACAAGGAGGCGTTTGAAGCAGCAACCACGGTAAATCTGGAACCCTCAAAACTCGAAAATACCATGAGTTTCATGTTCGAGACAAGGTTTCCACAACATCTGACGGAATTTGCAGCGTTTGATGCTCAACTTCAAACAGATTATATTGACTGTTGGGCTTCCCTTGAGAAAAATTTCTCGGGCAAGCCCTGATCCATTCCCAAGATATTTTCCTGATGATAGGCAAATGATAGTCGAGAGATTGGTAATATTGGGGTCCAAGGGCGGACCGTCCCTTCGAACAACGGCAAGAATGCCCACATCCAACCTCCTTGAGGTCGGTGGCAAGGTTTGTGTGGTGGATTGTGGTCTGGGGGTCACTTCAAGATTGGTAGATGCCGGCATCAAACTTGCTGACATAGATTATATCTTTATCACCCATTTGCATTCTGACCATCTGCTGGAACTTGGTCCTCTCCTTCATACTGCCTGGACAACCAATCTTAACAAACGAATCACGGTTTTCGGACCGGCAGGTACAACGGAATATCTTGACCATTTCTATCAATCACTCCAATTCGACATTGATCTTAGAATTGATGATGAAGGTCGACCGGATTTGCGTGAGCTGGTACAAATCAAGGAATATGGGCAAGGGTTGGTGCTGGCGGATACTCCACGGGTAACTGCCCTGAAAGTTCCGCATCCCCCGGTAGAAGAATGTTATGCCCTTAAAATGGAACATGATGGGTGGAAGGTAACCTTTGGAGCGGATACGGCCTATTTTGCACCCTTGATGGAATTTGCCCAGGGAAGTGACATATTGATTCACGAGGCCATGCTGGTAAGTGGTATCAAGGAGTTGATAGGGATTACCAATAGTGCCAAAAGCCTGGAAAAGCATCTACTTGCAAGTCATACGAAGGTTGAGGATGTCGGCAGGATTGCCCATGGTGCAGGGGTTGAATTACTGGTTTTGAACCATTTGGTACCTGTAACACCAAAGGGTATCAATGAACAGGAATGGTTGGACGAAATTGCCAAGGCATGGAAGGGAAAAACCGTGATTGCCAGGGACGGTTTGGAGATCAGGAGACAATAGAGTGAAACTTGCTTCATTAAATGACGGAACAGCCGACGGGCAACTGGTAGTAGTAACCAGAGACTTGCAGAATTATGCTCCTGCCTCAGGCATCGCCCCATCCCTGCAGGCTGCATTGGACAACTGGCATCAAATCAGTCCGCAACTGGAAGTTTTGGCAGGTGAGTTGGAGAAAGGTGATTTTGGACAGGAATTCAATCCGGCAAAAGTCTATTCACCCTTGCCCAGGGCATACCAATGGGCAGATGGATCGGCATATTTGAACCATGTGGAATTGGTCAGAAAAGCCAGAAATGCCAAGGTTCCCGATTCCTTCTTTGTAGACCCCCTGATGTATCAGGGAGGTTCCGACAGTTTTTACACTCCACATGGACCTATTGAACTGCTTGAAGAGAGTTGGGGCATTGATTTGGAAGCAGAGGTGGCAGTCATAGTGGACAAGGTACCAATGGGTGTAACACCGGAGGAAGCGCCCGATTATATACGTTTGATCATGCTGGTAAATGATGTCAGTTTAAGAAATCTGATTCCGGCCGAACTGGGCAAGGGTTTTGGTTTTTTCCAGTCCAAGCCAGCGACGGCATTTTCACCGGTTGCGGTTACCCCTGACGAGATTGTGTCATGGTCCGAGGGTACCATACATCTTCCCTTGTCGGTGGATATCAACAAACAACCATTTGGCCGGGCCAATGTTGGTGTTGACATGACCTTCAATTTCTTCCAACTGATTGCCCATGCAGCCAAGACCAGAGAATTGGCTGCGGGATCAATTATCGGTTCGGGAACGATTTCCAACAAGCTGGATGGAGGACCTGGCAAACCAATATCCGAGGGTGGGGTTGGCTATTCCTGCATTTCGGAAGTCAGAACCGTGGAATCCATAAATGAAGGGAAACCCCGGACACCATTCCTGCAATTCGGGGATACTGTTGAAATCTGGATGAACGATATGGAGGGGCAATCCATATTCGGTTCAATCAAGCAAACCGTAAAGAAATATGAGAGATGAACATGGCTAAAGAATTTGCATCACAAAGTGACCTGGGTGAGAAAAAAACGAGTTTTACCGAAATCGGCAAAGGCTTGTATGCCTTTACTGCCGAAGGGGACCCCAATTCAGGTGTAATCGTCGGAGATGATTCCGTAATGGTGATCGAGGCCCAGGCAACCCCGAGACTGGCTTCCAAGGTGATTGAAGAAATTCAAAAGGTGACCGACAAACCAATCACACACCTCGTTCTAACCCATTATCATGCTGTCAGGGTTCTCGGTGCAGCAGCTTTCAATGCCCAGCAGATCATCATGTCCGAAACGGCCAGGGGAATGGTTGTAGAAAGAGGCCGGGAGGATTGGGAGAGTGAATTCAACAGGTTTCCAAGACTGTTTGAGGGTCATGAATCGATTCCGGGATTGACCTGGCCCACGACCACTTTCAATGGCAGGATGACGGTTTATCTAGGGAATAGAAAGGTCGAGATCATGCAATTTGGACGAGCCCATACTGCTGGTGATGCGGTTGTCTGGGTACCTGATGAGCAGGTCATGTTTACGGGTGACATAGTCGAATACAAATCGGCCTGTTATTGTGGTGACGGCCATTTCGAGGATTGGCAGGATACCCTTGATGTGGTAGAAAGCTACCAGCCCGAAGCCATTGCACCAGGCAGGGGGGATGCCTTGGCGGGATCAAATATGGTTGCTGCCGGAATCGATGGCACTAGGGAGTTTCTTGATGCCACCTATTTGCCTGTCGTCAGGGTTGCTTCCCGCAACGGTACCCTGAAAGAAGCCTGGGATGAAGTCAGGGACAATTGTGATTCTCGATTCAGTGATTATGCCATTTATGAACATTGCCTGCCGTTTAATGTGGCTCGTGCATATGATGAGGCTCGGGGCATAGATACACCCAGGATCTGGACCAGTGAGCGTGATCTTGACATGTGGAGCAAACTTCAGGGTTGAATTCAAGATTACAGACTTTTCCAACCATGCCTCAACAAGCCAGGGAATACCCGTTTGTCCCTCCACCAGGACTTGACAGCAGGGAACCATCCAAGAAAGTGGTGATTGTGGGTGCCGGACCAATTGGGCTGGCCATGGCAATTGAATTGGCCAACCATGACATTCCTTCGGTTGTTCTAGACGATGGCAAGAGGGTTTCAACCGGATCAAAGGCAATTTGCTGGTCAAAACGATCGCTTGAAATATTCGACCGTCTGGGAATTGGTGACAAGGCCCTTGACAAAGGAGTTGTGTGGAAGGTTGGCAGGACCTATCATCGGGATCAGGAGTTGTTCAATTTTGATCTCCTTCCTGAAGAGGGGCACAAATACCCGGCATTTGTAAACCTGCAGCAATATTATGTCGAAGAGTACCTGATTGCCAGGGCGCAATCCCTGGAATTGATTGAATTGCGTTTCCAGAACAGGGTAAAAGCAATCCAAGTGAAACGGGACAGTGCAAGTATCGACATATCGACCCCGGTCGGTGAATATCAACTTGTAACCGATTATCTAATAGCATGTGATGGGGTTCGTTCGACTGTCAGAAGACAACTTGGGTTGGATTTTGTCGGAGAATTGTTCGAGGAAAGATTTCTGATTGCCGACATAGAAATGCATCAGGATTTTCCACCTGAACGGCGTTTTTGGTTCGAACCCGTTTTTCATGAAGGCCAATCGGCCCTTTTACACAAACAGCCGGACAATATTTATCGCATTGATCTTCAATTGGGATGGGATGCAGACCCCGAGCTGGAAAAGCAGCCGGAAAGGGTTACTCCCCGTATTGGAAAGGTTGTGGGTACCAGTGATTTCAAAATAGATTGGGTATCCGTCTATACCTTTCAATGCCGCCGGTTGGAAAGGTTTGTCCATGGCCGGGTCATTTTCGCGGGTGATTCCGCACATGTTGTGTCTCCTTTCGGTGCTAGGGGCGGAAATGGTGGATTGCAGGATGTGGATAATCTGGGCTGGAAACTGGCAGCAATCATCAAGGGTAGGTCTCCTGAATCCTTGCTTGAGACATACAATGACGAAAGAGTATACGCCTCTGACGAAAACATTGCCCATTCGACCAGAACGACCAAATTCATGACACCTTCCGATGGTGTCGAGAGGATGTTTCGGGATCAATTGTTCAAATTGACAAGGGTTGCATCCTTTGCCAGAAACTGGATCAATCCCGGTAGGTTGTCGGTGCCGGCAATTTATCCTGGATTCAAGGATCAGGCACCCGAATTGCCGTTGATTTCAAGACCTGGTTCGGTCGCACCCGATGCTCTTCTGGATGATTGTACATGGCTGCTCGATAAGTTTCGTAAATATGTGGTCTTACTTGGAATCAATACTGAAGTCCCCGAGATGGATGGCTTGAGGAGGGTATGTCTAAAAGCCAATGAATTTATCCGGACCAGATACCTTGGTGAGAACGACAGGGCCATTTATCTCATTCGACCGGATCAGGTTGTTGCCAACAGGTGGCTTGAAGCCAACCCGACACTCATAAGACATGAAATCAATCGAATTTGGGGATTGAACCAATGAGTTCCAATGCAAGCAAGCATCCACAAACCAGTGTAGATGATATCTACCAGAACCTGTTGGAGGCTTTTGAAGCGGTTGATGAGGCGCAAAGAATGGAATTTGCCATCATGGTAATAATTTCCCTTTGTGATCAAGTCAGGGAAAATGAAAAAATTTCCGAAATCCTGCATATCTGTCGGCAGGCCCTGGAGAAGGAAGATTGAGCGAAATGGCTGCGGCACCAGATTTCCAGCTTGAGAAGAAATATACTCTGGCTGGACACAAGGTTGTTGTGGGTGTTGATGAAGCCGGAAGGGGGTGTATTGCCGGTCCGGTAACGGCCGGTGCTGTTATGTTTAAAACAGTAGATTTTCCAGCAGATCTTGATGATTCGAAAAAGTTGACACCCCTCAAAAGAGTCAGGATTTACGAAGAGATCAAGGAAAAGGCAGTCATATCCTTTGTTCATGTCTCCGTAGAGGAAATCGAAAGGATCAACATTCTTCAGGCTTCGTTGAAAGCCATGGTTCTTGCGGTTGAGAAACTTCCGGTTACACCGGACCTCATTCTTGTTGATGGCAATCGATTACCAACCAATTTGCCTTGCAAGGGTCTGGCGGTTGTCAAGGGTGATCAGAAATCACTTTCCATTGCTGCCGCATCGGTTGTGGCCAAGGTCAACAGGGATAATCTGATGAATCAATTGGCCAAGGAAGAACCCCATTACAAATGGCGTACCAACAAGGGTTATGGAACAAGAGAGCATATGGAGGCACTTGAGCGACATGGGCCATCCAAACATCATCGCCAATCGTTTCTTCCCTTGCGCCGCTTGTTCAGCGATTAGAGCAAAACCATCTGGGAATAATTGGCCTTACACATGAAACTGGCAGGGGTGGAGGGGCTCGAACCCCCGACGCCCGGTTTTGGAGACCGGTGCTCTACCAACTGAGCTACACCCCTTTACCGATGAGAATAGGAAATAGGTATTAAATGTTAAAGTTTAAGAGGTTTCATTAAACTTGTATCATCAAGCCTTCTGGATGGCTAGTCTTGTCAGTCAGTCATCCAATTCTTTGGGGGTTATAACCTTTGCTAAAATACTGGCCCCGGAAAACGCATTCGAAGACCGCCCCGCGTACGTCTTTTCAGCTATTCATATACGCACCGCCTGCGGATTTTCATGCCCTTGCGGTCGATCAGGCAGTCCGCATAACCTGGCCAGCTCGCCCCGTAGGGATGCGGTCCCGGAACCGGCCCGATGTACGGCCGCGCCTCGTCGTCCTCGACGGTCAGCGTTGCGACCGTATTGCCATTGACGCCGAAATTCCACACGCAGTCCCCGTCAACCTTATAATTTGCCACGGATGCCATCTCGAAGCGGATGACGCGGGTCGAATTGGCCGCTATCGATACTCCGTTATAATTGAAGGTAGCTTGGTCAGGTACTCCTATCGCTTCCAAGTCGGCGCTCCTCCATGTAAAGGCGCTTGTGCTTGCGATGGTCGTACTACATTTAGAATGAGCGTTGTCTCGGTTTGAGTTAAAAAAGCCTATGTTCGCAGTTGCCTCGGAGTTGCCCTCATTCGTTAGGGTCACCGTGAACCGGCCCGTCCGGGCAAAGGGCATTGCGCCGGTTGAGTGACCTCCCTGCCATTCGCAATAGCGGTTGCCCGGCGTGAACAGTGGCCTGTCCCCCGGCTGCAGGCACTGCCCGTACTTGACGGCGATAAGGCCGCCTTCCGGCAACACAGCCGGCCCGGTCAGCGTGCCGGTTACTTGCGCCGCCACCGGCGCGGCCATCAGCATCGCCACCAGCGCGGCGG
>JAPORQ010000052.1 GCA_026710155.1 Paracoccaceae bacterium
TTCAATTTACCAAATCATCGAAGAATACTTCTTTCATCCACTAACGCAAAGAACCTTGTTGACAAAATTGATCATCTTTGAATTTTGATTATGGGAGGCACTCTTAACAAAGCCAAAACCGATTGCATTTCCGGACCACTTGATTTGCCAGTGATAGCCAATCTAAGCGGCAGGAACAATCTTCCACCTTTTCTGTCGGTTTTCAATTTCAGGTCTTCCACCCAATTCTTCCAGGTATTCAAGTCAAAAGGAAATTCCGGCAGCAAGGAAATGGCAAGTTCAACAAATTCCCTGTCTTCTGGTTTGATTACTGGATCAATTTCCTGATTCAAAACCTTCCACCATCCCTTGATTTCGGCGATGGTTTTGATATTTCCCTTGACCACTTCCCAAAATCTTTCACCATCCGACTTGGGAATTCCCAATTCAATCACCCTACCCTCAATTACATCATAGGGTATGTTTCTGAAGTAATCCGACGTTAATCCAACCAGTTGCTGCTCATCAAATTTCGTTGGATTCCCACTGAAACTTTCCAACGAAAAGGAAGCAAGTATTTCCTCCAGATTCAGTTTCAGATTGACTGGAATGGATGAACCAAGAAAGGCCAGTTGGGAAAGAATGGCTTCGGGTTCGATTCCATTTTCCCTCAACTCCCTGATTGAAAGATCGCCGAGCCTTTTGGCAAGGGGTTCTCCCTTTTTTCCAACCAATAGTGAATGGTGAAAAAATTCAGGATGGGTAAATCCAAAGGCTGTCATTATTTCTATTTGGGTTGCCGTGTTGGTAAGGTGATCATCACCCCTCACGATATGCGTTATCCCAAAATCCAAGTCATCTACAACGGAAGCGAATGTATATAGAAAAAGCCCATCAGCCCTAATCAGAACCGGATCTGAAACGTTTGAGGTATTGATGGTAACTTCACCTTGTATGCCATCCTTCCAGAAAACTTCCTTTTGCGCCAGTTTAAATCTCCAGTACCCATTCGCTTTGTGACGTTTGTCTTGTTTTTCTTCTTCACTTAGCTTCAGGGACTCCCTGTCATAAACGGGTGGCTTGCCCAGCTTGAGTTGAAGTTTCCGTTTCAAGTCCAATTCTTCAGGACTTTCAAAACATTCGTATAAATCACCGGATTGGATAAGTTGTGAGGCTTTTTCCGTGTATCTGTCCAGCCTTTTGGACTGTCGCTCCACCTTATCCCATTCAAGACCCAGCCACTCCAAATCCTGGTATATTGCATCTACGAACTCCTGCTTGGAACGTATCTGGTCAGTATCATCCAGCCTCAGGACAAACTTGCCATTATCCCTCCTTGCCAACAAAAAGTTAAACAGTGCTGTACGGATATTGCCAATATGGAGTATCCCTGTTGGTGATGGTGCAAATCTTGTGATGGTCATTGAATTCCGAATTTTTCTCTACAGTTTAACATCCTCTATGTGAGATCAATTGTCAGAAAAGTTAAGACCCCCGTCCTAATCCTACCAATTAAAACCAATTCAACTTCAAAATAACCTATAAGCGATATTTTGATTGTAGTGTGACATCCCATCTTTGATAGATTGTTTTGATACCTTTCAACTAATACCATTCCAACTATTTAATAACGGGAATTACAAAGCACTAAACCACTCTTGGACCTTCTGTGACATCAATTTCCTGCGTTTGGATAAAAAATCGTAACTATTCAGGTATCCTTTAGGTTTCAATAGCAGTTTAAGCAGGAATGCCAGCCAATGCAATGGCACCATCAATGCCAAAATGGTTCATATGGTGATGGTCGCTTGTCGCAGGTTCATGATTTCCCCGGCAATCCGGAAAGGTCCTATCCCGGTGTCTGGATGGGGAGGTCCACCTCAAGTTCCGGGGACGACCGACGAAGCGTGTCTAGCATGTTCCAGCCCGAGCATGGACCACCGCCTTCCCGACATGCTCCCCAGGTCCGCGGCACCCGACGGGAAAAGGAGCCCTGATTTCCAGTTGGCAATGGGAGCATGCACAGCCATGGGCAATGTGGTCCACAACAACCATGGGGGACGGTTTTGGTATGTCCTGGACCCGGCTTCTCTCCACCGGTTACGACATCCCCTCAACCAGCGCGTGGCCGCAATGGGTGCAGCTGGAGGGGAAATGGTTCACGACATGGTCAGGCACGTCGGAACGGCGCCGTGTCTTTCCCTTTCAGCCGTTCAGGCCAAGACGGCGTTCAAGGCCGGATATCAACTCGGCCCGTCTAGCTATGGTCTGTTCCAATTCCACGCAGACATCTCTGGCAGCAATGATCCCGGGCAGGGACTGCACATCCCCTGTTGCGGGAATAGAACCGCATGACTTCACTTGCCTGCATCAAAATCCGGACAGCGGATTGTCGGCCACATCCAATGCCCGCAATCCTTTCCGGCTTTGGACGGTTTGCCTGCAAGACCTTGGTCGAGGCCGGCTTTCAAAATGGCAACATCCACAAGGGCAATGATCCATATGTTGATTGTTTTCATACCTGAATAGTTACGGTTACTTTTATGAAATAGTATTACAAACTGCTATGTATATGCAGAAAAAATATGTAAAGCATCTTTAAATTAATGACCCATTGGGTTATTTCATGGTTTATCCATTCTATTGTTAAATTGTCAAAAAGCTGGACAAGCCCGTTTGCAAGGAAGAAAAATTACGGAATTCGAGGACGGGTTGTTCCAGTCCCTGAACGAGGTCGTAGCCCATGCAATGGGTGAGGGTACCATGCAATTTGGCATTAGGTCCAAGTAAGTGAAGGTTCCAGTCAATCTTTCCCTGTTGCATTATCTCCCTTCCCCGGACCTCAATCCCATGGAAACCGTCTATAATTATTTGAAAACCAACCACCATGCCAATCGGTTCTTTGAAACCCTGGATGATGTAAGGGTCAATATCCAGCATGGATGGCGACTTTGATTGATGACCCAAACCACAGGGATTCAATCATACATCGAGAGTGGGCTGTGGTACCACAACCCGTAAATCAATGATGGGTTATTTCGAAGTTGATAGATTGGTCGAATCTCTCCATTGATTTACAATGGGGTATCGACGATCCAACCATAGAGCCCTTCCTGTCAACCTAACGCCAGGCGCTGATTGAAACCTCTTGTACTCTGACCTGTATATCAGCTGTTCAACCCTCTGAACCAGTTCCAAATCAAATCCCTTGCTGACAACCTCGGAAACTGATTGATCCCTGTCAATCAACATTTCGAGTATCTGATCCAGGACTTCATAGGGAGGCAAACTGTCCGTATCCTTTTGATTTTCCCTGAGTTCGGCTGTGGGTGGTTTGGAAATGATTTGCTGTGGAATCACCTCTCCCCTGGATCCCATCATCCATTTCCTGTAATTCTCATTTCTCCACTGACAAAGTTTGTTTACCTTTGTTTTGTATAAATCCTTGATGGGATTATATCCACCGGCCATATCACCATATATCGTTGAATAACCTACTGCCACTTCCGATTTGTTTCCGGTAGTCAACAAAATTTCTCCAAACTTGTTTGAAAGGGCCATAAGGAGCAGACCTCGAATCCTTGACTGTATGTTTTCTTCAGTCAAATCACGAGGTCTACCAGCAAAAACTGGCTCCAGAGAGTTCAGCACCTGTCCCATGATTGGTTCAATCTGGATTTCCTCGATCCTGCAATTCAGGTTATCGGCAAGTTCAAGCGCATCCGAATTGGATTCTGAAGACGTGAATGGTGAAGGAAGCATCACACAGCGTGTGTTTTTTGCCCCAATGGCATCAACAGCAATGGTAGCAACCAAAGCACTGTCAATTCCACCGGACAGTCCAAGCACCACCTTTGAGAAACCGCTTTTTTGAATGTAGTTTCGAACACCTTCAACGATTGCCCTGTAATCCTGCTCATCCTCATTTGGAATTGGTGCCAATTCACCTGTCCGTGCTTCCCAACCCTCATTTGTTTTAAGAAATTCGACAATGTCAACCCTTTCATCAAAAAGAGGCAACTGGCTTGCCAACCGTCCTCCCCCGTTAAGAGTAAATGAACCTCCGTCAAAAACCTGATCATCCTGACCGCCAACCATATTGACATAAACCAAGGGGAGTCCTGTTTCGATCACCCTGGCAACCATCCTGTTAAATCGTTTGTCCAGTTTATTTCTCTCATAAGGCGAACCATTGGGGACGATCAATATCTCTGCACCCGATTCCTCCAGGGTTTCGCAAATATCCTCATACCAGGCATCTTCACAGATTGGCGTGCCTACCCTAACATCACCAATGCGGTAAGGACCACTTATTTGTCCAGATGCAAACTGTCTGATTTCGTCAAACACTTCGGTATTTGGTAAGTGGTGCTTTTGGATGGTGGCCTGAATTTCCCCTTTTGAAAGCACAAAAAAGCAGTTGTAAACATTTTCATCAACCATCCAGGGACAGCCAACACCTATGGTTGAATACCCGTTATTCCAACTTGCAAGATTCTCAAGATGGTTCATGCAATCCTTAACAAATGACTTCTTGGAAACCAAATCCTGTAACGGATAACCGGAAAGGAACAATTCAGGAAAGACGATGTAATCAACCTTGCGTTCCTGAAGGGAGAGAACGGTTTGCTTGATTTGGCCGACATTTCCATTGAGGGCACCGACAGTGGGATTCAATTGGGCAAGTGCTATCCGAAAAACTTCTGACAAGAGATACCTTCTGTTATTTGATTTCCATTACCTAGAAATTAGAATTCGATTTGAGCATTTCAAAACCCAAATTGGTGACATAAAAGGTTCTCCTTTCATCTTTTGCACAGGTACCTTCCTGAATGCACTTGGCTTTGCAATCCGAGGTGTTTTTGAACGGTTTCTGGTTGGATTGTTTGACGGCCTTGATTATATCACCGGTTTCAAGCCTTTTCATGCCCTTATTCTGCAAAAAGCCGGCGATGGCCAAAAACCTGATCTTCTCCGACTTGCCACTGAATGCCCTCAAATACTGGGCCAGATTATTTTCCTCCCCTATTTCAACAGGTACTTCCACTATCTTTGTTTCACTGGGCTTGACCTTCGAATCCAGTTCCAGCAACTTGTTTACCAACTGCTGACCCTTCTCTTCTAAAAATTCTTCGGAACCAACCATCTCGACTTTGATATTCTGACCTTCAAATCTTAGCTCTGCCATGCACTTTCCCCGATTGAACCAACCTATAATAAGTAATTAGTTTATTTTATAAGTTAGTGAATTATCCGATATTTATCCTAAATCACCTATTCATGGTATTGATAGGATTTAATTTCCTCAAATTAAGTTTGATTGATATTTATTTAGTGAAAAATATAGTGGGTTTCTATAAATTATGCCGAATTATTTTAAGCATGCATCAAACAAACCTTTTACTGGGGTAGTAAGACAATCTGATGCCAGATTCCTGACAAAGAATTATTGAATTTAAATGGGGTCTATGGTATTTCTCAGCAGATCCGTGAATGCTAGAACTGGATACACCATCCCCGGAAACTTCATTTTGGAACAGTCTTGAGGCAAATTACACTTTCAAAAAGGAAAAGTTATGAAATATCTTAACCGAACTTGTGTTCTGATCTCCTTCCTAACCATATTTCCCCTTGCAGTTTTAGCACAGGATGGAAATTATGTTGGGGATACTGTTGATGGACAAAGGCATGGCAAGGGAACCCTGACCCTTGACAACGGCTATGTGTATGAGGGTGACTGGGTCGAGGGCGAACGAACTGGTGAGGGTAGGGAAGAATTCAGCAATGGTACAGTTTACATTGGCTCTTTCCTCAATGGCAAGGCGTATGGCAAGGGTGAAGTGACTCATCAAACAGGATATTCATACAACGGCTTTTGGAAAGATGGCATGAAACATGGCAAGGGATTTGAAACCTATTCCAAGGGTGGTACTTTCGAAGGTCATTTCATCGCAGATCAAAAGCACGGGGTGGGTAAAAGGATATTTGTTGACGGACAAGTCATTGAAGGTACCTGGGCCGAAGGAGTTTTATCAGGCGATACAACCATTCATTACAAGGATGGCTCGGTATTTCAGGGACAATTTACTGACGGCGCCCAGCAAGGGTTCGGAATATTCAAAAGTCCGGAGGGATTTACCTATTCCGGTGAATGGAAAAATGGCCGCATTGCTGGTACGGGGGAAATCGTCTACCCTGATGGCAGCATTTATACCGGGGAAATTGACAATCAGCAACCAAAGGGCACAGGAGTGCTTGTCCGAATGGATGGAACAACCTTTGAGGGAATTTTTGACAATGGTCCGATTGAAGGTTTTGGAACCTATCTGAATGAAAATGGATCATTAATTGAGGGTCGATGGGAGGATGGGGAATTGGCTTCCATCACTTCAATTACCTACAGTGATGGAAGTAACCTATCGGGAAAGTTTGTAGATGGTGTCTTGAACGGTCAGGGGACCTATAAAAATGACCAAGGTTACAGCTATTCCGGTGATTGGGTCAATGGAAAAATGACAGGTTCGGGTAAATTAACCTATCCTGACAAATCCACCTATCAGGGAGATGTTGTTGAAGGAATTCGTCAAGGTATGGGAACATTCATCTCGGAAGATTTCCAATATAAGGGTACCTGGGTTGCAGGCATGAGACATGGTACTGGAACCGAAACCTATTCCGATGGATCTATTTACGAGGGCTCATTTACCGAGGGAATTAAACATGGACCAGGTAAATTAATCTTTCCAGATGGAAGCCGGTATGAAGGAGAATGGATAGAGGGCAACATACCCACCAGCCTTAAAGTCACCTACTCCAATGGCTTGGTTTACGAGGGGGAACATTTAGAGTTGCAACCTCATGGCCGAGGAACCACGAGTTTCCCAAATGGCAGTATCTATGTTGGGAATTTTGTTGATGGTCGTATCGAAGGGCTGGGACAACTTACGGATGTAGCAGGAGGATTCCGTTATGAAGGAGAGTGGCTTGCTGGCAAGCAAACCGGGCAAGGAAAACAAATATTCCAGAACGGAACAATTTATGAGGGCAATTTCCTGGATGGTGTTTTGAATGGGGGAGGAAAATATATTAGCAATGAGGGTGTTTCTTACGTTGGCAACTGGTTGAACGGAGAAATTACAGGCATAGGCACTTACACCTATTCAGATGGAACTGTCTATACCGGACATCTTGTAAGCGGAAGCCCTGATGGCATTGGTAAAATGACTTGGAAAGGTGGTAATATTTTTGATGGGAATTGGAAAGGTGGAAGTTTTGTGGAGGGAACGGTTCAAATCCTTTTTGAAAATGATGACAACTACAAAGGCGAATTTCGGAATAATAATTTCAATGGAAAGGGAACCCTTATTCTAGGCGGTATAAGGTCAACGGGTGAGTGGAAAGACGGCACTCTTAATGGACAGGGTGAAGTTCATTATCCAGACGGAACCATAATCAAGGGAAATTTTGACTTGGGTGTCCTCTCCGGCCATGGGGCCCAAAGTAATCCGAATGGTTTCATGTATGAGGGTAACTGGCACGAGGGTTTGTTTGAAGGTGAAGGCAAGGCAATGTATGCAGATGGGTCCTCCTATGATGGTGAGTTCCTTCAAGGCAAACCACATGGAAAAGGTCTTTTGATAACAAAAGATGGTGAACGCTATGATGTTGAATTCTCACATGGAGAAAATATCGAGCGGTCCATAGCGGAAAATTAGAATTGAAGTGATTTGGGGATTATATATTTGAATAGATTTGGCAATTCATTGTTTGATCATATATCATCTTGGATGAAGCGTTTCATCCTTTGCAATTTTCCTCCCGATCCGGATAATCCCACCTGATGAAACCTGGAGATGTCGCAGATATCCGGATTGGAACCCAGTTGAATAAAACCTCCATGGTCATGACAGGGGAGTATCCTGTCATGAACGGGGGTGTCAAGCCATCCGGCCGTCACAATCAATTCAACGCCGAACCTGATTCCATTGCCATGAGCCAGGGCGGTGCATCGGCGGGCCATGTGGATATCATGCCGATTCGGTTTTGGGCAGGAGCCCATTGTTGTGTTGTAACGTCGAAAACGCCCGATGTTCTGACAAAACACCTGTTTCATGTATTGAAGAAGAGGCAGGGAATTCTCATGTCATCCCAAACGGGAGGGGGACATGCCATTCCGGGGCTTCGGAAGGCGGTTCTTGAAAATCTTGAAATCAGCCACCCCCCCCCATCGAGGAACAGGCGGGGATTGTTGGAAAACTGGATTGCTGGGAGGAATTGACCAGGGAATTGGCGAGGGAAATCGAATTGAGGCAGAAGCAGTTTGAGTATTACCGCGACAAACTGGTGGATTGATCGCTTCAGGTGTGCTTGATCAAATATGTAATCCCGAAACTTAAAATCTATTCAAGTATATAATCCCCGAAGTTTGGATTCCTGTTCACCACGCCACGTCGAACACCTTCAGGCAATTACCCGCCCGGTAGGGGTTGTCATGTCTGATGCTGTTGAGCCTCGCAATCTCCGGCCAGCGCTCCGTATCCCCATAGACCCTTTGGGTAACCGTTGCTACCCTTGGGCATAAGCCATGGGTTCAATGGAGGAGATATCAACCGTTTTTGCGGCACGGCCCATTTCGTAGATGGTCTGCATGTTCATCCAGTAGATGGAAGACGTGTTGAAAAGCCGGGCCAACCGCAACGCCGTGTCGGGTGTTATGCCCGTCCGGCCCTTGACAAGACGTTCAATCCGGGTTCTGGGAACACCAAGACGGCGGGCACAGGCTAGGGAACTCATCTCCAGTGGCTTGAGGTAGAGTTCATGCAGGACCTCACCGGGATGGGGAGGATCCTTGAGAAGGCTTTGGGTCATGACTGGTCCTTTCAGTGATAATCAACAATTTCTACATCGGTGGGGCCATTTTGAGTCCAGGCAAAACAGATTCTCCATTGGTCATTGATGCGCAATGAATGGAGTCCCTTCCGATCCCCTCCCAGAAGCTCCAGATGGTTGCCTGGGGGAAACCGGAGATCCTCCAGGGAATCTGCAGCATCCAGGGCCAGCAGCATTGTACGCGTCCTGCTTACCAGATCAGAGGGAAAGCCTTTGCCATACAATCCTCGCACGGCATTTCTTGCCAACTTGCCCCTGGTTCCCTGGATCATGACCCACCATGTAGCACAAGTCAGGGCATGTGTCAAGTAATGATACAGATTTTTTCCTCCCGAATGGTGGTGGGGCATCATCCCAATTGAAAAATTTGATTGATTCGGCTTGTAATTCGGGCATACCCGATGGGGAGGGGTAAAAGTCAATCGCCGGAAATCTTTTTTTCGTGGCCATTGAAACGCTGCAGTCGTGAACCGGGGTTTCCCCGCCATTCAGGTAAAGCGAAAAGGACGTGATGTTCCCGGGGGAGTTACTTGTCAGGCAGCAGGAAACAGTTCCCGGATCTCCATAGACCGTTTGGGCAATCAGACTCAGCTTCCTGTCGGTTCGTTCGACCGTATAGCCGTTGCACCCCTTTCCCTGCTACCTCATGGTATGGGTCGTGGTGGCCAATCAGCTGATGTGGATGGCTCTGTTTTTTCCTCGGGATTGTTTCCCTCTTCCGGGTCAGTTGGTGCCTGGATGGTGTCCATTGTTTCCATCAGATCCAGAATCATGTCTTCAACCTTGACTCTCCCGGCCAGGGTCCTATCCTCGGCCAAAGTACCCTGAAAACGTGCAACAGCCCCATCAGGATCATGTAAAAGGGATCTTGTTTCCTGAATCTGTTCCTGAGTGAAATGATTCCCATGCATCCTGGCCAGAAATGCCAGGTCATATAGATCACGCACTTTCGTTCGGTTTGTGAGGGCGGTGATTTTCTGGCCAATCAGATGTTCCAGCCTGTAGGTACGAATGCAATTCACCGTTTCAACCTGGGATGCCTGCGGGGGTGATCGAAAACTGGTTTCCACCCTGAGCATGTCCGAGACGCCGGTTACCCTGTCCCGGTAATGAACATGGAAGCGCTGCCCCGTAGCCGTATTCCTGGGCATGGTGAGCGATAGCAACTCCATCCCCGCCGCCATGACGCCCTGCCTTATTCGTCTTTCTATGTTGAGCCTCTTGCCTGCATCGAAATCAAGATCAACGGAATGCCGATCCAGGCCACGGGTCAGCAAAAGTGCCGTACCCCTTTCAGGACATGGGGAGTGTCCTGCATGGCCATGACCACATGATACATGATTCTCTGGTGGAGTTTCTGCTCATCCGTTGGTCCTGGGGTCATGTGTAATGGATGGTTTTCAGCCAAGCGTCCCATTTGGCCAGTTCACGGCCTTTTTTCTGTTGCCGGAGTGGCATCAGGTAATTGGTGACCAGATCATCAATCTGGGACCTGGTATCCAGCCACTGGTTCACATCATCCACGGTGACGGCATAGGGTTGATGGATCGAGCGAAGCGCCAGCAGGGCACAATCGGCAATGGCCCTGACGTGATTGGCTACCCAGACCGGTCCGTTGCGACGAGCCAGGATTCCTTTCTCCACAAGGATGGCAGACATGTCGCGGACTCCCAGCGAACCCAGGGAAGGGGTGGTGTCCACATCCTGGCCCACACCAGCCCGACGGGCTTCAACGGGTGGTTGATTGGCCGGGGAATAAAAGGTCGAAAGAAAATGCCAGTCGCCGGTGCTTTCACCAGGCAAGCGGAGGTTGAGGGCCTCATGCAGGGAGATGTAACAGTGCCGGGTTGTCATTGGAATCACCAAAGGTTGCACCTTGCCGATGATCCGGCTGGAACGCTCATTCAGATCGATCAGCAGGGATGGCTGGTTTTTCAGGGCATCAGCATTTTTTTCCAGCATTGGCAATCTCCTTCCCTGAATCCTGAATATAAGGACTTGCCTGCCTTCTGGCAAGAAATAAATCTCCTGCCTCAGGTATTCCCTTCCTCTTCACCACTCTACGTCAAACATCTTCAGGCAGTCGCTGGCGCGGTAGGGATTGTCCTTCGAGATGTCGTTGAGTCTGGCCAGCGTTCGGGATAGATAGGGTTCAAACCAGCAGGCTGATGATGGTTCCGCCAATGCCGATGATCACCACCAGAATGCCAAAACCTATGGCATAAAGTTGAATGGACATATTCTTGTCACGTTTGGCCAGCTCGGCATCACGTTTGGCCATTTCGGTATCTCTCTTGGCAAGGTCTTCACGCAATAATGCCCAACCCTTGTCGTAGCGTTCGTTCATTGTTTCCATGCGTTCCTCCAATACGGCAACCTGGCGGGCCAATTCCACGAGACCTTCCTGCTCTGACATGTTTCGCCTGCTTTCAAGACATTATAATGTTGTTGGAAACAATATAATCACTTTGTTGGATTTAGGCAAGGAAAATTCATCTTCTCGGGAAACCACTTCCCCATTCAGGTAAAGCGAAAAAGACGTGGTGTTCCTAGAACCTTTACTCACCACGCCACGTCGAACTCCTTCAGGCACTGTCCCGCACGGTAGCGGTTGTTCTTCGAGATGTCGTTGAGTGTTGCGCTCCGGCCAGTGATCCGGATCACCATGGACCTTGACAGGAAACTGTACACTACATCCGTGGTCCAAAGGAGGGCGTCGGTGGCGAAGGATCGGGCTCATTGTCGGGATCGGGAATATCTGGAAAACCTGCATTATCCCTGGAAGGACCAGGTGCATTCTCCGGCTGGCAGGAAACAAGGAAAGCCATCATTTCGGTAGCGTTTTTGGTTTGGTAGAACCTGACCATCCTTTCATTGAAGGCCTGGGCCTCCCGTGCCGGAATCGATATGGCATCCATGCCGTTCGACATCAGGATGCCATTCATCATGAAACGGGACGTGCGCTTGTTGCCGTCAAAATAGAACTGCTGCAAGGCACCGAACAGGAAAAAGGCCATTCCCCGTTCAAGGGGATCACCGACCAGGTTTTCAAGGGAAGTGCAACCTTCCCGGAAAACCCTGTTCAGTTCCGGAGCCCCGGGTCTTGTGGGCAGGGGTTGGTAGGGATCGTCCCTGCCAAGCTGGACATGGGGAGTGAGATGGGTTTCTGCACCTTCTCCCCTGAAATTACCCCATTCAAGGGCTTCTTCCCTGGCCACGAGGGCATGGAGGTGATCGAAGGTTTTCTTGTCCGGGACAAAGCGATCCTGCCGGACCAGCTCGAAAAGTTCCCTGGCCGCATCGGCAAGGTTCAATACCTGCTGTTGGTCGGAGAGCCTGTGCCCCCCAACGGTCACACCATCCATCAGGGTCTTGACTTCGGGATAGGTGAAGGGGTTTCCTTCCAGGTAACTTGCATCATACACGAATTGGGACAACATGTGCTTGTAACGGAATACCGCCCGTTCCAGCGTGAAACGGTGGCCCTGTGGAACCGCAGTCCGGTCCCACCCGAAACCCAGCTTGGCAAAAAGTGACATGATGGTTACCTGATCTGGCTGTTGACTCGCAAGTAGTGAATATCCCGATAATCTCAAGGAGGAAAGGAGGAATCAGGAATTAATTCCCGAATGAGTGGATGTCCCGTCGTTAATGGGATTGGCATGATTACTGCCATGATGTGGTTACCTGGGCCGTACCGGTGTTTTCCCCCGATGTTGCTGACACCCGGCCGGTTCCACCTGCTGCAGGTTATGGAATTGCTGCTTTCCCACCTGATCATTTCATGAACTCCTGCTTGTCTGCACATCAAGCGGTGCATTTGTCCTGTCCTGCTGTTGTCCCTGAATATAATGGCTTGAGGGTGGTTTGGCAATGATTATTTAAACAAATGGGATTTGGTGTTGTAGTGTTATTCTTGAATCCATCAAAACGGGGCAATATAGAAGATTGGCATTGAGTAGGTAAAATGTCTTCTTAACTGGAGGGATATGAACATGACAACCAATCAAGCAGAAAACCCGGAAATTAAGGAAATGATTTCACTTTTGGAAACCTGTGTCATGAACGCACAATTATGCTTGGGAAAAATCAGATTTGCGGATACTCAAAAATCAGGGAATTGTATAGGACTAGCAGGTTTAATGGCCAAAGTTGTTTCCAGCTGACTTCTTTGGAACTGTTGTTGGATGTTTCCATCATTGAAAGGCTGGTCAGTTTCCTGAAACCTTTTCTGGTGGATTATCTTGACCCGGTGAATGACCAAATTGGGGTGAGATTGAGCCAACTGAATAGTGTTGTGTATGGGAATCCAACAATGGACGGGTTTGCAAGGACCCTAGTCAAGATGTCTGCCCAAATTGGTTCACAACATGTAGCCAACCATTTTTTCAGCTGGACAAAAGGGGATCCAAACCTACAATAAATTTAACCTTTCAATTATAAATTCAGCAATCTGCTCGGACCCGTATTCCTGGCAATCAATATAACCATCAAGTGGAAAAATTCCTTCAACCTCACCCTCATCCAAACGAATGTACATAATCCGGTTATTTTCCTTGTTATTGATTATTTCCCTAATCGCAGAGAATTCGATGCTACACCAATAACTACTTTGGTAATCACCTCCTATAAATACCACGATCAACTTTGAGCGTTTAAGATAAATTGCCTGAAGGAAGGTATCCAACGAAGGCCGTGCGAGTTGTGCTGGATAGTTCTTGTCATAGAAATGGCGGTCGGGTCCAAGTTGTTTCTCCAGATGTGTTACGATTTCTTCTATTAAATCCTTCCTTGCGGATCCCGGAAACGAAAGTGCTACATCAAATTCATGATTTTCCAGTTCCACTGTATTAATGGGGCAAGAAGCATTTCTGTCAGAGATCTCTTGATCGATTTTTGCCTTGTCTTCCAGATCTTGATCATGTAAATAGACAAGCCACATCCAATGAAACAAAAATGCTGAAGTGGAGGAAGCCGCCTTCTGTTTTGCCTCTTCCATCGACGAGAATTCGTCACAGCGGATATAGGCGTTTTTGGGGCCGAAAACGCCGCGCAAGTCTCTTAGCCAAAGTACATAACTGTTCGATGATGGATCAAATTTTACATATCCTAACTCTTCTGTGTTTCCTCCAGCTCTTTGAATAAGATTTTGTCCATGCCAAATTATGGAACTCATACCAATACAACTAATTAAAGACTCATAGCCCTTAACCAACTACCAGTAAAATTTGAAACCACAGACTCAATCACCATTGGACGCTGTTACCAGGTTAAATTCCAATTAGACAAGGGTATCAAAAACCATATGATTATGATTAGCCTATCGGTTATTAATTAGTTGTATTGGTATTATACTGAGCCCTCAGTTTTTGTGTGTAGTGTAATACCAATTCAACTAATTAAAGACTCATGGCACCAACCCCTCCAGCGTTCAGGTTTGAAGCCATCGGCCATGTCTGCGACTGTGCCAATACGGTTGAAATGAACAGGCATCTGAAGGATATCGGAAGCATTGTGCCCAAGGGACGCCATGCCCCGGTCATCCTCGACAGGGCCGGATGGCACAGGTCCGGTGACCTTGTTTTTCCCGACAAATGTATCGGTCCTGAGGCTGCCCCCCCATTCACCGGAACTGAATTCGGCCAAGAATGTTTTCCAGTTCCACAAGTCCAACCATTTTGCCAGCCAGGTGTTTGAAAACGCCGGGGATGTGAAGAAGAGGGTTGCGGCGGCTTGGGTAAACTTCACGGGGCAGGCTGAACGGATCAAGTCAACTGGACATCGTTCCCGGGCCAGGGTGCAGTAGGAAAAGGGCATCGGAAAACCAATTGATAAGGATTGGCCCAAAGGCTATCATTTAGTTGAAATGGCATAATTGAAGTTTAGACATTTATCCGATCGGTAAATTGGCTCTACTTGGCGTTTAACTCCATCTCCAAATCACGAACACAATCGATTATGTCTTCGAATCTGGGAGGATTACCAAATATCATACCTGACATTGCTTCATAGTCATTTCGCAATTCTCTCAACATCCTCCCTTCTGGAAGAATGGAAAATGTAGGAGGCTTTGCCATTTCAAGATTGAATTGTTTTCTGTAGAAGAAAACACGGGATTGCAATACACATTCTGAACCTAAATCTATATCATTTAGCGCATTTCTTCCGATTTCAGATTGCAATACCTGGAACACGTCATAATAGTGCCGTGACTCCCTATGTCCTCCTCCCTTAAGCTCATTTTGGTTATCAAACCAACCTTTTATACTATGGAGGATTATTATTTTGTCCCATAGTGTCCGTTCAGGTATGATCGTGGTTATATTTTTTACTCCAAAATCCAATCTTGTTATATCGTCATCAATGTACGGACTTATCGTACATTTCGTATTAGGATAAGGTGCTGATTTTGCCCCGAATTCTAATTTCACTACCCTTTCAACATAGGAGTCATGTTGATCGATTTTGGCTTGGTGGGTAATATAATTTGAGGGTTTGATTATGTTTGGGGTCAGAAACAATGTGAAATTGGTCGGTGCTAACCCTGTTGCGTTCAGCAGTTTCAGTAATAATTTCCGTACAGTTGGCAAGTAATTCTCCTGTGATGTAATTTTCACAATTTTCTTCTATTTTTTCGAGTTTTCTTGAGTTTGCTAGAAGTATAGTCTTTGAGTTCTTCAATGGAAGTATCTATTCCTAGATCTGTACGATAAACAGTGATGTCAATGTCTTCCGAAAAGCGGTCAATTAATTTGAATCCTTTTGACAGTGAGGTGCCACCCTTAAACAACATGCGATGTTGGTTTATAAGCCCATTAAATAGTACATCAAGGCACCACGAAACCCAGAAATCTTTTTCTATATTTTGTGCACTTGTGCCTTTACGTTGGGCAGTCAGATTAAAAAGTCCTGCTCTTTCATCATCCGTAGCGGCAATGATTTGGTTAAAGTTCGAGTTCATCATGTCTTAATGTCTCACTATTCAAAATTGGTAGCAACAGGTTTTGCATCCAATATGGTAATGATGAAAAACCGTCCATTAGGTCATCGCTAAGTAAATGACCATATTTTGGATCTTGTAGAATTTTACTTAAACGGTGCGCGATAATGGTGTCATTTTCATTCCGCCCCATGGTATCTCGTAACCAATGAAGTGCTTGTACAATGTATCTGGCTGGACGGTTAGACCAATATAACTTACTTGCGGCGGTTTGTTTGAATGTAATTCTCAATTGGCCGAGGGAAATCGGGTTAAGGCGTGTTTCAGTGTGCACAATTATTTTAGATGGTACAGCATTTGTAAATCCAAGATTATTTGCGGCAGTAATCCCATCTACAAGTATACGAATCTTATCTCGTCGAGAAATTGCTTCAATTACTTGGTAAGGGTCAGGAGGATTCAATTGTTGTGTTAGACCGTTTAGAGAAGGTTTGTCATAAAGACCACGATTTATTCTACGAATAAGACCTTCATTCGTAAGTCTCTGTAATGACTTATCGACTGCACTACGACTACCAAAATCAAGAAAATCCCTGGGGGTCCAGACTTTTCCGGGAGTAGATTTATTAATTCGCTGAAAGATCTTGGATTTCATGATATTAAATTATTTTGTCTGAAAAATGTATGTTTATTTAGGACAATTATAATAGTAAAATATTTTTTCAAGATATAAACATCAACAAATATCTTTCGCTTGAATTCATTTATTGGAAAAGAAGGTAACACATTTTATGGGGTTGTATAAATGCATGATCAGAATGAGGTCATTATTGCAATTGACTGTCATATTTACAGCAGAATAGAGCTATCCGGATACAAGTTATACTGAGCCCTCAGTTTTTGTGTGTAGTGTAATACCAATTCAACTAATTAAAGACTCATGGCACCAACCCCTCCAGCGTTCAGGTTTGAAGCCATCGGCCATGTCTGCGACTGTGCCAATACGGTTGAAATGAACAGGCATCTGAAGGATATCGGAAGCATTGTGCCCAAGGGACGCCATGCCCCGGTCATCCTCGACAGGGCCGGATGGCACAGGTCCGGTGACCTTGTTTTTCCCGACAAATGTATCGGTCCTGAGGCTGCCCCCCCATTCACCGGAACTGAATTCGGCCAAGAATGTTTTCCAGTTCCACAAGTCCAACCATTTTGCCAGCCAGGTGTTTGAAAACGCCGGGGATGTGAAGAAGAGGGTTGCGGCGGCTTGGGTAAACTTCACGGGGCAGGCTGAACGGATCAAGTCAACTGGACATCGTTCCCGGGCCAGGGTGCAGTAGGAAAAGGGCATCGGAAAACCAATTGATAAGGATTGGCCCAAAGGCTATCATTTAGTTGAAATGGTATGAGATACCAAATTTTCAGGGGAAGCGAGTTCGCATGATAGCGAATCAAGTGATACAGAGTTTTGATTATACAGCAAGGCCACATTTGAAGTGACGCTTAAGGAAGTTTCAAATCGAGTAAGGATATGCCCAATCCTGCATGATGTTGCTTGGAGCAACAAGATGAAACTGTTGGAGCAGTATCTTCAGTTCAAATACTTGTTGATATCTTTGATTGATTGGTCAATGATGGTTCTGCGATCATCACCACCCATGCTTCTGAAAATGACTTCAGAGGCTGCATCAATGGCCAGGTCAATGGCTTGGTTTCTTATATTGGCTATGGCCTTGGCCTCGCTGGCACGAACCTGCTCCCTGGAATTCTGCAGTTTCCGATCGACCAACCCCTGAATGGCGTTTTTTGCCTCCTCAAGGGCAAGTTCCTTGTCCTTTTGAGCCTGCTCCTTGATACGGTTTGCCTGTTCTTCGGCTTCCTCCTGTTTCTTTTGCAGGTTTGCAAGGAGAGTCTGGGCATCCTCCTTCACCGAGGATGCCTCCCTGAGCTGTCCTTTAATCTTGGCAATCTGGCCATCGATCAACTTGGCCACAAATTTGGGCGCCTTGAAATAGATGATTGCCGCAATGAAGATAATAAACGAAATCGAGACAACGAAATCGGTGTTTCCAAGTGAAAAGAATGGGCCGCTTGCAGAATGTGCCGATCCGGTACCAACCAGCATTAACAGCCCTGGGGGAAGTATGTATTTATTCATTGGCCTTCCCCTGAACCTTGGCATCGACCACTCCAGAAATCTCGTCAAGAATGCCCCTTTTTGGTACAATCTGATTGACAATTTCAACCGCCGCCTCATTGGCGATGGTGCGTATATTGTTGAGTGCCTCATCCTGTATGGCTTCAATTCTTTTCTCGGCTTCGGCAACCTCAGCCCTGACCGTCACCTCTGCTTCTTCCAATGCCTTGTTCTGCATCGCCAGAATTTCATTGCGGGTTTCTACAGCTTTTCCTTCGGAAAAACGTTTTGCCTCGGCAAGCGTTTCCTCGATTGAACTTTCCAATCCTTCAATCTTTTCATTCAACTTGCGGGCATCCTCCAGATCAGTCTTGATTCTTTTTTCCCGCCGGGAGACAATCTGACCGATCCGAGGCAGCGCAATCATCCTAACCACGATAAAGATGGCCAACAGGAAAACCACCAACCACAGAATCTGGTTGGGAAATGAAGAAAACTCCAGCTGAGGAATACCAGCTTGTTCACTTACATTGTTTTCAGCAGCCACTCGTCAAATTCCTGACATGCAAACGCATGAATTGGTTTGTTAACAGGCCCTGACTAGAGGGCAAACATCAAAAGCAGTGCTACGAGGAAGGAAAAGATGCCGAATGCTTCAGCAAAGGCAATTCCAATAAACAGCATGGCTGTCTGGGATTGGGCAGCTGATGGATTCCTCAGGGCCCCTGCCAAATAATTTCCTGCAACATGACCGACACCGATGGCAGCGCCACCCATTCCTGTACAGGCCAAACCGGCCCCGATGAGAGCCCCCATTGTATTCAAATCGCCTTCCATAACTTACTCCTTGTCCATGATGGATATTTTAGATTAATGTTGAGGATGCAGGGCATCCTTCAAATAAACACAAGTTAGAATTGTAAACACATAAGCCTGGATTAGAGCCACCAATAATTCCAAGGCATATACTGCTGATATTGCAATTATCGGAACAAAAGCACCAAATCCCATGACACCGGCAAAGGCTGCAAAGACCTTTATCATTGCATGTCCGGCCATCATGTTTCCCGCCAGCCTGATCGAATGGCTTAATGGCCGAACAAAATAGGACATGATCTCAATCACTGCCAAAACCGGTCGAAGTGGGAGTGGTGCCGAAGAAATCCAGAACAGTCCCAAAAATCCTAGCCCGTGCTTGACAAAACCAATCACCGTAACCGCAATGAATACTGTCAGGGCCAGGGTTGCAGTAACAGCAATGTGTGATGTTGGTGTGAAACTCATCGGAATAAGCCCCAGGACATTTGAAAAAATGACGAACATGAAGGCCGTCATGATATAGGGGAAATACGGTAATGCATCACGTCCCGCAACATCCTGCACCATGTTTCTGACAAAACCGTAAATCAGTTCCACGACCATTTGAAAACGGTCAGGCACATGGGATTTCTTGCGGGTTCCAACAACCAGAAAAATGATTATCCCCAAGAGGGTTATGGCCATCCACATGGCGGTATTGCTGAATGAATACCACATCAATGAACCATCACCCAGTACTGGCCTGACCAGGAACTGGTCCATTGGGTGAATTTCTAATCCCCTTCCTGCTTCGGTTTCAGTAGCCATTTCAGTCTAATCGGGAGTATTCCCCTCATTAATATGTGTTTCGGGTTTCTTCATTTCCTTCGCAGTTCTCAACATCAAGTTAATTCCTGCTCCAAATCCTAATAATACAAACAAGATCATATTTAAAGGTCTGGTCTCAAATAAAATATCCAAACCATATCCAATTGCAAAGCCCAACCCGACTCCAGCAACAAGGTCGACCACCATTCGCCAACCCATATTGGCTTGTGCAATCGGACTTTCTCCCTTTTCAGGGGGATTGATCTCCTCTTCCAAATTCCTTATGCGTTCCTGCAGGTTTTTCTTTTGTTTGGAATTGTCTCTACCGGGCATGTCAAAAATTTCTCAATCACTGCCAAAAATTCTGGTAACCTGTGCTCTGGCCTGCTCCCTGTGTTCATCCTTGACATGGGCCAAGACCGTACCCATGGCAACAACAAGTACCCCTAAATCATCCGAATAGCCTGCTCCCACAATTATATCCGGAATGGCATCGAGTGGAAATATGAAATATCCAAGTGCACTTATGATAGGCGCTTTAGCCCATTTGGGAGTATCCTTGTCCAAAAGACAATAATACAAAGTCAAAACCTGGAAAACAACCTTTTGGCCGGCAACCCGAGCATAGCTACTAATTTTTCTTGAAAGTAATTTCTCATCGTATTTGTCTTCATAATTCGTACTCAGTATCTGTTTTGGAACATTCTTGCCCTTTCTGGCACCAAAGTCGACAATTTTCTGCCAAAGGCTTTTCCTTTTCGACCGGCTGAACTCTTCAAGCAGCTGCGGTTCATTATTGACTATTTCGTTCCACAGTTCCTCCCCTTCACCCTTGGAAGGAACGTTTTCCACCTGACGGTTTACATCCTTGGATTTCATTGGTTGTCAATTGCTTACTGATCTGCCTTGTGGTTCACCCAAATAGATAATTTCGGATCGTCAATGTTTCAACTTCATAAATTTGAGGGTTCATGCTTTGCCTGCTGGACTCAAGCCCTTTCAACATACTCGATGAGACGGGGCCACCTGTCTTGAATTGGATGTTTCAGTATATTTATCAACTGTTTGGGGCTCCTGACCCTTGCAAAAGAAACTCTGTAGGCCCGGGCAATATGCTCGAAATCTGGTGGCGAGGGATCCACCCCAATCGGTTCGATACCCTGATCAAGCATGTAGTTCTTGATTTCACCATATCCCTGATTGTTGAATACCACGAAATTAACCGGCACTTCCTCATCCACAGCCGTTCCCATTTCTGCAAGTGTAAACTGGAAACCGCCATCTCCCACAAGACAAACCAAAGGGGCACGGGGATCCGCAAGGGACGCACCGATGGCTGCAGGAACCGAATACCCGAGGGCACCATAACCTGTTGCGGCATTGAACCAGCCGATGTCCCTGTAAATATGGCAATATAGATTGCCGGCGTATGATATTTGGTTTGAATCACCAACCAGAATGCTACCGGGAAGTTCTTTCTGAATCGCATGGATAATATTTATGTAATTCATTTCCTCCGGAGACAGGATTGACTTTACCTCTTCAATGGCCTGCCTGGCTCTTGCCCTACCTCCATGATTCCTTGTGGTTGTGGGAAGCAACTCCATGAGGTGCTTCAAAAATCCATCGATATCCGAACAAACGGCAATATCGGCTTTCGGTCCTTTTAAAAGTTGGTTTTCGTCAATATCCACTCTGATCAGGGACTTGAACCTGATTTTGGGAAGTGATTTGTAAATATTGTAATCCGTCGGGCCGAATTCTGTACCCAAGGCAATGACAAGATCAGATTCTTCCAATAGTGTCCTTGTGCATTCCAGGGATGGGCTGAGAGGTACCGACAAGTCATTCCCCTTCCCAATCCCCCTGGCATTGATGGTGGTAATCAGGGGGGCATCCAAGCGCTCTGAAAGGCTGGCAATCAAGACGCCGGAACCGGTAGCACCTCCGCCAGCAATTATTGATATGCGTTTCGCCTTTTGACAGGCCTTGACGATTCCATCAATTTCATGCCTGCTTGATGATTCAATTCTGGCTTCAACAGCCAATGATACCTTCCTGATGCGTGTTGAGATCACATCGAGGGGAATTTCAATATGAACGGGTCCGGGGCGATTTGACCTGTGCCAGTTGAAAGCTTCATTCATCACTTCGGTCAGACATTCGGGATCATCCATTCTATGATGAAAGACGGCCAGTTTCCTCAGAAGGCCGGTTTGATCTGGCAATTCGTGGAGTCGCCCAAAATGATTCCTTCCCGTGGATTCTGGATTTACGGTGGAAATAACCACCATCGGAATGGAATCTGCACGGGCTTGAGCCATGGGAGTCAATGCATTGGTCAATCCGGGGCCAGTAATCAAAAAACATACCCCCGGCTTTCCAGAAACCCTGGCATAACCGTCAGCCATGAATCCCGCACCCTGTTCATGCCTTGGAGTAATGTGTCGAATTGTCGAGTTTCCGAGATACCTGTACAATTCAACGGTATGCACTCCTGGAATTCCAAAAATATATTCGACCTCCTGCTCTTCCAGACAAGTAATCAGGACCTTGCCGAAAGGTGTTTCCAATTGTGTATTCGAGACTTCATTCATGATGACAAATCCTAGCCCTTGACAAAAGATCTTATTCGGTGGCATGCCTCAACCAGCAAATCGTCTTCAACGGTCAAACTTATCCGTACGAAGAAAGCGGCATTCTTGCCAAATGAATTCCCTGGCATCACGGCCACCCTCTCGGTTTCCAGCAGTTTCCATGCAAACTCTTCACCATCCATTCCCGTTCCCGCGACATCCATCAGTATGAACATGCCGGAACTGGGTAAAAATGGCTTGATTTTGTTGGAGGAAGCAAGGGCTTCGACGATCAATTTTGCCCGGTGCAGGTATGATGAGCCCATTCGATCAACGAAATCACTTGTTGAGTTCAGTGCAAAAGCAGTTGCATCAGCAATAAAGGGTACTCCGCCGAATAGCATGGTTTCGGCCAAGGGCAACAAGCGACTGCAAAATTCCTTTGGCCCAACCGCCCACCCGCTTCTGAATCCCGGTACACCATAGGTCTTGGATACCGAAGCAACACTAATTATCCTGTCGCGGTAATTTTCTTCCATCAAAGGAGAATGGAACTCACCTTCATATACCAGATTTTCGTATACTTCATCGGCAAGTATCCAAAGATCATGCCTTTCGCAAACCCTGCAGATTTCCTGTATTTCTTCCCTTGACAGAACCGAACCCGTAGGATTGTTGGGGTTGTTGAGGAGCAGCAAGCGTGAATTTTCCCTGATTTCCCGTTCAAGGTCTGAAGCCTGCATTCTGAACCCATGTTCCTGCTTTAAAGGTACAGCAATTCTCTTCGCACCTGTAGAAGCGATAAGGCCCTCGTAGGTCGCATAGTAAGGATCACCAACCAGAATTGAATCATTTTCTTCGGTCAATCCCAAAATGGTGGCAAAAATTGCGGTTTGGGTTCCGGGAAAGCAAATGACATTTTCCACATCAACCTGATATCCCCTGGTTGTGGTATATTTTTTTGCAATTGCCTCAAGGGTATCTGGTTCACCACGACCATAGGAATATTTGATACGGCCCGAGTAGAGGGATGAAACAAGGGCTTCAAGTACCTCCCTGTCAGGCGTTAAATCCGGTTCACCAATGGTCAATTCGATAACAGGTTCACCCCTGGCCCTTAACTCTCTCGTACGAAAATGGAGGCCCCATTTGTCTGAACCCAGATGCATGAGTCGATCTGTAATCGGTGCAAATTTCATGCCTGTCCTTTTGTTACAACCATCCATTGGTAAAAATCCTGATTTTAACCTGCATATTGGTTTGGTTTATTTGACAAAACCAAATATTAGGAATTTACAAAGATTTATTTGGTATATCGTGATTTTTAATCCAATTTTTTTATTCGAAAGCAAAAACCCATAATGTTGATAAATTCTGATTTAATAATCCATCATGACTAATTCCTGTACTCAAATTCTACCTGTCCTTCTTGCTGGAGGATGGGGAACTCGATTATGGCCACTTTCAAGACAAAAACTGCCAAAACAATTTCTTCCCATCAAGGGAAACAAATCCCTGTTTTGTGAAACCCTTGATCGTATTCCGCGGTTAAGGGAAGAGGGATTTGATATCCTTGCCCCAATTGTATCATGTCTTTATGAATACAGGTTTTTCGTTCTAGAGCAATGCAGGGAGCGGGATACAGAACCAGGCTTGATCATTACCGAAAACACCCCCAAAAATACCTTACCCCCACTTGCGATAACTGCATTGAATGCTGTCAAAATGGAAGGTGATCCCTACCTGCTGATTCTACCAATTGATGGCCATTTCGATGATCTTGATTTTTTCGTTCAAGCACTTGCCAGAGGAGTCAACTGGGCAGGTAAAAACAGCATTGTCACTTTTGGAGCAAGGCCTGAAACCCATATGCAGGATTATGGTTATGCCCAAATGGGGCAACAGTTGGAAACCGATGTCTTCCGATTGGATCAGTTTCAAAGAAAACTGGATACAAGAGGCAAGAACGCTACCCTTGAATGGGATAAATTCCTTTGGAATCTTGGAATATACTTGATGAAACCCTCACTGTTTCTTGAAGAACTGGAAAAAATCGACCATGAGTCCCTAGCTGCCTTGCGGTTGGCAACAGACAATGCTGTGGTCGATACACCACTCTACTTACCGGGGGCTCCGTACGAAACCCTGCGAGCCAGATCCTTTGAAAGGGGATTTTTGGAAAAAACATCCAAAGCTGTCGTGGTCAAGGTCAATACCAAATGGGCTGATCTGGGTACCTGGAAACGTGTCCATTCCTTGTCTGATCTTGATGAAGACAATAATTCCCTGACAGGGGATGTGATTTCAGTGGGTTCATCTGGCAATATTGTTAAATCCACCAGCCGTTTAGTTGCCACGGTAGGTTTGAAGGAAACTGCCGTGATTGAGACCTCGGATGCCGTATTGGTTTCACCCCTGGACAAGTTGGAACTTGCCAAGGGGGTTATTACCAAACTTCAGACCAATAATCGAAATGAACTCATCGAACACAAGCGGGTTTACCGGCCATGGGGTTCATATGAAAGTATCAGGCAGGGAGAAGGCTTTCAGGTCAAATCACTAATTGTCCATCCAAGGTCAAAACTCTCACTCCAAGCACACAGGCATCGGGCGGAACACTGGACCGTAGTGAGGGGTATCGCCAAGGTCACATGTGATGACACCATTATAACACTCGAACCAAATCGATCAATCCATATTCCCTTGGGAGCAAGGCACCGTTTGGAAAACCCGGGAAGTGAAGAACTGGAGGTAATAGAAGTGCAATGTGGAAGTTATTTGGGGGAAGATGACATTATTCGTTTCGAAGATGATTTTGGGCGTATCGAGGCTTAGGATTTTCCAAGCCTTCACAAGGCATGCAAGGCCAGAATATGAATTCTAATTTCCTTTCAAAGGTACCGAATACCTTGTTGGGTGGTTTCTACATAATCCCCTCGATGTTTATCATCGGCCTCATTGATAATTTTGTCCGGTTTATTGCCCTGGAAGCCAGTGTTTGGCAATTCCATTTTGTCAGATCGATCATTGGATGCATCGCTATAATTATATTCTGTATTTACAAAAAGCATAGTATCTGGCCCCAGAAACCCGGAATGGTCTTCATTCGTTCGGCATTGATTGCCTCTTCCATGATCCTTTATTTTGGTTCACTGGCCCTGTTGCCGATTGCAGAAGCTGGTGCAGCCCTGTTTAGCTCTCCCATTTTCATTCTGGGATTCTCGGTCCTGTTTTTCAAAACCCAAGTTGGAATTCTGAGGATTTTATGTATTGCGTTGGGTTCCATTGGTGTCTTGCTGGTGCTCAAGCCTGATATTGGGAATTTCAGTATATTCACTTTTTTCCCATTGATAGCCGGTGCCCTCTATGCCATGGGACAGATCCTCACTAGGCACTATTGTGCCGACGAAAAAACCTCTGTCCTGTTGTTTGGCTTTTTTGCCATGATTGGCTGTTTCGGTTTCGGTGGTACGGTAATTCTTACCCTGCTGGACCTTTCACCGGAAACCATAAGTTCAGCACCTTTTTTTCTGACCGGTTGGAAACCCATAACTTCCGAGTTTGTTTTCTGGACCGTTATTCAAGCGTCCGGTTCTCTTCTGGCTGTTGCTGGCTTGATCAGGGGATATCAGGTAGCAGAACCCACATTTGTAACCATATTTGAATACAGTTTTTTGATATTTGCCGGTTTTTGGGGCTGGATTATCTGGTCTCAAATTCCTGATGCGATAGGTGTGTTCGGCATAGCCTTGATTATCGGGGCGGGTATAGTGATTACCATCCGATCCCTGCCTACACAGGCAATGAAACAATAGCACGTCTTCATGAAAATAGTTGGATTTAATTCAGGAGAATTTTGTGGGTTTTCGTGTTTTTCCACGCGGTGGAAGTTCAAGTTCTAGTCCACCAAAATCTTTGAAACAGTCGGGAATGACAAATAACGGTTATTCATTCCGTTAATTATATTGGTAAAATTCAACCCTACATTAATTTTGGGAATTATATACAAAGATTGACAAGCCCTGCATTGGTTTCAAGCTGCCAGTTTACTTGTCAGGTATTCCATTCCCCGATTGCCCTTGGACGAATTGCAATGACCACATGGCAATTGAAGATTCTCCAGGTGATCCGTCCCGCCCTTGGATCGCGGAATCATGTGGTCAACCGTAGGGGTTTGCTGTTTGAAGTGCTCCGAACACCCGTTGCAATGCCTGCCTGATAGCCGCAAAGGGTCTTCTTGTGCGATCGGCAGGAAGGTGCTTTTCCTGGATCAGTGCAGTGGGGAATGTCGGTGCGGTTTACAATCGTTCTTGTCAAATCGTTTATACGGAACTTGACCAGTTCGGCCGCCTTTGGCGACATGTCAATGCCAACCCATTGGCGGCCAAGCGCGTCTGCGGCACCGCAAGTGGTCGTACAACCGCAGAACGGGCCGAGGATCATGTCGTTCTTGTTGGAGCCGTATTCAATGATCCCCTCCAAAAGAGCAAGGGCTTCTGGGTTGGATACACTAATCTTGCTTTGGCCGATGGTACAATGGGTTGAATATAACATATCACATCATCGGGATGCTCGCCTTTTGGATTGAGTTCCTGTTGACCAAAATCATGACCGCACCTGACATTTCCAATGTGATGATCAAATCTTTCTTTTGTTGTTTCCGCATAAGGCTGTCTCGCGGGAGCAGGATCAAAGAACCGTTTGTCACTGGCATATATGAAAATAATATCGTGCCTTCGGGCAAAATCCAGTTTTGGAATTCCGGCTCCCCTACTAATACCAGATTATTTCGTTCCTGAAGTTACCCCTACCAAAGACAGCATCCATAACCAACTTGAGGTAATGGCTCATGGTCGGATCGCAGTGCAGGTAGATTGAACCGGTTGATTTCAGGAGCCGATGCATCTCAAGCAGTCTTGCAGCTATGTAGATCAGGTAGGACTTGTCGTTGTCAGTCATGGCCGCCTGAATGACACGCCACAATCTTGCATGCTTGGCCTCTATCAAATCAAGCCAGGTAATATTAATACCCTGTAAAGTCCATGTGTCCTTGAATTCGGCACCGGCTGCCTTACTGCCAATAGGGGCCGCGTGGTTGGCGTTGGACTTGAACGGTGGATCGAGATAGATAAGGTCAATGGATTCGGAATTCATCCCCCGCATGATGTCGAGGTTGTCACCCGTCCAGATCGTCTGATTTTCCCAATTGGGCTGCATGTTTCATCCTGTCTGCTATTATTCAAATCTTGGTTGGTAATTATGGTCTGGCAGTTTAATTGGAATTTTCTTGATCTGTTTCTTGGAATTTTTGGGCTGTGGCGAAATTGGTAGACGCAACCGAGTGCCATTCGGTCCGCTGGTGCATCACCACCGGCTTGTGGGTTCGAATCCCACCAGCCCTACCAATTTCGCCTTGTGAATGTGTTTATAAAGAACAGACACAGACGCCCTGAAAATAGTATTTGTTGAAGAATCTGTCAAGATTATCATTGAAACCCCTTTTCATGGGGTTTTGAGATGGTTGATGCCTGCCATGTGGGAAGACCTCCACCCCAATTTGGCAAAAATTAAATGTTAAATCTAAATTGTTAACAATGACAAAAAATGAAATTGATATGTGAGTTTGATATATTGTAATCAGTTTCAATGTAAAAAGGAGAAGGACAATAAGCGAAAAAGAAAAACTGAACGGCAGTTTCAACATATTGGCAGATGCCATGAAGAAGATTTTTGCCGAAGCCGTTGAAGGGACAGTGGAACCTATCAACAACAATGTCAAGGCATTGCGTACAGATATGAGGGATATGGAAAATTGATTGAACAAAAGAATCGACGATACCAACTCCCGAATTGATGAAACAAATAAAAGTATCGGCATGACAAACAGCAATATGGCTGAAATGTTTGACAATCAACAAAAGTACTTTGTCGGTATCATTGAAAAAAGTTGAAAAGATCAAGCCTTGGCTCCTGAATCAAGTCCATTGTCGGCAATCAACTTGTCAAATGTACTTCCGGTACATTTTACCATGGGCTGTTTGAGGAAATTCGGTTTCCCCTTGTAGGTGTCGTGGATGGTCTGAGGACTACCAGGCCATTCTGTTCTACCAGATGCCTACCAAAGAGGATTGGGGTTTTTAACATGCCATGATCCATCGGTTTAAGATTTCGAAAGATATTTGGAAGCGAGGTTTGTAGTGTCCTAATGATAGATGATAATGATGTGGTCCTTGTTTTGGTGCTATTCGATGCTTTCGGAATAGGGTCGGTGACCAAAAATCAAGTGATGAGCTGAAAACGATTTGCAATTACTTAAATTAGCGTTGTGTTTAGATGCACCATGCAGTTCTCAACCGTCGTGGATTGCCTATTGACTCGGTATATGTGGAGGTTAGCCAACAAGCCCTATGCCGAGAAACGTATGAAGAGGTCCAGCATTGGAGTATTGTAGATGGTCAGGTCATACTACCGGTATTGTTTCATGGAAGAACTTGAGTACAAGGATCCCTCAATGACCATTGGAATCCTTGCGAGAAAAAATGCGCCTCAATACGGAAATCCACACCTCATTCCTCGTTCAATTTATTCCCAAACATCTAGATGAGGTTCTATCTGGCCAAGTTTTCAAATTCCTGAAACTTGATACTCAATCGCTCCGGATCTGGAAAGTTATTTCTATTCTTGGGTAAAAGCAGTTTCTTTCCTTCAATACTCTTTAACAATGCAAGTGTTTGACCATCCTTTGCATCCATTAGGGTTCGGGATAAATGCAATCCATAATCCGGATCAATACCAATCAAATTGGCGTCATAGGCGGCATGGTGCAATTTGGTCAACGGCAAACCATTTGCAATTAATGGTTGGCCGAATTTCGGGTTTTTATCTTCAACAATATGAGCCACATCAATTAAGGGAACCTTATGTTCGGGATGGATTCGACGTGGTTCAGGAAATCCAGAAATAGCACATTTGTAGTCATAGGCCTCCATGACAGCAGTTCTGAATCTTGATTGATGAAGCCTGGTCTTTATGTTGCTAAACCTATATTTTCGCTCCATATAGGTCGAAAGTTGTTCATCAACCCGGATTTTCAAATTCTGCCAATCACCAAGTCGGTCGATATTGATTTTCGCTTCTAGCTTATAGGGGTTCCATTCACTTACAAATACAGGGAATTCAGGTAAATAGTACCCCCCACCAGTACCAATGAAATATATTATTGGTGTTTGGTTTTCATATGCCTTCAATAGATGTTGATTTTCTTTTGCATGAGGGTTGGTTCCCATGAATGAATAATCCAATTCATTCACCCCCTCGTATATTTTGTTGTATATCTCAATCTGATCACGGTAGGTTGCTTGTTCAAGGGATTGTGGAAAAACCGTTTTGACAGAAAGCAGCGAAATCATTTGCCTTGGCTTGTGTATGCCTTTTTGTCGATTATGCAAGGTTATTCTATCGTTATCGAATGTAAACCCCTTATCAAGTTGCGATGAATGCAATAACCCATTCACTTTGGGTAAATTAGCAATATGTTCAAAGGCTTTCAGTCTAATCTGATGATCGATCCCACCTGAAAGGCTAGGCATTAATTCCTGTCCTTATTTGATAATTGTTTTTGCTTGTATAAATTTGATATACCAAAAGTCAGAATTGTACATTTCACAAATTCACAATATAACATGATGTCATTGGAAATTGGAACCCCGGTAGAATTTGCCTTGCCGGATAAGGTTGTATCGGGGCATTTGTACAAAAAAGGGACTAGAAGAAACCGTGCCCAGGTTATTGATGATTCGGACATGATTTGGCGTGTGCCCGAGCATTTTCTGAAAGTTAAACCGGGGCCAAATCGAAATACGATCATAACATCTGTTGATCTGGAGAGATCAAAATATCGAGTTGGTGATTTGGTAAGTTTCTCTATCCATGGTGAACATTACTCAGGCAAAATCCATAAACTGAACCCGATACGTGCCATCGTTATTTTAAGTAATGGAGATCAATGGACCGTATCGTATTTTTCCCTGAAACTTGTATCCCCCCCCTCCACATCAAGACAAGGTACTGGTAGGTTGAATGAAATCAGCAGCCAAGCCCGGAACCTGATGGATTCTCATGGGTTGCATGAGTGGAATTTGAGGTTTGATGAATCAACACGTTTTTTGGGGAAATGCAACTACAGGGACAGGTCCATTCATCTCAGCCGCAGTCATGCATTGGATGGCAAGGATTCTGAAATCAGGGATACGATATTGCACGAAATTGCTCATGCGCTTGCTGGTCCGAAAGCACGACATGGCACCAAGTGGAAGATGATCGCACAACAGATTGGAGCAAAACCAAGGGCGAGTTTCAAACCAGATGCTTAGTTTTTGCTGTAATCTCCAAATTGTTGTGATAAAGTCCATTGGAATAAAGAACTGGACCAAGCAAGGATAGAAATGCCAGATCAGATCAATGATATAGGCAAAGCCGATAATATAGCTGCAACGGTAAGGAAAGTAGCCAAAAAAGGTCTGCCTCCAGTCCATCTTTGGAATCCACCTTTCTGTGGTGACCTAGACATGAGAATCGCCAGAGACGGTACCTGGTTTTATCTGGGAACACCGATCGGAAGAAAGTCATTGGTCAAACTCTTCTCCACCATACTCAGAAAAGATGATGGCGATTACTTTTTGATAACCCCTGTTGAAAAAGTAGGAATTAAAGTTGATGACGCGCCTTTTGTGGCAGTGGATTTTGATACTCAAGGTACTGGTGAAAACCAGAAAGTAACGTTCACAACGAATGTCGACGATCATACCACTGCTGGAAAGGACAGACCCATTAGGGTCATGCGTGATCCCGATACGGGTGAGGTTTCACCTTATGTATTGGTCAGGACCAATCTGGAAGCCCTGATCGACAGGAAGAGTTTTTTTCGTCTTGTAGAAATCTGCGTCAATGAAGAACACAATGGCGAGAATTGGTTCGGATTATGGTCAAAGGGGATTTTCTTTCCCTTTATACCATCCAGGGAAATGGATGTTTGATATAGGATCAGTTCGACTGAGGATTTGAACTGTATTGCAAACCGGTAATTCGATCTGATCTTTGCAAACCCGAAATTATCTAATGTGCTTCCAACCAGTTTTTACCCACTCCGGAATCAACTACTAGGCCAGGCTCTATGGCCACGACTGGATGATCAGCTTTTTCCATCGACCTGGTGGCCACCTTGATTAGGTCCGGTACAGCATCCTGCCTTACCTCAAAAAGGAGTTCATCATGGATTTGAAGAAGAAGTTTGGCTGGCAATTTGCCAATGACATCAGGTATTCTTACCATGGCCCGCCTGATGATATCCGCTGCCGAACCCTGAATGGGCGCGTTTATGGCAGCTCTTCTGGCAAAGGCTTTCTGTGGACCGCCCTTGTTGATGTTGGATGTGCCAACCTTCCGTCCAAAAAGGGTCTTGACATGGTTTTGCTGTTCTGCAATTCCTACAATCTTTTCCATATATTGCTTGATCTCGGGATACCTGGAAAAATAGCCCTCGATAAAATTGCCCGCTTCCTTGCGGGGAATCTGAAGGTTGCGGGCCAGGCCAAATGCTGAAATGCCATAGATTATGCCGAAATTAATTGCCTTGGCCTTTCTTCTCATATCCGATGACACCTCATCAAGCGGTATTTCGAAAACCTGACTGGCAGTGGATTGATGAATGTCCATCTTTTCCCTGAAGGCTATCTTCATTCCTTTTACATTGGCCATGTAGGCAAGGATTCTCAATTCAATCTGGCTGTAATCCAGAGATACTATTTCATATCCTTCCCTGGCAACAAATGCCTCCCGAATTTGTTTGCCTTCGCGTGTTCTGATGGGAATATTCTGCAGGTTTGGATTGATGGAGGCCAACCGTCCCGTATTGGCACCATCCAATCTGTAGGATGTATGTACCCGTCCCGTATTTGAATTAATGCAGGCCTGCAAAGCATCAGTATAGGTTGATTTGAGTTTGGCTTTATGGCGCCAATCCAGTACAAGTCCTGGCAGTTTATATCCTCGATCAGTTAGGTCTTCCAGTATATCGACACCGGTTTTATAACCACTGGATGTTTTGGCCTTGTCAGAGGGGAGTTGAAGTTTGTCAAACAGGACCTTTCCCAATTGCTTGGGGCTGCTGATCAGAAACTCCTCACCAGCCTCGGCATGAATTCTTGCTGCCAATTCGGTAAGTTCCTCCTGAAAGATACCCGAAAGTTCCTCCAGCTTTTTTGGATCCACAACTATGCCGGTTTCCTCCATGTCAGCCAATATGCCGATTAGGGGTCTCTCCAGAGTTTCGTAAACGGTCGAGACCTTGTTGTGGATGAGTTTGGCACGGAGATGCTTCCAGACCCTTAAAATTATATCAGCAGTCGTGGCAGAATACTTTGCCGCTTCATAAATATTCGTATGGGAATAGGGTAAGGCATTTTTACCTGTACCCAAGAGGTCGGAAATTACTGGTGCTTTGAACTCAAACTTCGATTCAGCGGCCTTGGCCAGATCAAACTTGTGGTTTCCTTCATTGGCCACGAATGATATGACTTCTATGTCATCAACAATTTCTACCTTGATCCCTTGTCTGGAAAGCAGCTTGACCAAAAACTTGATATTTTGACCTATCTTCAAAATTGAATTGTCCTCAAACACCCTTTGCATGGTCTGAAGGGCACGGTTGGATTCGATCTGGTCTGGGAATTTGCTTCCATCCGTTCTCAATAGACCCTGCGTATCCACATGCCTAAGGGGCAAGTAGAAGGTCTCCTGCTCCTTAACAGCCAAGCCCAACGCAATCAGTTCGGCCGTTGACTCCTCACCCTCGGTTTGAAAGGAAATTGCCACCTGACCATTTTCGTATATTCTGTCAACCAAATCATTGAGACTATCCATGGTGTTGACAAGTTTGTATTCCTCGGGGGTGAGAGGTTTTTCCCCTGATTGCGTATCACCATCCGCTAGATTTCTGGAGGGAAGTTCAGGTGGATCAACCTTGAGATAGTCAGCAGCCCTCAGAACCAGGGTTCGGAATTCCTGGGCAAGCAGGAAGTCAAAGAGTTTCTTTGGCTGTGGTGGGGCCAGTTTGAGATCATCAAGCGTCACGTCAATTGGCACATCCTTGAGAAGGGTTACCAATTTCCTGTAGATCAGTACATTGTCTGCATTTTCATCCATTACCTGCCTGAGTTTCGGTTTTTTGATCTCATCCCTTCGCGCAAGGAGTGTATCAAGATCACCATATTCATTGATCAGCCCTGCGGCTGTTTTGGGTCCAACACCTGGGACACCGGGGATATTATCACTACTGTCTCCCATCAGGGCCTGGATGTCAATGACCTTGTCGGGATAGACTTCAAATTTTTTCTTTACTTCCTCTGGTCCGATTTCCTGACGCTTGCGGGTATCGTACATGACTATGCCTTCACCCACCAATTGCATCAGGTCCTTGTCGGATGATATGATGGTTACCTCACCTCCGGCCTCCTTGGCCTGGCTAGCAAGGGTGGCGATGATATCATCAGCTTCATAGCCTTCCATTTCGAGACAAGGGATATTGAAAGCCTTGGTTGCTTCCCTGGTACTGGCAAATTGTGGTATCAGGTCTTCCGGTGTTGCCTGCCGATTGGCTTTGTAGGATGGGTAGAGTTCCGATCGGAAGGTTTTTGACGATTTATCAAAAACCACCGCAATATGAGTGGGTTTCTTGGAACTCTGGAGCACATCCGTCATCAGCATATGACAGAATATGTGGACCGCTCCCACAGGTGTATTGTCACTTCTATATCGAAACCTATCCGATGCGACGTTCAAGGAACTGAAGTAAGCCCGGAAAATATAACCCGAGCCATCAACCAGTAGTAACCTGTCTCCCTCGCCAAATTTACTCACTGAATCTCACAGTTCCGAACTAGTTTTCTTTGGCCATTTTGGATTCAAATCCGGCCAATACAAATCGCTTGTCGCAATAACCGCATTCAACCCAGCCCTTGTCCAAGGGTATCTGATACCACACGAGGGGGTGCCCCAAGGCGCCACCTTGCCCTTGACATGAAACCCTGGTGGTTTCAACAACCTCAATCTCCGGTGCTTCCAACTCCATTTCCCACCCAAAATTCATTCTTACCAGCTATACCAATTTACACCAATCGGTTTTACAAAGAATATTAATCAAATGTTTTATAAACAACAAATTAATTCGAATTACAACTTTATCGGAAAGAATTTTGGCTCTTCGTCCAAAATGGTGGGTAATTCACCTGTTGATTTCCTCGGGATATAAATCTAGACCAGCAAAAATTGAAATAAACATCATTACCAAGCCTTTTCAAACCGACTTAGAAGAGATGTGAACATGTTATCGCAATGCTTGCATCGTTTGCGCACTTCGTCTGGGTTAATTTGTTTCATTAACTCCGAGGCATGTTTGATCTTGTGGTACCTGCCTTTCCGGGTTTTTGATGTTGCGTTATCAAGCCAGTTGGAAATATCCGGCTTGGAAGTATCTTCCAGTTCAGCAGGTAGGATGATGGGCCTATAATTATTCCCATAAAATTTTTTCATCGCCTTTTGATCACAAACAATCCATGTCTCCATTGTCTGAACCATCAAATGGACATTGTTTTTATTATTTTCCAAAAATTGCCAACCATCACGTTGTGTTAAATGTTGATGGGGTATCCAGCTTTAACTTTTTCTTCGGAATCAACCAAGAGAACGACAACATGATATTTCTCAAACTCATTAAAGTTGTAAAACCCTCTATAAGCCTCGTTACGATCACCGCAAGCAACAAGTTTAAAGAACCATCGGTTATCTCTACAATTATCCCTAATCTCTCCAAGGAATTCTGACATTCCACGACGTAACGCACTTTTTGTATTGGCTCCAACACCGCCACCTTCAAGATATATGGCGATTCCTGTCACGGATTGGCTCCAAGGTGCCCCATAAGCCATAAATCACCCAGCGTGTAATGATTGAGCCAATCCTCTAGCTCCTCGTGATTTAGTCGACGTAATATCGTACTTGACCCCAAGCGTTCACAGGTAACAACTGATTCCGGTTGATGATTCATAGCTGAAACTAGTACTTCCGAATGTGTTGTAACGATTAGTTGCATTCGTTCGGACGCCTCGATAAGAAGTTCACCAATCATTGATATCGCATCAGGATGCATACCAAGTTCAGGTTCTTCAATGCAAACAAGTGGTGCAGGTTTTGGAGCCAACAAAATAGCAATTAAAGCAATAAACCTTAGAGTACCATCCGATAGCCTCGTTGGGGGAATAGGAGAAGTTAGGCCTGATTCATGCAGGTAGAATTGTACGGTACCTCCTGATATGTCGGTCGACATTCTATCAAATCTGGGCAAGAAGCGTTTCAGCAATTCATTAAATCGCGAATAAACTGAATCATTCCTTTGCAATTGGTTAAGAACCAATGCCAGATTTGTAAAATCCGGAAGTAATTGATCCCCACTGAGATCAGACGGTTGAGGACGGCGTAGTGTAGTATATCGACCGATGGTCCAATCGCTGAAAATCTGTATATCAGCAAAAGATTTTCCGAACCAGGTCACTTCTGGGTAAAGATCTGGATCTTTACGTTGTTTCAAAACTGATTGGTCTGGCGATAAGTCTTCTCGTTTTAGAGATCTGCGTGCACCCGTATCTCCTGCTAAATTGATTACTGGATGTCCGTGCTGAAAACGATAATGAAAACATGGATCTATTTCTCCTGGTTTTGGCTCAATCTCTTCGATTGCCTCGTCCAATAATTCAACTCTACTGCCTGATGATGTAAATTCCAGACTATATCGTAATAAATGTTCCGGTAGTTTTGTGTATTCCGTGATTACGTCAATCTTGGCCTTTTTGTTCGAGGCTTCGTCTTTCCACAACCACTCATTTACACCTCCACCATCTCGAATTGCCGAAGCAAAATCAATAGGAGTGGACCGTAATAACTCAAATACTTCAATAACATTGGATTTGCCAGACCCATTTGGACCAATTAATATGTTCAAAGGTAGGAATTCGATTTCCTCCATATTACTGGGAAACGACAATAATCCTCGAACTGTAAGTTTTTTTATAAAACTCATCTCAATATTTTCTTATTCCTAATTTTACAAATGAATAAAGGTATTTCACCTTCAACCATACATTTGAATTACATTAGTCCCATTTTCAAAGACGAAGACCTATTTTTCTATGGCATCATTCTTGGGCCAGGCATGTTTTAATATTTGATTTGGCTTCAAGTGTCTTATGTACCGGACACCTGTCGGCAATTTCCATAAGTCTGTTCTTTTGCTCGTCGGTCAGTGAGCCACGCAACCTGATTACCCTCTCAAATACATCAATTTTGGTTCCCTTTTCCTCACAACTTTCACAATCAAGGGCATGTGATTTCGAATGAAAAACATCAACTTCAATATGTTCTAGGGGCCATTTCTTTCTTCGGGAATACATTCTGATTGTCATTGAAGTACAAGCTCCTAGCCCTGCAGAAAGCAATTGGTAAGGATTGGGTCCGGTATTGGTTCCACCAAAATTGATGGGTTCGTCAGCCAGCAATTGAAACTTGCCATCAATGGAAACAAACTGACGGAAGCCATTGGGATCATCTTCACTGACTCTGACCATGCCCTCAGGTATCTTTCCGACTTCCCTTTTGGTCATGGGAGGAAGGTATTTTTCCACCCAAGCTGCAATGACTTTAGCTGCGTATGCGGCATCTTCCTTGCGGGTAATCAAGTGATTGGCATCATCAAGTGTTACAAATGATTTGGGATGCTTGGCTGCCCCAAATATCTGCGCAGCATTTTCTATGCCAACAGTATTGTCCATTGGTGAATGCATAACCAGTAGAGCTTTTCTTAAACGGGCAATTGCTGGTTCAAGTTTCTCCCGGGTTATATCTTCAACAAATTGCTTTCTGATCGTGAAGTTGCGACCACCCAAATTAACTTCTGCCTCACCTTCAGCTCTTATCTTATCGAGTTTTTCCTCAAAGTGATGAGAGACATGGCTTGGATCAGCAGGTGCTCCAATAGTTACAACAGCCTTGACTGAAGGTATCTCCGATGCAGCCTTTAATACGGCTGCGCCTCCCAAGGAATGGCCAATGAGTATGGAGGGAGCAAGTCCTATTCCCTCTAGGTGCCTTGCAGCCAAAACCAAATCCTGTACATTCGAGGTGAAATTGGTATTCGCAAATTCTCCATCGGAATGCCCCAATCCAGTGAAATCAAACCGTAATACTGCAATTCCAAGTCCGGAAAGTGCCTCGGCTATACGCCGGGCGGCAGGTATATCCTTTGAACAGGTAAAGCAATGGGCAAAAAGAGCAGTAGTACGTTCTGGAACATCAGGGCGATCAAGTCTGGCAGAAAGCTTGTTTCCGGCATGACCTTCAAACTCATACCTCGCAGTTGTCATTCGCTACCCCCATTAGTAGTTTAATAAACCAAAGTATTTACTGCTCTGTTTATTGTTTATTTATCATATCTGGCAACATTCTTCCCAAAGGTTTGCCACCAACCAAGTGAATGTGTAAATGTGGAACCATCTGGACTCCGTCCTTCCCAGTATTCGACAATAATCTGTATCCTTCTCCTGAATCACCTGGAGTCAAGCCCAGTAATTCTGCAACCTTGCCTATGGTTTTTATGTAATCAACGATTTCCTCCGAGCTGGCATTATTGGAAAAATCATCGAAGCATACATAATGTCCCTTTGGTATCACCAAATAGTGTTTTGGTACTATAGGTGCTATATCTTCAAATGCCAGGCTATGTTCCGATTCATGGAGTTTGTTGCAAGGCAATTCACCCCTGAGGATTTTTGCAAAGACGTTTTGATCATCGTAGGTGTATGGCATAAAGAGTTCCAATCTTTTGTAATGACATGATTGCTAATTCGTTGGGATATTAAACAGTTTCCTGGAACCTTGGTAATAAATTCTCTTCCGGGCGAGGTCCCACATGGCTAATTACTTCGCTTGCTGCCAAACAGCCCAGTCTTGCCGAAGTTTCCAGTCCCAATCCTTCGGAAATACCATAGAAAAAACCGGCTGCGAATTGATCACCGGCACCGGTTGCATCAACAATTTTGGCATGTACAGCATCAACCCTTATTTTATTGCCCTGTCCGGCAACAATGACTCCATCCTCCGATAGTGTTGTGACAACAAGCAAATCTTCCTTGTCAAGCACTTCCAGGGCATTCTCCAAGTCATTGGTTTGACAAAGTGAGAGTATTTCCGACCTGTTTGCAAAAATCAGGTCTGTACCACTTTTGATCAGGTCCCAAAAGACTTGCCTATGTCTTTCTATGCAAAATGGATCCGAAAGGGCCAATGAAACCTTACCTCCATATGTTTTACATTGCTCGACCGCTATTCGAAACGCCTCCTGACTCTCAGGTCCATCAAACCTGTATCCTTCAAGGTAGATCCATTCCGTATCACCAAGCAATTCCCTGTCCATGTCTTCAATGGTCAGAAATTCCGCAGCACCCAGATATGTATTCATGGATCGCTCGCCATCAGGAGTAACCAATATCACACTTCTTCCTGTCTCATATTCCTCATTGGAAGAAGCTGGTTCAGTCGTGAATTCGACACCTATTGATTTCATGTGTGAGGCATAGACATTGCCAAGGTGATCATCCTTGACCTTGCCGATATAGGCTGATTTAATTCCCAGCAAGGCCAACCCCGCCATAGTGTTGGCAACCGATCCCCCGCTTACCTCCTTGGCATTGTCCAGCAGACTATATAGCTTACGAGATCTTTCCAGATCTACCAGTTGCATGATCCCAAGGTTTATATCAAGGTCCGTAAGTAGTTGGTAATCAACATGGCAAAGGATATCCACAATGGCATTTCCTATACCGACGACTTGGAATTTCTTCTTTAATGAGTTCATGTGACCACCAACTATCCATGTTTAATCATTACTATCTCTGGTATATGTATCAAAAAAATAAAGGTGAATCCATCTACTATTTGTTTTCCAACAATTTCTTTACAATATCCTTACAAACAATCGGTCATGATGGAATATTTCTTGCCTTGATTAGCTCTGGACATTATATTTGCTGGAAAGGGAACGCTGAAGGATTTATGATGAAGGATATTGATGAAATTCTGAAACCATCCATCGAGAAGCAACTGGCCCCTGCAACGATTGTCGATTTGTATTCGGAAGAGGCTGAAGATGTTGACGGCGATCCCATCCTGCAAATCAATGTGGTTTAAGAAGCAAAGAACAACCTCCTTGACCCAGAGAAATTCTTGGGATTGGCCCAGAGCTTGAGACAGCCTCTCGGTGAAATGGATTCGGATCCCTATCCTGTTTTCACATTCATGATTCCCGAAGAAGTAGACATTGCAACCGCGTGATCTCATCGTCACTGCCAAGCGACTGGTGGGAAGTATTTATACAGGTCAACCAAGGCAGAGGCGGATCTCAAGAGGGCATTAAGTACAGACTACTTTGCGATGTTCCATGCAGTCTGTCGGAATTGTGCTGATTGCTTCGTCGGCAAGGCCACAGCCAACAGGAGCTGCTAGGCCTATCGTGCCGTCAACCATGTACATGCCAAGACACCGTACGGAAAAAAAGCAGTTATGAATAATTTTTCTGCCGATATCCAGAACTTTGCAAGCAAGTTCGTCGAACGCCGGAAAAAACGCCACCAGGCTGACTGTGATCCCATACACAAGCTCAAGCGTCACGATGTTTTAACTGATATTAATGCTGCCGAGGTTGCGATCAAACAACTACAGGCATCAAGCATCCGGGACAAAAGGGCTTTTGCTGTCTGATCTGCAATGACAAGGAGATAAACAGTCCACTACCCCCGCGGTTTCAAATCCAATGAAAACGGATTGATCCATTTATCATTCGTATGTTTTAACTGTACATTCTTGAACAACTTCAATCATCTTTGGATAGTCTATCCAACTTAATGCTGAAGTCGGCACTTATCTCATCAAATATCCTGTCCCGCTTGGCCAATTCCTCCAGGAGGGTCTCGTACCGGACTAAAAATTTCTTACTCAAATCGAACTTTTTTGAACCAGACTGAGGTTTTACCCTTTCATACAGGGGTTTAAATCAATTATACAAACGACACTCACCGGACAGAAGCCCTTTTCTGCAAGTATCCGGCCTCCCCCGGAACGGCATGGATGTTCCCTCCCAACAGTTGAAAAACCCTCCTGTGCAAGGCGGTTGGTTTTGACATCACCGGAATGGCATGCCCATGGCCCATATCGATATCAGCCGCGCATGGCCCATTGAGCGCCTGCAGGAGATCCTTGAAACCACTGGCCGGCAAATCCTCCCTCTGGTGATGGCGACGGCCCTGTTTGGTGGTGGCAGTCTGCGAACGAACCGGGGAAGCAACGAGTGTCATACCGGGCTGGGGATCTTCACCGGCAGACAACAAGGGAGCCAAATGGTGACGCATGTGCCATTCCATATAACAGGCCGGCATGCACAGGAACGCATGCGAGCGGACCCGGTCTTCCTGCCAATGATGGAAGGGACTTACCTGCAGGGAATCGAAAGGCTCTCTCCACCTTCCCCAGATGCTTGCAGGCCCTGACCGCTTCATGGTGACCCACGGTCTCCTCCTCGACTTTGGTCCGAATCACTTGGAAATCATCCAGATGTTCCCCTTCGGCAATCGTGCTTGCATTGCGGGCATGGGTCAAGACACCCGTCCGGAAATCAAGGTCCAGGATAGAATGCCTGGCCATCTTGCGGCATCTGAGTGTTTTCAATTGGCGATTGCAGGGGTAGCGGCTGTTCCTGTCGTTGGTATGTTTGCAGCGCCAACAATGACCGTATCTTTTGAGAAAGCAGTTTTTGAGGATTGGAAAAAAGAAAATCCTGATAAAGATTTTGAGAATTATGCATGTGAAACAGGCGATACAACTGCAGAAGTGTTTGATGAAACTCTCCAGTTTCTTCCTGAATCATTGAGGCCACCTGCCGATTTTATCGGTTCATGGATGCCCGAATGTGGTGTTGCATTAGAAGAACAATCATGGTTTTCTGCCGACACAAAATGAAGACCATCTTTTGATGCCATAACAGATTGGATGCCTTCTAATGATGATATAAAGAACTTAATGCCAGATCCTCAGAATTAAAAAAACCTGATGCGTAAATTTGATAATATTCAAAGGTGGATTCCATCATTAAGATCCCATAAGCAATGACAATATTAAGGGTTACGCTGAGAATCGTGGCAAAAGACACCCAAAGGGTCGGCCTTCAGTCCTCTCGTTCAAATGAAGCAGTAAAGGGTTAAGTGATTGAATTCCTTGAGGGCGGTTACAGAAAAGAATCCCCAGCCCACCCTCAGGACTTGTCGCGCGCCCTTTGCACGATGGTCAGCACGGTGTTTTTGGTGATGCCCAGATCCCGGGCAATCCATCAATAGCCCACCCTTCCTCCTTGGCCTGCAGAACCCGGGGTGCCACTTTATCCGCTTTCGGGCATTGACCGGGTTGTCGACCGAGTTTCATACCGTGCTCCTTGGCCGCGGCCAGACCTGATTTCACCCCACTCACTGATCAGTCCTCGTTCGAATTGCGCAATGCCGGCCAGCATGTTGACCATCATCCGGCCGTGTAGGGTATCCAGTTCCAGAGCCATGCCATTCAGGACCATCACGGAAACCTTCCACCCCTAGCTTTGGTGGAGCGTGACCAACAGATCCTGCGTGGACCACCCTCAGCGGGAAAGCTCGGTCATCAGGATGGCATGGCTGGGAAGGCCCGGGTGGTTGGCGATGGTGCGTTTCCCGGGCTTGCCCCCGTCCCGGCGGGATTGTCGGAAGAGGTGGCAGGTGGAGTTGGGGTTGTGGGTGGTCTCGACATGCATGCTGACCATGAAAAATCAAAAATGAATTGCAGGAAAAAAATTTACTGACCAAGTTTTGTGTACTCAAAGCCCCATCAACAAGGGAGGGGCAGGTGAAACCTGCCCGGTTTGGGCTTAAAAAGTCCAGATTAAGGGAATGTTGTTTGACAGCCTCAAGCAAGATAGTATTTAAGTTGTTGGCCAAAGCATTTCGTTGATTTCATGAATCATGAACGACAAGAGAATTTTCGACATGATCTGGGCCGTCGCCATGAAGCGCTTCAGAATAAGTCGGGGACGTCTGGCCTGGATCGAGAAGGAAGCAGGGATCAGGCCCGCACATTCCTGTTGGGGAGTGGAAGTCAAGGCCCAGCCATTCGGCTAGCCGAATGGCTGGCTTTTTAGTGTAAAGGAACCGGCAACCGCCTTCCCCTTGCGAAGGCACGAGATGATTTTCGTCGGTAAGGATGTGGTCAGTCCTGAGACAGAATTGCCGAGAAGGCCGTTAAGAAAGGTTTTTTTAAGCAACAAGGAAACAGAGGATATCATGCAACGCAAAAAATGCGTAAGGTCATTTATATCCTTCAGGCGGGGAGAAAACTGGACAGAATTACCAGAAAGCGTTCAAATCCGGCAAGTCAATTGGTCGAGGTTTTTGACACCTGCAGAAAATTTATTTTAATCAACAGGTATGCCCCAGCCACCACCTTTGGCAGTTTCGATAATGATTTCATCACCGTTTTCTACTTCCAGATCGCTAACAAAGGCATAAGAAATAGGATCACTTCCCGCTTTTCTGACCTCAAACTTGTTGGTTCCTCCTGGATTTCCTCCGTTTAGACCCCATACCGGATTTTTACTGCGACTGTAACCGGCTGATACTACTGCCTTCCCTTTCATACGATAGGAGGTCGAGAGGCTTTTACCACCCTCGTACAAACCCTTGCCTGTTTGATCATCAAGCAGTTTTTTCCATCCAACTTCCATACCATATCTGGCTTCACATATTTCGACCGGAAAAACATAGGTTTCGCCATGACTAAAGGAGTACATGCAATTCAAACCATTCCTTGTCGATGTTGCACCCCACCCACCGAGTTGAGGTTCGACCATGGTATATTTTCTGCCTGTTACCGGATGCACTCCGGCAATGACCGTTCCACAGATTGAACTGAAATGTCCCGCCGGAAGTTGTTCAGGCATTACCCTGGCCATGCATTGCAACAAGAGGTCAAAAAGTCGAATGCGGGTTTCAAAATAATAACCATGGGGTGCTGTCCCGGTGGCCTCGAATACTGTTCCCGGTTTGGTTATGACCTTGAGGGGCATGAAGGATCCCTCGTTACAAAACAGATTGGGGTCGGTAAGTACCTTGAATAGCATCTGGGATGAAATAACCGCCCCATCCCTGCTGGTATTGTAGGGTCCTGCCTTTTGTTCGGGATTGTCAGTCAAGTCAACGACAAAGTCATCCTCCGTGATGGTTATGGCAACCTTCCATAGATCATCGTTTTCCTGTTTCTCCAAAGCCTCGAACCGGCCCTTGGGTAATTCCAAAAGCCCCTTTCTGGCCCTCTTTTCCCCTTCTTCAAACAAATCCTCCAGCGCAAGATTGTAATTCCCCATGCCATAGGTAAAGGCAAGTTCGGCAATTCTCTTGCCAGCCCTTCGACTGGCCGATATCTGGGACCAGAGATCGCCCCTGGCTATTTCAGGAAGTCGGGAGTTGCAGGTTATGATTTCAAGAAGTGAGGTTACCGGTTTCCCCCTTTCAAAAAGTTTGACTGCAGGTAGTCTCAAACCTTCCTGAATGATTTCGTAGACCCTGGTTGACATGGATCCGGGTGTGGACCCTCCCACATCGGACCAATGTCCTATGGAAGAGGCCCAGGCGATGCATTCTCCTTTGAAGAAAACAGGCAGCAAAACCACAACATCATTAAGGTGGGTTACTCCACCGTAATAGGGATCGTTGGTAATGAACAGATCGCCTTCCTCAACCGCCTCCAGACCATGGATTTCGATTATCCTCTTTACGGCCTTGTCCAGTATGCCAACAAATGTTGGAATACCGGCACCCGATCCCACCAGGTTACCATGCTTGTCCGTTATACCGGTACCTACATCAAGTACCTCGTAGATAATGGGACTCATCGAAGTCTTCTTGAGTGTTTCGAACATCTCGTCGGCAGCAGCGACCAATCCGGCCTGGATAACCGATATCGTGAAAGGATCCCTGATCATGGCTATATGCGAATGATATTCCTGGGCAAGGAGGAAAGAATCTCGGGGCCGTCTTCCCTGATGATCACAATTTCTTCTAGCCTCACTCCAAACTTGCCTGGCAGGTAAATCCCCGGCTCGATGGAAAAGACCATCCCCGTTTCCAATATAGTTTCCGATGAGGCCGTAATATAAGGTGGTTCATGGATTTCAATTCCCAATCCATGTCCGGTTCGGTGCACAAAGTATTCGCCATAACCCGCTTTCGCTATGACCCCTCTGGCCGCCTGGTCAACTTCCCTTGCCATGATTCCTGATTTGGCAATTTCCATGGCACCGATGACAGCCTCATTGACAATACCATGGACCTTGACCATCTCCTTGGATGGTTCTCCCAATACGGCAAAGCGGGTTATATCACTTGAGTATTCCCCTTTCTGCCCGCCGATATCAATGACTATTCCATTACCCAACTCCAGAATACTCGACCCAGTATGATGATGCGGCAAGGCCCCATTCGGCCCAGCCGCAACAATGGCAAATTTCATTGCGGTGTCCTGGTCCTTGAATTTCCTCTCTATGATGGCAGCCACTTCCAACTCACTCATGCCCGGCCTGATGGCAGCACTACCGGCAAGCATGGCCTGATCGGCTATGGCTGCATTTTCCTTGAGGCTCGCATATTCCAGTTCATCCTTGCGCATTCTGAGGGCACCAACGGTATTTTCCGTGAAACTCCGATTGGCTCCTGGCAAGTGGTCCACCAGCAGCATGGCAAAATCTGCCCGCATCGTTTCATCCAGCACGATGTTCACGGCATTCCCTGCCCCAACATCATACAGGGCCGCAAGCAAGGCATCGGCAGACCCTTCATCATCGGCCCATTCATGGCAGGTAATGGAACATCTTTGCCTGGTATCCTCGGCATTGAGAGCGGGCATCAGAAAGGCCTCCCTTTCTTCCCCGATCAACAGCAGGCATGGCCGTTCGTCAGCATGCGTATGAAACCCCAATACCCATTGCATATGAGCACCAGGCCCCAAGGCGACCAGTTGGGTATTGGTTGCCTTCATGCTGGCCCTTATCTTTCCCAACCTTTTGACAGCCCTTTCACTCATTTATATCTCTCCTCATATTGTTACCTTCCTGACGCCCCGATAATAATCCTATTGCCGAATACATCGCCATCATTGATGATGCCAAAACGATCGATTTCCTCTTCGGGTGGCTCTTCACACGACCATCTGCGACTTGGTATCCAACCGCATTGCCTTTGCAACATGGCTGCATACTCGGCCCTCTTGAGGGCTGCTATGGACGGGTCTATGACAGGTACACCCAACTCCTTCTCCAGGTTTTGGTAAAATCCCACCTCCCTGGTACACCCCAATATTATCGCTTCGGCATAATCCTCCTCCACAGCCCGGCGACCGGCATCAATCAAAAGCCTTTCCGTTCTTTCAGGATTGACCTGAAAGTCGTTGACACCGAGTTCAACATGATAAAATCCGCTCAGCTGTTCACTTTTACCGTATACACTGATGGTAGTGGCCATTTGATCGACCCATTTGCGACGACCGACAATGACACCAAACCTGTTGGCCAGGCTGCAGGCGATTTCGACCGAGGCGATACAGGGAGCTGTTACGGTCATTGCCCCTGAAACTTCCCTGGCATCGTGCAGGGCCGTATCGTAGAAACAACTCAGGGCAACGGCATCAAAGCCTTCTAGGGACGCAACCCTGGTTCCCCTGACGATGCCAGAGGATACAACGGCCTCATAAGCCCTGTATTCGATATGGGTAAAACCGCCATCTGATTCCTTCAGGGACATGATGTGTACCTCGGTATCCGGATTCTTGTAACTCCTTACCATGTCAGCAAACAACTCATCAAAAGCTGCTGTACCCACCGGTCTGAGATACATGACCTTGAGGGGCAAATCTCTGCTCACAGCAAAAACACTTACTTAAATGTTCCTGCCTATTCGGCTTCAACAATCTGCCGATTGCCAAAGACATCACCCTCATCAATGATGCCAAATCGCTTCAACTCATCTTCCGGCGGCGATTCACAGGACCATTTGCGGCTGGGTATCCAACCGCACTGACGCTTGAGAATGCCTGCATACTCGGCCCGCTTCAGGGCAGAAATAGAAGGGTCCAGGACTGGAACACCAAGGGTTTTGGTCAGGGACCGGAAAAAGCCCAACTCCAGGGTACATCCAAGTATGATGGCCTCGGCGTAATCCTCCTCCACGGCCTTGCGGCCTACCTCGGTCAGTAACCGTTCGGTTCGTTCATGGTCAACGAGAAATTCATTCACGCCCAATTCCACATGATAAAAACCGCTGAGTTGTCCGCACCGGCCATTTTCCCTGACGGTTGTGGTCATCTGGTTGACCCATTTGCGGCGACCGACTATGATGCCAAAGCGATTGGCCAGGCTGCAGGCGATCTCGACGGAAGCCATGCAGGGAGCGGTTACAATCATCTCCCCCGAAACTTCCCTGGCGTCATGCAGGGCCGTATCATAAAAACACCCGATGGCCAATGCATCAAAACCTTCCAGGGCCGCTGCCCTAGTTGCCCTGATGATGCCGGATGTTACAATAGCTTCATAGGACCTGTATTCGATATGGGTAAAGCCCCCATCGGATTCCTTCAGGGACGTGATATGCACTTCCGTACCCGGCAGTTTGAACTCTCTGGCCATATCGGCAAAGACCGGATCATAAGCCGCGGTTCCAACCGGGTTCAGATACATGATTTTAAGGGGTTCATTGGCTGTCATGGCAATTCTCCTACATAACCATCTCTTTTTCATCATCAATCCTTCAGACCAAATACTTCCCTGGCCTGACCATCGGTAATCAATCCGTTCATGAGATCCCTTCTTACAAGTTCGGGATCTCGTTCCTTCGGATCTCCCAATCCGCCCCCATTGCCGGTATAAACCCGAATGACGTCATCCTTGTGGGTGGTCAATCCCGATATGGTGGCAAAGGTCTGCACCTCGCCCTCCTTTGGTATGAACTCTATGTAATTGGGTGATCCATCATGGCCACCATCAAGGCCCCAGGCCGGGAATTTTGAACGGGTATAGCCGGCCGTCAGAAAGCCATTATCGGCCCTCACCCGGTAATCTAGCACGATACCCCTTCCCCCCATGTGCCTGCCCTCACCGCCCGGGCCTACATTCAGTGCCATCTGGTCAACAATGAGGCCGTTCCGGGCCTCATTGATCTCGGCCGGGCAATTGTAGGTTTCACCATGGAAGCCACAGAACATGCTGGAATTGCCATCCCCTGACTGGCTTGCACCCCAACCACCAAGCTGAGGCTCAATCACCGTGTATTGACGCCCCGTATCCGGATGAATGCCACCAATAAAGGTACCACACACGGAAGCAAAATGACCGGCGGCCAGCCTTTCGGGCATGTGTCTGGCCAGACATCGCCACATGACATCATAGACCCGCAATTCGATTTCGTAATAGAAACCGAGGGGTGCCGGTTCCCTTGCATGGAAAACCGTTCCTTCCCGGGTCAGCAGTTCAATCGGTCGAAAGGATCCACCATTGGCTGGCGAATAGGGGTCGGTAAGCGACTTGAATACCATCTGGACGGCAACCATGACCCCATCGCGGCTGGTATTCAGGGGAGCATCAAGTTGATCTGGATTGTTCCTCAGATCAACGATGAACCTGTCTTCGGCAATGGTTATCTTCACATTGTAAAACTGGCCGTTATCCTGCTCTTCAGTCAATTCATAGGTGCCCTTGGGCAATTTGGCCAGTTCCCGGCGGGAAACCCTTTCGCCATAATCCATGAAAGCCTCGACAGCCTTGGCAAAGGTCGTGGTACCATACTTCTCGGCAATCGACATCAAACTTCGCTCCCCAATCCTGACCGAGGCAATGGCTGCCCAGAGATCGCCCTCCAAAACATCAGGCATGCGGGAATTGACCTTGATGACCTCCATGACCGGAACAATCGTTTCCCCTTTCGAAATGATCTTGACCGCCGGCAACCTCAATCCTTCCTGGAAAATACTGGTCGCCTCGCCGGTCAATGACCCTGGAGCCATGCCACCGACATCCGAGTTGTGGGCAATGTTGGCACACCAGGCAATCAATTCTCCTCCAGAGAATACCGGCATAACGACGACGATGTCGTTAAGGTGCGTAACTCCTCCATAATAGGGATCATTGGTGGCAAATATGTCGCCGGGTTCAATATCCCCTGGCTGGTCAAACTTCTTGATTATCACCTTGACTGATTTGTCCAGGACACCGACAAAAGCCGGAATGCCTGCCCCCGAACCGGCGATTTCCCCCTGGGGATCCATGATGCCGGTTCCCATGTCCAGGACTTCATAGATTATTGAACTCATGGCTGTCTTGCGCATGGCCGCAAACATCTCATCGGCGGCAGCCTGCAAGGAGTTCTGGATAATCTCGATCGTGATCGGATCGGTTTCGTTGGTGGTCATGTCCATCCTCCCTCAAATTGTGATGATGTAATTGCCATAGTCATCAACAACGGTCCGGTTGCCCGGATGGACAACAATTGTCGTTCCCTCCTCCTCGATGATGGCCGGTCCCTCAAACGCCATTCCGGGTTCCAGTCGGGAACCGTCATAGGTGGTTGCCTCATGGATGCCCTCCAAGGCATAATCCACCTCTCGGACCTCTTTGACGGCCGTCGATATATCCCGGCCAGTCGTTTGCCTGGCGGGCAGTGAGAGTTTGCCAACCTCGGCTACGGCCACGAGATGAATACCCACCATTTCGACCGGTGCATCCAGCCGATAGGTATATTCGCGTTCATAGACCTCCTTGAAACTGTCAACAATATTGGAGATTTTCTCTCCGGCAATGGCACCCTTCAACTCTACTTCGGTCGTATGCTCCTGATTCTGGTACCTTAACTTGGCAAATCTCGTGAAGGAAATCTCCCCCCTATCGATGTTTTCTCCGGCAAACTGCTCCAGGGCTGTCTTTTCCGCTTCCCTGAAGGTTTCCTCGATGTGCTCGGCCGTGCCCTGATTCAAATCGGCAAGACAGGTTACGAAGTAATCCCTCCTGAGATCCGACATGGTCATGCCCCAGGCCGAAAACACTGCAGAATTGGCCGGAATAATGATCTTGCCGACCCCCAGTTCCTGAGCAAGGGCCACGGCATGCATGCCACCTCCCCCACCAAAGGCCACGAGGGTAAAGTCCCTTGGATCAAATCCTCGGTTGAGTGATACAAGTTTCAAAGCATTGACCATGCTGTTGTTGGCAATCCTGACGATCCCCCTGGCAGCTTCCCGCGTGTCAACCCCGAGTTTCTTGCCAATGTTGCCAATGGTTTTCTCAACATTGGCCATGTCAGCGGTGATTTCGCCACCACAGAAGTAATCCTTGTTGATCCTGCCCAGAAGCAGGTTGGCATCGGTGGTCGTGGCTTCGGTCCCACCCTTGCCGTAGCTGGCAGGACCGGGAACGGCCCCGGCCGATTGGGGACCGACATGCAACTTGCCGTAATCATCCACCCAGGCGATGGACCCTCCCCCATTGCCGATTTCGACAAGATCAACCACTGGAACCATGACAGGATAACCCGAGGATTTCCGGCTTTTCTCAATCCAGTAGTCGGTAACAATCCTGATATTGCCGTTTTCGATCAGGGAACATTTGGCGGTCGTGCCCCCGATATCCAGGGCAAGGACATTGGGATCACCGATCAGTTTGCCCAGTTCGGCCGCTCCCCATATCCCCGATGAGGGACCTGATTCAATCATCGTAATGGGTGTCCTGGCAATGGCCTCAAGGGTATCAACCCCGCAATTGGACTGCATGACATAAGGGCTTCCCCCGAAGCCGTTAGCCTTGAGTTTTTCATCAAGTCGCCTGAGGTAACCTTCGGCCACCGGCTGGACATAGGCCGAAAGGACAGCCGTATTGGTTCGTTCATATTCCCGCCATTCCCGGGCAATGCTGTGCGAGGAGACGACCCTGACCTCAGGCCAGAGTTCCCTGACAGCCGACTCGGTGGCCTGTTCATGGGCCGGATTGGCATAGGAATGGAGATAGCTGATGGCGATGGCCTCTACCCCCTCATCCTTGAAGCCATTGATGATATCTACCAACCCATCAAGGATCAGTGGTCTCATTTCCTCCCCTTGGTAGGTCATGCGACCGGGCAGTTCACAGCGCAGGTATCGGGGGACGAAGGGTGGTGGTTTTTCATAATGCAGATTGAAGAAATCAGGTCTGTTGCCTCTGGCGATTTCCAGTGTATCGCGAAAGCCTTCGGTGGTGATCAGGCCAACCTTGACGCCCTTTCTTTCCGTCAGGGCATTGATGACTACGGTTGTACCATGAGCCAGGTAATTAACTCTGGCCAGATCGACCCCGGCCTTCTCAATGACATTCATCATGCCGGTTTCATAATCAGGTGGTGTGGTGGCCGATTTGGCTGTACTCACCGTTGATTGGCCGGTCTTGCCAGCGATTTCAAAACAGACCAAATCGGTGAATGTTCCACCGACATCGGTCGCAACACGTATTGTTGAGTCAACCATTTATATTTCCATTAGTGACATAATCGTTGAAAAGAAAACAAAAGGTGCCGGGGACCTTGAGTTGTTCGGCGAAGGGAAGGGTTGCCGGTGGATAGGCACCGGCCGGACCCAGGATGTTCAGGGTACCGCATATCTTTCCCCCAATGACGATCGGTACATTGATTATGGCTTCACAGCCGAGTGACTTGATCACTTCATGATCAGGAAACACTTCAACCAGAGCAGCGTAATCATTGGCAACAAAAAGTCGTTTTTGCCCGATCACGATATCTGCCCAATCCCCGGTGGTAATCGGCTTGGTACCAGACAGGGGGTAAACCTCTGGCTCGCTGGTATAGATACGATGGGCTTCTCCTCCGGCAAAATCAACTTTCATCACGGAAAACAGTTTTATATCCAGCTGGGTAACGGCTAATCGTTCAAGCTCCTCAAAAAGTTGTTCGGTCCGGCAGTTTGCATTCTCGGCCAGACGAATAAACCTGTCCATCATTCTACTGCCTCCATTGCCAGCCCTTCCCTCAATCTGTTTCTCATGATGCGTTCCTCTTCAGTAATGACCGGAGAGGCGCTGATCAGTCTTCTGGTATAGTCGTGTTCGGGATTATCAAATATCTCGTGGGTGGATTTCAGCTCGACCAGTTGACCATCTTTCAAGACGGCAACTCGATCGGCCATATTGCGGACCACGGCCAAATCATGGGTTATGAAAACATAGGTGAGGTTCCGTTTTCTACGCAATTCATTCAAAAGGATCAGAACCCGTGCCTGGACCAAGACATCCAAGGCTGAAGTTGGTTCATCAAGGACAATCATTTCAGGCTGGCTGGCCAGAGCCCTTGCAATTGCCACCCTCTGACATTGACCACCCGAAAGGGTCAATGGGGCTCTTGTGGCATAATCGGCCGGTAGACCTACTTCACCGAGTAACTCCTCCACCCGGGTCATCCGTGCACCCTTGGTACCTATGTCATGAACATCAAGGGGCAGTTTGAGGGTTGCTCCAATTCTTCGACTTGGGTTGATGGAAGAAAAGGGGTTCTGCTGGACAAGCTGTATGGCTCTGCGCTGGCTTTTGGTTCGGTGCGCACCAAGGGGTTGTCCCTTGAAGCTGATTTGGCCCGAGGTTGGTGGATACACACCCAAAATCATGTTGGCCACCGTGCTTTTGCCGGAACCCGACTCACCAACTATGGCCAGACATTCCCCCTGCCATAGATCCACAGTAACCCCCCGGACCGCATGGACCTGATAGCCTTCCAGTTGAAACATCTTGGCAAGTTGGTTGATCGCAAGCAGGGGAACAGTCATCAATCAGGCATCCCAATGTACTTCCCTTGGAGCGAGAAAGGCCGAGGTATCATTGATGGCATCAGAAATTGTATCGCCACTGGTAATACTTGGTACCGCCGCCAGCAAGGCTCTGGTATAGGGATGTTTCGGGTTGGCAAACACATCCTCCGTCTTTCCTTCCTCAACAATCCTTCCCTGGTAGATCACATAGAGACGATCGGAAAATTCCCGTACAACCCCAAGATTGTGGGATATGAAAAAGACCGAGGTTCCCCTTTCCTCGACCATGTCATGCATCAGGCGAAGGGTTTGGTCCTGGACCGTTACATCAAGGGCCGTACCTGGTTCATCAGCTATCAGCAATGTTGGTTCATTGATCAACCCCATGGCAATCATGACCCGCTGGTTCATGCCGCCTGAGAGTTGAAAGGGAAAGGACTTCAATACCCGTTCCGGTTCGGTTATGTTGACATCACCCAGTATGGCCGTGGCTTCACCTCTGGCATCATCAAGGTTTATGGTGGGGCGATTTCGTTTCAGAACCTCGTGAAACTGGGTTTCGATGCGATAAACCGGATTGAGGGCCGATACCGGATCCTGAAAGATCATTGACATTCTGCTGCCCCGCAACTGGCGTCTTTCCCGGGCGGTCATCAACGCCAGATCCCTTCCCTCGAAATTGATTGTGCCTGATACCCTGGTCTTGCTCTGGGCCTGCAGCAAGCCAAGGACCAATCTGGCTGTTACCGACTTGCCGGAACCCGATTCACCAACCAGCGCCACCTTTTCCTTTTGACCTATGGTCAGGGAAACATCATGCAGCACCCTGGTTGTTTCCATCAGCCCCTTGAAACTCAGGGAGAGGTCAATGATTTCCAAGGTTGGGTTCTTCATTGGTGTGTTCCCAAAACTTCCCGCATGGCATCACCAAGCAGGTTGAAGCCGAAAACGGCTACCAGTATTGCCAGACCGGGGAATACGGTCAGCCACCAGGAATCCGGCAGGTAGCGCGCGCCCTCGGCCACCATGGAGCCAAGATCGGGTGTGGGCGGCTGGACCCCCAAACCGAGAAACGACAGGGACGAGGCAATCAGGATGACAAAACCAAGATCCAGGGTCATTTTGGTCAGGATGGCCGGAAAACAGTTGGGCAGTATTTCGACAAACATGATATGGAATCTGGAGGCTCCGATAACCTCGGCTGCCAGGACATAACCTTCTTCCCTTTCGGCCAGGGTCAGGTTATGGACCAGACGGGAATACCAAGGCCACCACATGACCGTCACCGCCATCATGCCATTGATCAGGGTGGGTTCCAGGACACCCATGATGGACATGGCCAGAACCAGGGGCGGGATGGACAGGAAAACCTCGGTCGTTCGCATCAGGACAAAACGAACCCTTGGACCAAGATAGCCTGCCATCAGACCGACGGTTACGCCCAGGGGTACGGCCAAAAGGAGAACAACAATGCCCAGAATGAGGGAAATCCTGTAGGCATAGATAATCCTGGTAAAGAGATCCCTGCCCACGAGATCGGTACCCATGATATTGGTCCAATCGGGTGGTTGATTGAAATTGTCGAAATCCACGACCGTTCCACGATGGCTTGGAAACGGCGTGATGAAATCAGCCAGGATGGCCGAGCCCACGACCAGGCCAATGAGAATGACCCCGATAACGGAAAGGGGGGTGGCGAAGATAATTCTGACTGCTCTCTTCAAGGGCTTCTCCGTGCATACCTGATCTTGGGATTGAGGAGAGCTATCAACAGGTCGACAATCAGGTTGGCAATCAGAAAGGCTGCCGAAATGATCAGTACCGTACCGACAATGGCATTCAGGTCCTTGCGCAGGATTACGGCCACACCATACCTCGAAAGACCGGGCCATGCAAAGATTGCTTCAACCAGGAAGGCATTGCCCAGCATGGCGGCAAAATCCAGACCGATAATGGTCAGGGAAGGTATGAGGGAAGGCTTGAAGGCATATTTGCGGGCCACCCGCCAGCCCGGAAACCCGTAGGAGTGGGCCATTTCAATGTAGGGTCGGCGATAGGTTTCGGTCATGTTGGCCCTAGTCAGCCTGGCGGCCTGTCCAATGCCCGACAGGGCCAGGGCAAATGCGGGTAGAAAAAGATGCCAGATGGCATCAAAAAAGGCCCTCAGGTTACCGACCAAAAGAGTATCGATCAGCAGGAACCCTGTTGTACGGGCAATATCAAAATCAGTGTGGATACGACCTGCAATGGGAAAGAGAGGCAGGAAAAAGGCAAAGAGCAGCATCAGGATGACGGCCCAGACAAAACTCGGGGCCGAGACCCCCAGAAGGGCAATGACCCTTATGAGATTGTCAAGAAACCTCCCTTCGTATTTGGCCGAGATGATACCAAGGGGCAGTCCGATCATGACCATCAGAATGCCGGCGGCAAAGACCAACTCAAGAGTTGCCGGCAGAAACTGTGCAATATCCTTGACGACCGGTCGGTTGGTATAGAGTGATGTACCCAGATCCCCCTGGAGCAATTCGCTGGCAAAATAGCCATACTGTTTCCAGATGGGATCATCGAGGTGGAGCTCTCCCCTCAGCTTGATGACCTGCTCGTCTGTTGCGTTGGGACCAAGGGCAATACGTGCCGGATCGCCGGGGATTACCCTGGCTATCAGGAAGATCAATATTGAGACTCCAACGAGGACAAGAAGGGAAATCCATACCCTCCTTATCAGCAAGTTCAGGACATTACCCACTGATATTCAAATGGTAAACCGGATCACCAACCCAGCCAGAACCGGGCTGGTGATTGGCAATATGGTTACTCGATTTCCATCAACCGGAACAAAAAGCCCATGGTATCAAGCCCAAAGGCAAGTGCCGGATCGGAGAGAGCCGGGACCTTTATATTAGGCCGGGCCACGAAGACCGATTGTTGATCATAACCGTAAATGGATGGGGCAATTGCAACCAGCCTGTCATTGAGGGCTGAATAGGCTTCTTCCCTGGCTTCATCTGAGGCAGCCAGACGGCCTAAATCGAGCAGCCTGTCAACTTCGGCATCATTCAAATGTTCGGGCGACTGCCATGTTCCTGCCTTGGTGGAGTGATACATGCCATAAAGCAGGGTGTCCGGGTCACCGGTAACGGCGGTCACAAAGATCTGGGATACATGAGGTGTGCTGGCCGGATCATTGACTGAACTTGAGAACAGGGCCCATGGAACCTTGGTGATGGTTGACTTGATGCCGATTTCCGAAAGGTTGGCCTGGAAGAGCAGAGCCAGTCTTTCCTCCAATGGCACTTCGGCAATCCAGGTGATTTCGATTTCGAACTCGGCCGGATCGTAGGTACAATCGGCCAGATTCTGGCGGGCTGCGTCCAGATCCCTTTGCCGTTCATTGCCGATCGGGTTTGATCCGAACATGCCAACCGGTATGGCACCCGTCGATCCCGTGCCGCTTGATACCTCATCGGTAATGGCAATCAGTTTCAGGACCGATTCATAATCGAAGGCATTGGCCAATGCATGACGGCAATTGACATCATCCAAAGGGGCCTTCTGGGTATTCAACTTGAAATAGAATGCACTGGTTCCTCCCTCGGTGAGGAACTGATTGCCGTCTTCAACCAGAGCCCGCATGACCTCAGGGGGCAACCACTGGGAGGTGATGTCATGTTCACCCTGAGCCATGAGTGTACGGACCGTGGCTGCTTCCAGACCGTAGCGCAGGCGGACGGTATCGGGTGCGCGATCACCAACCCCCAGAAAATAGTTGGGGTTTTTCTTCATGACCGTTTCCTCCTGCGGATTGTGTGATTCTACCAGATAGGCTCCCGTTCCAGCAGCATTGGAGGTCAGGAAAGCCTGGCCCCAGTCACCCATTTCTCCCTCACCCTCTTCAAGATTGTCCATGACCAGTTGCTTGTCGACAATCGGCAGTCTCACCAATGATGACACAAAGGGTGCGTAGGGCTCAGTCAGGGTAAACCTGACGCTGTTACCGTCGACCACCTCTACCTTGTCCACACTGACAAACAGGAAGGACAGGCCTTGTCCGATGGCCTTCATTCTATCAAAGGAAAACACGACATCCTCGGCAGTCAATGTATTGCCACTCTGAAACTGGACGCCCTCCCTGATCTTGAACGTGTAACTGGTTCCTTCACCTTGCCAACTTTCAGCAAGATGTGGGACAAGTCCCGGTCCGCCTTGACGCGGGATTACCAGTGAGTCGTAGACATTGAACATCAATATGGTGTCGGCATAATCCGAGGCCTTGGCCGGATCGAGTTCTCCGACGGCAACTTCATCAAGCCGCAGGACTTTTTCAGCATGGGCAGCAAGACCTGCAATAGCTATCAGGACAGCTGCAAATAGTAATTTACCCATTCTAATCATCTTCTTTCCTTTCATTTTTACATTCGGAATGAACGATCAGTTGTCGTTCCTCCCGTATTTATCCCTGGAGCCCTCTTCCGGCTCGGAATTTAAACTTGTGGTATCGCCGAATATCTCCATGGTGCAGATAACCAGGATACTGGCGGTTTGCAAAGTATGGTTCCATGTCGAGTGCAGTTCGTTGGAATTGAAATGTATGGAATCACCCTCTTTAAGGATTGTTCTCTTGCCATCGACCTCACAGGTAATGGAACCCTCAAGCACATAGTAAAACTCCTCCCCTTGATGACGCATGGGGGGACTTCTATGCCCCGGTTTCTCCTTCATGATGACCCCACTCAGCTTGTGGCCGGGAAATCTTGAAGTAAGTCTTTCATAAATCAGGGAGCCCTCATTGATGGTATAGGGTTCGCGCTTATCTGATCTAGTCAGGGACGATTCACCCCCCGGCACTACCAGAAAATCGGCAATTTCAGCCTTTAGTGAATGGGCAATGGTGGCCAGTGATGACAATGAGGGTGATGTCAGATCCCGTTCGAATTGTGAAATGAAACCGACCGACAGATTGGTGGCATCGGCCAATTCCTGCAGCGTAAGTCCCAGTTCCCTTCGGCGGTTTCTGACCTTCATGCCGATGGGTTCCAGACTATGCCCCGGTATCTTTTGTTCTGAAGTTAACGCCAAGTGCCCATCCCCTTTTTAGTATTACTAAATTTTTACTAATACTAAAATCCAAAGTCAACAGGAAAATTACCCAGGCAAAGCAATCACCTTGAGATTGGGATGATTTTCTGTCCAACATCAACTGAAAATGTATTTGGCTGTGGGGGTTTGATATTTCAGGAAGCGATTATTTAGGCATGAATTTTTGGAAATATGGGCAAAACCGAATGGAAGATCATTCCACCACCAATAACTTTTTACAGTATTTTGCCTGATACCAGCCTTGTGTGGTGAATCTGAAGTTCGTTACATAATTCTTTCCATTACATGTACCATCAAGAATTTTATCTTTCCCTTTGTTAATAGGGCTTTATGGCTAATTCTGGAATCGGCGCCGGTGAGAATATCAATTAAACGGATTACGGTTACAGTAAATTCGTAATAAAAAAATTGATTTTTCAGGAATGGGGGTGTTTTTGTTATTGCAGTGAATTTTGCCATGAAGCAACCCGATTTTGGCGTTTTGGCCCTTTTCGGGGCTGATTCGTTCAACTCCAAATCCTTTTTTTGGAAGGAACGGGAACACCGCAACTGTATTTTGTGACCAAAAGAAGGCCTATTGAAGATGAAAATGCACCGCAATACGGGAATCAAACCCGTATGTAATGACCCATAAAATAATCAAAATACAATAAACACTCCTTGTTTTATCTTTCTTACATGGCATTTGATGATTTTCCTTATAAATGATAGGAAATAAACATTAAAGGCCATAAAAAACCAGTTTAACAACTGGAATATGGATAAATCTTCCTTATATCCTTGCCTGACATAAATTAAATTACCTCTGTTCATGCTGGTCGACATCCTGGCTGGTGGTAAAGAAGTATATTGATATGATACAAGGAGATATGAGATGTCGATAACACCAGAACAAAAGAAGGAACTGGTCAGTAAGTTCGCCAGACGCACGGATGATACCGGATCACCAGAGGTTCAGATTGCAGTCCTGTCCGTCAGGATAAAGTCATTGACCGAGCATTTCAAAACCCACAAAAAGGATAACCACTCCAGAAGAGGCCTTCTGAATATGGTTGCCAAAAGAAGGAAATTACTGGATTATTTGAAACGCAAGGATGAAGAGCGATATAAAGCCATCATCACGAGTTTGGGTTTACGACGATAAACTGATGATTCAAGTAGGTCCATTTACGATAGAATGGACACAAAATGATTTTCCCTCCATTATGGAATTTTTCAATCCACGATCAATCAGTGGAATGCATAAGAAAGAAGTAGATGTTTAATATTATTACAAAAACGATTGAATGGGGTGGGCAAACGCTTACCTTGGAAACCGGCAAGATTGCAAGACAGGCAGATGGGTGCGTGGTGGCAACCTTGGGCGAAACATGTGTTATGGCTGCCGTTACATTTGACCAGAAACAAAACAGCGAACTGGATTTTTTTCCACTGACTGTCAATTACCAGGAGAAATACTATTCCTCCGGTAAAATCCCCGGAGGATTTTTCAAGCGGGAAGCCAAACCCTCGGAAGCAAGTACATTGATATCACGCCTGATTGATCGTCCAATCAGGCCTTTGTTTCCCGAAGGTTTCAAAAATCCCGTCGATATTGTTTGTTCTGTCCTCTCACATGATTTGGAAAATGATCCTGATATTCTGGCCATGGTTGCCTCATCGGCGGCTTTGGCAATTTCCGGTGCGCCATTTCTTGGTCCCATCGGGGCATCAAGGGTAGGTTTTGCCAACGGTGACTACAGCCTCAACCCCTCCATTAGCGAAATAGAACAAATGGGGAATGGCCAAAGGTTGGATTTGGTGGTTGCCGGAACTTCTGCAGCAGTGATGATGGTCGAATCCATTGCTTGCGAATTGACAGAAGAGGAAATGCTCGGTGCCGTGGTTTTTGGTCACGAGAACATGCAACCGGTCATTGACCTGATCAATGAATTGAAAAATGAGGTGGACAAACCTCAATACAGTTTTGTTGCACCTGAAACGGACGAACTCAATGAGAAGGTTACCTCCATTGGGCAAGGATTGATTGCCGATGCCTATGAAATTTCCCAAAAGACCGAAAGACAGGAAGCAATTTCGGACGCAAAGGATAAAATAAAATCAGAACTTGAGGAAGAATATTCGGAGCAGGAAATTTCTGGCCAGATCAAAAAGCTTGAGTCCGGAATCCTGCGCAACAACATCCTGGAAAAAGGTCGTAGAATCGATAACCGCTCATTGACAGAAGTCAGACCCATCGAATGTGAGGTGGGATTGTTTTCCAGACCACATGGCTCGGCCTTGTTTACCCGGGGTGAAACCCAGGCTTTGGTCATGACCACCCTTGGAACAGGGGATGATGAACAAATAGTCGATGCCCTTCACGGTAATTTCAGGGAAAACTTTCTCCTCCATTATAACTTCCCACCCTATTCCGTCGGGGAAACAGGTAGGCTTGGCCCTCCGGGCAGAAGGGAGATTGGACATGGCAAACTTGCCTGGCGTGCATTGAAGCCGGTTCTACCTGAACCGGATCAATTTCCCTATACGATAAGGGTGGTATCGGAAATCACGGAATCAAATGGATCGTCATCCATGGCAACGGTTTGTGGAGCTTCCCTTTCGATGATGGAGGCAGCTGTTCCCTTGAAGGGTCATGTTGCAGGTGTTGCAATGGGTCTGATCTTGGGGGAAGATGGCAAGTTTGCGGTCCTTACGGATATTCTGGGTGGCGAAGACCATTTTGGTGATATGGATTTCAAGGTCGCCGGAACCAAAAATGGTGTGACTTCCCTGCAGATGGATATCAAGGTTGCAGGCATCACGCCGGAAATCATGTCCCAGGCACTCGATCAGGCCCGAGATGCAAGAATGCATATATTGGGAGAAATGTCGAAAGCCATAGCCGGTGTTGGTGAGTTTTCCGAATTTGCTCCCAGAATCATCTCCAGGAAAATTCCCGTGGATAAAATCAGGGAAGTCATAGGGTCCGGCGGCAAGGTCATTCGTGAAATTACCGAAGTATCCGGTGCCAAGATCGAAATCAACGATGACGGTATCGTGAGAATTGCCTCTCCAGATGGTAATGCCTTGGAAAAGGCCTCCAGCATGATCGAAGAAATCGTGGCCGTGCCTGAGGTCGGCAAGATATACACTGGAAAGGTTGTCAAGATAATGGACTTTGGAGCCTTTGTTAACTTCATGGGCAAAAGGGATGGTTTGGTTCATATTAGCCAGATTACCAATAGAAGGCTTGGACATCCTTCCGAGGTATTGAATGAAGGCCAGGAAGTAAAAGTCAAACTTACCAAAATAGATGATCGAGGCAAGTTCCAGTTATCCATGAACAAGGCAAATTAGGTTCATGGAGTAATTTAGGTTTTTAATTGATGAAACTCTTGATGACATCAAGAGTTTCATTGACCGCAACACCATCACCTTTTTCCAGTATTTTAGCATTCCTGACATAATTCAAACGGTTTTCGGAGTCCAAGGCCTTCTCAACAGCGAGAGCAAGTTCACTTGAATTACTTACCTCCTGGGATCCTCCGCACTCCTTCAACCGTTCGTATGCAGCTGAGAAATTCTCGTGATGCTTCCCATGTATGATTGGGCATTCCAAAAGAGCCGGTTCGTAGGGATTGTGCCCACCTCTTTGAACCAATGACCCACCAATGAAGCAAGCTTTGGCCAGCCTGTACCATAAACCCAGTTCACCCATGGTATCCGCAATGAAAACGGTATCGGATTCACCAGGCAATTCCCCTTTTGATCTCAGTGCCGAGTTCAAACCATAAGTACTTAACAGTTCCACTAACTCCCTTGCTCTTTCTGTATAACGGGGAACCAAAATCAATTGGATTTTGTTACCTGTAGTGCTTGACAACCTGATTTGGGTTTCTGCAATGATTTCCTCTTCCCCCCTGTGGGTGGAAGCCGCAACCCATACCTGGCTGTTTTGGAAATATTCATTCAGATTGGACAATTCTTCAGGGTCATGGGGAAGTGGACTGGATTCCTGTTTCAACTGCCCTGTTACAACTTGCCTGTCGGGCTTCACACCCAGTTCTGAAAGCCTTGACTTTATTTCAGGTGTCTGAACCAGAAACAGGTTTATTTTATCAAACAGCACTTGGGTGAACTTTGGAAATCGTTTCCATCGGTGGAATGATTTTTTGGTCATTTTTCCATTGATGACCAAAAGAGGTATGTTTTGTTGATCCGCTTCCGAAATCAGGACCGGCCAAATCTCGTTTTCAACAAGGATACCAACCGAAGGTTGCCAGTGATTCAGGAATCTCCTTACACATGGCAACAAATCGTATGGCAGATATTGATGTACAGCATTTTCGGCAAGTTTGGATATGACCATTTTCCCGGACGAAACGGTCTGCGTTGTAAGTAGAATATTATGATTCGGGAAAATTTTTGAAATTTTCCTGATCAGGGGCAACACAAGCAGGGTTTCACCTACACTGGCCGAATGAAACCAAATCAACGCACCCTTTTTGCGACTAGCTGAAGGGACACCCAGACGCTCCTTGACGCGATTTGGATCTTCAATCCCCTGCTTTGTCCTGAAATAGGCAATTCCCCTTGCCAATCCTGGTATTACACTGGTGATGAACAAATAGGTCTTCAATAAATGGGATTCTGCCACCTTCCACCGTTTAGTTCTTTGGCTTAATTGATACGGGCTGAAATTCACCCGCTTAGTTTGTCCAGATGTTTATATATCTGTCCATCCAAAATAACAAAGACAAATCCGGGATTGGATTTCAAGCGGTCTGGGATAACATCATCCCAATGTCATCACAGACCTTCAAAATCTTACGAATTTACATTTTGTGCTCGGATTCGCCAACCCACTGCCTGATGGTGAGAGGTTGGGTGACAGAGTAACGGCAAAAGAGGCTTTACGCACCTCAGGGATTTCTAAACCCCGTGAAGACGAATCTTACATTATCCGCCGTTCTGATGAATTGAAATATAATCAAATTTCAACACAATTTTCAATATGGTTCATCCAATCCATTTTTGCCCACTTCAATATTTTATATTTGTGTATATTTGTTCAAAAACTTACTAGCGATCCGTATTTGGAAAACATAATCTTGTCAAGTTGTATCTTTTGTGTTCCAGGCAATACAAAACAGCAGCAGGATTTTACCATTGTCATATTTCAACTGTTCAGGGCCATGAAAGATAAGGTTGTCATTTCGCTTTCATCAATCCCGCCAAGATTCAAGGATCTTGGCAAGGTACTGAAATGTTTGTTGGACCAGGACCATCAGGCCGATGAAATACAGCTGTTCATACCCCGCTACTATCGGCGGTTCCCCCAGCATGCCTTTGCACCCCCCCCCCGAGGTGCCTCCGGGAGTTACCTTGAAAATCGTTGACAAGGACCTGGGACCGGCGACGAAGGTTTTGTACTGTGCCAGAGAACACTGGGGAACAGAAACCCGGATCATTTACTGCGATGATGACCGATTGCCGGAACGGGACTGGCTGAAGTCATTTGTTTCGGCTTCACAAAAATCACCCGATAAGGCAATTGTCTCAACTGGTTGGCACTTGACGAGGTATGGCATCCACACTTCAAACGAACGCTTGCCCAGGGCCGTCAAATTAAGGGTAATGGAAGATTATGCATATATGGGTGGAAGGATCAATCAAAAGCTCAAGGAATTCATATTCCGCAAACCCCATAAAAAGCCTTCACGAATCAATTGCAGGAAACCCGGCTATATTGATATTGCTGCTGGTTATGGAGGAGTATTGATAAAGCCTGAATTTTTTGACAAGAATGCTTTTGACATTCCACCAATCGTTTGGACTGTCGATGATGTATGGCTGAGTGGCTTGCTTGAGCTTAAGGGAATTGGAATTTGGCAGGATAATTCAATTCGTGTTCCGATAAACATATCGGATATTGGGACGGCAGGTTTGGGGGGGAGTGTAATTGAGGATTATGATCGAGATGCTGCAAACAAATTGGCGATCAGGTACTTTCAAGACAATCATTCGATTTGGAAAGAAAGTCGATTACCAATTCAAGGGAAGAATTGATCTGTCAGCAAATTATAAAAAGGGGGGTTCAGGCGGACTTGCTGATACTCTTTTTTGCCTCACTTAAGCCAATATTTTTTTCTGTTTAGGCTTTTGTTTCATGCAAACCATAGAATGCAATGGGGGATTATAACCTCAAGATATAGTCAATTGAATCTGGTTTTGGTTCTAACTCTCAAACCTTTCAGTATCATTCATATCCAACTGGGACCCAGTTTTTACCTCAACAAGAATCAATGGCTTGTCCGTTAAATTACTTAAGCTGTGTTTTGTTCCCATTGGTACATCCAATGACTGGTTTTCCTGCAGTGTAATCTTCCTGTCCTCCAAGGTAATATTGGCTTTACCTTTGAGAACCACCCAATGTTCAGATCGGAAACTGTGTCGCTGCAGCACAATATTTTTACCTGGATTGATTTCCAGTCGGTTTATTTGTACCTTTTCCTCGCTCAAAAGTGTCTCAACTTTACCCCAATACCTATTTTCTATCAGATTTTGCCATGATTGGGTGTATCCGGCTTGTTCGAGCTGATCCACAGCATTTTTCACATCTTGTGTTTGATCTGTTTTGGCAACGAGCACCGCATCGGTTGTTGATACCACAACCAAATCCTCGCATCCAAGAGCAACCAGTATTTGATTTGCATTTTCAGATCTAAGGTACGAATTTTTGCATTTGGATGAAAATACATTCCCCGAGGACGATATACCATTTTGGTCTTTTTGGTTTTCTCTCCAAACGGCATTCCAATCACCCAAATCATCCCAGCCAAATTGGTATGTGGTTACCAACATGTTTGGCACCTTGTCCATTATCGCATAGTCAATTGAAATCGGCTCAATACCTTTCCAGCTTTGTTTGTCCAATCGAATAAAATCCAAATCAATTGTTGAATTTTCTACCGCTGCAGCAACATATTTCAAGATTTTGGGAGAATACTCCTTGAATGCTTCAATAATCGTCTCTGTTGAAAATAGGTAAATTCCAGAATTCCAAAGAAATTTACCCTGCTTGTAAAAGTTTTCGGCCTTTTCCAAATCTGGTTTTTCATGAAATTGCTTTACCCTGAACAGGTTGCTGTTCCCATATCCTGTTTCCGAAGGTTCAATCCAACCGTATCCTGTCTCACTGCGGTCAGGCTTGATGCCTATGGCAATAATTTCTCCTGCTTCAGCAAATGATTGACTGTTGTAAATAAGGGAAATCAACTCTTCATCGTTACCAATTGAATGATCTGATGGGAGAACCAGCATTGTCGAATTTCCAGATTTCTTGTTGAGTTGCAAGGCAGCTGCCAAAATTGCAGGTGCAGTATCCCTAGGCATTGGTTCAATGATGATACCATAATTGCTTGTTACGGCTTGATTTAGCTGCTCTCCAATAATGAATCTGTATTCATTGCTTGTAAGAATCAAGGGTGATTCAAATCGTGGATCATTGAACCTGTTTACGGTCTTCTGAAACAAACTGTGTTGCCCCTGGAACTTGGAAAATTGCTTGGGGTAGGTTTTTCGAGATACTGGCCATAATCGTTTACCAACACCACCACATAGCACAACAGGACAGATTTTATGATTCATAGGTATATAACTTAGACAAATTGGTTGAGATTCCCATATTGTAATAATTTAGTCAACTCAAGCCACCTTCTTGGTAGGGCCATGCACTTGATATATAGGCAAATCCAAAAATATCATCTATTGAAATTTTCATAATCATTCTCCTTTGTGATTAAAATAAACAAGGCTCCGAACTGGAACCGATGTTGGTTGTTTTTTGGTGTTTAGATATCTGTGAATAAAATTCCCAAAACATTGCTTTAGATTAAGTATAGCCTCTGTGGTTATCTTGGTAATGACGCTTGCTGTTTCTATCATTTGGTAAAAAATGGTTTGCACAACTAGTTCTTGGGGTATTGTTGTTTTTTGCAACAGGTTCAAGAAACCCTGATAGCAGAACTGCTATTAGACAACTTGATCAAGAAGTATCGGAATAAATTGATAATCTAGATATCGACAATATCTCTTGGTGGGTTTAAAGAATGAAAAGAAACGGGGTTTGTATATTCACGTATGTAATCCACAAAATAAAAAACACTACCTGTAAACACTGATTGGTTTTATCCCTTAACCACTCCACATCGAAGACCTTCTGGCAGTCGCCCCGGTAGGGACTATCGTTCGTGATGCCATTCAATACCGCCAACTCAGTAAGGCGGTCTGGATCATCATGGGATTTCCGGGCTATGTAATCTGGGCGCCTGTCGTCGCATTGCAAGGTGTAGCCATAGCACCCCTTGCCCTGCCACTTAATCGTTTCATCCAGCTTGAGGGATCGCCAGACTGTAGATGGAGAGCAGGCCAGGTTTCAAGACCAAAGGTTAAACTTGGGCTAGAAAAATGGTTAGCCTTGCACGGCAATTTTGGTATCAAAACCAGAAAGTATTCAAGACCCACCTTTTCATGACATGATTTCAGGTTCCTTTCGCTGTCCATTCATCCCCGTTGATGTCCTGGCAGAAAACATTTTTTCCAAACTGGCCCGATTTCCCCTTCCGGTTTCTTGCCTTGCCTGGAACCGCCCTGCGGGATCCACCCTGTTTTCCCTGCAGGGGGATGTTTCCAATCCTTTCAGATGAAGGTTTCACAAAGTCCATTCGACGGTGCAAGGAGGTCCGGTCCCGCAACATGGTGCACCTGTTTCCCCAGAGCCTGGCCGATCATGTGGCTGCCGACGATCCAGTCCGTGCGATTGATGCCCATGCCGGCCTGCCGAAGCCCTGCATCAACACCGAAGTGGTGTGGCTGTGCCAGCAGGCACAACCGGGCTGCCGGACGATGGCCAGTTTCCGGCATAACAGCGGGAAGGCCCTGAAGGGGGTGAGCCGCGCGTTTGTCCGAGCCTGTCGCGACCTGTCCCTTGTCGGCGAAGAACGTGTCGCGGTTGACGGGACCTTCCTGAAGGCGGGTAACAATCGTGGCAGTGTCCACGCAAAGGCCGGCCTTGAGCGGAGCCTTGCCCGTCCAGGCAGGCTCATTGAAGCCCACTGTCTGGCGATAGACAGGGCGGATGCCGTGGAAGCGGACGGCGATGATCCTTCCGCTCCCAGCCCTGTCCCGAAGATGGAGGAACTGCCGGCCCGCCGTGACGGCAGGAAAGCCCTGCAGTTGCAATTGGAAGCGGAAGGTGTGATTTTCGCACTTTGGACGGACATTCACCAGCGCTTTTAGAGCAAAATTCCATTGCATAATAAGGATGTGACCCAATATATCTAGGAAAAGCCCAAAAAGGGCTGTGCCCGAAATTGGAAGGAGACGCCATGAATAAATATTTACGAAAACCGTTGCCGAATGTATATTTTTCCGATACTGAGAAACTTCGCAAGCTTATCACTGAATGGGATCCTATTTCCAAAGAGAAGGGAACAATTGATTCATTTGCAAAGCGCCTTCAAAACAAACAAAACTCACAAGATTGGAAGGCTCTTAGCCCAATTGATTGTGCCAGGGAAAAACCACGGCGCAAGCAATACAGGCTAATGTCTCTATCAAAGCGGACACTTGAACGGGCACTCAAAGGACGCAATGTAGCAGAGGTTACGGCGGACATAATTGCATCCGAACTTGGTGTTTCCCCTGATGACCTTGGTGTAACACATGTCAAATCTACACCTGAACTTGGACTCCCACAAGTCAGGCACATTGGAACTGTAATGGAGTTCACCAAGCAAACGGTTTTTGATTGGCTGACTCAGGGTGAAGATGTTGGTTTTCAAGATTTGCCGGCCCATCCTGAGTTGGTCTATAGGCTGTCAAAGGAATGGCAAGGCTGGAATGTTTTCCTTGACATCGAGGAGAATACACCTGAAGCCGATATGCATAACCGCATTGATGCCCTGGAAGAGGAAATCTTTGAGCTAATTGGCATGATTATGTATTTGATTAGCCAAAAGAAACAAAAGCCAGTGGAGGATTGATACATTTCCCTGTCAATGAAATTGCACTGGGGTTATTATACGACTCGATCCCCTTCTTCAACAACACTTTTGGGCAAGGATCCTATTTCATAAATGGAGACACCACCATATTTGGGAAGAACCTTAAATTTCAAACCTTGAATGCCCGGAATTTGCCGAATGCACCCCGGCAGTTGCAGTTGAGCGGCTCCATGCAAACAAGATGGAATGTCCCTTCAAGACGATCGGGCCTAGGTATCACCAGGTCGGTCAAAATGAAATTTAGGAATTTATTTTTGTTCCCCGGTAAAGATTCCTGGACCGAAATCAAAATTGAACCAACTTCACGGGGGCCGGAACTCGTGTTTGCCATTTCGAATGGAAGATGCTCCCTGCAAGTTGCTGATCCGCACAGATGACCTTCGCCAAGAGACTGGCCACCCGACGCGCGGAAAACAAAGGCCAGCCGCCAGGAAATGGAAATGCCTTCGAAATTGCCCTTGAGAGTACCTTTCCACGCGCCCCTGAAAGCAGAATGGTGAACGGGACAAAACTCTGTCTTGATTGCATCTATTATGCCTATTCTTTCAGTTCTCGCCCCTGGCAATTCAGCTTCTTTTAATAACACCTCATTTTTTTCCTTCTGTTTCGCTTTTGCCTTTGGGCGGATTGACTCCCTTCCGATCAAATATTGCTTAATTGGGGCTTTAACTTCCAGCTTTTTCTTGCCGGGCACTTCTGGCCAGTAGTCTCCCAATAAATATATTGACTTACGATTAAACATTTTTTCCAAACCTTATTTTTCCAATTTCTGTATTGAAACCCCAATTCACAGAATCTGTTAAATTCAAGACTTGGCTCTCAATCATGACCAAAGAAATAAACTGGTTTCAACCGATTGGAACCGACGCGGGATCGTGATTGGATGTCGGATTTTATATCGCCTAGAATATTTAGGTTGTAATCACAAAGATACCACGGACTGATAAATTGTTTCATATGATGGTAACTATTCAGGATCCCTGAAACGGGGTTTCAGTTTAGGCAAGCATGCCCAGCCAAAGCAATAGATTACATCGTTTCGAAATTCAAAATGTTGCAGGGTAGAAGGTACACCGTAATGTCCCCTTTTACCCGGAACACCGAGACAACAATTCAACAGAATTGTCTATGTTTCATCTCAATAACAAGGGAGGGGTGGAATGTACCGAATGGAATTGGTGACCATATTCAAACACGCTTCATTTTACCATGATTTATTATTTAATAATTTTGACCCCCTTCCGACCAATCCCAAGGTATTGGAGTTTAGGGTTTTATGTCAAAACCACAAAATCATCATCGATGGGATTTACTTGTGCCGTCCGGTCTTCACGGATCAATTCCATTGGTGATATGAATCATTTATTTGTTGTCATGATATTACTCACGGCAACATCAACTGCGACACTGGCCTACTTCATACGGAAACAATGGATCAAGTTGGTCAAAATCAACCCTGAGGTCAGGAAAACTGCATGGTTACCTCTCCATTAGAGCCTGAATCATAAGTCAAAAAAATAAAAATGATGCTGTCTGACCTGAAATTCGGAAATGATTTGGAATCAAAAGTGGTTTTTTGTCTGAAAATGTATTGAATTTGCTCCATTTTTCGACTTGTGGAACAGGCTTTTGGATTTAAATTCACCAGAACAGAAACTTGAACATGGGTCTTCCTGCTACCCGCATCGCCGAAAGCCACTTCTGTTCTTCTTCCACCTGCTTTTCTGAGGGCAATGCACCCTGGACTTGCGGGAATGAATTCTCCTTTTCCTGTTCTTCGAGCATTATTTTGGGCGGATTCACCTTTTCGAGTGGTTTTTTGTAAAAGAATTTTTTGAAAAAATTGAACATTTTTTTCCCTTTCTTAATGTAATAGAATAGATGATAGTTAATTTTAATTTGATAGAGATTGGATTCCAAGCCACACCCGTTTTTCACTAAGTGTCGGATTCTCCTGAATTCAGACATTTTTTTTGCTGAAACGCCCCTTTCATGGGCGGTGGATACCCCAAAAAGGACACTACATTTTTGCAATTCAATACCTTGAGGCTAAGAAAGCGACATTGGTTGTAACTTACGTGTCGGACATTCTATTCATCTTCTGGAATATTGGGTCTATAATCACAAAGTACTGGGCCGGGTACAATATCATCGCACGACTCAAGTCGGAGCGACCGGACAGAGGATTGCCTTCGATGGTCAAGGGCCGCCTAGGATGATGCAAAAGGTGTCTACAAGATCACCGTCAATGTGAAGGAAACGGCGCGCAAGGAACTGTTAAAGGTCATAGCGGCCAGCATTCCGGGTGACCGGTTCAACGGCTTGGCTGCAAGGGATCTTGGGGAGCCTCAGGTTGTGGAAAATTCGGCGATAGGCATCTATTCCTTCGTCGACGGGTTGCTCCGGCTGGAGTACACCCGGTCAACGAAACCAGCGAGTGCTGGGAGACTCCCTTTATAGGCGGTTTCAGGGCCCGGTTTGCCAGCTAATTTTCAAACATCCTGCAGGTAGGACCCAACAAGAAATACTGTCTTGTGCTCTGGGCGGATCGCGGGGAATGGTCGCGGGTCGATACAACCAACATAATTGTTCCCATCGCCTAGGTCGGGTTCAGGATGGGACCGTATTCCAGCCCGCCGCCTGCCCCGGTTATCCCCGGTCATGTCAAGGCGCCGAACCGGCATGGTCCGACGGCTGCGAACATGGTGTGTTGTCCGAGTGCGGTTCAAATGATACTCGCGAATCGTTTGGCCTGGACCATCGGGAATATCTTTGGTTTCACGCTCTCGGAAGGGACGATTGTCAACATGCCTGCCCGTGTCTCCCGGGATCATGCCCAGGTGGCGGCCCCCATTCGCCGGAAGATCGTCAAGGCACCGGCCAGGCACATGGATGAGACCGGCATTCGCGTGGATGGCCGTCTACGGTGGTGGCATGCCGCCAGAACAGACGCGTTTGTCAGTTTTTGGACTGGCACGAGGGCACCTCTATTTAATAAGGCGAATCCAAAATCCAAGGCATTTCCTTAAGGTTTTCCGACCATTTCCTGCGTATACTGCTGCCTTTCCTCCCGGCTTCCCTGAGGAGTGTGACCCTGTGTCCGTGCCGGTTGGTGATGGTTTCGATGTTGAGTGCCATTGCCAGGACCTTGATATGGGAACTTTTGTTTGCAATATGGTTGTCTGTCAAATTCAATGGTAATGTGAAAACAATTTCAGCTGTCATGTATATGGGAACAACATGGCAGGCTTGTGGGGTGGAAAAGAATTTGTTGGTCGGGAAAGTTCCGATCGAACTAACACTCATTGGCTTTGATAAGGTCGTTAATTTACATAATGAATTCCTGCGTCAGTCAAGAAATTCCCGGGACATTGGAGATGGAGCCCAGCTAAAGGAATTGATGGATCTCTTGAGTGATTTCGTCTGGAAATCAGAAGAAATATTGGAAATGAAGCTACCAACTTGACCAATACCGGCATGTTGGAGTGGTTTATTACAGACGCAAGAAAAGTGATGGAATCGTAAGTTATAAGGTGATCATCATTGAAACCAAAGTGGAACAATAAGCAAGACCAATACCAGTTGGAAGAACCTTCATGTTACCAAAATAGTGTTGTCGACTCACACCGCCATCACCCTTCTGACTATCGTGATTGAAACCCTTGGCAAGTTTGCGGAACCAAACGGTATTTTGAAGGACAATCCCGACCGTGCCGGCGACTGCCTGAAGGTGTTTGACGTTGAGTGGTGAGAGAGTGACTCTTTCCTGATAATCCCACTCACAAAATTTTAAATTTAGGTAAAATTGATTTGAATTCGTTTCCGCAATTCATTACATTTGCAGTACAGAAAAATTGATGTGATAATTTTTGTTAAAATCATGCGATTGATAATTTACCTTGCAATATCGACATTCCTGCTCAACTTCAGTGTTTCATATGCCGAAAATGAAGATTCCCTCGAAAAAATTTGGGCCTATCCAACCAAAGGGGAAGTTGCTATGGAATTTATGGGATTAAACAACCAAGCAGTTACTTGGGGAATTTCTACAGAATTAAATAATAATTTGGTAATAGATTTGAGTCAAAACACGAATGAAAGTAACATGGAAGCAGGATCTACGGGACAACATTTGTATTGGGCAATTACTAAAGATAAAAACATACTTGAACAAATAATTCAAGAATCCTCTTGGAGCGGCTCATCATCTCCAATAAAATTAAATATAAATTGGAATCAAATAAAAACTGCCGATACCTTATATTTGTATATTTCAGATGAGGAATTAAAACCTTACCGCATCAATTGTTTACAAAACGATGATTGGAATGATTGCTTTCCAAGTAAGCGCGATACTACATTTTCTCTTTCTGAGAATATTTTAAAAAATCTACCCGTCAACACTTCACATCGTCTAGGAATAAGTGCTCCAAGTGAACGTTTTGACTGGTCTTTTAGACAGTAGGCAAATGAGATCAAGCCCTTTTTTCAACAGGATTATACCTGGCATAATTGGGGTTATCTGCATTGCTTCACTAACAGGCTACTTAATTGCCCTGATTCCTCAAGCTACAGTATTGGCGGCTGTAATTACAGGTTTGCTTGGTTTGTTGCTTTCCGTTGGTTTGGTAGTATATTTCGCAAAAAAAATACACACCACCCAAATATTTACTGGATATGGTGCTTGGTTGTCATAATTTTCTGCATAAGTTTTAGTTTTACTCATTACATTTCCAGACCATTTGTTGTGGAATGGAACAGAGACGCACAAGTAAAAGCAATAGAATTTCGACAAAAAATAATTATAGATTTACAGCAACGAACTTTTGAGAAATGTACCCAATTCGAACTTGATCACAACTTGAATCGAGAAAAAGTAGGTCTTCCCCCATTGAGTAGTGAGTTAATATGTAATTTAGAACTGCTAAACCCACCAATATAATTCTATATTGGACCATAAAATCAATATTATATCATTATAATCTCACATAAGTATCTGTTTTTCAAAAAAGGCTGTAACTATTCAGCACTCCTGCAATGAAGTTGCATTTTGGGCAGGAATGCCCGCCAATGCAATGGCCTTTGCAATCCATCGTTTCATTGCAGGATTGTCGCTTTTGCCGGTGATTGAGGGTTCCAGGGAACCTGACGGGATTTGTCCCGGTGCCTGGGGGGGGGCTACCAGATTCACACATTTCCTGCCAGATCGCGTTCCATCCGGATGGACGGAATCAGCACTGAGCATGACAACCGCGCCATGCGATGGTCTCCAGGGGATGGTGCCTCCCGTTCCATCTGCCAACCACCTGCCCCCTCCAATGACGGGGGAGGGTGACCACATCGCCGGACAGGGGGCCGGCCCGTCAGTTGGCGTCGGCGCAGCCCAAGGTCCTCCGTTGGGCGGTGTTTTGCGCGTCGTTGGTCCAGATGCGCGACCGTCCGCACAGGCAGTTGCGAATGTCCTGGAAGGTCCGGGGGCTGATCGAGAAGCAGCCGCTTGAAAGCTGGCTGCTGTAACCGTCCTGCCCGCTCTCGTTCGACGGCGTGTAGGTGCCACCCGTCATGAAGCAGCGGCGTTCAAGGATCATTGATGGAGACTGTACAGATACTACTGCGTAGTAAGGAGTATTAGGTGACAATCCTGTTGAATTCTGGTTGCTCGATCCCAAATTAGGGATTGCCGAATTTATTGTGAAACCCTGACTAAAAGCACGCGAACCTGTCCCGGCGTCATAGATCCCAAGCGAAATGTTGAATGACGTAATTCCACCATCTCCGCTTCGACTTCTCAGTTCGCTGTAAAGATTGTTATAAACCTTCATTTGAACAACGGCACTGTTGGAGGTTATGGTTCTGATATCCATAACATCAAGATCATCGGTCTCTCCCGTCCCTGCACAGGCGGGCTGGCCGACCAGCCCCGGGGCGGTGATGGTCTGTCCCCAGACCGGTCCGGCGAACGCCACGGCCGGCGAAGCGTGTCCGGCATGTTCCAGCCCTGCCTGCGTGCCGTCGCCGGAACCGTCCTGATGATGGTGTGGCTGATCGCTCCTTCAATGCTGCTATGGCACCCCGGTATCCTCTGCTTCACCCTCTCCATCCCGGGATCCAATTTCGCGATGTTGTTCGTGGCGTGAACCGGAGGACGGCATCGCGATGGTCCCGCAGGCGCAGCAACGGATTGTGGCCCTTGCGCCGCCTACTCCTCCCCCGCCTACCTGGTGATGACAACGGTTTCAGTGATTCGCAATGCCGAATTGGAACACGCTTTCCAGTTTCCTCAGGATATGGTCACGGCAACATGAAGCAGGACTTCCGACAATCATGCACGGCAATGCCAAGAGCCTCGAGCATCACATCACCACGACCCCTTCCGATCCCGAAGTACATCAACAGACCTGTACACGCGATATGCAGCCAGTGGAGCCTGCTCCCTGTCCGGAGACCGGTCCCGGCCGGGCAATGGTGTTTCCTTAAGCAAAATTCATGGAAATAGCATTCTATTTCGTTCCACATATTGATAAATACCGTATACCCATTACTACATATTGACACCAATCTTGAGGTGTTTGGTGTCTGAACTCTTAAACGAATGCCATTGGCCGGCCGGGTGCTTCACCGGAATCAGCTGGCGCCGTCAGGTCCAGGCCATGGTTTCCCCCACTGCAGCGCTGGCAGATGCACTTGTGGACAACATGGTCTACAACAACCAGGGCATGCCTGCAGTGGGTACGGCTAGAGGGGAAATGGTGCTCGACATGATCCGGCCCGCCAGAACGGTACAGTGTCTTTTCCTTGCGGCCCTTCTGGCTACCCGGCTTTTGCCCCTTCACATTGGCGCGTTTCGGTGCCGGGGGCTTCCCTAGCCCATCACTTGACGGGAGCTTGCTGCCGTTCAGGCCGACACGGCGTTCAAGTTCGGATGTCAACTCGGCCTGCACATCAACTGATTATGAATGAGGGGGATGGAACGTCACATGTCTGCATCAAAAGGTACTGCCGCCGAATTGTCAGCGTCAATGGCATTTGCTGGACTCGCGGCATGTGCCGTCTCATCCTAGGCAACAACCATCAAACTGTCCAGGATATTGAATGATTAGAGACTTGAATAGTTACAAAATTTTAACTTTGATAAGGAATTACAACGGTTGAATCAATTGTATCTTGTGTGTCGCGCTCGCCATCAGTCAATTGAGGTTGGCACATCAAAATGTCCTTATTGCCATAGTTTCGAGAAACGATCATTTGGATTTCTATCTTTTAGCAACTGTTTTAGGAGCATTATTGATGGTATTGATTGATCATCTATCAGCGGATAGTATTTTGGGAATTGAGGAAACACGTATATCATCCCCCCAAAATTTTGATTTAGCTCGCTGATCGGGGATTTTTTACTTGAATTTCCAAAAATGGTTTTATAGATTGTCAAGCATCTTGAGTAACCATAAAGAACATTTCGTGAAGGCATCACCTACCAATCGACCTTCACTTTCAGGACGGGGACTTGGCAAGGGAGTCTTTTCGCAGGACACTTCGGATGATCTCGGCCCCAATGAGCTAAGGGGAGGTTGCTACTGGGGGACCTGATGACGAGTTGGAAGAGGTGATCGAAGAATCAAATGATCCCATGTCAATATATTCTTGTACTTAACAGGAGTTTATGCTTCATACAGTAAGTGGATTGATATTGAATGATTTAGCACAGACTGGATTTCAGAATTCTAAACCAATCCTTGCAATTCAACGGTTAAGGCCATTCGGAAATTATCAAAATGAAAGAACCTACACAGACAGAATTGTTGGAAATCTACAAGTTGCATGCGGAACTTGCCGATAGAGTCAGCCAAAGACGTGAAGTGGCAAACCGCTTGTATATCAGCCTTCTTAGCGGTCTGGTTTTTTTTGTGGGAATCTTTGCTGATCTTGGCATCATAGATTCTCATCCCAAGATCATATTCGTGGGCATAGCAATGCTCGGCGTGATAATTTCTCTCTCTTGGTTAGTCGTGATAAGGTCATATCGTCAGTTAAACTCTGGCAAATTTAAAGTTTTAGATGAGCTTGAAGACATGATTGCATTTCCATTTTTTAGACGGGAATGGGAGATTTTAGAAAAAGGGGAAAAGCCGAGCCGTTATTGGAAGCTTACGACCGTTGAGACTTTTCTTCCAATCATATTTTGTCTTTTGTTTGGTGGTTTTATTGTCATGATGTTATTTTTTTAACACAGCAAATTCCAAGGAATCCTCAAACATAAACATCCAGCATTCCTGTAATTAAATTGTATTTTAGGTAAGAACTACAGTGATTCCCGCTCTTATGGGCATTGATTGCAAGGGTTGTTTTTTCGAGATTCATGTTTTCAATGTTTTGCCATGACAATCTCCAAACATCATCAGCAGAGAAAGATGCCCCGGGGGGCGTGTCTTAGACTGCATGACCCGACATGCAGCGACGCCACAATATCATGGTGCCAAACTCCTGTCCGTTTCCGTGGCCCAAATCCCACATTCGCGGCGACGCCACGACGGGAACCGAACCCATCTGAAAAAACGGTACCCTTTCAGGCGGACCCTGCGGGAAATCGGCCTGCCTGTCCCGGTTTCCTCGCAAACCGCGTCCGGTTGAATGGCGGCAACGGTTGGACACGGTTGATCCGGCATCGTTCCGTGGGGTCTTCACGAAGGTCTTCTCCATTTTCCAGCGGGGTGTGGTATTGAGGAACATGACCGTCCCGGACGGTCAATGGCATTTCCTTAAGGTTTTTCTGCCGTTTCCTAAAGGAGTCATGTTTTTCCCCTGCCCTCTTCACGGTGTTTGGTCAGAAGGTCGTTACCCGGGATGGTGAACAGCTGGGTCATGGAGACTGTGAAAAAATTGAATGATCGGTTGTTGGGACGCTTTTTCCCGATCATAAAATATCAGCCAATTTGACCGGAAACCAACTTATTTTCCTCGGCAAAATACATGTCATGCCACGCCATTTCCAAAAACATTCCCCCGTCTACCAAAATCACCTCCAAAAATGCCGGTTTTGGTCGAAAAACACACTCTTCCCCGGAAAAAACCGCATGCCAATCCCCTGAACCTCCTTCTGGATCCGGCAACAGGCAACAAGGGCCCCAACTCCAATCTCCTACAACACCTGCCTGGAATTGTAGCACAGTGCCATCAGGTTGAATTCACCAAAGCACCTGGGAAGGCTCCGCATCAGGAAATGGTGGATGCTCGACCAGAGACCCTCGAAGGTCCATGATCCCACGCGTATCATTGGCCATGCACCGGTGATGGCGGTCAATGACATCCGCATGTTCCCATCGGGTGACCCCGGGGGAAATCGGTTCGGGGAAGACAGAGCTAGGCCTAGGGACAGGAACCGCACACTCTAGCATCCGGGCGATACACCAGATACCTCTTGCCCCGGCCCATGTATGTTGACCCGCTGAGGAAAAGTGTCCGGCCCGCCGGACAGGCATGACCATTGGTCTCCCTGTCATGGGGGAATTCCCCACTGCCAAAACGACCGTCCTTCCCCTTGCGAATGGCCTTGCTGGGCAGGGAAACATGCATCTCCATGCCCCTGTTCCCGCATCCCTTCAACTGGTCTCCATTGCAATGGCCGGCATCAGCCGGGCTAACCAATCCTTCACTTGCCATGGCCTCCATGGTGCGCTTTTAAATCATTGATATTGGTGTATATCTTAAGGGACTTGTAAAGATAAGTTGACGACGAATCAATCCACCAACCTGTCAAGTCAACCTTCAAACCGGCCCTGCCCCAATCCATGCTCCCCCGTCATTGCCATTGGGGCTTCATTCAGCCAGATTCCGGTCCAGACATGCGCGGCATCCCCGGGTTCCATCTGGTGGGATGGTTCAGACCGGGAGGAAAAGCGCACATCCGCCAACCCATCTTTATAAGCCCCCTTCCTTTCCCTGTCATTGAAATTGCCGTGGGATTATTATCCCACTCGGGGCTTGTATTCAAAAACACTTTTGGAGAAGGATCCCATTTCATAAATGGAGACTGCCCACTATATTTAGGGAAGAACCAACTTAATTAACTCACAATAATTTAGAAACTGTTTGGAGAAAACGATGGCAAGGAACCATATTGACCACAAGCATATTCAAGAATTCGCTGAAAGAGTTGTAAATCTAAAAAGAGATGATGCCAAAAAGTACCGTGACCAAGTTAACCGCTTGCGAACCAAATTGGACGAGTTGATAAAAGAAAATCCGGATTTTGAACTACAAAAAATGCTTCTCTCTGGCAGTTTGGCAAAGCATACAGCATTGAAAAATATTAATGATGCTGATGTTGCTGTCTATGTTTCTTCTGCGCCACAAGATGTAGGTGATTTAACGGTATGGCTTGCTGGAAAATTAAGAAAAGCGTTCCCGAATTTTAATCATGACCAAGTTGTGATACAGAATTATTCAGTAAAAGTTGAATTTCGTGGAACTGGTTTGGATGTGGATGTAGTACCAATTTACAAAAAAGACAAGGACGATTGGGGTGAATTGGTTTCTCAGGAGGATGGAAGAAGGTTGTTAACCAACATTACATTACATAAAGCATTTATCAAGAAACGAAGAGTAAATTATCCAAGTTATGCTCAGATTGTACGCCTCCTAAAATGGTGGATAAAAACCCAGAAAGAACTTGATAGTGATTTTAAATTCAAATCCTTTATGGTTGAACTAATCCTCGCCAAATTGTTTGATGACAGGAAGATAGCGGAAGACGCTTATCCTGAAATTTTATTATGTTTTTTTGACTATATTGCCCGTACCAATTTTGGTGAAGAAATATATTTTACGGACTATACAAGTAAACCAAAATTCTGTAATGATCCTATTCGGGTATTTGATCCTGTTAATCCAAGTAACAATTTGGGCAGAAAATATAATTCGTATGATAGAGATAGAATTGTTACTAAAGCACTGAACGCTGGTGATGCAATAGAAGCTGCACTGAAAGCTCCAACAAAAGAATTGACCATATACTATTGGAAAAAAATATTTGGCCCATCATTTTGATCAAAATTAAGGAGATATGCCAATGTCATATAGTACTTATACAACAACTGAAAGCGTAACATTTACTGTTACCCATGCTCGATATATTGGCTTGAAAATTGGAACCGATCTTAAGCGTATGCAACGTTTTTATAATCAACCGAATGATTATGATATTGAACAATATGAAAAGGAGGTTATTGCCTTACTAAAGGATGATTACCTGGAAAAAATTGAATATGGGTTCAAGGATAGAAACAATGTTTGGAAATTGGCTTTGAAATATGAAGCAAGACATGGTGGGATTATGTTAAATGATGATGATCCCGGGGGAATTAAACCAGGTATTGATATTTCGCAATGTTCATTTCATTCATTTTTGGTGACCAATATTAGATGGTCAAATTTAACTGACGATCAACAAGATCAAGTATATCATGAAGCTGGAATAGCATTTAGAAGGGATTCTGGTAATGAGCCATTTGGTAAATGGATGGTAAATAGGGGGTATTCTTCAGGGGGTAGAGGTGTACTGAGATCTGACCTGTACCATTGAGAATTAATCATTATGGATAATATTGAGAATTTATTTGAACGAAGGTTAACCTACCCTGACCCAGTTGCCCAACATAATTTTTTAGAACTGGTCGGTATAGATCAAATTAAAAATTTATTGACAAATTCCATCGGAATTTTTCTAAATCCAAAAAATCTTGAAAAGTGGGGGGAAAAGTATCATCAAGGTTCTGCCAGAATATTGGACATGGTTTTACGACGACCACCACTAATTATACTTTCTGGAGATGTAGGAACTGGAAAAACTCATTTGGCCGAAAGTATTGGCGACCCAATTGCAAGAAAATTAGGTATCAATATCACTTTGTTACCATTGAGTTTATCCGCAAGAGGGATGGGAAGAGTCGGGGAAATGACAAAACTTATTTCTTCGGCCTTCGAATATACCCTTTCTGAAGCAGAAAAATATAAAGACCAGTCTGGTCAACCAAGAGCAGGAATAATTTTACTTGTTGATGAAGCTGACGCATTGGCACAATCAAGGGAAATGGCCCAAATGCATCATGAGGACAAGGCTGGTGTCAATGCCTTTATCAGGGGTATTGATCGTATCGCCAAGTCTAAAGTTCCTGCTGTTGTTATTTTGTGTACAAACCGATTATCAGAAATTGATCCGGCAGTAAAAAGGCGTGCTGCTGAAATAATTGAGTTTTCTCGACCCACTAAAGAGCAAGCTGAAGGTGTATTAGATTTACTTACTGAGGTGGGGTTAACCAAAGCAGAAATTTCATACCTTGCTGAAATTTCTGTTTCAAAAGGATTTACCTATTCGGATCTGACTCAACGACTAATACCTGCAATAATCATAAGTGCCTTTCCGGATAAACCTGTAATATTCGAAGAAATAACTGAATTGCTGGATAATATGTTATCAACCCCCGCCTTCAAGGAAAACAAAAATGAATTTATCTGAAGCCTTCAAATATTCAGAAAAATCGCTACAAATCAAGCTAAGAAGTGCAGAATTTCCTGAACATCCAGTTGCAAAGGGTGATGTGGCAGAAGATACTTGGAGGGACTTGTTGAAAAGGGTTTTGCCCTCTAGGTTTAGTATAGGTGCAGGTTTTGTTATTGATGCTCATAAACAAGTTTCCGAACAAATTGACTGCATCATTTATGATAATGTTTACACCCCAACATTTTGGGGTGAGGGAGGCTACAGATTTGTCCCTGCTGAATCAGTACATGCTGTTTTTGAAATTAAGCAAAATATTTCTTTAGAATTTCTCCGCCAAGCATCAAATAAGATTGAAAGTGTCAGGACACTCCATAGAACATCTGCTACTTATCGAGCATCAGGTATGGATGAGAAACCCAAGCCGTTAATTCATATTATTGGAGGCCTACTAGCAACTAAATTCCATTACAAAAATGGACCAAAAGCCAAACATTTCCTGAAAAATATAGCAGAAATTCAACAACTGGGCTCTCAAAATAATAACATTGATACTTTCTTGACTGCATTTGATGGTTATGCAGATTATTTTGATACTGGTTTTCCAGCAGAACAACCAAAGATAGACACCGGGGAAGGATCAACTTTCAGAGGTATATTCCGTTTAATTGAAGCCTTGCTAAAAGAAGGAACAGTTGGTGCAATTGATTTAAATTACTATCAAATTCATTCCTTGAGTATCGAAAATTGAGGAGCATACATACCAAAAACTGCGAGCTAAGATTTACATCGGATACAAATGTTATCGGCAAGTACGAGGTTTTTTGGCAAGTGGTCAATACTGGACAGGAGGCCGCCAAGGCAAATGATCTGCGAGGTGATTTTTTCAAGAAAAATACGTAACCATTCAGGTGCCCTTTAGGTTTCAATACCGGTTTAAGCATGAATGACAGCCAATGCAATGGCACTGTAAGCATTGGATTGCAAGCTTCCTCTATCGCGGGCAATGATTTGTCCCGAAGTTGATTTTGTATGGCATTGACCATTTTTTTCTGTCGAACCCTTGGGATACAGTACATCTATATAATCAAAGCTGTCAGGTGGAATATCAACTTCCAGGTTTTACAGCCAAAATAAAACGGGTAAGACCAGAAAAGCAATAGATCGGAAATAGGGGTAAAAATGGTACGAACGGTCTACAAGAGACCAGATGCCGAGACATGCTTTTGAAAACATATTTACGACATGAATCTGCTCGATATTTTATTTGTTGTTGGCATTCTTCTTTATAGACAGGTTTTGAAATCAAGGCAAAAATTGTGTTACTGGGTTTGCAAAAAACAAATATTGAAAATATCGCAAACCCTCAACTCATGGGGTGGAGGAATTTAAGGGGAATCACTTATTTTTGGGTGTGTTTTCCATATTGCGGTCATTTTTGCCCTTCTAGGAAGTCTCATTAATTCCTGTTCCTGCCAGCAAAGTAGAAACCCGTAACAGCCCCAGCAAGAGTGCCAAAGGCAGTGACTACCTGTTCAAAATGGCCTCCAAGTAGATTTGGACCAAACACAAGAACGTTTACGAAAGAACCAACAATCAATAAGGCTAGAATTGCACGGACTGATCCTTCAGGAAGGTTCAATCCCTTGAGGACACTGGAACCATTAGATTTTGATCCTATAATTGCGTAAATCGGTGCAACCAATAGAATTAAAAACAAAAGTCCGACCTCAATCCAGAAAAGAGGTTGACCCAACCATCCCCCATTGGAAAGAATAGTTGATTGAGCTTCAGCCCCCTGTTGGGCATATGCAGTACCGAAAATCATTCAATTCTCCACTTTGTTTACCAAACCAAGACATATAGGTTTCCCGACCGATCATCCAATAAATGCTTGGAATATTATTTTGGGCTATATACAATAGTCACATGCCCTTGAAATAACCGAAGCAGGGTGAGAAGAAGTCGGAATAATGGATATTCATGAAAGGAAAGAGACAGTTAAGCGAAGTGTTCATGCGTTCTTTCAAAGTGAAGGAATAAAAATGATTCAATAAAGCGTGTATATTGTTAAGCCTCATGAACTTTCATAAGTCACGGTTATATTTTGGCAATGGAGCCTTAAATACAATGATTTTTTCCAAGAATGGCCCCATTCGCTCCTTCAAACGAAGAATCAGGGATCGTTTGCGGTTTCGAGGAAGTCCGGAAGAAGTGTTCACACGGATACATGATCAAAACATGTGGGGGAGCAGAGAGTCACTTAGCGGCCCTGGGTCGGAGTTTCAGTCCACCGAGAATCTTCGCAGGGAACTACCTGTTTTGGTAAAAGACCACAGGGTCAAACGCTTGCTGGATGTGCCATATGGGGATTTCAACTGGATGCAACATGTTCTTCCAGAACTCGATGTGGAATATATCGGTGGTGATATCGTTAAGTCGTTGGTCGAGCAAAATCAAAAGAATTTTGGTGGTGTTGGAATATCATTTTCCCAGATTGATCTTACCTCCGATCCCCTTCCCGATGCAGACATGATGTTGGTAAGGGACTGTCTTTTCCATCTTTCCCATGAAGCAATATACAGTTTTTTGCAAAACTTCTGTCAATCAGACATTGGATTGTTGTTGACGACTACACATATGCCTCCAACAGGAAAAAACGCTGAAAGAGTTATTGGTGGCTATGGTTACATCTATCTTTTTTCACCACCATTCAGTTTCCCCAACGACCCACTGGAATATGTTGTGGAAGATAACCACACTAAGAGGTCTTTGTTGCTGTTTGATTCCGATCAGGTGCAGACAGCTCGCGACAATATGAAACAAAACCTTGGCATTAAATGTTAGAAACAGGATTTCCCACTTAATTAGATACCATGGGCTTGACAATTTCCTGACCTTTGTGCCAAAAGGAGTGGAAAGCGGGTAGCAACCCCGAAACGGGTTTCTCCATCAATCTTCGTAGGCCGCGCCCCATGAGACATGTAATCAAGCCTCACCGCGAACTAGGCGACATCGACATTGCCTCCATCAAGATGACTACCGTTAAGGATTCAACCTATAAGAAGTTGATTGCCAATAATGGTCTTGATTCAGGGGCAAGGGCATGACTTTTGTTCAGTATCCCTTAACAGGAAATGATTTTTTTACATCACAATCTTTACCATTCTGCGAATCATAGTTGTCATCTTGTGGCATAAAAATTTCATGAGAAATCATTTGATTTGGAAGTAATATTCCACGAGCGGCCAATTCCCACTCTATTTCCATCCACTGTATCTTGTGTGAATCATCTTTGGTATTTTGACTAATCATCATTTTTATACTCGCTTATAATTTGATCAAATTGATTGTTTTCAATATTGGTTGCCAATTGATCAATTTTTTTGATTACGTGATTCATAAAACACTTTTTGCATTACCTTGGCCAATAGGTCAATGCTCCCACTGGGGTATTTTAATTCTTCTGACATGAATACTTTCTGAAAGTTGAAATGAAGTGTTACCAAAGTTATTAAGGATAATCAACTAAATATTCAAGATAAACTTCTTCATGGTTCCCTGATCGGCGATCAAAACAAATAAAAAAAACCACTGGATTCTTGTGACAACGGCATTGTCATGCCCTCATCACCAAAACAAAAAACCAACCCATTGGGTTGGCATTATGATAGTTGAAAAATCCTTCCCGATCAAGATCGAATTTTCCCCCGTCCAAGACACGACACCCTTTACCGGTGTCCTGCCCTTCCGGAAGATCCTGTGCCACCTCCCCGGTGAACGGGTGCTGTGCCGGATGGTCCGGAAGGTCGAACCCCAACTGCTTGTCCATCGCAGGGTACGGACCACCGCTTCCCTTGTCAATAACCAGATAAAAGATACCATGGGCTTGACGGTTTCCCGCCCTTTGTGACAAAAGGAACGGGGAGCCGCCCCGAGACGGTTTTCTCCATCACTTTCATACTGAAAGGAGTCGCACCCATGATAACAGGCAAGCCAGGAAATCAATCCACTTCCCAGGTCATTGGAATTTGCCGGCCGGCCACGGGCTGGAAACATCGGCACGCACGGGCCTGAACCCGATGATGTCGCCGGGATTGTTGAACTGGCCTGGAGGGCAAGGAGCCGTTCTGCCTTCGATGCTCTCGTCGTGTTGTGCCATGAGGCCGGGCATGGAGGATAGCATTGATACGCTTCGGATGGTCAGGGCCTTGCAGGCCTGGAAGTCGGGTGGCAACGATGTCCCGGCCCTGACCCGCAAGCTTTCGGCAGCCCTCCGGTGGTTTCCACCATACAGCCGGACGCGGTTGGGGAGGAAACCGGGACAGGCCGGCCGATGGCACACCGGTTTGGCCTGAAAGGGTGCCGTTTGAAAGGATGGGGGCGGCTACCGGCGTGCTGTCGCCCCGAATGCGGGATCTGGGTCATGGAACCGGACAGGAGTCTGGCGCCACAATCACATGGTGTCCCTGCATATTCCAATATGCAGTCCAAAACACGCTCTGGCATCGTTCTCTGCTGAAAATAATTGTTGCAATAAATGCCCATAAGAGAATGACTCATAGAAGATTGTAAAAAAAATCTTCGCGATATCCGCCTCAAAAACAACCCCTTTAGGTTATTACCAAGGGTGTATTGGTACTGTAGAAATCGGGCGAAATTCAGACTTCCTGACCTCAGAATAATAATTCAACAGAATCATCTGTGTTTCATCCCAATGCCAAAGGGGTTTGCAGGAATCCACCGAATGGAATTGGTGACCATATTCAAGCACACTCATTTTTATTTACCATGATTTATCATTTCAAATTTTGACCACTTCCCGACCAACCCCCTGATCATGGTGAGTTTAGGGCTCTTACTTAGGCAAAATCAAATGCGGCGCTGGTCTCTTTCATCCAGAAACAATGGATTATAGATGGTCACAATCAACCCCGAGGTAAGGAAATCTGAAATTGTAAGTATAAATTAGAGATGCCTATTGATGGTTACTTTTGAGAAATGGTATCACTTGAATAAAGTGTTAATTTGGTTTTTTTCCACGTACTAGCGCACATTTTTTTTAAATTACGCTTGGTTTTCCATCCCAATAATTTTGCAGCCTTGTCAGGATTGGAATAGTATTCGGCAATGTCCCCTGCAAGACGTTCTGTGATTCTATAAGGTATTGTACAATTCGCTTCTTTCTCAAATGCATGAATTAATTCCATCACACTATAACCTGTTCCGGAACCAAGATTAAATGCATGCCACCCAGTGTTGCTTTCCAGAAAAGTCAATGAAGCGGCGTGACCCTCAGCCAAATCCATGACATGTATGTAATCCCGAACACCTGTTCCGTCTGATGTGGGATAATCATCACCAAACACACAGAGCTCTTCCCGGTCTCCCATTGCCACTTGTGCAATAGAGGGCATGAGATTATTGGGGTTACCTTTCGGGATTTCTCCGATCAACCGGCTTTCATGGGCTCCAACCGGATTAAAATACCGCAGGCATGCAATCCGTAAAGCGGGGTTTGATGATGCAATATCTTGTAAGATTTCTTCGACATGCTTTTTGCTTCGACCATAAGGATTGAGAGCGTTTGTAGGATGTTCTTCATCAAATGGGAGATATTCGGGCTCTCCATAAACAGTGGCACTGCTACTGAATATAAATGTGTTTATTGATTGTGTTTGTAATGCATTCAGCAGGCTGATTGCACCTTGAATGTTATTGGTAAAGTATTCCAGGGGCTTTTCAACGGATTCTCCAACTGCCTTCAGTCCAGCGAAGTGCATGACAGCATCAATTTTGTGGGATTTAAGTGTATGAACAAGCCGGTCTGCATCTCTAACATCACCTTTTACAAAGGGTATTGGCTTGCCTGTGATTTCTTTCAATGCGTCCAGAATAACATCACTGCTGCTGGATAAGTTGTCATACAGGACAATGTCATGTCCTGATTGCGTTAGAACAACTGCAGTGTGGCTACCTATATATCCGGTTCCACCGGTGATTAAAATTCTTCCTGCCATCTTTCCACAAAATGAAGTGAAACACTTTTCATTCGTTTTTCCGGGATTCCCTGATTTTCAAAGACCGGTTTATCAAATTTGGGAAATATATACTTTTTGCTCCTAGGATTATCACCTTTTAATTTTTCGAAAACCGAGTAGGCGATAAAGAAGATTCCGTCTGTAAGAATTAAAGACCTCTTTCCATGGTGGAATATATACTCCCAAAAACCTTCGCTTTGATTTGATATGTCTTAAACCTATGATGGATGAATCGTCATATTTCTGCGGCCTAGCATGATCCACCAATTTGGGATATACCAGGAACCAACTATTCCGAGACTTGAATTCTTCAGTGCAGGCCGGCCAATCCGCCACACTTCTCACGGGAAGAGCATTTTCCAACAAGAATCGGGCTGCTCCGATAGATACAATATAACCTACAGCCCCTTGGATATAGATACCCGGTTCAGATGGATAGGATTTGAACCCCCCAAACAATCTTTTCGCTGAACGTGAACGAATATAAGTTCGGCTATAATACAGCGAAATCAAATCCAAACCCTCGAAATATCTCCCTTTGAGATATTCTACAAGTTTTGGGTGTGGAATTGCGTCATCCTCCAGAACCATAGCATATGGAATATCATTAACCACGATATGCCTGTAAGCCTTTATGTGTGATAATGCGCAACCAAATTCCGTATCTGTCAATGGTCTTGAATGACTTGAGACAGTGGCCGATCTGTCAATTTGTGATTCTTGTTGTTGGGTCAGGCCGCTTCGACCATCTATGGCATCAAGGAACTCGAACGGCAATGATAGATCGTTGAGACGATGGGCTGTTTTTTCACGTCGGCTGGTACAATCTGGTAGTGAAAGTACAAAGATCGGTATGACAGAAGTCATTATGAATTTCTGACTAAATTAACGAAAGTGCACTGCTGTTTAACCTGATCCGCGATCAAAACAAATAAAAAACCACCTGACACCAGATCACTGTGATAAAGACACTTTCGTGCCATCACCCCACAACCTCAAATCAATCCAACGGTTCAACATGATGATAGTTGATGATTCCTTTCCGATCAAGGCCAAAGTCACCCTCAACCGGTTGAACCCATCGAGCTTGTTCAGTCCTGCCAATTCCGTACAACGGCTTTTATCCCCATAGACCTCCGTCGATCGTGCTGAGACAGACATCGTCCCGCAGTACCTTCGTGGCCTTAGCATCACTTCCCTTGCCATTTCATGGTGTCGTAGAGTTTTGATGAATCATTGTCATGGGCAAGAAGCTGCTGAAAGAAGGGTCTTTTCAGAGATGTCCATAAGAATTTCCCCAAAAATGGATTCAGCCTATTGAATCGCTTAAACATATAATGCATGTTTGGCTGGACAAGCAATGTATTTATTTTCTTCATGTCCGTGGTATCCACTGTGGGCATTGTATTCCCCAAAAAATGCTGAACAATTACATCGTAGGCATTTGGGTTTGATTAATCAAGGAAAAGGACATGGTTTCAAGATCTGCTCAAACACCTTCAGACAGTCACTCATCCGTTAGGGATTGTCCTTCGAGATGCCGTTCAACGCCGCCAGTTCCGGCCAGTGATCGGGATCCCCCGAGAACCTTCCGGGCTATGATGTTCTACATCCGTGGTCCTCACTGAATGGGGTGTGTGAAGATGGTCAGGAAGTGGCCAGCAAAACGGCAATGACGATTGCCGAAGCGGCAATGATCGCGCCAATAAGCCAGCGGGTGTTGGCGGTGTCACGCCTGGCCATCTCGGTGTCACGCTTGGCCATGTCCTCCCGGAGCTTGGCAAATTCGGTGTCACGCCTGGCATTGTCTTCGCCCATCTTGGCCTCCAGGAGTTTCCAGCCCCGGTCATAACTCTCGGTAATCGTGTTCATGCGTTCCTCCAGTACCGAAAGCCTGCGGTCAAGATCAATGGTTTTATCAGGCTCCGGCATGACCGTTACAATATATGACCGGCACCGATTTGGCAAGTGGCATTTTCAGGATTGTTTTTGATTTTCAATGAATGGAGTACAGTGCTCCACCGACATACAGATAAAGAAACCGGAACTTGGAATGATTCAGTTCTAGGAAACTGGCAGGGGGAAATCAATTCCTTCATAATTCGTTTATCTGCAAATACATGGGGTTTGTTGAAATGAATATTTCATAGAGCAAAAACATACAAATTAATGACTTTTGGAAGGTTGGTGATGAGTAAATACATTGGAAACCAGGCAGATGCATAAAGGATAACGGCCGATTCGTCTTGAAATATAAATCAAGCAGGTTTTTCTACGCACACCATCAAAGTCTGGAATATCGGTCTGGCCTACTTCAGCAACAATTTCGCTCCAAATTGGCATTTTACGGGAGTTTCTGCTGCTTTAAGCGTCAGTTGGCGTTCTGCCGGCCAATTCGAGATTACCCCCGGGGTTTTGGTGTTGGGATGGTGTTTCCTGATAACTATCCTTGCCTTGGTCAACAAGCATCACCTTCATCACCTCACGCACACCAGGCCGGGCAATGGATTCCTCAAGCATTTTGTCATAATCTGCCTTGCGTTCTGACTCCCTGGAACTGTCAGTCATTATGGTCACCTCTTAATTTCTTGAATTGCCTCATCTCCGGAAAGACCCATTTGTTTTCAGAGTTTCTGAAATGCAAATTTTTCAACTGCGGGGTTTTGCTGAATGTTATTTAAACATAACGAATATTTGGCGTATCATCAACATAAACCAATCTGTTGGTTCACTTGTGCGGCAGTTTCCTGCTGCCGGAAAAATAATACCTTAAGGAACAACACGTCCTTTTTGGTTTTACCGAATGGGGTTGCGGTATTCCTCCCACCATTCTGCGGAATCAATAATAGCCATGAGAAAGCATCTATCCTTGTAGCGTCTCGCTGGTTTTGAAAAAAACCATTTGCCGGACTTGACTTTTGCCCCTCCCCATCATTTAAATCGGGAGAATTACAAGCCGGATGTTGTTTCCTGTTGCCGGACAAGTAGAACTCCGGACCCATTTTCTTTCACCGGATGGGGATGTTTTCACAAAGTTGAAAAAAATTGAGAAACCACTTTCAATAGTACGGCAGTGTCGTATGTAATCCGTCATGCATTCAGTGATTTGAACTCCAATTTCTTACCAGGCCAGGAGATGTGGACTTGCCGAAGCAGAGATTGATGCAGTCGTGAACAGATTGGCAAATGACCCGTTGGATGGGGATATGGTACCCGGAACCGGTGGGGCAAGGAAGTTGAGGCATGCAGGCCGGGGTAGTGGAGGCTTACCGAACGATCCACTATTACGCAGCCATTGATGTACCGGTTTTTTTGCTTGCTGTCTATGGCAGGGCACAAAAGCCAACCTGACAAAGTCGGAACGGAACGCGTTGGCGAGGCTGTTGCCCAGGATTGCCGGGGAATATCGAGGGAAATTTACCGTATGAGAGAAAGAAGGAGGAAAACATGGGTTTTGGAAAAGAGCTTGTCCAGAGTGCCGAGGAAGCCCTGGCCATAGCCAGGGGGGGGGGAAGCCGAGCCGGGTGCAGTCTATGTTCCTCCCCGGGTGGAGGTTGCCACCATCCGCAAGAAGCTGGGATTTTCCCAAGTTGCCTTTGCCAACCGGTATGGTCTTGCAGTGGGGACCTTACGTGATTGGGAACAGAACAGAAGGTCTCCTGACCGGTCTGCCCTGGTCCTGCTGGAATTGATTAGAAGGAACCCGCAGATGGTTGCCGAGGCCTTGCAGGCAAAACACCCAAAGGGTTTTGCTCCCGAACTTGCTGTGCAGGGATGATCATCGGTTCCGGCAGAAACAGGGCTGTTATGGCTATGTGGTGCAACGCGAGGACAGGCGCTTGGGATATATTGCCCGGAAGGTCTTCGACGTGGCGTGGTGAGGACTATTCCTTTTTCCCGAATCCCAACAACCGGATATTTTGTATTTTCCTGAATGGCGGGGGAACGCCGCGACCCCATTCGTGGAAATGAAAAACGGGAAGCAATCACTGTAAGGCCTACATGCGGTCTGCAGCCAATTGACAAGAAGGGGTTTGGGTGTATATTATCAAGTGTCACTTAAACACATGCAGGGGAATGCCATGAAAACCAAAACAACGACAAGGCTGTCGGTTGACCTGATACCGGAAATCTATGCGGAATTGAAAATCATGGCCCAGGACAGTGGCAAGTCCATCCAGAAGTATGTGAATGATGCCCTGGAAGCACACATCAGCAAGGATATTGAAGAGGAAGATGAGATGTGGGGGAAACTGGCTGAGGAGGCCAGCAAGGAAGGATTCATGAGCATTGAGGAATCCGAGGAGCTCCTGCAGCACATGAAAAATGCGTAACCTCAGGTTTGTCAACGCATCGGGAGGTAGTGTCTCACTTTGAAAAATGAAAAAAATTCTGCATTTTGCACATAAAATTT
>JAPORQ010000020.1 GCA_026710155.1 Paracoccaceae bacterium
TATTCGTTATTGCAAATATAGTATTTAATTTTGTAGATTCAAGTATATAATCCCGATAAATATTGTCAATGTACCGATGACGCATCTATTGTGTATGTGCGATCGTGGTTTCAATCATGGGAAGTACGATGTCAAGGCAACCGACTGTAAATGGAAAGCACCCCAGAAGAGGGGTGTGATTCATAAAAGAGTCTCCCCAGACTATTTATCTATTCTCTGATAAAAAACTGTAACGGAGGGTAAGATGGCTTCAAATGGACAGCTTGTTGTTCATCGGGATGGAAAATGGGCAGTCCGGAAAACCGGATCGGACAGAGTAACCAAGAAATTCAATACACAGAAGGAAGCTATAAGGGAAGCACGCAAGATCACCAAAAACCAAGGTAACGGCTTGAATATCCATGGCCTTGATGGCCGAATCAGGGATCAGGACTCATACGGGTAAGATCCATGCCCACCACCATGGTGATTTTCATTTGCCCATGTAATGAATAGGTCTCAATAAGGCAAGCCGGTATAATTTTCTGAAAACACCTTCTGCATGGCGACAGAATCCCGTAAGTGGAATAATTCACTTGTCATTATTTTTTCCTCGAAGGGATTTCTGCCGGGAATGACATGGAACATTTGGGTCATCCACCAGCTAAACCTCATTGATTTCCAAACGCGGAGAAGGGCTTTTGCCGAATAATTCTCCAATCCGGTCTGATCATTGTCTCGAAAGAAACTTGTAATTGCTTCAAAAGCATAATAAACATCGGAAGCCGCGAGGTTTAACCCTTTTGCTCCTGTTGGAGGGACGATATGGGCAGCATCGCCACAAAGCAACAATTTTCCACTGCCCATTGATTTTGAAACATAGGTCCTTAAAGGAGCTATGGATTTTTCAATCGAAGGTCCCATAACAAGATTCGTAACCAACCCTGCTGGGAATCTACTTTTCAACTCGTTCCAGAATGCATCATCTGACCAGTTTTCAGGCAAATCGGAAACAGCTACCTGGATATAATATCTGGACAGGCTTTGTGACCTCATGGAAGCCAAGGCAAACCCCCTGTCACTTCTGGAATAAACCAACTCATCCTTGAGGGGTGGGGTCTCTGATAGAATTCCCAACCATCCGATTGGCAGTTGTGCACTAAAACCACCGTCAGAATCATCGCTTAATTTCGATTTGGTTATACCATGAAATCCATCACATCCAATTATCAGGTCTGCTTGGATTTCATGGGTTTCATCATCCTTTTGGTAAAAGACCTTCGGATTATCAGAGGTGAAATCTGTCAAATCAATCCCTTTTGCCTCGAAAATAAGATTTGCACCCCAACTTTCGAGGGCATCATACATGTCCCTGGTAATCTCCGTTTGCCCATATACCGTAATGGTTTTGTTTACCAGCTTCTTGAAATCCACATGGAAAAATCCATCCGAAGTTGAAATATAAACCCCTTCATGTGTCTGTCCCTCGGCTTTCAATCGATCACCGACACCAACCTCCAACAATTGGTTTACAGTACCTGTCTCAAGGACTCCGGCCCTGATTCTTGACAGTACATATTCCTTGGTTCTTTGTTCAATGAGAACGAAGTCAATTTCAGCTTTGAATAATTTACAGGCCAAGAGGAGACCTGCCGGTCCCCCTCCGATAATGACAACCTGAGTACGCAAGAAATATCCTGTAATTCAATACTGCTCGAAAGGATTACGTCACTATTTCCACTTTATCGAACAACCCATCGAGGGAATCTGGTCTTTGGGGCCATTGCCGGAGTCGGCAATTTCCTTCATGGCATTTACAAGATCACGGGTTCTGGGTTGAGTCAATGACCCCATTCGCCCTGAACTGTCCAAACGGCCGCGATATTGGAGTTCAAGATTTGAATTGAATCCAAAAAAGTCGGGTGTACATTCCGCATCATAGGATTTGGCTATTTCCTGATTTTCATCATGAAGATAGGAGAAGGGGAAATTGTTATCCCTGGCAAATGCAATCATCTTGTGGAAGGAATCATCTGGATAGGTAATTGCATCATTGGAACAAATGGAAACAACACCAATACCCATATCCATCAATTCAGTTGCATCAAAGACAATACGGTCTATAGCCGATGTAACGTAAGGGCAATGGTTGCATATGAACATGATCAGTGTACCGTTGGACCCTTTGACTTGATTTAGATTGACCTTTTTTCCAGTGGTGGCTGTCAACTCGAATTCGGGAGCTTTCCAGCCAAAACTACAAACAGGGGGACTGACTGCCATTTTCTTGTTCCTTCATTAAATTAATTTTGGATTCTTGTGGGCCTAACTTGCAACAAGTTTTTTCATGATACCTATTTTTTTCTAAATGCATAAATAATCCGTAACTATTCAGCACCCATGTAATGAAGTTGCAGTTTATGCAATAATGCCCGCCAATGCAATGGCACCATCGATGCCAATGGTTCATATGGTGATGTTCGCCTGTCGCAGGTTCGTGATTCCCCGGCAATCCGGAAAGGTCCTATCCCGGCGCCTGGACGGGGAGGTCCACCTCAAGCGGTGCCTCCAGTTCCAGGAACGGTTTGCGAAGCGTGTCCGGCATGTTCCAGCCCTGCCTGCGTGCCGTCGCCGGAACCGTCCTGATGATGGTGCGGTTGATCGCTCCCTCCATGCTGCGGTGACACCCCGATATCCTCTGCTTCACCTTCTCCATCCCGAGATCCAATTCCGCGATGTTGTTCGTGGCTGGAACAGGTGGGTTTCCGGTGAACGGGAGGATGGCATCGCAATGGCCCCGCAGGCGCTTCACCGGAATCAGTTGGCATTCGCCGGGACAGGCCACAGGCGCCGTCAGGTTCGGGACGTGCCGTACCGGTGCAGTGACACCCCAGGGGAAAGGGGCCCCGGTTTCCGGTTGGCAATGGGGGCATGCACGGCAATGGACAATGTGGTCTACGACAACCAGGGGGACGGTGCCGGAAGGTCCAGAGCGTAGCGCGTCTCGACCCCGACCGACATCCCCTCGTCCAGCGCGTGGCCGCAATGGCTGCAGCCGGAGGGGAAATGGCTCACGACATGGTCGGGCCCGTCGGAACGGAACAGTGTCTTTCCCTTGCGGCCCTTCTGGCCACCCGGCTTTCGCCCCTTCACATTGGCGGCGCTTCGGTGCCGAGTTGATATCCGGGCCATCGCTCGACGGGGGCTTGCTGCTGTTCCTGCCGTTCAGGCCCGGATATCAACTCGGCCTGCCTGGCCATGGTCTGCCTCCAGTTCCTTTATTCCAGCATCTTTGGCAACACGCTTTTGGACCTGACCTTCCAACTCCTGTATTCTTGCATCCCTGGCAGCAAGTGCCTCCAACAGGGCTGTTACGTCTTTTGCTTGTGAAAAGGGGAGACGTAAAGTCATGGGCCTGTATTGGATTGTTTGCCTCAATGGCTTTGTACCTGCAGCTTGGGCCGTCTCATCAAGGACAGAAAACAGGCTTGACTTGCAGGAGGTCAACAGGAACAATCAAACTGTCCAGGATATTGAATGATTGGATACCTGAATAGTTACTTTGTTTTTTTGCTCAAGAGTAAACAGCTTTTACCTTTTCTGTTGAGCTTCTTTATGAACTCCTTCAAAAATTTTTGTTTATCCTTCCGTAAACTGTCTAATTAGATTGGAAATTTGTACATAATTGTCTGCATATTCACTGCATTCCATTATATTTTTACAATCTTCCCTCAATAGAAGTTGTTGTCTTTTCTCTTCCAAGGGGATTAGATCTAAAACCAGCTCTGCAATATCAGCACATGCCTTCATGATTGCTTGATATAGTTTTGGTTTAAAGTGTCTTTTTTCAGGCAAACCGGCGCATTCTTGAGCAAATCTCAGAGCCTGATGCAAACTGTCCAGTGTTGTGCGTTGATACTCCTCCGAATAAATGGTACAACTTCCTTGATAGCCATGCTGAATAGCTCTTTCACAAGTATCACCTTGATTACCATTTATATATTTGTTTACGGGATTACATATTTGATTAAGCACACCTGAAGCGATCAATCCACCAGTTTGTCAAGATAATGCCCAAACCGGGATTGCCTCAATTCGATTTCCCTCGTCAATTCCTCCCAGCAATCCAGTTTTCCAACAATCCCCGCCTGTTCCTCGATGG
>JAPORQ010000029.1 GCA_026710155.1 Paracoccaceae bacterium
TGATGTTTCTCCTTGTGCTTGGCCGCGGCCAGCGCGGCCGGATTTCAAACCGACACGCCAAAAACCTACAGATTTGGTCGTGACAGTGGCAATATAGACCTATCGCTCCACGGTGTCAAGAAAACGGTTGCAAAACCCATGGGGAAACAAGTATGTAATCTCCAAAATTATGTTAGATGCCTGAAAGCTGCACTGGTGTGTTCAATCCGGTAATCATCACTTCGAGAAAAAGCGGCAATCTTCCAATGAAACGATGTTGTCCAAAGGTCATTGAATTGGTTTGTATTATTGCCTAAACTACAACTTCATTCCAGGGATACTTAATCGTTATCTGTATTTTTGCTTTACTCATATTTGTGTGTTGGTCAGTTGATATGTTATTCATTCTTGTTCTATATCCAATTCGGGAAACCAATCCATGATCAATGTTTCAGTTATAGGTTGCGGTCGTATAGGTCAAATGCATTGCAAGAACATTCATCAAAGCCGTTTGTTCAATCTGGTTTCTGTCTATGATGTCAATGAATTCACCGTACAGAGTTTGAATTCATCCCTGGGCGTTGATATTGCCTCAGACCTTGTATCAATCGAAAGCAATGACGAGATAAAGGCCGTCGTGATTTCCTCATCGACCGATACCCATTCTGATTTGATAGAAAGGTTTACCTCTGCGGGAAAATTTGTTTTTTGTGAAAAACCCCTGGATCTGGATCTGCACCGTGCCCGTAAATGCAGGGATCATGTGATTGCCACTGGAGGAAAGGTCCAACTTGGTTTCAACCGGAGGTTTGACCCCGGCCATTCAAGAATGAAAACGCTGATGGGTGAGGGTTTGATTGGTGAATTGCATCAGGTGATAATCACATCAAGGGATCCAGGATTGCCTCCAAAGGAGTATCTCAAGGCTTCAGGTGGCATTTTCAAGGACATGACCATTCATGATTTTGATCTGGCTAGATATTTGCTTGGGGAAGAACCCATGGAGGTATTTGCAACCGGCGAAGCACTGGTTGATAAAGAATTGGGGCAGGAAATCAATGATCACGATACCACAATGGTCATCATTAAAACCGAAAGTGGTAAAATGGTTCATATCAATAATTCAAGGAGTGCTGTCTATGGTTATGACCAACGGGTTGAGGTTTTTGGATCGAAGGGAATGCTCATTTCCGGCAACAAAAGGGAAAATGAGGTACAGTTGTTTTCTGCCTCTCATACCGAAAGTGGTTCACCCTATCAAAATTTCTTTATTGAAAGATACACCGAGGCATATCTTCATCAATTTGAAGTTTTTGCTGAATCCATAAAAAATGGGGGCAACTTTCCGGTGGGTATCGAGGATGGATACCAAGCCCTCTTGTTAGCTGAAACTGCCAATCGTTCACTGAAACAGAACAGGCCGGTCCGGGTTACCGAAATCTAGCAGTTCCATTAGGAATTGATAATCAGTTATCCCAATCCGGAACCTCGATCCATTGGCTATCTTTCTTGGAAGATTCAACTTGCTTAAAGACAACTTCCACCATGTGCAATCCATCTTCAAAGTTGGGATAGGTTAAAGCTGACCGATCCGGTGATTTTCCTTCCTTTCGGCAATTGATCACCTCAGCCAGATCTTTGTAGAGGGTTGAAAATGCTAGGGGCATTCCCTCGGGATGCCCGATTGTAACCCTGCCGGCACGGTTGGCTTCATCATAAAGGTAGGGTGCTCCCCGCTCCAGTATTTTTGTAGCTTCCTTACCTTTGGTCCAATACAATTGATTTGGTTGTTCCTGTTGCCATCTCAAACCACCGAATTCACCGAATATCTGAATCGAAAGACCATGAATTCTGCCATATGCAAGTCCACTTACCCATTGTCTTCCAATGGTTCCATCCTGCAATCTGAAAGCAGTAAGGGAATCATCCTCTAATTCTCTTCCAGGTACTCCAACCGCAAAATCGGAAGATACCCGTTTTACCTTCTGTCCTGTTATAAAATAGGCCAAATGCATGGCATGGCTTCCCAAATCCAGGGTAACTGCTGAAACACCTGCTTTCTTGGGATCAAATCGCCACCCGATACGGGGATCGTCCTGCCAATTTGATTCAGCCATGAATCCCCCTGCGAATTGTGTAAACACAACCCTGGTTTTACCTATATCGCCCCGAAGTACCATTTCCCTCATTTGTCTGATCATCGGATAACCGGTATAGCCAAAATTCACGGCACAAACCCGGTCCAGTTTTTTCCCCAACCTGACCAGTTCCCTGGCTTCCTCAATGTTGATTGTCAGAGGCTTTTCACAGAAAACATCTATACCCGCCTCCATGAAGGATTTGCAAATTTCAAAATGGGTGTCATTGGGAGTAGCAACGGTTACCAATTCAATCCTGTCTGGCCTTGCCCTCTCGGATTGTAACATTTCCTGCCAATTGCCATAGGCCCGATCAGGTGAAACCCCCAATCGAATCCCAAACTCTTTTGCCTTGGCTTGATCAATATCAAGAGCGCTGGCTAAAAAATCATATTTCTCTTCAACGGCGACCCCTGCCCTGTGGGCAAAACCAATTTGACTGCCTTCACCGCCACCAATGATTCCCCATTTGATTTTTTGCATGTTTTTCCTTTTTCAGTTTCAGGTTCGAAATGCCACCATCTATTCAACAGTCGAATGATTTCAATAAAGATTATAGAAAGACCAACTTTTCCTGTTGATCTGATAGACTGATTTACTCATCCATATTTGTTTTGAAAGCCTGTAATTTTATACCATTTCTCAAAAGTAATGACTCATGGCAGAATATAAAAAGTCTTCGGGACATCCACCTCAGAAACAACACTTTCAGGCCATCAACAAAGGTACGTTTATACTGTAAGGTACAGGAAAATTGGAAGAATAATTTGGAGATGCATATTGATGGTTACTTTTGGGAAATGGTATTAGAACTAATCTAACCAGGATTGGAAAAATTTAATCCTCGGGAACATTCTTCCCAATCAAGAAATCTGGAATTAATTGAATAATGAATTAAATTTGAGTTTGATTGAAAATCCGGCATTATTTGAGGTTTGTCAAAATTAATCCCTAAATTCGGGAAAAACCAGAATGTATAAAATATTAGTTATTGAATCTCTACACCAGGAAGCATTGCAACTTATTGATGCCAGAAACGATGTGAACTATCAGCTTATCAACGACGTATCGGAAGAAAATATTCTGGCCCATATCGAGGATGCCGATGCCCTGACCATAAGGGTTTCTACCCTGCCCGAAAAAGCACTGCAAAAAGGAAAGAAACTCAAGGTGATCTCTCGGCATGGTGTTGGCTATGACAATATCCCCCTTGATGAGTGTACTCGTCTGGGTATCCCCTTGGCTTTGGTGGGTTCCGTGAATTCGATAGCTGTTTCCGAACAGACAATTTTCCTTATTATGGCGGTCGCCAAATTGGGTGCAATATTCAATCAAGGGGTTAAAGCCGGTAATTTCGGAATTAGGGGCAAACACAGACCCATAGAACTGTATGGAAAAAAAATCCTGATTGTAGGCTTTGGGAAAATAGGCAAGAAGGTGGCAAAAAGGGCACAGGCATTGGGAATGGATATTTTGGTTTATGATCCATACCTAAAACCTGATGAAGGCGATTTGAAAGTATTATCTTCTCTTGAAGAAGGCTTGAAGATTGCAGATGTGATTTCACTCCACCTGCCCCTCACCGCGGAAACCAAATATTTGATTGGAAAGAATGAATTGGCCATCCTTAAAGACAAGGCCATTCTGGTGAATACAAGTCGTGGTGGAATTATTGATGAAACTGCCCTTCATGAAACCCTGTGCGTGGGTAAATTGCACGGGGTTGGATTGGATGTATTTGAACAGGAACCCGTTCATCCAGACAATCCGATATTGTCACATGACAGGGTTATTGTCAGTCCACATTCCTCGGCCCTTACAGATGAAACCTTAAAAGCCATGGGGATGATGACAGTAAAGAATGCCCTGAATGCAATTGATGGATGTCTTGATCCGACCCTAGTGGTAAACCCTGAAGTCTTGTCAACATGAATTTGTGGTCAAATCCATTATTTGAGGTACCCTGAATTATGGCCAATTCACCAAAGATAGCCTTCATCGGTGCCGGTTCGACCGTTTTTCTG
>JAPORQ010000043.1:0-16333 GCA_026710155.1 Paracoccaceae bacterium
TCGAACCCCTCTTTCCAGGTTGAAAACCTGGCGTCCTAACCGATAGACGAAGGGACCGCAGTGGTTCCCTATTTATTAAGCAATTGGTTACCATTCAAGATTTTTGCCAAAATTTTCTAACTTGGTGTTGCAGCATCCTCCACCATAATGGTTGGGATGGTTTTCCCGCTTTTGACAAAACTGGTTAAAGTGCCTGCTATATGGATTTTGTTTTTTCGGGAACCCATGAGGAATTTTTTTAGTTGCAACCTCTTTGTGTTGGGTAAAAATCCATCAATTCGGTTGCCGACCTCATCTTCAAAAACAAGCTTGTACCGTTCATTGCCCAGATTGACTCTCGAGCGAACATACTGGTTGGCAAATCCGTAGCGGGGTTTGGGAGAATTGATACCAAAGGGTTCAAGTTGAGACAGTTTTTCAATGAGTGAAATGGTCACTCCGCGAGTGGTGAGTAGACCGTCGATAAAGACAGGGTATGTATCTCTCCAGATTTCTCTTTGGAAATACAATTCTGCAATCACCCGCTCAGTAAAGTGATTGATATTTTGAGGGAGCAGTTCAAGCATGATCCACATGGCATTCCCGCCCCCCGCCTCCACCAGTTTGTCATTGATGCAATTAGCTGCAATTATTCCCAGATTTATGCCAGGTATGGATTGCCCGATGGCTATGACCTTGGAGTCGAAATGGGTCATGAGAATGGTGGGCTTGCCGGTTTCCTGATTTATCCTTGCAACAATATTTTCCATGATTCCAAGAGGACAGTTTTCATGACAGGCCCAAATCAGAGGGGTTTCAGTACCTGTTCCGCTGATTTTCAAGTAGAACTTTTCATAATATTCTTCGCTCAGCTCTTTTGATGTTCGGTACAAATCATTCAATCGATTTACGATTTCAGCAGACTTCCTCCTGTTGATTGTTGACAATAAATCAAATCCCAATTGACTTTGCTGGATTATGTCTCCGGCACATATCCTTGACCCCAATTGAAATGCCATTTGGGAAGAGGTGATGGGCTTTTTCAAGGATAGGGTATCCAGCAGTTCCGTTAGTGCTGCATTCTCACGCTTGTGGACACTTGTCAAACCAATCTTTACCAGAGCCCGGTTGAGCTTTATCATGGGAAGATGGTCCGAAACCGTTCCCACGGCAATAAGATCAAGAAATTGGTATAAATCCACTGTTTGGCGGTTGTTGTTTCTTAGCAAACGATTGGTTGCGACCATCAAGAGAAAAAACATTCCGGCAATTCCCAGATATGACAAATCGGGATTTTCATCGAATCTGTTGGAATTGATTAACGCATAGACCCCTGGAAGGTGTTCCACACTGATTTGGTCATCAACAATGATCACATCGGTATCGGGGATCCAATCCGAACCAAATTCAAAATTGGTGCCACATCCCAGGCAGATTATCATGTCATGCTCTTTTGATAATTCTTCAAATTGGTTTCTGGTGGGAAAATACCCCTCAGTTTCTTTTTCGATTTGCAGATGAGCTATGCTTTTCGAGTGACAGGCAAGCCATTTGTCCAGTGAAGCCGCCGAACAGATTGATCCCAATCGTCCGTTTGATATTACAGCAAATTTTTCACCCGCCATAATACCCCTGTATATTCTGTGAGCCGCTTTATCCATATCCAATAAATCACTTGGATCGAACATGGCATTTTTTAGCATGGGATTGAGGAACACCTCAACCTCTTCAGGTTCAAGATTCATTCTTGCAAGGGATCGTGCGATAATGTCTTCAATTTTGCATAGCTGCTTCAATCGCATTGATCGCTTGTCTTGTTCAGGAGTAAGCCCCAACCATTGGCGATTAGTACAGGATGTTCTCACTCCTAAAAAGGTATTGGGATTATGTATTTCTGGGGTATGCAACCTAACCAACAGTTTGATTGTTTTTTCAATAATGAAATTGGGATTTCTATATTCCCATAATTGTTGAAACTTTCAAAAAACTCAAACCATGTTTACAATAAATTTAAAGATAATGGTTTTTCCCTGTTGGTGAAATGAGTAACAATTTTTGGTTGACTACCGGAATTTAATGGTCTCCAGAGATTTATTTTACCACTTGAATTGGGTGAGAATAAATCATTCGTCTTCTGGAACCGGTTTTTGAACGTAAAAGAATGGTATCTGTTTCCAGATACCCTGGCAATTTTTTGATACCTCTCAAAAGGGAGCCGCCGGTTACACCGGTTGCCGAAAATATAATGTCTGACTGAACCAATTCATCAAGCGAATAAATCCTGTCCAGATTAGTGATATCCATTTTTCTTGCCTTCGCTTTTTCCGCATCATTTCGAAACAGTAATCTACCAAAGATTTGACCTCCAAGACATTTCAAAGCTGCAGCTGCAAGTACACCCTCCGGAGCACCTCCGATACCCATGTAAACATCGATGCCGGTAACCTCCGGTTCTGAACAATGCATTATAGCCGCAACATCACCATCGGTAATCAATCTGACCGCCACTCCCAAATTCCTGAGTTCTCCAATTAATTCCCTGTGCCTTGGCCGATCCAACACACAGGAAGAAATATCCTCGGGCTTACAACCCTTGTATCTGGCAAGGGTATCAATAATTTCAGAAGGGCTTGAATCGAGTGAGACAATATCCTTGGGATAGGAAGGTCCAATTGCCAGTTTCTGCATATACACATCCGGCGATTTCAAAATGGATCCCTTGGGTCCCATGGCAATAACGGTCAACGCATTGGGCAGGTCCTTTGCCGTCAAGGTGGTGCCCTCAAGGGGATCAAGGGCAATATCCACTTCGGGGCCATTGCCTGTACCCACATGTTCTCCGATGTATAGCATGGGAGCTTCATCTCGTTCGCCTTCACCGATGACCACTTCACCTGCAATATCCAGTAAATTAAGTTGTTCCCGCATGGCATCAACAGCAGCTTGATCGGCAATTTTTTCATTGCCACGTCCGATCTGGGCAGCTGAAGCCAATGCTGCAGCTTCGGTTATCCTTGCCAGCCCTAGAGACAGCATTCGATCCTTGAATTCGGCCAGCAGACTCATGATTGATCAATAACCAATTGCATAAACACCGGGGTTGAAATAATCAGATTTCCTCAATTCTGATGGTAACTGGTTCCTCCAATGAAACATCGGAGTTTCTGATTTGGTCCAATGCAACATCAAGTTTGGTTCTGTTGATTTTATGGGTAACAATTATAACCGGTGCCTGACTGGTCGCATGACTGTATTGCCTCATGCGATCAATGGATATGCCGGCATTGCCAAGGGCAAGAGCAATTTGGGCCAGGACCCCGGGTTCATCCTTCAACAGCAACCTCAGGTAATAGGGTACTTCGACTGCCGATTTGCAGGGCTTGGCCTTTTTGAGGTTGTTGGCACTAATGCCAAACATGGGTATCCTTGTTCCCCGGGCAAGTTCGACAAGATCTGATAAAACCGATGAAGCAGTCGGTCCACTTCCCGCTCCTGGTCCCTGCAAACAAATGGTTCCAACAAAATCACCTTCAAATACAACTAGATTGGTTGCCTCCTCGATGAGCCCAAGAGGTGATTTTTCAAGGACAAGGCAGGGCTGGGTTCTTTGTTCAAGGCCATTTGCCGTAAATTTGGAGATACCCAACAATTTGATTCGAAATCCCATATCCTTGGCCTGCTCGATATCTCCAATGGAAATTCTTTCAATCCCCTCTATTTCCATATTGTCAAAATCGACCCTTGTACCATAGGCGATCGAACTGAGGAGTGCGAGTTTATGTCCGGCGTCGATGCCTCCAACATCCAGAGTGGGGTCAGCTTCAAGGTAGCCAAGCTTCTGGGCATCCTCGAATACTTCCTGATAGGTGAGTTTATCCTTCTCCATTCTTGTCAGAATGTAGTTGCAGGTGCCATTCATGACTCCCAATATCCGGGTTATGCGATTACCGGCCAGACTCTCAGTCAGGGATTTGACAGCCGGAATACCCCCGGCAACGGCAGCTTCATAACGAATACAACATTTGCATTCCTCGGCAAGTTCAGCCAGTTCCTGGCCATGATGGGCCAACATGGCCTTGTTGGCGGTTATGACATCCTTGCCATTTCTCAATGCTGTCTTTACTGATTCCAGAGCCACCCCCTCGGAACCACCCATCAGTTCAACAAAAACATCAATATCAGGTCTTTTTGCCAATTCACTGGGGTTATCTTCCCAACTGTATCCAGTCAGATCCAAACCCCTGTCCTTATGCCTGTTTTGAGCTGAAATGGATGTAATCCTGATGATTTTTCCGGATCTTGCACCAATATTGGCCTCATTTAGTTGGAGCATCCTGACAACCCCTTGACCAACAGTACCCAAACCGGCAATTCCAATTTTCAAATCCGTACCCATTTACCGCTCCAAAATATTAAAAATCAGTTATGTCAAGGCGCGACTTTTCCCCGTCTGGATCTTGCGGAGATTCAAATCCTGAGAGGGGCAAAAACTCGGCATCCTTCTCAAGATCAACATTGTTGCTCATCGATTTTTCAATCTCGATGATTTCTTCGGAGGGAGGTATGCAACCAGCCAGAATCACCAACGAAAACAAGGCGGTCAGCAATCCAAAAAAAGAATATTTCATAAATAATTCACTTGCATAGGTTGATGAACGATTCGATTCTTTTTCAGGCCTGATATATAGGATATTTCTTGCAAAGTTTCCGGACTTCCAGCCCAACTCCATTTTCGATGGAGACATTTCCTTCCAAACCGTTTTTGGCCAGTCCTGAAAGGGTTTCCAAGATTAGTTTGCCAACCAATTCGAAATCATCGCTTCCGAAGCCTCTGGAAGTACAGGCGGGTGTACCAAGTCTAATGCCCGAAGTAATTGTTGGTTTTTCCATGTCAAAAGGAATTCCGTTCTTGTTGCATGTAATATTGGCTTTTTCAAGAGAGGTTTCCGCCTCAACACCTGTTATTCCCATCGGTCTCAGGTCAACCAGCATAACATGAGTGTCCGTTCCACCGGTAATGATGTCTAGCCCTCCTTCAATCAATGTCTGGGCCAGGCATTGAGCATTGGAAACAACCTGTTCGGAATAGGTGATGAATTCGGGCTTCAAGGCCTCTCCAAAAGCGACTGCCTTGGCAGCAATGACATGCATAAGGGGACCACCCTGAATACCAGGAAATACGGCAGAATTGACTTTCTTGATTATTTCCTGACTGTTGGTGAATACTGCACCACCCCTTGGTCCCCTCAAGGTCTTGTGAGTTGTGGTTGTTGCAACGTCTGCATGAGGAAAGGGTGATGGATGTATTTTTGCTGCCACGAGGCCGGCAAAGTGGGCCATGTCAACCATCAAAAGGGCACCTACCTCATCACATATTTCCCGAAACTTCCCGAAATCGATTATTCTTGGAATGGCGGAGCCTCCAGCAATGATTAACCTGGGTCGTTCCTTGAGAGCCAGTTCTCTAACTTCATCATAGTCAATCAGGTAGTTATCTTTTCTGACACCATACTGAATCGCATTGAACCATTTGCCTGATTGATTGGGTTTGGCGCCGTGGGTCAAGTGTCCACCCGAAGCTAAATTCATGCCCAAAAAGGTATCGCCGGGAGATAACAAGGCATTGAATACAGCCTGATTTGCCTGGCTTCCCGAGTGTGGTTGTACATTGGAAAATTGACACTCAAATAGTTCGCATCCCCTCTCGATAGCCAGTTTTTCGGCTATATCAACGAATTCACATCCACCATAATATCGGCGATTGACATATCCTTCGGCATATTTGTTGGTTAGTACTGAACCCTGCGCGGCCAATACGGTTGGATTGACTATATTTTCCGATGCAATAAGTTCTATCTGATTCTGTTGTCTGTTCAACTCTTCATTGATAGCATCATTAATCAGCGTATCGCTTTTCTCCAACAAACTTTTCTGGGCTGACAAAAGGTTCAGGTTCATCTAGTACCTCCGATAAAAAAAACAAATAAAATGTAATACAACCTGCTTTATTTCTTAATGGTTTCTTTTTCAGGTTTATACAATTTTATCCATATTATCTTATATCGTCGTAAATGTTTATTTTAATTGGAATGTATTTCCAATAAAGATTGCTATTGGGTCGTAAGATTAACCTTGATTTTGAAACAGATAAATTGTTGTACTTATGAACAAGCCAAATCAAATTTGTTTCCTGGCCAGTAATTCTGAAAAAGCGCAATCGTCACTGAAACTTTTCGAGAAAAGATTCGGGTATTGTCAGTTGTCGGATGCAGATGTGATTGTTGCCTTGGGCGGTGATGGTTTCATGCTGCAGACCTTGCATCAAACCAGAAACTTGGATTGTCCCGTATATGGAATGAATAGGGGTTCTGCCGGTTTCTTGATGAACGAATACCGAGAGGAAAACCTGATTGAACGACTCGAAATGGCTGAAGAAGAGGTCATCAACCCCTTGCGAATGAATGCGCTTGATGAAGTGGGTAACAACCATATTGATTTGGCCATAAATGAAGTATCGCTCTTTAGGGCAGGACCACAAGCCATCAAACTCCGAATACTTGTTGATGGCAAGGTCAGAATGGAAGAACTAGTGTGTGATGGAGCACTCGTGGCAACACCGGCAGGATCAACAGCCTACAATTATTCGGCGCATGGGCCAATTCTTCCAATCGGATCGGATGTTCTTGCACTTACGGCAATGGCAGCCTTCCGTCCAAGAAGATGGCGGGGTGCATTGTTGCCCAGTTCGGCACAAGTTGAATTCAGGGTTTTGGAAAACGACAAGAGACCATGTAGAGCTGATGCTGATGGCAATAGTGCTTATAAAATTCTTTCGGTGATGGTGGAAATTGATCCATCCATCACACATAAAATATTATTTGACCGTGGCCATGGGTTGCAGGAAAGGCTGATCAGTGAACAATTTTACTGATGCTCTGGCGTTGGGCCAGAGGTTATTCTTTGAATGATCTTCATCCATTCCATAGGAATTTATATATTTGAAATGTATTTTTGAAGGTGAAATGTAGCGCAAGGCATTCCACTGTTATTCACATCTAATTTTGGGCATTCCATACTTGTTCCCCCATTTTTGCAACCAGTTACTTGACACCGGGGGGCGCTTGACGTTCAATGGGGTCTGGCATCACTCATGCCTCCCGGGAGGGTTGATCCCGGGCATCATGTACATGGCCGCGCGGCCCCTTCTTTCCCCTCCCGGCCTTTTGAGAAAATTCTGGGCGGGAATTGATGACATTTCTCTTGACAATTCATGTTCGGTGTGATATAGATGCATTCCATGGGCGACTCATGACGCGTCTTGTATAGCTGAATGTATTACTGAATCAAATGATTGGGAGAACGAACACATGAAACGATTGCTTATCACCCCCCCCCTCCATAAGTTGATGGCCCTGCTGCTGCTTGCGGTCTTGGCACAGCCTGCTGTGGCGGAACGCATCATACCTGGCGTCACGGCACAGCTGCAGGCACCCGACATCAAGGTCATGGAAGGTGATTACGCGGTCTTCCGACTGGCGTTGTCCCGCTCGTTCGACTTTGACCTCCGGTACGCCTACCGCACGCGGGACGGCACAGCCAAGGCGGGGCAGGACTATGAGGCAAGGCAGGGCCATGTGGTGTTCTCCGCCGGGAAGCATTATGCCGAGATAAGCGTCAAGACCCACAATGACGGCATCGTCGACAACGAGCATTTCGAGCTGGTGCTGTCCGACATGGAGACGCATGGCCACGGCATGGTTTGGGGCCAGTATGTGTGGACCGGCTGGTGGCGTGTCGAAGGCCTTCCCGACACGAAGACGGTGCGTGCCGAGATTCGCAATCCACCTCCCGTCAGCGGTGGCTGGCGGCAGTGATGGTGGACGCCAATTCCATTGATGGGAAATGACGGGCTTGAGATGGCCTGCGGTGCTAGTTGGTTGGGCGGCAGGGGACTGTGAATCCTCCCCGTGCCCTTCTGGATTCGCGCATTTCCCACCGGGTCACGTTCCCGCCGCATTCCGTCGGGGCCATGACTCACAGGCGGTCATGGATGAAGCGGCTGGCCCGGTCAATGCAGGTATCACCGGAAGATGATGTCATGTCCGGCCCCAATCCGGTGACAGGGGAAGGGAATCACAAAACAGGGACAAGGGCAAAAAAAAGGCTGAAAAACAAGATGCGTGAATACGGTAGGATCATGATGCGGGACGAGGTAAAGGAATCCCTTGGGAAGTTTTATTGACCATTTCAATGTCAAGTCAACTTCCTGACTGATCTCCGAATGGGGTGATGAAATAGGTGGATGGGCAGATGGCTGGCCGAAGCATGTGGAGAATTTCCTTAGGGCACTAGGCAAATCATTGCTGGAAGTGGAAGGAAGGCTTTCGGCGGTTGACTTGCTTGCGGTGAAGGATCGGGCCACACAATTCCGTGTTGATTACTACAATTTCAGGTTCAGACCGTTTGAGGCCAAGACAGAAATAATCAACGAAATCATGGCCGAAATGGGACCAAAGCCGGGGTGGACACTTCTCAGGATAGCTTCTGAAAACAACTGTAAATAGGCTTGCATTTTACATGCTCAGGTAAGGTGCGATGCTTGACCCCTCCCCAATAAATGGTACAAAGGGGAACAACCCGACACCCAACCACCTTGCCAGGGACAACGAACCTGACAGATCATCTTCCGGTTCAGGAGTAGATGACAATGGTTTCAACCCATCACCGGATTTCTGACCTGTGATTGTGATACAAGGTAACTGGGGAATTATCCACCATTCAGGATAAGGATCCTCTTTGAATATTTTTGTACAACCATTATCTTCCTGCTAAACGGAACAATTAGAAATTACTATGGCACTTTCGGCAAAACAACAGATTACCTGGTGGGGGATAGCAATGGTCGTTACCTTGCTAGTCCTTTACCTCCTTGGAGACATTCTTTTGCCGTTTATTGTTGGAATGGCGCTCGCGTATTTGCTGGACCCTTTTGTCGATAGATTTGAGCGGATGGGTTTGAACCGTGCAATATCCACGGCTATAGTTGCCGTAATTTCCTTTATCGTTTTGGGTTCTGCCGTAGTATTTTTTGTGCCCTTGCTGGGTATACAGATCAGAGAACTTTTTGGAATTTTACCGGCCACATTGGAGACTTTTGTTGCAATTCTACAAGTTCACTTTCCAGAATTGATAAGCACAGACTCCCAACTGGGCCTTTCCCTGAACAAGTTCCTTGGGTTTTTCCAAAACTATACCAACGAGATATTGATTGGGATTTACAGTTCCTTTAACCTTGCCTGGCAGGCTGGCACATTCTTGATCATCGTTCCGGTTGTGTATATTTACACTCTGGCTGATTGGGACAGGCTAATTGCAAGGATAGATTCACTCTTGCCGATGGATCATAAGGACACCATTCGGGAATTGGCTGGTGAAGTGGATTTTATCTTGTCCAGTTTTGTTCGTGGACAATTCACTATTTGTCTGATTCTGGGATTGTTTTATGGATTATCACTTTATCTTGTTGGTTTGAAGGCAGGTTTGATAATAGGGTTTATTGCTGGATTGATTTCATTCATACCTTTTCTGGGTGCCATTCTAGGAGGAGTTCTGGCAATCGGATTGGCGTTGTTCCAATTTTGGGAAAGCCCATTATTCATCAGTGTGGTGGGGTTGATATTTGTTTCGGGGCAAATTCTTGAAGGTAACATATTAACACCAAAAATAGTTGGAAAATCTGTTGGATTACATCCGGTATGGATTCTATTTTCACTGTCGGCCTTTGGTTTTTTGTTTGGATTTGTGGGATTGATGGTAGCCGTACCTATGGCCGCAATTATCGGTGTGTTTTTGAGATTTGGTGTAAAACAATATTTGGATGGGGTTCTTTACCTTGGTAAGACTGGTAAGCATGGCAAGCAGAAAGGTGACTAGTACACAGATTTTAGAGTTTGATTTCAAACCCTCATACTGCGAGGCTGATTTCATCATCGCCGGTTCAAATTCAAATTTATGGGATTTGCTGCAAGATGTGGCGAATTGGCCGGATAATCGCTTTATCCTGGTTGGTCCTGAATATTCCGGTAAAACCCATCTGGCCAGGATCTGGGAAATTAAAAACAATGCCCATTGCTTTGAGGCCGAGGAATTTACAGTTGTGGAATATGCAAAACTTCCCTCCACAAAGTCAATTGTTTTGGAGAATCTGGAACGTTTGTGTGGCAATCGAGAACAGGAGGAAGACCTGTTCCAGTTTTGCGATACGGTTTCCAAGGAAAACAGGAAGTTCCTGATTACATCAAGTATTGATCCAAAAGAGCTTGAGTTCATAAAGCCCGATCTCAGGAGTAGGCTTTTGGGTACAAGGGTTGGGAAAATAAACCAGCCTGATGCAAAGTTGCTGTCAATTCTATATAATAAACTTTTTTCGGACAAACAGATTTCCTATACACCTGATTTGATTCAATATCTGGTAAAAAATAGTGAGAGATCTTTCTCGGCGGCTCATCGGATGGTGGAAAATCTGGACAAAATGTCCCTCATAAACCGTAAACCGGTAAGCAAGAAAATGATTAGGGAATTGATTAAAGAAGGTGCAGTGAAGAAAAAAGGCGCAAAGGAAGAAATTATTTTGAAGAATACAACCAAAGGCAGTTCGGATTTCATCCATTCCGATTATTCGGAAGTTGTTGAGATTCCACCATCGGAAATCCAGGGTCCAAAAAAGTATTTCAACAGGGAACTCTCCTGGTTGAATTTCAATTGGCGTGTTCTTGAAGAGGCACAGAATCCTGATGTCCCACTACTGGAAAGAGTCAGGTTCCTGTCGATCTCTGCCACCAATTTCGATGAATTCTATTCGGTTAGGGTAGCCGGCTTGATGGAGTTGGCCAGCACGGGAAATTACCCTCCGGGCACTGATGGAAGACTGCCTTCAGAACAACTCATTGAAATAGAAAAGGAATCTCGGAAACTTATATCGGCTCAGATTGATACCTGGAATTTGATTCGGGAAGAAATGGAAGACGTGGGTATTCTCATTCTCGAAAGGGAACAGTTGACCGAGGATGATAGGACTTATCTTGACAAAAAATTCATAGAGGATGTTTTCCCCGTATTGACACCTCTGGCCATTGATCCTGCCCATCCATTCCCCTTTATTCCAAATGCGGGTTTTACCATTGCCATCCGACTGGAAAGACCCAAGGATAAAAAACAACTCAGCGCATTGCTCCCCATACCCGTTCAGATAAGCCGGTTCGTTTCATTGCCACAGGGATCCAAGGATGAAACCAGATTCATTCCCCTGGAGGAACTTCTTCTTGAAAAGGTTCACTTTATATTTCCTGATTACAAGATTGTTGAAAATTGCATTTTCCGTGTTTTGAGGGATAGTGACCTTGAGATCGAGGAAGAAGCCGAGGATTTGGTTCGGGAGTTTGAAACAGCCCTCAAGAGAAGGCGGCGGGGAGAGGTGATACAAGTATCCATTTCTCAAGGTTCATATGGTGAGTTACGAAAAAAGGTATTGACCGAATTAAGGTTTTCCGAGGAAAAACTGACCGAAATACCCGGTATGATTGGCATGGCTGATCTAGGTGAGCTTGTCCTTGAACAGCGCCAGGACTTATTGTGGCCGAAATTCACGCCACGTGTTCCGGAAAGGGTCAAGGAACACAATGATGATATCTTTGCCGCCGTCAAAAGCAAGGACATGTTGTTGCATCATCCCTATGAAACCTTTGATATGGTTATCCGCTTTATCAGACAGGCGGCACAGGACCCCAATGTCGTGGCGATCAAGCAGACACTTTACCGAACCTCTTACGAAAGCCCCATAGTCGAGGCACTCTGTGAAGCAGCGGAGAATGGTAAATCGGTAACTGCACTGGTTGAACTTAAGGCAAGATTTGATGAGGCAGCCAACATCAGACAATCAAGGGCACTTGAAAGGGCAGGCGCCCATGTGGTTTATGGTTTTATAAACCTAAAGACACATGCCAAGGTATCTTCGGTAATCCGAAGAGAAGGCAGTCAACTCTTCACCTACACGCATTTCGGAACCGGAAACTACCATCCCATAACCGCCAGGGTATATACCGACGTCAGCTTGTTTACCTGTGATGAGGAATTGGGCCGGGATGGTACAAAATTGTTCAATTACGTTTCAGGTTATGCTGTTCCCGATAAACTGGAAAGCCTGTCAATTTCTCCCTTTAATCTCAGGGAAACCCTGCAATCGCTGATTGCACGAGAAACTGAAAATGCCAGCAAGGGACAACCGGCACAGATATGGGCCAAAATGAATGCCCTGATTGATCCATTGATCATTGATTCGTTGTATGAGGCAAGTCAGTCTGGCGTGAAAATAAGTCTGGTGGTTCGTGGAATTTGTGGGTTGAGGCCTGGCATAAAAGGATTGTCAGAAAATATTCGGGTAAAATCAATCGTGGGGAGATTTCTTGAACATTCCCGTCTTTTCTGTTTTTCCAATGGCCATGACATGCCCTCGGCCAAGGCAAGGATATTTATTTCTTCGGCGGATTGGATGGAACGCAATCTTGACCGAAGGGTTGAAACCCTGGTTGAAATAAAGAATGATACGGTCAGGGACCAAATCATGAGCCAGATTGTTGCTGCCAATCTAGCTGATCAGGAACAGAGTTGGATTTTGCAACCCAATGGAAATTATATACGATCGAAAAACGAAGCCAATACCAACCAATTAAATTGTCATACCTTTTTCATGGAAAATCCCTCCTTGTCAGGTCGAGGTTCGGCAGGAGCAAAAAAGGAAATCAGGTTGATAAGGCCCAAGGATTAGCATTCCCATAACCATGACATAATGAGTCCTACATTTGTATTCATCAACAATTTCAGATTCCAATAGGCCAATTTTTCAGGATCCCGTTGTAGAGCGGGTTAGACGCGTGGCAGTAATTGACATCGGATCAAATTCCGTACGCCTGGTCGTTTTCGATGGTGCCGCTCGGTCACCAGCCTATTTTTTCAATGAAAAGGTATTGTGTGGGCTGGGTGCTTCACTGGCCGAAACAGGAAAACTTGATCCCAGTGGCAAGGAAAGAGCCTTGTCGGCCATCGCAAGGTTTGTTACCATTGCCAAACTGATGAATGTCTCCGATTTGGTCGGGGTAGGAACAGCTGCACTCAGAGAGGCCACTGATGGCCAAGAATTCGCTGAGACCATATTCAAGAAAACCAGGTTGGATTTAACCATAGCAAGTGGTGGGCATGAAGCCAATCTTGCTGCAAATGGGGTTATTCTGGGCTGGCCGGAAGCAAATGGTCTGGTTTCCGATATTGGTGGTGTATCCATGGAACTTGCCGATGTCAATAATGTGAAAGTGGGACTATGTGAAACTTCGTCTCTGGGTCCACTTGTCCTTGGAAAGTTGGATTTGGATACTGAATCACTTGAACATCATATCGCGAGTGAAGTTGTCAAACTGCGGAAGCGGTTCACCAGAAGGTACAAGACAATTTATCTTGTGGGTGGTTCCTGGAGGGCAATTGCAAAATTGGACATCTTCAGAAGAAACTATCCACTCAAGGTACTGAATGAATATAAATCATCACCACAAGAATATCTGAAAACTCTCGAATGGGCGAATAGTCAAACCACCGAACACCTCCAGGACAGAACCAAAATTTCCTACGAGCGGTTAAAACATATCCAAAAGGCGGGTATGGTCCTGAAATCCATGATCAACATTTTCCAACCGAAGGAAATAGCCATCTCATCGAATGGTATCAGAGAAGGTTTGCTTTATTTGAGAATGCCCAAGAAGTTGCAGGATTCCGACCCCTTGTTGGAAGCGTGTGCATTTTCCGAATACAGTTCAGCCAGGTTGCCGGGTTATGGAGATTATCTGTATGAATTTATCCATCCACTGTTCAAGCAACATTCATTTGAAAAGAAAAGGCTCATTCGGGCAGCGTGTTTGTTGCATGATGTAAGTTGGAGGGCCCATCCGGATTACCGGGCAATCATTTGCTTTGAAAATGCCACAAGGGCCAATTTGGGAGGTTTGGATCATCCGGGAAGGGTGTTCTTGGCCCTTTCCTTGTTTCACCGCTATAAAAATCAAAGTGAATACGGCGAATTCGAAAACCTGCTGTCCCTACTTGAACCGGAAGAAATACGCCTTGCCGAAATTGTGGGAAAAGCCATGCGATTGGGAGCAATGCTGCTGGTTGTATCACCTGAGGGATTGACTAATTTGAAGTTCAAGCCCCAAAAAAACAATCTTGTTCTGAGTTTGCCAGAAAAATTGAGAAGTATAACAGGTGAAGTTGTGAGCACCCGCTTTCGTGCTTTGGCGAATGCCATGGATTGTGAGGCGGAAATCAACATCGAAGAAACTTCCACCTAGCTGAATAGATTCCTCGAGGAAACATTATGAGATTGACAAGATATTTTTTACCTGTGCTCAGAGAAGTCCCAGCCGAGGCACAGATAACAAGCCACAAATTGATGCTGAGGGCAGGCATGATCAAGCAGGCGGTATCAGGAATTTATTCCTGGATGCCACTTGGTTTGAAGGTTCTTCAGAATATTGAGGGAATTGTAATTGAAGAACAGGAAAGAGCGGGCCATCTGCCCTTGTTGATGCCGACCATACAACCAGCTTCCTTGTGGCAAAAGTCGGGAAGATATGATGATTATGGTGAGGAAATGCTGAGAATCAGGGATCGGCACAACAGGGATTTGCTATACGGTCCGACCAATGAGGAACTCATCACGGAAATTTTTTCTAGCCATGTTAAGTCATACCGTGACCTTCCGTTGACCCTGTTTCATATCCAATGGAAATTCAGGGATGAAATGCGTCCAAGGTTTGGGGTGATGAGAGGTCGAGAGTTTCTCATGAAGGATGGTTACAATTTCGACATCACTATGGATGATGCCATTCATTCCTATAATCGCCATTTGGTAAGTTACCTGAAGACCTATGAAAGATTGGGGTTGAAGGCCATTCCGATGCGTGCTGATACAGGTCCCATAGGTGGTAATTACAGTCATGAGTTTCTTGTTCTGGCCGATACCGGTGAGTCAGAGGTGTTTTTTGACAAAAGAATTCTGGATTTCAATTTTGGGATCGCCAATGTCAATTTTGATGATATCGGTGAATGCCAAAAAATTGTTGATGAATGGACGGCGCCCTATGCAAGAACCGACGAGACCCATGACCCCGAAGCCTTTGATCGCGTGGTGCCCAAGGAATTTCAGGGGGTATCAAGAGCCATCGAGGTAGGTCAGATATTTTATTTTGGTACCAAATATTCCAAACCGATGGGGGCACATGTGACCGATTCGGAAGGAAAACAGGTTCCAGTTCACATGGGGTCACATGGCATTGGGGTATCACGGCTGGTTGGAGCCATAATTGAGGCATTTCATGATGACAAGGGGATAAAATGGCCTATTTCAGTAGCCCCCTTCAAGGTTGGAATCGTCAATACTGTAATGGGTGACCAGGAAACCTGTGAGGTATGTGAAAAAATCTATTCAGAATTGACCACCACCAATTTTTCCCCCCTTTATGATGATCGTGAAGAAAGGGCAGGGTCCAAATTCACCACTATGGAACTCATCGGAATTCCCTGGCGCATTACCGTGGGACCAAGAGGATTGAAGAAAGGCATAGTTGAATTGACCGACCGACACTCCGGAGAAAGCAGGGAAATCCCAACTGATAATATTGTTTCCCTGATTAAGGAATTAACTTAGCTTGTGGCCGGGTATTGACCTGGCTGGTTTCACCCAACAAATTGATTTGAGAATAATTTACTGTCGGTTATCTGAAAGTAATTTTTATATTGCATAGTCTCATCAATTATGATGTCACATGGTATCATGATAATGAAGCATGGACTTGCTGAAGCCTTTTCTGATCAGGTCAATCCAATGAAAACCGCGATCAACCAGAATTCCATTGTTCAAAATAGTCGGTAAGGACATCGTGACCGGATTCAGCTATTTCCAGAGTTGGAATTGTATCTTGTGCAATAATCGAAGCAATTTCTAACCAGTCTCTTGACTTCAGCCATTTTGCCCTTTTGAAAAAAAAATTACACCGCATGTCCAAGGGGTTAGGCTACTCAAATTGAATTGTAAAAAAGTGGTGCCCTTGGTTTCCCATTTGCATCTATAACGCATTGATTATAATATCAGAAAATAACCGATTTGTATATTATCAAGGAGGCATACATGATAAAGGGAAAGTTTTTTGCACTGGCCGGATGTTTCGCGGCAATCGGCACATTTGTCCTGTTTTCGGCAGGGGATTCTGTGGCCCAGACAATAGGTTTTGACCTGCCGGACGCGGAACCC
>JAPORQ010000043.1:16361-29911 GCA_026710155.1 Paracoccaceae bacterium
ACCCACGTCTGTTCAACGGCGCAATCAGCTGTGCATTGAGGAGTGGCAGAAATCGCACGCCTTTACCAATCAGGAATGTCGGGGGGTCTGGGTCGGTTGGGACTCGTATACACTGAATTCCACCTTCTTCAATAACGTCAATGACGAAAAGATTCACATGCAGTATTCGAAGTGTCTAGTGAATGTTGAGTGCAGAAAGGGTTCGACCGGGAGCACATTAGGCGATGGTGAACATAATGCCGTATTGCATTACAACGATGTGCATAAAATTCGACGCTGCAAAGAAAATTCCGGTATATTGATGAATACTGTTTGTGATCCACTGACTGATGCAGATATTGAGGCTGCGATTGAGGAACTTGAAGACAGGCAGGATCAGCAAAGTTATGAAGATCAGAAATATGGTGAAGGATATACTGGTCAGACATTCGGCGAGTGACCGGTATCGGGGACATCGGCAATTCTGGATTGAGTCCGAACAATCCCGCCCATCTGCTGACGATTCCTATCTGGTACACAAGGGGCGGTTTTCACCGCCCTTTTCTTTTGCCCACCGCCTTGACCGAACATAAAAAATGGGACCTTTAAACAATGGTTGACAAATATTGCCGGGTTAACTAGATAGTGCCAATACTGCCACTGAATTTGCAAAAAAGCCGCAGGATAAATACTTCTTCCAAGTCCAATCGCCCTCAAAGTCACTCGATCATTGCAAACAATTCCATGGATATCACCAAAACAAGGTATCAGATAATACTGTAAATTGTTTGCCAGCCATTCTTTATAAGCTCCAATTAATTCTATAAATTCAGGACTTGAAGGAAAAATTTTAATTGCTGGAAAATACTAAACCGTTTGCTTCTTTTGAGTGGATGATTGCCTTAAGGTACCTCAAATCAAAGAGAAGCCAGGGAGGTGTCAGCGGCATGACCCTGATTTCATTTCTGAGTATTACCATTGCGGTTTTTGCCTTGGTTGCAACCTTCGCGGTAAGAACAGGTTTCAGGGCTGAATTTGTTCAAACCGTGCTGGGTGCAAATCCACATACGACAATTTATTCAAGTCAATACATCAATGAAAATGGAGACAGGTCGGCATTGATTCCCGATTATGAGGAAAAGGTAAACCGTATTGCTTCAATTGAGGGTGTCGATCATGTGGTTCCCGTGATCAGTTCCCGGCTCTTGATCAGTTCCGGACCCAACAATACAGGGGTAGAGCTATTTGGCCTGTCAATCGAGAATATCCGAAAAGTCCCGTTGATCAACAATCCCAACAGCTATTTTGGTGATTTAGAAAATTTGAACTCCGGCATTGCAATGGGAAATGGTGTTGCACGCAATCTGGGTGTTAGGATAGGAGATTCCATAAGGTTGATTTCGCCGGATGGAGTCAAAACTGCATTTGGCGTGTCACCTCGAATTAACAGTTATCAGGTGGTTTATATTTTTGAGGTTGGGCGATATGATATCGACACCACCAGGGTTTATCTTCCCTTTGCCGAAGCTCAAAAATTTCTTAACCGGGAAGGTTATGCTGATGAATTGGCAGTTTTTGTAAACGACCCCGAAAGTGTGGAAGCCATTGAACCAAAAATCATCAAAATGGCAGGAGATGGTTTTTTTGCCTGGTCATGGAAAGATTCTTCCAGATCAATTCTGCGGGCACTTCGTATGGAAGACAATTTGATGTTTATTGTCATGTCGATTCTGGTTCTTGTGGCATCATTCAATATTGTATCGGGGTTGATCATGCTGGTCAAAAACAAGTCCAGTAGCATTGGAATATTAAGGTCCGTGGGTTTGACCAGAGGATCAATCATGAGGATTTTCTTCATATTTGGTGCCCTGATCGGTACAACCGGTACGGTAGCAGGTGTCATTCTTGGCTGCCTGTTTGCAATTTACATTGATCCGATATTCACCTTTGTAAATTACCTTGCCGGTGGTGATGTTTGGGACCCATCAGTAAGATTTCTTTCAAACATCCCTGCCAAAATAGAATTTGTTGATGTTTTGTCTGCTGTCATTCTATCATTGGTTCTAACCTATGGAGTAACCCTTATCCCAGCGATCAGAGCAGCCAATATGTATCCAGGTGAAGCCATCAGATATGAATGATCCGGTTTTGACTGCCAAGGGTATCGGCAAATCCTATAATTTGGGACAACCCAATGAGGTCATGGTCCTGAAAGACATTGACCTCAACATGGATAATGGTGAATTGGTCGGTCTGCTTGCCCCGTCTGGAGCAGGAAAATCCACCCTGTTGTTTATCTTGGGTTTGTTGGAATCCTTCGACAGGGGATCTCTTGAAATTAATGGCAGGGATGTGACCAAGGCTTCAGATTCTGCCAGAACGGAGGTCAGGAGAAGGGAAGTGGGCATCGTTTACCAATTTCACCATTTGTTACCTGAATTCAATGCACTGGAAAATGTTATGATACCACAACTGGCAAATGGTATTGACAAATCCAGTGCTCGCAAACATTCCAGCAAGTTGCTTGAAAGGGTTGGTTTGCGCGATAGGATAAATCATCGACCATCGGAATTGTCCGGTGGTGAACAACAAAGGGTTGCAATATGCCGTTCGCTGGCCAACTCCCCGAATGTGCTTCTGGCTGACGAACCTACTGGCAATCTGGATGCGGATAATTCCCAACAGGTTTTTGAAGTCATCAAGGAATTGGTAAAAGTTTCCGGTATAAGCGCCCTGATCGCTACACACAACCTCAGTCTTGCAGAACAGATGGATAGGATCGTTTGTTTGGAAAATGGTGTACTGGTTGAATGAATTCAGTTACAGGAATTTTGCAGTTTGATCCACTCAGTGTCTTCCAGAAGCTGTTGTGCAAAAAAACCACCAAGATTATCCTCATCGATAAACAATTCCGGTTTCATGCCTTCAGATAAAAGAAATATTGAAAATGGCTCGGGAAGTATGTCTTTCTCCAAAAACTTCCGGTACAGGATATTTTCCGGAACATAGATCGTGGATGGTTTGTCAAGTTCAGCAGCAAATTCTTGATATATGTAGGGTGAAATTTCTCTTCCCAACAACAATCTGAGCGAGGTCAGCAATCCAGCAGTTTCCATGAAATCAATGAGTGAATCCTTGATCCTGTTCCTCTCGTTGGCCAGAAGCAAATAACCCGCGAAAACTTCAGGCTTGTCATTATACAGCTTGAATTGTGCACCGTTGATTACAACAATACCACCAGGTAAAACCCTTGCACTGGGTATTCCTCCGGAAACAACCCTGATTTCATGGTTGGTTTCAGGAAAAAGGCGATTTTCGAATTTATCCATAATTGTATCCTCAACCAAACATTCGCTATTTCCAAGTTCAAGGATATTTGTGTAAATGGTTTCACCTATTTCCGCCCGCTTGGGGCCAACAATCGCTCGAGCGATATTCTGTCCAATGTAATCTGAATAATAGTATGTGATTCCGACCATCACCAGGACGAAGGCAATGAATTTACCAAAGAATTTCCAGAAATTACCCTTGGGTTTTTCGTCATCCTGACCCTCCACCTGTACAAGGTCCCTGATGGCATTTACCATCAGGTCATCATTGATCAGGATAAATTCATTTCCAGATGAATCTGGAGAAAAGCAATAATAATATTCGCTGGGGGGTTGCTCGATTATGGTATCCAATGACCAATGTCTCAATACTGTCCCTGTCCCGTCGGAAGAAAGAAAGGTCAAGGTATCATTGCCGTATTTGACAATAACCGATTGTTTTGTCGTTATTTCTGGCGATTGCCATAATCCTTCACACTCAAGGATTACATAGCCCGGGAAAGCAATCATTTGAATCCAGTCCTATGCCATCATGAAATATGCCAAGTCAACCGTATAGCACTTATGTTGCTATAAGTTGCTCACGCAATTGAAACTTTTGGATTTTGCCAGTGGCCGTTTTTGGAAGTTCGCCAAAACTTACTCCCTTTGGAATTTTAAATCCGGCCAAATGCTCACGGCAGAAAGCAATTATGTCATTTGAAGTGGGATTTTCATCTGGCTTTAACTCAACGAATGCAAATGGTACTTCACCCCACGTTTGATCAGGCTTGGCGACCACGGCACAAAGAAGAACCGAGGGGTGTTTCATGATTATGCCCTCAACCTCAACCGAAGAAACATTCTCACCACCGGATATGATTATATCCTTTGCCCGATCAGTGATTTGAATGTAACTGTCCGGAAATTGAACGGCTATGTCACCAGAGGCAAATTTACCTCCTTCAAAGGAATTCATCGTTGCCTTCGGATCACGATAGTATCCCTTCATGACAGAATTGCCGCGAATGAAAATTTCTCCGGTTGCATGCCCGTCACTGGGTACGGGAGTTTGGGTTTCCGGATGCAAGACCTCAACATACTCCATGTGTGGAAAGGCCACGCCCTGGCGTGCCTTGATTTCGGCCTTTTGATCGGGATTCAAATTCTCCCATTCACTATCCTGCCAAACACATTCGGTTATATGACCGAAGGTTTCGGTCAAGCCATATACCTGCGTTACATTGAAATTCAGTGCTTCAAAGGCCTCTAGTGTGGCTGGGGCAGGAGGTGCACCTGCCGTGAAGACTTCCACCTTGTGCATGATTTTTCTTCTTTCCTTCTCGGGGGCATTGGCAAGCATGTTCAATACGATCGGTGCACCACCCAAATGGGAAATGCCTTCGTCGGCAATCATGTCAAAGATGTATTTCGAGCTTATATTCCGGCAACAGAATACAGTTCCACCGAGGAGAGGCATCATCCAAGAATGATTCCAGCCATTGCAATGAAACATTGGAACAATTGCAAGGAATTTCGGAAACAGGGTCAATCGCCAGCTGACAACCGTTCCCATGGTCATCAGGTAAGCTCCACGATGCTGGTAAACAACTCCTTTCGGCTTGCCTGTGGTTCCCGAAGTGTAATTCAGCGAAATGCTTTCCCATTCATCATCGGGGAAATTCCAGTCGAAGTCTGGATCGCCTGAAGCAATCAACTCCTCATACTCCATGTATCTGGAACTTGCCTCGTATTCGGACAGCTCGTCATTTGCCTCGATGATCACAGGGGCTTTTTTGCCATTTTCTTGAAGTGCCTCTTCGAGCAAGGGAAGAAATTGGCTATCTACAACAATCAGTTTCGGATTGGCATGCCCAATGATGTATTGAATCGTACCTTTGTCCAGCCTGACATTGATTGTATTCAATATGGCGCCACAAGCTGGTACGCCAAAATGTGCCTCCACCTGGGGTATCGTATTCAACAGGATGGTAGATACCACATCACCTGGATTGATACCCAATCGGCTTAATCCCGAGGCAAGACGGGAAATCCTTTCGGCATATTGTGAGTAACTATATCGACGGGAATCGTAAACCAAGGCTTCACGATCAGGGTAAACCTTTTTTGCCCGATTGAGATGGGAAAGTGGGGTTAAAGGTACAAAATTGGCTTTGCAGCGCTCCAAACCGCGTTCATCTTCCAACCACCCCATAATTTCCTCACACAACAATTACATAAATTAGTCCTGAACATGACTATAGCAGGATTTCAACTTTTTCCCACCAGTAGAATTTTCCTGCAGCATCATGCCGGGTTTAGTAGAAAGTACGTCTGTCCAGTTTCATTTCCTGTAGAAGGGCAGGGGGTTCAAACCGCTTTCCAAATTGGTCTTTCAGTGATGAACAAAGGGTTATGACATGATTGATACCCTGGTTATCCACCCATGAAAAGGGCCCGCCTGACCAAGGTGCAAAACCCCAGCCGAAAATGGCCCCAACATCACCTTCTCTGACATCAACCAGAACATCCTCTTGAAGGGTCTTGATGGCTTCCACGACCTGAATGAGGAGTAATCTGTCTTTTACCGTAGCTATGGAAGGTTGTTCTGATGAGGGAGGAAAGAGATTGCCGATACCTTTCCACAAACCAAGCCTTTTGCCTTTCGAATCATATTCATAAAACCCGGCATTGGACTTACGCCCCGACCGGCCGATGCCAGCCAGTTTGAAAACCACTCGATCAGCGTCATTCTCCAGGTAATCATGACCCAAGGCCTCTCTGGATGCAGTGGCAATGTGAACAGCCAATTCAAGTGAGGTTTCATCAATCAGCTGGAGTGGACCCAAGGGCATTCCAATCTGCCTGGCCGCATTTTCAATCAATGCAGGGTGATATCCTTCACCCACCATGGATACACCCTCATTGATATAGGGTATAATGCATCTGTTGGCATAAAAGAAGCGGGCATCATTTACAATGATAGGTGTTTTGCGCAACTTTCGCACCAGGTCAAAAGCCTGCGATACCGATTGATCATTGGTTTGCTGACTCTTTATGATTTCCACCAGAGCCATTCTTTGAACGGGGCTGAAGAAGTGAATCCCGACAAATCGTTCCGGTCTTGAGACGGATTTTGACAAATCGAAAATCGGTAAGGTGGAAGTGTTGGAGGCAATCAGGCAGTCATCCGAAACTATATCCGATAGCTGTCTGAATATATCCGCCTTGATGTCGGGATCTTCAAAAACAGCCTCGATTACAAATTTGCAATCGCGCAAACCATTCAGATCGGTTGAAAAATTTATCTGCTCAATTATTGTTCGTGCCTTCTCGGTGGACATACGTCCTCTTTCCACATCTTTTTCCAGGATGCTCTGAATTTTCCCTTTTCCTTTCTCAATGGCCGTTTCATCCTTATCGACAAGGAATACACTTAATCCTGATTGTGCCGCTGCCTGGGCAATTCCCGATCCCATCATGCCCGCACCAATGACTCCCAGATTGTGTAGATTCAACTTGGGTGTATCCTTGGGTCTGCGATGGCCTTTCTCCAAAAGCTTCTTATTGACAAACAGGGTATTTATCATCGCAGAAGAGGAGGGGTTCACCAAAACCTTGGCAAACCATTTGGCCTCATTCCTGATTGCCTGGTCAAATGGCAGCATCAATCCTTCGTAAATCGTCGAAATGGCCGCTTGTGCAGCCGGATAAAGACATTGTGTTTCACCTGCAATCAAGGCGCTGGCTCCAACAAAATTCAGGAATCCCTGCCTATCATAAGGATTGCCTCCAGGTATTTTGAACCCTTTCTTATCCCAGGGTTTAATGATATCTTCCGGGGTGGCGTTAAGTACCCATTCCTTTGCTTTTGAGATCAAAAGCTCGGGTGGCACCACCTCATCAATCAAACCGGCATTCAAAGCATCTTTCGGTTTGGGCGTCTTGCCTTTCAGGATAAAAGGTGCAGCAGCCAATATTCCCAATCTTCTGGCAAGCCTTGTCGTTCCTCCACCACCAGGAAAAATACCTACAAGTATCTCGGGCAATCCGATGCTGGCCTTGGGGTTGTCTGCACATATGATTCTATGGGTGCTGATGGCAATTTCATAACCAATACCGACGGTGGTGCCATTCAATGCTATGGCCACTGGCTTGCCGGCCTTGCCCGTTTTTGGATCACCCCCTGCCAGCTCGATATTACGCAAAATGCGGTGGATGGTCATTACCCCGTTGAAGATATCAAGGTCAGAGGGTGAATTCTGTTTCATGGACGCTAGTGCCTTGAGATCCATTCCCCCCGTGAACGTGTCTTTGCCACTGGCCAGTACAATCCCCTTTACCTTGGGATCACTTATGGCTTGGCATATGAAGGTATCAAGTTCGTTGAAACCCTCCCAGGACATGAGGTTCATCAATCTGTCCGGGCAATCCCAGGTAATGGTGGCAACCCCTGACTGGTCTATATCATAATAAAAATCGGCCATTAGACAATGTTCCTAAAGATTTTCAATAATTGTGGTGACACCCATACCACCGGCAACACACAATGTAGCAAGGCCAAGGGTTTTATCCGATCGTTCAAGTTCATCCAGCAGGGTTCCAAGGATCATCGCTCCGGTTGCACCAAGCGGATGTCCCATGGCTATAGCTCCCCCATTGACATTGACCATTTCCGGATCAAGATCGAAGTGCTGAACAAACCTCAATGGAACAGAAGAAAATGCTTCGTTGACTTCAAACAGATCAATGTCATTGATATTCAGCGAAGCCTGCTTCAAAGCCTTTTCGCTGGCTGGTATTGGACCGCTCAGCATAATTGTGGGTTCAGACCCTGATTTGGCCGTCGTAACTATTCTGGCTCTGGGAGTCATATCATTGATTTGTCCAAATTCCACGGAACCAATCAAAAGTGCTGCAGCACCATCTACAATACCTGATGAATTACCGGCATGGTGAACATGATGTATGCTCTCAAGCTCCGGGTATTTCAATAATGCCACCTTATCAAATCCGGGCATTACCTCACCGATTTGTTGAAATGATGGATCGAGACCTTCAAGAGCAGCCAAATTGGTATCTGGGCGTAGATGTTCATCCACTTCCAATAGTGTTGCCCCAATATCATCAACGACAGGTATTACGGATTTGTCAAAACGCTTTTCTTTCCAGGCAATTTCTGCCCGCCTTTGGGATTCTACTGCATACTGGTCACAATCCGATCTTGAGAAACCATATTTTGTAGCCATGAGATCGGCTGAAACACCTTGGGGGATTATGGAATGATTCATTGCAATGGTTGGATCCACCAACAAGGCGGCACCATCAGATCCCATTGGAACCCGACTAAGCATTTCAACTCCTCCGGCAATGTAACCAGTTCCAGCATTACCCCTGATCTGGTTTGCCGCAAGATTGACAGCTTCAAGTCCACTCGCACAGAAACGATTGATTGCAAGTCCAGGTATGCTGTCATCAAGGTTTGAATACAAAACCGCGGATCTAGCCAGACAACCGCCCTGTTCGCCGACCTGGGTTACATTTCCCCAAATCAGGTCATCAATTGTCCTGTGGTCTATTTCAGCTCGTTCCAGGAGCTTGTTCAGAATGAAAGCAGATAGCCAAACTGAAGTAACCTCGTGCAGAGAACCGTCCTTTTTTCCTTTACCCCTAGGAGTTCTGACAGAGTCATAAATAAAGGCTTCCATAATTCTAAATTCCAAAAATGTAATGAGTGATTATGAGCTGATAGTATTTGGCTAACGATTTCTGGGCATCAAATCATAAGGATGTTTCCACCCATTTTGGCTGGAAATACCTGATAACCATCGATCAATGCCTGGCCATTCATTTCGTTCGAAGCCAAAAGGTTCTGGATAAAAGAGATAACCGCAACATGCAATATCGGCGATGGTAATGCAATCACCTACAAGCCATTCACTTTCGCTCAATCTTTGTTCCAAAACATTCAATGAACCCCTTAAACGACCTTTATGCCAATTGATTACTTCCTCAGGCCTTTTTTCGGCAGGGAGAAAATTGGCAAGAAACCTGGTGGTCCCAGCAATTGATGACATCTTGTGATTATCCCATAAAACCCATCGTAATACTTCCAGTTTCTCGTCAGGGGTGTTGCCACCAAATTCACCTGTTTTTGAAACCAGATACTGCTGAATTGCGCCGGATTGGGACAATTTCTTGTCACCAGCAACCAGTACGGGTACTTCGCCCATGGGGTTGAGTTGCCTGTATTCAGGCGTTCTGGTTTCGCCGTTGAAAAAATCAACAAAAACAGGTCTCCAAACCACTTTTGCAAGTTCCATGGTCAAGGCTGCCTTGTAGGAATTTCCACTCTCGCCAAAACAATATAGTTCTAGAGGTTTGTCACTATTTTCCATGCTGAAATCCTTGGCTTGACGAAATCCTAATTACGATAGGAAAAAATTAATTTTTCATTGGTAAATTACAATAATTCCGACAGGATTTTGCACCAAAAACCTATCAGTACAATAGTTTCAGGAAACTAACACGATGATTCAAGCAAAAGATATCTCCAATATCATCTTGAATGACGATAGATAAAAGAAAACGTCAATCCTTATCTTTACCCATACCCCCTCTCAAAGGCACTTCCTTAAATTGGCATAAGAAAAAATTCAAACAGAAATCAGTTCCGAAATAATTACCTGAGGGCTGATTTGAATAATTGCATGACTTTGTACCACCTCACAGATGGCCGTTTAATTTTGCCTATACGAACTCTTTCATTCTAAAAAAAATCCTAACATTAACGTTTCAAAATGTGTTTTATTGATTTCCTTTGAGGATGAATTTCGAGTGATTCCAGAGCATTGAACAAACAAAACCAAAACTTAGTCAAGTAGCACGATTTAACCTCATTAATCGACAACTTCCATTTCTATAAATCCGAAGAAGGTGATTAGTCATCAATATCATAGGATCCCCTTCACGATACAAGAATTCTATTCCCCCATAAAGCAACCTTTTTGTTTGGATGCGGACCCCAGAAGGTAATATGATTAATCCGGGGTGATTTTCTTCCCTCCTCAATATGGTACGATAACCATCCGCATTGTGAGTTACAATGACCATACCCCTATCCAAACAGAATTCAACAATTCGAGAATCAGGAAAACCCCTTATGCCTGATTGTTGAGAGTGAAGAACTTCAAAATTGAATTCCTCCTCCAATTCGTCGACGATTCCCGGGGGAGTACACTCATCCAAAAAAAGGGGAATTATATACATAAGTACACAAAAGGAAAGGAAGCAGTGTCGTCACACCATTTCCCGTCTATCAGGATATTTTCAGAGGTTAGTAATCAATCAATCCTGCGCAGACCTGCCCCTTCACAATTTCAAAAAATCCCCATAGGATATAAAGATTTTAGTTATACTAAATAATTTGGGCAGGTCTGTGCAGGATTGATTGAATCTGATTTGTGTAGTTATGTACATAATTCACAAAATTACGATCTCGAAGTTCAAAGCGGTAATTATGCTGATGGTTATGTTGCTGAGCGAATTCAGTTTCAGGAACAAAAAAGGCTTACCAACATCAGATCAGTGGTACAGAAAGTCGCCCACGAACTTGGAGACAAGGAAGTTCCAGACCAGGAACCGGATCATGACTGGACCGCCACATTTTTCTGTTCGGTTCAGGATGTTTCGTCCAAGGAAATGCAGATTCTCTTGGCCAAGATACTAGCCGGCCAGATTGAAAGGCCCGGTAACACATCACTTCGTACTTTGGGCATTCTTCAGGAAATGGATCGAAATATGGCTGAACTTTTCGAGAGGTTCTGTTCAATGTGTATGTTTCTAGAACTCTTTGGTGTCTCTGATGGGAGGGTTTGTTCATTGGGAAAGAATGCTGGCCAAAGCTCGCTTAAATCTTTTGGATTGGATTTTTATGAACTGAACCGGTTAAATGAATATGGCTTGATTATTTCCGATTACAATTCCTGGTATGGTTACTCCATTCCTCAACAATTAAAAGAAATAAAATATATTTTTAGATTGCCTTCCACCTCCTCCAAGCCATTCCGTTTTCAGGAAAACTGGTGGTGCTTGATACCGACCAATACCAAATAATCAAGTACCAGATATCAAAATCAATGGCCCATCTCTCAGTACTTCAGGCCTGGAACTCTCGAGAGTTGTAGAATGCAAACCAGTACCTGAATTTATGGCAAATCTGCAGGGTTTCTTACAAACCAAAAATCTTCGTATGATGGAATTAAACATAACCTAAAGGACATGGGTAAAATCCAGATTGAAAATTTCACCATGAGTAAGAGTTACGCTGAAAATCATTTAAAAACATACCCTAATGATTGAAGGCTGGTGGTTAATTGGGCCTGTCGTTACAAGTTACGCGAAAACAAATTTAGAATTCGGCATAAACCTTGCCATACCTGAAAATTTGACCTTACCAATATCCCCAAAACCGGACCTGTTTCAGACTGCTTTTTTAAGAAAGGGAGGAAACCTGGAAGAATTTGACAACAGAATGGCAGAAGCTAACCGGGTACTTGAGGAATTCAACCGAAGTGTTGAAGCAAGGCGACGAAAATACAAGCGAATGGAGTAGGCAATTGAACAACTTCGAAAGGCGGTTGACCGCCTTGGAGCAGCAACTGAAAGAATAAGGGAACAATTGATCAACGAGAGGAACCGCAGGTCAGTTACAAATCGACCTGGTACGAGCGAAACCCCCTCGATTTGACACCGCGGCCACCTGGGTATTAGAATGCTGGCCTGCCATGGCCTTGAAAATGGCGATGAAGCCTGGTGCTGGAAGTAGGAAAAGCCATCGGAATTAAATGTTTCGCAAGATTGCGTGGCGTTGATTGCCGAGGCTTGAAGGTATCGTTTGGGTTTGTGGGATTGCTAATGATTACCGTCAATTCCGGAGGTAACCGGGCTCACTTTCTTTCAGGATTTCAGGAGAGACCGGATCTGAGCTTGGACAGGCAATCCAGGGACAGCTGAAGATGTTGAGCAAAGAACAGGAAAAACATCCGGATGATCAATGGAGCAACCCGTTTTCGCTGGATTTGAGAAGGCCAATTGTTTTCCAGCACAAGAATTAGCTAATAAATTCTTGACTTGCTGAAGCATGATTGGTATATATTGAAGACGCCGTAAAGAGCATTTTTTGGAGGTATCACTTGCCTAATTGGCCTTCACGTTCAGGACGGGGGACTCGGCAAGGGAGTCTTTTCGCAGGACACTTCGGGTGGTCCCGACCCCAATGAGCTAAGGGAAGGCTGCTACTGCGAGAAATGAATACCGCACCGTACCTGGTACAGTGCGGGTTTTCTTTTTGATCAAACGATTTTTCCTACCAACCTACCTTCTACCTTTGGCTTGGGATGGGCTGTTACAATTGACAGCTTGTATTACCTTCTTTTATATTTTCTATATACATCTTTACGATGACCAATGAACTCTACGATGACCTTTTTGTCTGTGAAATTGTAGATAATACGGTAATCACCATTCTTGACTCGGTAGTTGGGGTAATTTTACAACTTTTTCGAGTTGCCCGGCCTTGGTTCTGCTCTCAGGTTGTTAATTACCCTGGCCAAGCGGGCCATATTCGGATTTTTCCTTTCAAGGTTTTTTAGCTGGCCCAAAGCTGCTTTGGTATATTGAAGGCTATGCATCCAACAGGTGCTTCAAATAAGCCTCGGATTCCTCTACACTGACAAAACCCTCTTCCCTGGCCTCCTTTGCCCGTTCCCCCCAATACCTGTCTTCTTCCTCTTCCCTGTCCTTATGGATACGTTCTGCCAAGACATCTTTCACATAGGTTTTCAACGTCTTGGCGCTTGCCTGGGCCCTTGCCTTCACTTCCGCATGGAAATCCGGTACCAGATCAACCGATACCCTTATTGATGTTTTGGTTTTCATGATGCAACCCATCCATTTTCAGCAATGCATAAAGAATATACACCCGAAGCTCTTTTTGTCAACTGGTGGTAAAGAGGGCAAGCATTTCCCAGGCAATACGGCATGTTCCCTTTTGCGTGTTCTTGCCTGAAGCCAACAACCCGGTTATTTGCCAAGTAGTGCAGGGTAATATGAAATTTTAAGGGATTACATATTTGAATCCACAGGTCTTGCAATTCACCTCCCGACCTGAATGGTCCCACCTGATGGAATCCTGGAATGTTGTCTAGGGGGATGTTCCGGTTGCTGCGGGGGGAGGGAAGCCCGCCTTTTTCCACAATGTTG
>JAPORQ010000057.1 GCA_026710155.1 Paracoccaceae bacterium
CAGCAGCCTTCCAAGCTGAATACGTGGGTTCGATTCCCATCACCCGCTCCAATTCCCGAAATCGGTAACAAACAATAAAACAGAATATCAATAACTCGATCAGGCACCTGATCAGACTGTTCTATTTTTTGGAACCGTACAGAACAAGGTGTGTCCTGACAATTGTGGTCCTTTGCTTTACGGCAATGATCACCCTTATCCTTCCGGTTTTCGTACGACAGTTTATTGATGGATTCGCCACAGCGGATCTGGCAAGAATAAATCAAATTGGGATCCTGGCATTTCTGGCAACTTTGCTGCTTGGTTTCGGAACATCAATCAGGTATGTCCTGGTTACCAGACTAGGTGAACAAGTTATTGCCGATATTCGCAAGGAGTTGTTTGCACACACCATCAGGATGAGTCAGAGTTTTTATGAAAACCTGATGACGGGTGAAATTCTATCCAGGATCAACACTGATACCACGCTTGTCCTCACGGTCATAAGCTCGTCAATTTCGGTTGCTCTGCGAAATACGCTTTTGCTCTGCGGGGGATTGATTCTGATGTTGATAACAAGTTTCAAACTCACACTGCTGACAATTGTTCTTGTTCCTTTTGTCCTCCTTCCGATTTTGTTTCTGACCAGAAAGCTTAGAAACCTGACCAGGGAAAACCAGGATAGGATTGCAGAAGGATCAGGTAATGTTTCCGAGGCTTTGAATGCGACCAATACCATACAGGCAAACAATCACGAGGAATTAAGCATAAAGGCGTTTTTTGAGATCACGGATCGTTACATCGAATCGGCCAATCGAAGAATTTTTGTTCGAGGGCTCATGACGATGGTGATTATCTCCGTTTCCTTTACTGCAGTGGGATCGGTTATATACATTGGGACGAGGGATATGCTTAATGGAGTCATTACTCCGGGAGAATTGACCCAGTTTGTCATTTATGCGGTTATGGTTGGTGGATCGGTTACAGTACTGTCCGAGGTTTGGGGGGAACTGGTGCGTGCTGCTGGTGCTACGGAGAGGCTGTTTGAAATCTTGGAAATCAGGGATTCTGTAGAAGATCCGCCTAATCCCTTATCGCTGTCCCAACCTGTTAAGGGCACTATTGAATTCAGGAATGTCAGTTTTCAATACCAAAACCGACCAGAGATATCAGTATTGGACAATGTTTCATTTACTGTCCAGCCCAAGGAGACAGTTGCGATAGTTGGCCCTTCTGGAGCTGGTAAAACCTCAACCTTCCAGCTGCTTCTCAGGTTTTTTGATCCGCAGCAAGGCACGATCCTTATTGAAGGGATCGATATACGGGAGATAACCAAGAAGGATCTTCGAGATTGTTTGGCTTTGGTGCCTCAGGATCCAGTGGTTTTTTCTGGTACGGCAAGGGAAAACATGCGTTTTGGACGACCGGATGCAACTGATGAAGAAGTTGTACAAGCTGCAATTTCGGGCGCGGCGCATGATTTTCTCGACGAATTTCCCGGAGGTTATGATACCCTCCTTGGAGAAAGGGGCATGTTGCTTTCAGGAGGTCAAAAGCAAAGAATTGCTCTCTCCAGAGCCATATTGAGATCAACACCGATATTATTGCTTGATGAGGCAACCTCATCACTGGATTCAGTCAGTGAGTTTGCCGTGCAGGAAGCCTTGAACCATATGACGACTCAAACGACTACGATTGTCATTGCCCATAGACTGGCCACAGTCAAAAAGGCAGACCGAATTCTGGTATTCGACAAGGGAAGAATCGTTGCTGAGGGAACTCATGAACAATTGGTCACTGAAGGAGGTTTATATGCAAAATTGGCAACACTTCAGTTTAATTGATCAGAAATCCCTGTTGAACATAAATTTGGTTTTTAACTATCTATGTGGTAAATATTAGAAATACTGGGAGCACATAATTTGAAATATCCGAAAGTTTCCGGACATTGATGGAGGTTGCCGTGTTTACCGATCTAGAAGGAAAAAAATCAATTGAAGAAGGCATGCCGTGGGATTGTGTAGAAAATCCAATCACAATTTTTGATGCCCTTAGCACAGTTAAGAATGATTGTGGAGCCAAATCGGCAATTTCATTTCAAATTGAAGCTGATCCCAAGTCCCATGCTGAAACACTGACCTGGAATGATGTCTATCGTAGGGTTTGTCAGACGGCCAATTTCTTCAATTCCCTGGGGGTAGGCAGGGATGATGTGGTTGCTTTTTTGTTACCCAATTGCAATGAAACGGTTTTTACCCTTCTGGCAGGAATGATGGCTGGCAAGGTCAATCCGATCAACCCATTGCTGAGTGCTTCCCAAATTGCTGGAATATTGAATTCTTCCGATGCCAAGGTATTGGTTACCCTCAAATCATTCCCCAAGACAAATGTTGCCCAACTTGCCCATGAGGCGGCAGTTGAATGCCCTGGTATAAAGCATATAGTAGAAATTGATTTGGTTCGTTACCTCAAACCACCAAAAAAATGGATTGCCGGATTGATCAGGCCCAAAGTTACCCGTCCCGGTGGAATTATGATTCATGATTTTTATGAGGGAATAGACAAGCAAAATGGCAATGGATTGGACTTTGAAGACAGTCACGAAGATCGAATTGCAGCCCTGTTTCATACCGGTGGAACCACTGGGTTACCAAAATTGGCCCAACACAAGCAATCTGGAATGATCTATAATGGATGGTGTGGCAAGTTGATCGGAATAACACCAGATGAAGTCATCATTTGTCCATTACCCTTGTTTCATGTTTTTGCTGCCTATCCGATCCTTATGTCCGGTATAAGAACTGGTGCCCATATAGTCTTTCCAACACCTGCGGGATATCGGGGTGACAAGGTATTTGACCTTTTCTGGGACCTAGTGGAAAGATGGCGGGTTTCTTTCATGATTACAGTTCCCACGGCTTTGTCGGTTCTGATGCAAAGACCAATCACGGCAGACATTTCATCCCTACGGTCTGCAATCTGTGGTTCGGCACCATTGCCCACTGAACTATTCAACAAGTTCGAGAAAACCACCGGAGTAAACATTATGGAGGGTTATGGTCTGACTGAAACCACATGCATCGTTTCTGTCAATCCACCTGACGGCGTCAAGAAAATAGGATCAGTGGGATTGCCCTTTCCCTATACAGATGTTCGAATTCTGGATTGTGAAGGTCAGGGTCATATCATAAAGGAATGTGATACCGATGAAATTGGTGAAATTTGTATATCGGCACCCGGAGTATTTGTTGGAAATACTTACTCGGACAGTGAAAAGAATGCCGGACTTTATGCCGATGAAAATTGGGTTCGGACGGGCGATTTGGGCAAGATCGATGAAGATGGGTATTTATGGATTACCGGCAGGGCAAAGGACCAGATCATTCGTGGGGGGCATAACATTGATCCGGCAATCATTGAGGAAAATCTGGCCGGACATGATTCAGTCGCCTTTGTTGGTGCCATTGGCCAGCCCGATACAAAAATGGGAGAGTTGCCCTGTGTCTATGTCGAATTGATTGAGGGTGCAACAACAACATCTGATGACTTGCTGAATTATGCAAGGAACAATATGACAAACAAATTGGCCATGCCGGTTCACGTCGAGGTTGTCGGGGCACTTCCGAAAACTGCCGTTGGCAAGGTATTCAAACCGGATTTGAGAATTATGGCCATCAACCGGGTATTGAGTGAGCGATTCAATGATGAGGGAATACAAATAGAAATTACGACCTCGGAAGTACCAAAGAAAGGTCTTGTAACAAATGCAAGTGGCAATTTCAATGATGATCAGAGGAAAAGGGTACAAGCCATTTTGAATGAATACCCAATTTCATGGGCGTTTGCCTAGAGCAATGGGACGGTTTTGATTCAGGAATAATGATGGTGCCGCAGGGGAGGATTGAACTCCCGACCTCAGCCTTACCAAGGATGCGCTCTACCACTGAGCTACTGCGGCACGGGTTTGGATGAATTTACAATGCGATATTTTCAATACCAAACAAAACTACAATTAGAGAAGTTTTTTCAAATTTAAACCAAAAGCCAAAAATTGGGTGTGTTTTTGGCATTGCGGTGAATTTCGCCATGGAACAGCCCGGACTTGGCG
>JAPORQ010000069.1 GCA_026710155.1 Paracoccaceae bacterium
CTTTCGACAACAGCGGATGAAATGGGCAAAATCAGGATCCTACATATAAAGGCGGACATCACCGTTCAGGGTTCCGGAAAAGGTCGGAAAAAGCGTCATGGCTGGGCAATGCCATGTTCCCGCTTGAGGAAATCTTCCTTCTCACGACCAAAGATGGCCGTCGGTACATCCCTCACCCCTCCCCCTACACACAGAGGATGGCCAACAGGCCAATCATGAGCAGGGATCTTCAATTCCCTAAAAAAGATCGATGCATGTCTGCATTGCATTGCCTCGAACAATTGTGTTTTTTGACAGATTCGCAGAAAATGCGACAAGCAGCAACTAAAATTTTTCGAGTGCGATAGCCCTGATTGATGATTACTTTTTGGAAATGGTATTGTTCTGGATAATCAATCTTTACCGGCAAACTTTTGCTTCCATTGTTCGGACTCTTCCTTGGAAATCTTTTTGAAAATAATTTCAGGAACATGGAATTCCTGATTTGCATGTAGTGAGTTGAGGGCCGAATTGACATCATCTGGCCAATCCGGGCGATCTTCCGAATTAAATATACCCAATAGGCTAACCGAAGCATCGGGTATGAATGGTGAGGAAATATGACCAAAAAACCTGATAAGGTTGAGAGAATAGTTCAATACGGTTGCCGCTCGGGATTTATCTGTCTTTACAATCCCCCAGGGTGCTGCCTCCTGAATGTATTCATTGCCAAGAGTCCATATTCTTCGCAGTGATTGAGAGGCCTTGCGGATTTCAATATCATCCATGAATTCCTGATAGTCGACAAGGTTTTGCTCAATCAAGGTGGTGTATTTCTGTTCCAGTTCCATCCATCCATTATTCTCAGGTATACTGTTGCCAAAATGAGAGTAGCAAAACTTGGTCACTCTTGATACGAAATTCCCGAGAACATTGGCTAGATCAGTGTTTACCCCTTCGCAAAAATTGTCCCATGTGAACTCGCTGTCCGAGTATTCCGGAACATGGGACAACAACCACCATCGCCAGTAATCCGAAGGTAGAATTTCCAGGGCCTGATCCATGAATATTCCCCGGCCAAGACTTGTTGAGAACTGTCCTCCATCATAATTCAGGTAATTGAAGGATTTTATGTTGTCCACCAACTTCCATGGTTCACCCGAGCCCATGATTGTGACTGGGAAGGAAAGGGTGTGAAACGGAACATTGTCCTTGCCCATGAACTGAATATACCGTACGTCTGAAGCTCCTTTGTCCAAACGCCACCAGCGTTCCCAGTCAGCATCTGATTTGGCATTGGCATCAGCCCATTCGGCAGTCGCAGCAATATATTCGATGGGGGCATCAAACCAGACATAAAATACCTTGTCTTCCATGCCAAGCCAGGGTTCTGAACCTTTTCTAACAGGTATTCCCCAATCCAGATCCCTGGTAATGCCCCTGTCCTGAAGCCCTTCATCATCAAATAACCACTTTTTGGCAATGGAAGTGGTCAGGATGGGCCAATCCTTTTTGGAATCGATCCATTGTTCGAGTTGCTTTCGAAAAAGGGATTGTCGCAGATAAAGGTGTTTGGTCTTGCGCACCTCCAGATCTGTTGAACCGGAAATGGCCGAGCGGGGTTCCAGCAGATCCGTTGGATCCAATTGCTTGGTACAGTTCTCGCACTGGTCACCACGGGCATTTTCATAGCCACAATTTGGACAGATACCCTGAACATAACGATCCGGCAGAAAACGCTTATCCGTGAAAGAGTATATTTGCTCCTCCTCAACCTCGGAAATGAATCCGTTCTTGTCCAACTGTCCTGCGAAATGTTGTGTCAACTCATGATTACGCTGACTGGAAGACCGGCCAAAATAATCAAACGACAACCGGAATTCCTTGGCCAGGTTTTTCTGAATTTCATACATTCCCTGACAATATTCCTCTACAGGTTTGTTCGCCTTTGAAGCCGCAAGTTCGGCTGGAGTTCCATGTTCATCGGTAGCACAGATGAACATGACCTCATGCCCCCTCAATCGCATATAGCGGGCATAGAGATCGGAGGGTAACTGACTTCCGACAAGGTTACCCAAATGTTTTATTCCATTGATGTATGGAATCGCTGAAGTGATCAATATTCTATTCATGTGTTCTTTGACGATTATACCAATTGATGGGGTTATTCACCTTCTTTACTCTTTTTCCTGGACTTCCTCAATAATCTTCCCAAGAGGTAACTGGTCCTGGGCGTATAGACATAGTTTGTTCGCTGAACGGGTGATGATCGAAACCTCATTCTTACCACACCAAAAACAACCAGCGCAACATGGAACAGTGCAATGATTGTAAACATGGCATTGACCCCGAAACTTTCAATCAATCCTGAAATGAAATAGGGACTGATTATGGCTCCAAGAGCATAATAGAATAACAGCGAAGCACTGACTTCAACCATTTGATCGGGATTTGAATGATCGTTCGCCAGGGCTGCAGAAACTGAATAAATCGGAAAAGTAAAGAATCCAAGGACAATTGTAGCCCCAAAAATGCTGCCAGGTATTTGCTCTGGCAAATATATGGTCAGTATACAGGCAAGCGTTGCCAGGAGAGACAGGAATATCAATACGGTGCGTCGGTTGATTTTATCGGCAACCCAGCCGGTCGGAAATTGGGCTATTGCACCTCCAACAAGGAATGAAGCCAGAAATATCCCCATTTCAAAATTGTTCAACCCGATTTGGGTGCCATAAATTGGCCCAACCATTCTGAACCCTGCAGTGGTAACTCCGGAAACCACCACACCAGCTGTTGCCATGGGAGAGATTTGATAGGCCAATTTCGGCTTCAATCGAAGTTTCTGCTGGGTCTTTGGAGGAGGTATACGTGTCAATGCCAGGGGCAACAATGAGGCACAGCAGATTATGGCAATCAAATTATAGGTGATATAGTGAGCCGGTGTTAACCAGGCAATTATGATTTGGGCAACGATACCACCGCACATGTCAACTGACCTATAGAGGCGAAGTGATTTGCCCCTGTTCTGATTTTCGGTCTTGGCCTGAATCCATCCTTCTATTACGGTAAAACATCCTGCTACACACATTCCGGACAGGATACGCATCGCTGCCCAAGCATAAGGTTCCATGAAAACCATGTGAAGAAGGATGCCTATTGTTCCCAAGGAAGCAAAAACCGCAAAACAGCGGGAATGATTGATCTGACCGACCAACCTGGGTGCCCACCAACATCCAATAAAAAATCCAATGAAGTGAGAGGAACCCAACAAGCCGATTTGAGTAGTGGAAAATTCCAATTCATAACCTGACAAGACATCAAGGGGACCAAGAATACCAGAACTGAGTTGCAGGAGTACAACTGATACCAGAAGAGAAGAAAATGAAACAATCAATGTCATTTGAGAACCAACAATAATGTCAGCAAAATTAAGAAACCAATTACCAAATCGGATATCCGGCAAAGATACAAACTTGAACAGGAATATCTTTACTTGGCTTGATTTTGACTTGATGGTTGTGTTTTCAAGTGGTGATAAGAAATAACCTTGCTTCAGGGTATTGGGTTACAAACGAAAAAATCAGGATTCGCGGGCAATCGGGGTGAGTTCCTTGACCAGATTCTCCACTATTGCGTTGACAAATCCTGACTCCTTGCCAGCAGGAAAGAATGATTCGGTAATATCCACATATTCATTGATGATCACCTTAACTGGGGTTTTATTTAAAATCATCTCGGCACAACTTGCCCGGAATATTGCCCTGATGGTTGGGTCAATTCTGTCAATTGTCCAATTGTCAGGTAACTTCGAATGAATCAACCTGTCGATTTTTTGCTGGTTGTCCACAGCTGAATGGAGCAGGGTTCTGAAAAAATTCTTGTTGGGAGAATGCAATTGCACTCCATCAATCATCTCACCAAATCCGTTTTCAAGAAAATCCGCAATTACATAATCCGCTCCCTGATTGCTGGCTTCCATCTGGAACAGGGCTTGTACAGTGTTCAACCGGGAAATACTCCTTGACCATGTACGCTGCTTGTTTTTTCTGTCCTTATTCATGGAGAAACTCTGACTTCATCAATCCTTGGCATCGGAAAATCGATTGTATCGTGTGATATTCTGCTTTCTGAAAGCAATTAACCTCAAGGCAGCTTCAACGGCCTCTCCACCCTTATTACCCTCTTTTGGATTCGCCCTGACGACAGCCTGGTCAAGGGTTTCAACAGTAAGTATTCCGTTCCCAATGCACAAACCTTCCAGGCCAAGATCCATGATGCCACGAGCGGATTCCCCGGCGACAATCTCAAAATGAATGGTTTCACCTCTTATGACACAACCAAGTGCCACATACCCGTCATAGATATTTTGATCAGATGCCAGCTTGATGGCTGGAGGAATTTCCAGTGCGCCCGGCACCTCAAGTATTTCGGTTCTGATTGACTGTGAATCAAGTTTGAATCGCGCTCCCTCCAACAAAAGGTTGGTTATGTCTTCATAATAGGGGGCAACAACCAATAGAATTGACAAGGGAGAGTTGGCATCCCTGCCTGGTGACAGGGTTGAGGTTTCAGACTTTTTATCCCGCTTCATCAACTTTGATCCCAGATTGCCTCAGTTCCTTCAATGGTAAGACCATGACCCTCAATGCCCACAATGCGAGTCGTTGGTGAATTCGTCAACAAAATCAGTCGCCTTATATTCAAGGTTCCAAGAATTTGTGCGCCAATACCATATTGTCTGAGTGTTTGGGGTGCTTCGGTTGTACTGACATTGATTTTCATACCAGATTCCCGCAGAAGAACTATTACACCTCTTCCTTCCTTGGCAATTTTATTCATGACCTGGGGAATAAGATCATGTCGAAAGGGAGAAATGGCCAGATTATCGGCCAAGGGGTTGAGGGCATGCATGCGAACCCAAACAGGCTTACTGTCGGACGGATCACCCTTGGAGAGAACAATATGCTGGGAGCCCTGGGTTTCATCCTCGAATATACGCATCAGCCACTCACCACCAAATTGTGATGTAACGGAACTGACTGAAACCTGATGGACGAGATTGTCATGACGCAGCCGATAGGCAATGAGGTCGGAGATGGTACCGACCTTTATGTTGTGCTTCCTGGAAAACCTGATGAGGTCGGGTATGCGCGCCATTGTACCGTCATTGTTGAGTATTTCGCAAATGACGGCAGATGGATTCAAACCTGCAAGGCGGGCAATATCGACACTTGCTTCGGTATGACCGGCCCTTACCAGAACGCCTCCCTTTTGGGATTTCAAGGGAAAGATATGACCAGGGGTTGCAATGTCCTCGCAGGTCGATACTCGATCAATGGCCACAAGTACCGTCCTGGCTCGATCATGGGCAGAAATGCCAGTGGTAACACCTTCCCTTGCCTCGATTGAAATGGTAAAGGCCGTTTCATGTCTTGAGGAATTGTCGGCCGCCATGAGCTTCAGTCCCAATTCCTCTATTTTCTGGGGCGTTAATGCCAGGCAAATCAAACCCCTGCCATGAGTGGCCATGAAATTGATGGCCTCTGGCGTGGCCATCTGTGCCGGAATGACCAAATCCCCTTCGTTTTCACGGTCTTCATGGTCTGCCAGGATGAACATTCGGCCATTGCGGGCTTCCTCCAGTATTTCCTCAACAGGTGAGATACCTTTGCTGAAATTGTCAGGTGTCATTGCTGTGCCTTTGTGCCATGATTCTGGCGACATAACGTGCTATGGGATCTATTTCAATATTCACGTCATCGCCAATTCCCCTTTCCCGGAATGAAGTAACTTCCAGTGTATGCGGAATGAGATTCACCGAAAAACTGTCTTCGCCCACCTCGTTCACGGTCAGTGAAACGCCATTGAGTGCAACCGAACCCTTGGCGGCAATATAGGGCGCCAGTTCTGTGGGCAGGTTGAAAACGACTTTCCTGCTTTCACCCACTGATTGGAGGTCAAGGATACTGACGGTTCCATCAACATGACCTGATACAATGTGCCCACCTAGCTCATCGCCCACTCTCAGGGATCTTTCCAAATTCAAGATTGTTCCCACAGACCATTTTCCAATGGTGGTTTTTGCTATCGTCTCGGTGGAAACCTGTATCTTGAACCATGGTGATTTGCCGTTTCCCAGATCAACTGCCGTGAGACAAACTCCCTCACAACACATCGAATCTCCGATATCCGGAGGATTGCCGGTTAGATCATAACCAATGCATATGGACAACTCCCCGCTCTGGCCCTTTTCCAAAACCTTCCCCAGGTGGGTAACTATTCCCGTGAACATAAACTTCCTACACTTTGTTGATCTGAACAGCGCTTAATAACATTTTTGCAGAAGAAAATAATCAGTCATTTTCAGGATGAATCCGGAACCCAGTGGCAAACCGCATCCCTTCCAATCCGATAAAGTTTCATCAATCTGAAATTGGGGGCCATTTTGACCAAATCAAGGTCAAGGGGTCCAACTGAAGAAAGTGACTCTGAGCCCAGTGCCTTGCCGGCAAAGAAACTGATAAATTCATCAACAAGGTTGCATGCAAAAAGCGATGCAGCCAATTTAGGTCCCCCCTCGCAGAACACCCTGGTAACTCCGAATGCACCAATCCTCTTTGCAACATCCCTTGGATCCAGATATCCATTTTCAGTGGTATTGCAGGGAATCAATTTTACCTTTCTGGAGTTCCATTGTTCCATCTTCTGGATATCTAGACCAGTTCGGTGGCAAATCCAGGTCGGGATTTTGGCAGATGTTTGTGCTAGTTTTGAATCCAATGAAAGTGTCAGGTTGGTATCCATAACGATCCTTACCGGTTTATGGTTAATTCCCAATCCCCTTGGGTTTAACATGGGATCATCAATTTCGGCAGTTCCTTTGCCTATCAGGACAGCATCATTCTTGGCTCGCATCAGGTGTACCCGATGTCTGGCCTGTTGACTGGTTATCCATTTGCTGTCACCTGTTCTGGTTGCAACCTTGCCATCAAATGATCCAGCCAGCTTCAAGGTGATTTTAGGCCGTCCCTCGGTTCTTGAAAGGATGAATCCCTGATGATCATATTTCGCCAAATCCTCCATACAGGGGGAAGCGACCGCAATTCCATTGTTGCGTAAGATGTCATCCCCCTTGCCAGCAACTCTGGGATCGGGATCAACCAGTGAATAACAGACCCTTTTTATACCGGCAGCAACGATGGCATCGGTGCATGGTGGTGTTTTTCCTTCGAAGCAACATGGTTCAAGAGTTATGTATGCAGTTGCACCCCTGGCCTTGGTACCAGCCTGATTTAAAGCCACAACCTCGGCATGCGGCTTTCCTTGCGACTGTGTAAAACCCCTGCCAACAATAATGTTGTCCTTGACCAGAATACATCCCACTGCTGGGTTGGGCCAAGTCTGTCCCTGACCTCTTTTACCCAGCCCAAGGGCGATTCGAATAAATTTTTGGTCAGTTTCGTTCGGTTGGGCCAAGTCAATACTCATTTGAAGGGCGTATCTTTGTTATGAAGGATACAAAATCGTCGGTGTCCTGAAAATCCTTGTAAACACTTGCAAAACGAATATGGGCAACCTGGTCGATGGCAGCCAGTGAATCCATAACATATTCACCAATCAAATTGGTGCTTATTTCCTTTTCCCCCCTTTGTTCAAGTCGCCGAATCACTCCCGAAACCAGCTGATCTATCTTGTCTCTCTCCAAGGGTCTTTTTCGCAAGGCCAATGTTATGGACCGTCGCAATTTGCTTCGGTCAAAATCCTGAAAAGTGCCACTGGTTTTTCTTACCGTAAAATCTTGGAATTGTACCCGCTCATAGGTTGTCCATTTCCCGCCACAGGTTTTGCATAACCTTCGGCGGCGTGTTGCGGTTTCATTTTCAACCGGGCGGGAGTCGGTAACCTGGGTATTGGGATTGTTACAGTAGGGACATCTCATTGATGGTATCTATTTTTAATTGCGCGTCCCTTTTCCTGCAAATGGAACAAGCTCTAATCTTCAAGAAAGGGACGCAGTTTCTTGCTGCGGTTTGGATGTTTCAGTTTACGAAGCGCCTTGGCTTCAATCTGCCTTATTCGTTCTCTCGTGACCTGAAAAACCTGTCCAACCTCTTCAAGTGTGTAGTCAGTTGACACTCCTATGCCAAACCTCAGTCTGAGTACCTTTTCCTCCCGCTCGGAAAGGCCAGCCAAAACCCTGCCGGTAGTTTCCTTCAGGTTGGATTGAATGGCACTTTCAAGTGGCAGGATCGCTTGTTGATCTTCGATGAAATCGCCCAATTTGCTATCATCCTCATCACCTATGGGCGTTTCCAGGCTGATCGGTTCCTTGGCTATTTTCATGACCTTGCGAACCTTGTCCAAGGGCATATGAAGTTTATCAGCCAACTCTTCCGGAGTCGCCTCTCTCTTCAATTCATGATGCAATTGACGACTGGTTCTGCGCAATTTGTTGATCGTTTCAATCATGTGAACGGGTATTCGGATCGTTTTCGCCTGGTCGGCGATAGAACGTGTTATGGCCTGACGAACCCACCAGGTTGCATAAGTTGAAAACTTATACCCCCGTCGGTATTCAAATTTGTCAACTGCTTTCATCAATCCAATGTTGCCTTCCTGAATCAAATCCAGAAGCTGCAATCCCCTATTGGTGTATTTTTTTGAAATTGAGATCACCAACCTCAAATTGGATTCAACCATTTCTTTCTTGGCAAGCTGGGCTTCTCTTTCACCCTTGTTTACCCGACCGACCAATGACAGAAACTCATTGTCGAAACACAAGGGAGCTGCAGCTGAAATTTTTCCTTCTTCAAGTATGTACTCCCTGGTGAGCGGCAGGCCCGTACCCATTTTCAAACCAACCGTTTTGTTTACTTCGATAAGCCCATGCTGAATCTCAAGGATTTGATGTTCAAATTTTTCAACAAATTCCTCCCAACCCCGTTCCGGTTTATTTCGAATGGAATTGACCCATTTGAGATTAACCTCATTGCCAATCCAGTTATTTAGAAAATCGCGGCGATTTATCCGTGCCCGTGTTGACAGACGGAGGATTTCGGTCTGAAGTTTCAGTCTCCGATTGTTGATGCCCTTGATTTGGTCAATAAGGGCCTCGATCCTTTTCTGGTTGAAATGCAACGATTGGGTCAGGGCAATCAAGGTATCCCGCTCCCTTATGTAGCGAGCCTCTTGCCTGCTGGTGAATCGCTGGATTTCCCCGACTTCCTTCAAAATCCTCTTGTTTTTGATATCTTCAAAGGAATTGAGTCTTTTGGTGATTTCCCGCAATTTGTTAAGAACCGGTTCACGCACCAAATCCTCCAATTCAGCCACCGAATGATGATTCTTGTTTTCTGCATCACCTTCCATCCCCCCTCCAATCAAGCCCATCAGGGTGGTCTCATTGGACATTGATTTGACCTTGATGCCGGAATCAGCCTTTGGAGGGGTTGGTCCCTTCAGACTGTCAAAAGTGGTTTTAACATTGATGACATCGGCAATTTCAATGGATGAAGATTCAATTCTGTTCTTCCAGGATGCAACTTCAAAAAGGGTAATCGGAATTTCCGGCAGCATTGCAATCACCAGGGATCTCTTATCAGGATAAAGACTTCCGTGTGAATTGAACCAGGATTCAGGAAATCTTTCACGAAATTCTGTGCGGTGAAGCCCTACGAGGGTTGATGCTTCAAATATCCTGTTCCGCAAGGAATTGATGATTGTAATCAGGGTCATTTTTTGATTCAATCGAGACCACCGCTTACCCTTTTTTTCTGATCCTGCCTTACGCCAGTCGGTATCGATGGGGAGGTTGAGAATGAAATCCCTGAATTCATTTGGCTTGAGTTTCACTTTGGGTACAAAGCGGTCAATTTCAACCTCAAAGGACGCGATGGCCTGGTCTAGTTCTTTAAACCGAGGTTCCAGCAGTTTTTCAAAATCAACCCTGAAGGGAAGATTTTCCAGTTTTTGGAAGAATTTCTCCCGTTTTGGAAAGTAATCACTGGTGTGGACAGAAATATCCTTGGCCTTGCTAATATTGGAAAGACCATTGAAATCGGAACCAAGCACATGTTCAATTTCCTGATATAGGAATATCAGTTCTTCGAATATTGCATGACAATTTTCACGTATCAATCTTTCTTTCTTTTTATGATGGATTTTCTCCCCGGTCAATTCAATGGAACCATTTTGGACAAGATAGAGGAAGGATTCTTCGGAATCCAGAATGTCGGAATATTTGATTTCCTTGTCAATTGCCCTCTGCATCTCGTTGATGAGTGGCTTGAAGATGAAGGGACATTTTTTGAGTTGGGGAATCCCCTTGTCAATTGCGGTAAAATCTATCCTGGATGAAAGATGACCAGCCTTGTAATGACGCTCCAACAATTCGGATGATTCAATATAGGAAGCACCTGTCAGTCCACCGGTCGAGATCAGATGTCGTTTCAATTCATCAAAATTGTCTTCCAACTTGCCATGAAAAACTTCCCAAATCGAACCAAGTTTGGGACTTAAGTATTCCAGCCAATCCTTGTTGTATGCAGTCGAGTAGATGATATCTCGAAAGGCCTGCAAATCGATCTTTTCCTGTTTGGAAATGGCCAGGATTTCCTTGTCAATTTTCTGAAATGTTTTATGGATTTCACATATCTTGTTGACCAGGACAGAAATCAGGGGGTCATTCATCTTGACCTTTGAACAGCTATCCTTCAATTCCTCCTGACAAATCTTGAGTTCCTTGATCTTGGATTTGTCGAATTTTTTCAAGGGATCAAGCAGAGATATGATGCGTTGCGAATTCAGATGAGAGTAAGTTTCAAACTTGTTGCTCAGATTGAAAATGGCCCTACGAACATGATCAGCCGTAAATTCCTCAAAATTCGGTTCCTTGGGTCTCAGTATGTCCTGATGGCTGGCATCAAGATCAATTACGTCTCGCAGGGAAGCCTCACCTGAAATGATCTCATCATACCAGATGGCAACGGCCCGGAAGGTGAGAGGGCTGGTTCCCAATGCCGCTACCAATTCATTCCGGCCGGCCTCGATTCTCTTGGCAATCGCTATTTCACCTTCACGGGAAAGCAACTCGACCGTACCCATATCTCGAAAATACAATCTGACCGGGTCATTGGTTCTGTCTATGGGGAGGGAAGGTGCGGATGGTATGGTGACAATTTCACGGGATTTGCTTTCTTGTGTACCGGGGACTTCCTCCAGATAATCAAATTCATACTGAAAGGTATCATCTGGTTCCTGGAATTCCTCCAAACCAGCCAGATCTATGTCAAACAGAAGATTGTCATTTAGATCGGACTGGGCATTCGGAACGACCAACCCCAGTGCTTCCCTTATCTTGATTTCGGCATATTGAGAAAAGGTTTCCTGATCATATTCACAAGTATCAAGAGCTTCAACAAGTGCCTTGTTTGCCAAGGTTATGATTTCGGAGGTATTGGGATTGATCAACTTGCTTTCCTTGACCAACCGATCAACCAGAGGTTTCATTTTGATGCCCAGTTTCTGCTTGTTTTCAGCTAGTTCACTTGAGGCCTTTTCTATCTTGTTGCATACTTCTCGGAATTCATCGAAATCCAAACCGACGGCTTCGTGGACTTCGGCATATTTGATGCGGGCATCTTGAAACACACTCTTTTCATTGTTGATTAGAGTCTGCCACTTTCGGGGGATTTCCTCCTTTTCTGAATCAAGCGGATTGATTGCAATTTCCTTACCCTTCCAAAACTTTTTGAAATCGTTGGGGCGTAATTTGTGTTTCTCGATAACTTCAAGAACGGTCGATTCAACATCCACCAATTTTTGATGCTGGTCTTCGAAATGAGCCTGGATCTTGCTGATAACCGTATGATTGAGTGACAACCTTGCGACAATGATGCCAAGTTCCTTTCTTTCTCGATCAAGTCTTTTAACCTGGGCCTTGGTATATCTGATCGAAGTTCCTTCCAAATACCTGAAACGCCTTTCTATCAAAACCCGGAAACCTTCATATTTACGCATGAATTTTTTCATGTCCCTGGCCAGTGATTTCTTCGCCTGGTCGTTCAGCAAATTATTTTCAGTTGGGTTGTGATAGTGGATTATCTTGTGCTGAAAGGGATTGTTTTTGTATTTGCGTGCATGGAAGTTGAAATGGTGCCTCAGGCTGGAATATTGCAAGTCGATTATGGTTTCCCATTGGATGTCATTGGTCTTCAACAAATTGTCAAACTTGGCTAACATTCCGAAGGTAAAGGGCGATGTATAGATGGCTCTGGTCAAATCCTCCATTGCAGTGGCAATCTGCTGTGTGAGCTTATGCTCTTCCTCAGGAGAAATATCTGAATCATCCTCCTCGTCAGCTTCTCCGGACGGGGCAAGGTTGCCCTTTTCCTTTTCTGGCAATTGAACGGTGTTGTTGGTGGGAAATTGTTTGGATGAGGGCTTATCTTCATCAATTAGATCAATACCCTTTTCCTCTAGTAAAATCAGTACTTTTTCCGTTTTTTCCTCACAGTTATAAAGGGATAGGAGGAAATTTTTCACCTCTTGAAGATGCAGGTTTCCATCCTTGTCGGAATGTGCTGATATTTCCTCAACAAGCTCCGCCCAATCATCTGAATCGGGGTTATCGAAAATCGGTGTTCCGTCACCGTTTTTCAGTAATTCGGTAAAGTCTTCATTTTCAAATTCATCACTCGAATCAATTGCCATAAATAGTTCCGTTTTTGTTGACAATCAGGGGAAGATTGGGCTGCCTATCCTTCATGGTTTTTGGCGGATGACCTCCATTTGGCTATATTTATAACCTCGGGTATTGTTTAAAAGTACTTATTAGCCTTTAGGCCCATTACAGCAATAGATAGGTTTTTGATTTAATTTTCAAAGATGTCGGTTCAGGAATTTCCAAAATGCCGACACAAGGAAACCAAATTATTCAAGATACTTACAGGATTCGGCCAGGTATCATTGATACAGGTTTATGATCAAAATCCAGCTAATATAATGATTTGAAGGTTGATGACTTACTTGCTCAAAAGATTCATCAACTCGTCGTAATCTTCCTTCGGGACCCGATGGGAATTATCCATGACGACTACATTATGATCAGGCGGCATCGCTTTTTCCGAAGGCTTGGGCGCGCTACCGTTTTGAAATGTAGAATTATCAGTGGTTAATGCCGAAGCAATAATTGCCTTCAGATGAACTGTGTCATCCATTTGTTCGCTGGTACCATTTTGGGAAGTGGCCGTATCTTGTTCCAATATATTACTCTCGATACTTTCTCGCTTCAGTGTCGTATCCTTGAGTTCATTCAATAAATCGGGATTGTATTCCTTTTCGGGAGAACTTGTTATTTCCTGTTTCAGGTTTTTTTCTTCTTTCAGAATTTGCAACCAGTACAGAATTTCCTGAAAAAGTACTCTTGCTTCTGTGAGGGCATTTTGGTCAGCGATTTCAGGAAGAATATTAATTTCACCGATATCCAGAAGTTCCTGAATTTCCTGGGAGTACTCTCCTTCTTTTAGTATATCCAGAATGCTGTCGCTGGAAGAAGCCTTGCTTTCTGTTTCACTTAACAATTCAGACCTGATGCCATTCAATCCATCAGTTTCAAAATCATATGATTCTAGGTTTCCAATTTCACTTTCAATGATATCAGGGTGATATAAACAAAGGGAAATCAATGTGGCTTCCATAAAAAACAGCTCGCTGCCCTTGTTCAGTTTACCTGTTTTATTCAGGGATTCTTTGACTTGTTTAGATTGCTCACTGGCTTCAATAAGTTTTTTACCCTTATTAAATTTATCAAATTGTCGTTTTCGAAGATCATGTTTTAATGTCTCTCGGACAGAGAAATTTTTGATCAGATTAATTTTAGCATCTAGGATTCCCCTCAATATCGTCCTTGAGTTGTAGGTGTCGAATCGCTTTCCAACGGTTTCAGAAGCCCAGATGAAGTCATTTAATTCCATGGCCTTGTTGAGACAATCCCTAATCCCCGGAATTCCTCTCTTTCTAATCAGATCATCCGGATCAAGTCCATCTGGCAGGGTACTGAATAGTACGGATTTGCCAGGAACAAGTTCGGGAAGCACCAGATCAACTACTCTTTTGGCTGCCCTAATTCCGGCCTCATCTCCATCCATGGCAAAAACGGGTTGTTGGGAAAGCCGTAATAACTGGGCGAGGTGTTCGGGAGTAACAGCCGTCCCGAGGGGTGCAACGGAGGCAACAAATCCTGCCTGATGAAGTGCTATAACATCCATGTACCCTTCAACAACCAGAAGGCGATTATCGTCATTGACTGATGATGATGCGTTGTGGAGATTATATAATACGACTCCCTTGTTGAAGATTGAGGTGTTGGGGGAATTCAGATATTTTGCCGGAGTATCAGGATTCATGGCCCTACCTCCAAAAGCGATTATACGAGCTCTGCTGTCCTGAATCGGAAACATAATCCGGTCCCGAAAGGTGGTGTAAATCCCATTGCCCCTGTCACTTGGTTTGGCCAATCCGGCCTCGACTATCTGTTCTTGGGAAAATCCTGCCAGATTAAGGATTTTGATAACATCCAAATTGTTGGGTGCATATCCGATACCGAATTCTTCTATGATCGAGGACTTCAGACCCCTTGAATCAAGGTAATCAAGAGCAGGTTTGCCAGATTCCAAATGCAACTGTTCCTGATAGTGGTTGGCAGCAATTTCATGGATTTTGATTAGATGATTTACCTTTTCGGCCTGCTCCTTCTCCTTGCCAGTGAGCTCAGGAAGAGGTAGGTTGGCTTCGGCTGCCAGAAATCTAACCGCATCGGTAAAACTCATTCCCCGACTTTTTTGCAGGAAAGTAAAGGCATTCCCTTTTTCGTGACATGAAAAACAATAGTATGTCCCCCGGGATTCGGTTGCATGAAAGGAGGGTGTTTTTTCCTCATGGAATGGGCAACAGGCCCAGTAATCTCCCTTGGCGGCCTTGGTCTTTTTTGAGTCCCAGGTAACAAACTTTCCCAGTATTCGGGAAATCGAGGTTACCTTGTTCAGTTCTTCAATAAAATCTGGTGGAAATGCCATGACCTAATTATGCCCAATTATCACAAAATTCAAAATCAATTATTTTGGATTTTGACCTGTTGGGTAAGTTCATTGGTTTGCCGGTCATAAATCAACAATTCATTTTCAGACGTTAGAATCAAATACCAGTCCTCGGCTTGGGTAAAGGCATCGATCTCTGTTCCCCGAGGCAAGCTGATTTCTTCAGGAAGGGGGGACAGGGCTGGAGCATCACCGATTGAATTAAATCGGTAAACAAACATACCAACGATTGTCAAAAAACCTATTATTAAGGTAACAGTAAGTACTGCCACCAGTATTTTCAGCCATTTCAATCCTGTTGGCTCGGAGGGGTTTTCAGGGGTAATATTCATGAATGATGATCCCAAAACTTTTTCGTTTCAAATAGGGGAAGGACCTCCAACCAGGCTTGATAGGGCACTGACAAGTCTCCTCCCCAAGGATCTGGAAATTAGCAGATCCCGAGTCAGTAAGTTAATTAAAGGGGGTTATGTTTCTTTGCAAGGGAAAGTGATTACAATTCCCAGAACCCTGGTTTGTCAGGATCAGGAATTGACAATCAGGGTACCCGAATCAAGGGCAGACCACATCCAGGCAGAAAAAATCGATCTAGACATAGTTTACGAAGACGCTGAAATCATTGTTATCAACAAACCGGCGGGCATGGTGGTTCATCCAGGGGCAGGGAATCATACCGGCACCTTGGTCAATGCATTGGCCTATCATTGTGGTCAAAATCTTTTGGAAGGTAGCGATAAGGTCCGTCCCGGAATTGTTCACCGACTTGATAAGGATACGACCGGACTTATGGTAGCTGCCAAAACGGACCGGGCAATGCATTCACTGACAAAGCAATTTTCCTTCCGAACTGCAAAAAGGGTTTATCATGCATTGATCAAGGGGGTTCCCACCATTCCGGCCTTGCTTGTCAAAAATATCAATGCACTTGAATTTGAGCCAGGAGGTATTTTCCGTATTTCCACAAATATTGGTCGGGACCCCGGCAATCGCAAAAGATTTTCAACAGTTGGTTCTGGAGGTAAAACTGCCATTACGAGGTTTCAGGTCATTGAGATCTTTCAGGATAGGTCCTTGTCTATGATCAAATGTTGGCTTGAAACCGGTAGAACCCACCAGATACGGGTTCATATGGAATATGTCGGTTATCCTGTAATCGGTGACCAGATCTATGGTCAGGGAAAGCAAAAAATCCATTCAGAAAATTCCCAAATTAGTGAGGTAATAGGTGGATTTGCTCGTCAAGCATTACATGCTGTTCAACTTGAACTGATACATCCAAAAACAAGAGAGAAAATGATTTTCAATGCTGGGTTGCCAGAAGATTTGGAACGATTGATCAAGAATATCAGGTGAAATCATAGGGCTATCTCTTTTGAAATTATTAGAGAGATATCATTTGTTATTTTTGTGAATCCATTGTTCACAAACCTGATTGGGAGCAGAAAATGGCAGTTTTATCAAAACTTTGTTTGAAATATTTGTATCAAGAGCAATCTTTTTTTCTGGACTACCCCGAAAAGGCAAATCATTAATATTGAATATATCCTGACGTCAGGAAATCAGAATTTATGCCGAATCCCAGTGTACTGCACAGTCTTGCTATTCAGATTCTACAACCAAGTTCCCCAACCTTTCCGAAGGTATGGATAAGTAGCTGCACATGACTACCAACAAGAAAAACTCCCATTTTACTTAAATAATATGGTATCGTACGATGCAATACCTTCCTGTAAGCGATTAACTAATCTCGGTTAGCCTATTTAGATAAGTACAGAGAGAAAATAAAATGCCAATAAAAGTTCCCAGAGTCATACTTGACGATCCTAATGTCGAACCGACAGATGAAGAATTAGAACTGCTAATGCGGGCTGTTCAAGAAAGCGTGCTCGAGCGAGCCAGGCTGGCAAGAGAACAACATAAAAAGAAATTGGCCGATGCGATAGCAGAGGGATTTAAAAATTGCCAGCAATAGATGAAAAGAAATCTACTCGAAAAACCCATCCTTATTGTAATAGCCGGTCCTAATGGTTCAGGCAAAACCTCATTTGCAGAACAAGTTCGCAGCCATCATTGGTATAAAGATTGTGTCTTTATAAATCCAGATGAAATTGCGTTAACGAAGTTCGGTGATTGTAATTCACCAGATTCCATACTAAAAGCCGCTCAGCATGCAGATAGTTTACGTGAAAATTATCTACAGATGCAGCACTCCTTGGCTTTTGAAACTGTTTTCTCTTCTTATCAAAAGGGAATTATATATAAAGGTTGACAACTCATTGTTTGATCATATATCTCTTGGGTAATTATATATAATGCTAGCCATACCTGATTGAATCGGGATAACATGCTTAAACAATCGCTGGCGGATTTTATAATCATGAAAGAGTTTTAAATTGAGATTCAAACATGACCGCCCCCCCCGAATTTTTCAGGGAAACCGAATTGGGAAAATCAAACCATATGGACGGGTGACAACCTCGATGTCATGCGGGCATGAACTCGGGGTCGGTCGACCTGATATACCTTGATCCCCCGTTCAATTCCAACGCCAACTATGCAGCTCCTATTGGCAGCAAGGCAGACGGGGCGGAATTCAAGGACACGTGGGGGCTGGACGACCTGAAGATTGCCTGGCTGGATCTGATCGAGGCCAAACATCCAAGGTTGCGGCATGTCATTCAGGCGGCCATGACAGACAGCGACAAGTCCTGCCTGATCTACATGGCGGCGCGCTTGCTTGAGATGCACCGGCTCATGAAATCAACCGGAAGTATCTCTACCTTCACTGCGATCCCACCATGGGAGCGTATCTCAAATTGTTGTTGGATGCGATTTTCGGAAAGGGTAACTTCAGGAATGAAATCATATGGCACTACTACAACGGAACCTCAAACATAAAAAGAGCATAGGTGAGAAAACACGATGTTCTATTGTTTTATTCAAGTGAATCTGAATTGACCTACTTTAACGAAGACAAAGCACGTGAACCGTATGTACCAAACAGCAATTTTGTAAAAAACCCGGAAAGTTTTGGAAGCAAATACAAACCTCATCCTCTTTGAAAACGCCGTCATGATGTTTGGAGAATGCCGACGATAAACAACATGGCAAAAGAAAGAACTGGTTATCCCACCCAGAAGCCCCTTGCCCTGCTTGACCGAATCATTCAGGCGAGTAGTGAAATTGGTGACATGATTCTAGACCCGTTCTGCGGTTGTGCCACCACCTGTGTGGCAGCAGGCGCGCTTGGTTGCCAATGGGTTGGCATTGACATATCGCCAAAGGCGGCCGAACTGGTCAAGCACCGTATAAACGATTTGGCAAGAACCATTATAAACCGCACCGACATTCCCCAAAGAACCGACATAGGCCAGCTCATCCGCTTCAACGATGTTCGCAACAAAAGGTTGCTTTATGGCGAGCAGGGAGGCATTTGCAACGGCTGCAAGACGCATTTCAAGATTCAAAACCTTACGGTTGACCACATAATTCCGCGTTCCAAGGGTGGGACGGATCACTTGGAGAATCTTCAATTGCTATGTGGTCACTGCAATTCGGTCAAGGGCAATCGGGGAATGGAATACCTGATAACAAAATTGGCTGCTTGAGGTCATGGCACTTTGGTATATCATTCCCCAAAAAAGTGAAAAAACAGTTGAAAATTTGCACATCAAGTTTGATATATTTTAACCAGTTTTGGTAAAGGGAATAAGAAAATGAGCGAAAAAGCAAAACTGAACGGCAACGTAGATCTGCTGGCTGATGCAATGAAAAAAGTATTTGAAGAAGAAATTATTATAAAATCTTCTAATTACGATGAAATTTCAAAAAGTTCAGCAGAGGATAATTCCCAAACATCTCTAAACGATCTTTCCATAAAATTATGATCGAAGAATGGGCACCTTATTTCGCGCTTATTGGGACTGCTATCGTCCTTGGAAACGGTTTAATAAGTATTGGTATTTGGATAGGAAATGTAAATTCCGATAGAAATTCTTTTAAGGAATTTATGCGAGAAATAAGGGAAGATATAAAAAAACTTGGCAAAAGATTAGCAAAATTATCTGACGATATAACTGTCATTAAAACACAAAAATCTGTCTTGAAAACCGGAAGTCTTATTTCATTAACCGAATTTGGGAAAAAGATTTCAGAAGAGATTGGAGCAAAAGATTTTGCCCAAAAAGAAGCAAAAGAATTTTTTAGATTGGATGCTATTCAATCTAAAAATGTTTATGACATTCAAAGATTTTCTCTTGAATATATCCATATAGATTTTGAACCCAATGAGGAATACCTTTCCAAAATGAAGGAAGTATCCTATAAAAATGGAATACCTTTGGGAGAAACTAAAGATGTTCTTGCTATTGAATTAAGAGATGCCTTGCTACAAATGATTAAAGAACAAAATGGTGATGATTCAACTTCTAACCCCTGAATCAAGTCCATAGTCGGCTATCAAGTTCTGATAGGTCAAATCCTTGCCGGTCGCCATTTCAACGATACCCTTCATCTGGTCAATCGTGTTGTCTGGTCGGGTGTAATGACGCCCGACAAACGCATCGACATACCTCTGAAGGTGTTTTTGACTCATCTTGTGGTAAGTCCCCTTGTGTGCCCGTTTGAAAATCGCCCAGAACGACTCGATCCCGTTGGTGCGGATTCTTCCCCTTACATACTCGCCAATGCTGTGATTGACAGATTCCCTGTTTTCCAAGCCATTGCAGGCGGTGTTGCTGTTGGTGAATAATTCAGCCTCGGGATCCACATTTTCCTTTACGAAACCCTGCAATGTTTCCTTCTTGACATTGGAAACAACCTTGGCGACAACCCTGTTGGTTTTCCTGTCCTTAACACCAACGATTGCGGTCTTCCCAACGGTTCCCCGTCCCTGCCTGGTTTTCCTTGATTCGTGCTTGTTTGCTTCCTTCCCGCCAACATAGGTCTCGTCAACCTCGTTTGGCCCCTTCAATTTCTCATCCAGTCCTGCGACCTTCCATGATTCCCTCAATCGGTGAAGCATGAACCAGGCGGACTTTTGGGTGATCTTCAATTCCCTGTGCAATCTCATGCTGGAAACACCCTTGAGGTTTGTGGTGAAAAGATACAATCCAAACAGCCACTTCCTCATCGGCAATTTTGAATTGGCCAATACGGTTCCGGTCCTGACACTGAAATAGGATCGGCAGGACTTGCACCAGTAGGGCATTTTCCTGTGACTGGCCATACATGTTTTGTCGCTTGCACAATGACCGCACTTGCGACCATCAGGCCAAAGGATTGATTCAAACCACTTTACAGCGGATTCCTCGGTGGGGAACATTTCAGATAATTCAAATATCGATATTCCCTGTCTGCAAGATTTTCCTGGTGCTTTACTCATTTTGAAAATTCCCATATCCTTTATTTCTGATGTATATTATATTATGATCAAAAAACGGGTTGTCAACCTTTATATATAATTCCCTAATCCCCCTTTATTTGACATTGATCTAAGGTTTTAGATTTGTTTTCACGGCGTATGGGTCGTGATGAATCAGTAATACGATATCTTACCCCACCACAAAGACACCCACCAGTCATTTCAGTTGTTTTGTCTAAACTCATTAGTTTCTCCTCAATTTCTATTCCGAAATATCCATATTATCGAACATGCTGTAGTCAAAAGGGTTGTTATTTGGAAAAAAGCCCAATTCCGTTAGCGAATATCATTGTTGTAAATATACAACATGGAGAGGAATCCTTCACTTCTGAAAAAAAGGTATTGTCTTGGCAAGAAATTTTTGCTATAGTGCAGCATTCAATTTAATTTGCACATAATGGAGCCACACCGAAAGGTTTGGCACCTGCTTCTTTTGGAATATTTGGAAATTTTTCTGATTTAATTTTAGGGCAGTAAGACAATGGCAAGCTATAAAAGTTTACCCGTACCTTCGCAGGACAGTGGTCTACGCCAGTATCTGGTTGAGGTACATAAATATCCCATGTTGACCCATGAGGAAGAGTACAAGTTGGCAAAGGCACTGATTGATGAAGGTGATATCAATTCTGCCCACAAGTTGGTAACCTCACATTTGAGGTTGGCCTCGAAAATTGCCCTTAATTACAGGGGGTATGGCTTGCCACTAGTGGATTTGATCTCGGAAGCCAACATTGGACTTATGCAGGCTGTAAAACGATTTGATCCGGAAAAGGGTTTCCGTTTGGCAACTTATGCTGGTTGGTGGATCAGGGCACAGGTGCAGGATTTTATCCTGCGAACTTGGAGTTTGGTCAAACTTGGTACAACCACTTCCCAAAAGAAGCTGTTTTTTAATCTCCGCAAGGCACGGGAATTGATTGGTGTCGTTGATAGCAACAACCTCAAGCCGAAGGAAATTCAAAAAATTGCCGAGATGATGAGTGTCAGCGAAAAGGAAGTCATTCAAATGAATGATCGCCTTTCAGCTCAGGATTCCTCTTTGAACGCAAGTATTTCCTTTGACGATTCAACGACTGAACGTCAGGATATGCTGGTTGATCCAAACGCTGATCAAGAAACGGTTTATGCCGAAAAGGACGAGTTCGATTTCAGAAAAAAACTCCTTTATGATTCTCTTGATGTCCTGAAGGAAAGGGAAAAGGATATTTTCATCAAAAGACGTCTTACCGAACCTACTGTTACTCTCGAAATCCTTTCTCAGGCATATGGGGTTAGTCGAGAAAGAATTCGACAGATTGAGTGCAGGGCCTTTGAAAAGGTTACCAAGCGGGTCAAGGAGTTGAGGGCTGACAGAATGCAGGACATTCTTTAATCAAGGATTTCCTGATACATCCCTTCCAACCGATCAATGTAATTCTTGATTACTTGTAAACCTATATCCCAAAACCCTGATTGGGTTATATCAATACCAAATGGTTCCAGAAGCTCATTGTAGGGTCTGGAACCTCCGGCTTTAAGCAAGGCAAGGTATTTCTGTTCAAATCCTTCCTGCTTGTCCTTGTAAATGCCAAAAAGTGTCAGTGAAAGCAATTGTCCAAACGAATAGGCATAAACATAAAAAGGTGCATGTATGAAATGGGGAATATAGGACCAAAAACCATTGTAATCTTCATTGAAATTGAAGGCCGGCCCCAGGCATTCGGTTTGGGTTTCCAGCCAAATCCTGCCGATTTCCTCTGGTGTTAATTCACCTTCTCGTCTTTGGTGGTGAAGCTTAGTCTCAAACTCATAAAAGCTCATTTGACGAATCACAGTGTTAATCATGTCATCAAGCTTTTCAGCAATCAATGCAAATCTTTCCCTTGGAATTGTGGCTTTTTCCAAAAGTGATTCAAATGTTAGCATTTCACAGAAGACACTGGCAGTTTCAGCAAGCGTAAGTGAAGTGCTGCTTAGAATCTCACCCTTTTCTCGTGCCAAAAATTGATGTACGCCATGTCCCAATTCATGTGCCAAAACCATAACATCACGTGAATGTCCCTGATAATTGAGCAAAATATATGGATGGGCGTCAGCAACAGTCGGATGACAAAAACCTCCTCCTGATTTTCCTTCCCGGACGGGAACATCTATCCATGGGTTGTCAAAGAATTGCCTGGCCAAACTTGTGAATTGGGGACTGAAATCAGAAAAAGCATTTTCCACCGTTTCTACTGCCTTTTCCCAGGGAACCTTGTTTCGGGGAGCCATTGGCAAGGGGGCAACCCGGTCCCAATACTGCATTTTTTTCAAACCCAAGAGTTGTGATTTCAATTGGTAGAATCTGTGGGAAATGTCAGGGTAGGAATGAACCACGGATCTCTGCAAGGCCTCAACCACATTGTCCTCAATGTCGTTGAGCAAGTGCCTTGAATACTGTGGTGAAGGGTATTTTCTCCACTTGTCCTCAACTTCCTTTCCCTTGACCAGCGTGTTGGTTATAAGTGCAAAGATGTTCGATCTTTCCTCAAATTCATTTGACAGGGCATGGAATGCTCTTTTTCTCTTCTTCCTCTTTCCCGATTGTAACATTGAGAGGGTTTGTTCCAGTGTTAGTACCTCGCTTCCAACTTGACACTTGATTGAAGAAACTGTTGCATCAAACAACCTTACCCAAGAGGATTTCAAGATTGAATTATCCTTGGAATATTTTTCTAACTCCAGAGGTAGCACATAAGGTTTGAATTTTTGACAACTTGTTAAATAATGTCCATACTTGTCAAGATCAGTATTGTCTTGAAGCATTAACTTCAGGGCTGTTTCGGGTATTTGAGACAACTGGTTCTCAAAAAAGACCAGTTTAGCTTCCCAGGACTTGAATTTTGCATCACAATCACCAAAAAATTTACCTATTACCGGATCATTTAGGTTTGTTTGGTGCAAAAGGTAAGCATAGGAAATTATACGGTTTTTCCGAAGTTCGATGCTTTCAAATTCTTGCAGGCTTTGGTAGAGGAATTCAGCATCCTTGTTTGCTTCAATCCTGTCTTGGTATCTGTCCTCAAATTCTTGACAAACTTTATCGAGAAAACGGATATCCTCACTCAATTTTTTGGAATCCTTGGCTTCGTATAGGTCACTCAAATCCCAACGAGGCAAGGGTACTTTGTCTAATTTACCGTGTGATTTCCCTGAATCAAAATTTTTGGAATTCATAATGATACCTTTGGCATGCAAAAACAGATTTCTTATCCAGCACAATTAAGCCACTTATACAGTGCCTTGGCTGGTGAAGTGATTTCATCAATTGAAGTATAATAGTAATCTTCCCAATTCTGCTTGGGTAGCCCGGTAAACACCATCAGGTTCAAGGGGTAGGTTTCACTATCGGTACATCTTCTGAAATCATCCCTGAACAAAAAAGTGGGTTTCTGCAACGCAATGGCCATTCCTAATTCAATCATTACACCCTCATCTGGAGGACAGCCATTAACGATTGCGAATGTACCATCACTTTCTCGTACATCCTTGTAATCCGCTTGTCCTACCTTGTAGGCCCACCCGCTTTTCGAGAAGTCAATTTGATTGTTGCGTTCAAAGGGTTCCCAAACTTCTATCCCCATGCTTTCGAGAATTTCCTTGATTACCGGTAGCAGGGTAGATTTTTGCTGGAGAGAGAATCCATATGGGTTGGCAAGGTAAAGAGATTTTGTCACTTACGTTTTCCTTATATTTTTTGAATATCAATATTTAGGACTGCATATCAGACATTTTGAATCACAAATCGCAGCACCCATCGATTAGCATAAAATTCGAATAATCGGATTTGTATTTGAAATTCACCAAACTCAATAACTTCAAGGCATGACATATTGGTATAACTTAATTGTCAATTACAACCATTATTTTGATAATACAGCCCTCAGATACACCACATCTAAATCAATCATCGTGCACTTTTAGTGGTTTGTTTGCTTTTTCCTTTACAATCGGGAAACCGGATGCAGGAATAAAATTCACCGTATCGACCATTCCGCTTCACCAACCACCCTTCAGTGCAGACTGGACAGCTAGGGTAAACCGCTCCACAACTGCATTTCATTTGATCCTTTGCTTGTTTGTCCAAGATGGGTAGATCAGATTTGCATTGCTGACAGGGTTTGATTTTCCCATCACAGAAATTGTCGTTCTCACATTCAAATAGTAAACCGGAACCGGTGTTGTTTCCAAGGATTAACCTGCCTCCACATTTGCCACAAATTCTACTTGGGCTACCGGTTTCCCCCAAAATAACCGCACCATAATCGGAATGTTCGAGTTCACGTACGAATGCTGATGGATTATTTTGATCAGCCAGCAAAGTCAGGCTGAGCTTTGCTCGTGTCATGGCTACATAAAACAGGCGCCTCTCTTCGGCATGAGAGAATCCTTCAGATTCCGGCAGTACAATATCCAATAGTTGGTCATCTTTGATCTCGGATGGGAAACCCCATTTTCCGGAAGAAACTTCAAGCAGTATCACATGGTCAGCTTCTAGTCCCTTTGATTTGTGAATGGTCATGAATTCAATCTTGATATTGGAAGAAATTCCTTTCGGTACTTCAAAATTTTCTGGCATCATATGTTTGTATCTGGCCAGTAAAAATACCGTAATAGCTTCTTCTCCTGATGACTTTTGAATGATGCGATTTAGTGATTCCTGCAGGGCTTTTTCTTTTTCCGAACTTGCGTGATACACAATAAATATTGAAGTTTGGTCGGTCTTCCTGGAGGGTATGATCTTTTTGTCAATTTGAATTGGATTCCTTTGCACAAACTTTTGTGCAGGTATGGCAATTTTAGGGGATTATATACCAAAGTCACATTTTACCCTGATCAATTTTCTTCCTTGATTTTGAAGGGACGGAAGAAAGCATCCCTTAACTGATCGTCAGTCATTCCAGGCATATCTGTTTCAACCTCCTTTTCAACCTTCTTGGGTTGATACTGGCTGGACTTCAAATTGATTGAAGTTGGTTTGGGGATAGGGTGTTTAGATTTGGGCATGTTTCCTTCTAGCCCCTGAATCAAGTCCATTGTCGGCAATCAGATTCTTGTATGTCAACCTCTTTCCAGGCATGGCTTTCACGATTTCCTCAATTTGCTCTATCGTGTCCAGCGGTCGGTTGTTGTGCCTCTCGCCAAACTCATTGACATATCGGGAAAGATGCTTCGGGGACATCTTGTGATAGGTGCCGGAATAGCCACGCTTCATCAATGCCCAAAATGACTCCATCCCATTTGTGTGTGCCATCCCTTTTACATATTCACCCACACTATGGCAAACAGTTTGATGGGGACGGTCCAAACCGACATAAGCCTTGGCATCATCGGTATATACAGTGGTTTCCTCTTCGGTGTTGTCTTCAACAAATCCCTGAAGTGTCATGGCATCGGTCTTTTGAACCACCCGCGCGGTTATCTTGTTGGTATCCCGATTCTTCATTCCCGCAACAACCGCCTTTCCTGCACCGCCCCTTCCAGTCAGTTCCCTGCGCTTGGAGTTGGGCATGTTCTTGCGCTTTCCACCAATGAAGGTCTCATCGACTTCGACTTGCCCACCGAAGATGGGTATGTTCTTTTCAGCTGCCTTTCGGAGGCGGTGCAACAAGTGCCAAGCACTTTTCTGGGTGATTCCCAACTCCCTGTGCAATTTCATGGAACTGATGCCCTTGAGGTTGGTTGTGTAGAGATACAAGCCGATTGCCCAAACCCTGTATTTCAGTTTTGAACCTTCCATGATGGTTCCGACCTTTACGGTGAACATCGGCTTCTTTTCACAATCCCTGCACCTGTGTGTCATGGTCTTGTGATTGATATCCGACTGAACATTATACGAACCGCAATGAGGGCAGTGGGGTCCGTTTGGCCATCTTTTTGATTCGATCCACTTCCTTGCATCTTCCTCATTGCCGAACTTGTCAGCGATCTCCAAAAGTGTCAATCCTTGTCGGTATGCTTTTCCAGGTGCTTTTGCCATAGTCCAATTCCTTTTGTTGAATGTGACTATAAAATAGCATCTATTTATTAAATGTCAAGGAAAAAATGTGACTTTGGTATATAATCCCCCAATTTTATCTACACTTCGAAAAGTATTGGCGAGATCAATTGAACTGTGAATACCTGTTTGACCATCCAATTCACCACCAAATTGTGGGCCAAAATGTCGCATCAAATTTATATCTGAACCGTTGAACCTGTAAATTGATTGCCAATCGTCTCCGACTCCAAAGACCCTGGCATCCTTATGCTGGTGTTTGAGAGCAAGCAATAATTTTCCACAACTTGTGGCAATGTCCTGAAATTCATCCACCAGTATATGGCGGAATGGACTCTTGTACTTTCCTTCCTCCAAATACCTAGTTGGACGAAGAATCATATCCTCAAAATCAATATTGTTACCCAACCTCCTTTGGTATGATTCATACACCGGTTCGAAGATCTTGAGAAATGCTGTACCACGGGAAACAGAATTTGTCTGTTTTACCCTTTGCTTGCACTGGCTGATTGTCAGGGAAGAACTCTTGAAGAGCCGTAGGAAGGTAGCAAGGATTTCAGAAAATTGATCGATTGTTCCCAATTCATTCAGTTTTTCAAACATCTTCTTAATGGGGATAGGTTTGGGAGTTACGTATTGATCCAATTTTTTGGCAAGATTGGAGAGTAACACATCTTTGGATTGTTCATAACTGTAGGTTTCAATTAATTTGGTTTCATTTTCCTTGTGGACAGAGCGTTTCCACTCCATTTGCTCAAGGTATTTCTCACGGTTGATACAGGGTGCGGTGGTTAATGTTTCCTTGCCATTTTGAACTTTCTTGCGAACTCCGAAATGTTCAATGTAGACCCCACTTTCCACGAGTTTAAAATCAGGCCGGTAGGTAATGTTCTGTGGGGAAATCTTAAATTCGTAATCAGGTTCGTATTCATAATCAATGTCATTCAGGAAAAGCCAATTTGCGATCAGTAACTCTTCATAACTACGAACCTTGTCACCTTTTATGGTCCGAAGGTCATCGCCGGATTTATTGTACCTGTTTATTGATCTCAGGTAATGGTAATATTCATTGAGGGATTCAAATTCCCATTCGCTTTTGTAAGGAAGATAGAACTCTTCAAACCACTTTCGCAAAATGGACTCCATGCCTGGTTGTTCCATCACATCTTCCAACAGAATGGTTTGGATTAGTTTACGGAACTTGATTGGATCATCAGCATGCTTGGCTGGTGAGGGTGGACTGGTTTCCACTTCCTTGAGGATACTGTTCCCGAGTGCATGAAATGTAAGTGCCTTTACAGGTACCTGACATTTTTTCTGAATTCGCTCCCTTAACTCCTTCGCTGCTTTGTTTCCGTAGGTAATAAGGAGGATTTCCTGTGGCTTCCTGATCTTTTCCTCAATCAGATAGATTGCCTTGGTGGTGATAACACTTGTTTTACCTGAACCAGCACCTGCCAGTACCAGAGTGGCATCTTCATCGGTAACAACAGATAACCTTTGCTGGTGGGTCAGAGGATGGAAACCTATGTGGTCAAAAAAGTCAGACTTGGCTTCCAATTCATTCTTCAAATAGGATTTGACCGCTTTTTCCCTCAATCTGGTCGGATTTTCAGCAAGTTTATTGATATTTTCAATCAGCTGTTTTTTCCCGCTTCCTATCAAATGTTGTGGAATGTTTTTGGGAAACCGTGAACTGAACTCTCTTGATCTGACAACATATGGTTTGAGCAGACAAGCTGCAGGGTATCGTCGGGGATTCTTGAGTGAAGTATATACCTTGCCCAGTGTAGAGATTTCCCTATTCTCCTGATCAAGAAGTTTCTTGAAGTGGTTCCACCATACCTTGTTTGCATTTTGGGTAAAGGAATTTGCAGTTTGGTAATTTATTGGACCAACCTGAAATCGGGACCCATTTCTTCTGGTGAATAGGAGAAATGACCCCCCAAAACCTCTTCTTACGGTAATTTCCTTTGAGAAATCCTCAAAACTGAGTTTGTAAGGTACCTTGGCATGAAGAATTATCGAATCTGCCGTGAGCACAACTCTCCTGTAACGAACTCGGAAAAGGTTAATAAGGGAGTACAGGAGACCAGAAAGTTGGATACTGGTTACTTCTGTGTTTACAATGGATTGGTGCTCTGACAACTTGTTTTTCTATTTTTGATAAAGGCACGCACCTAGTTTATGCTCAAGTAGGTACAATTCAAGTGTCCCGCGCTCCAAACCCTAGTATGGTGAATCTGGAGTTCGTTACATAATTCTTTCCATTACATGTACCATCAAAAATTTTGGGAATTATATATAAAAGTAACGGTGGGGAGGTTTGGTTGTCAGATGCATGATATAATTCACATAATATTTATAGTTGAAAGGTGTAAAAATGAAAGATTTATTTGAAGGTATAGTAGCTATGCTGTGGCCGCTATTATTTCTGTTTGCTTTTATGTTTTTGGGTAATTTGGCAGGCTGGTCATAGACAGTTAGCTATTTGGTTTCCATGCTGATGTCCCATAGTAAACCATTACAATAGTTGCAAATGACCCGTATATCCACTCTGTTACATCTATGTTTGTAAATATTTCTAAAATTCCAAATACAATAATTCCAAATAGAGATATATAAGCCATAATTTTTCTATGCTTAAATCTTGTTTTTACCATTTTATGTACAGCTATTTTGTCATTATCGCTCAGTTCTTTATCTTCTTTTGGCAATATACCATTCATGATTTCATCTTATCGTTGTTCAATTCAAAAAGGGCGATCCGAAGACCGCCCTGTGTGTGTTTTGATATGGTTGGCTAGTTGCCACATGTATTGGCGGACATCGACCAGCTTCCCCCTCCGCCGCTGCCCGTCAGCTACCGGCTGATACACAACGGTTGGTGTCGAAATTCCACGTTTCAGCCGTTCCCTGGTATTTGCATCGGAAGCACTGCCTGACCAGATCCAGTGAAGTTTCCGCTCCGCAGCCGGCGCCCAGCGGTGTCCACGCAGGGGACGCGGGCGGATTGGGATCGGCGGGGGTGATGAACGAGGCCG
>JAPORQ010000045.1 GCA_026710155.1 Paracoccaceae bacterium
CACATGCTGCCTCCTTGAAGTACTTGCCCTTGCCGGGAAAGATCCTTTCAATTTCCCGTGCCGGGTAATTGCAAGGAAGATTAATCATGTCTATGGTGATGGTCGCCCCTGACGGGAATTGCAATCTCGAGGAAGGAGGAAGTAGTGTGAAATCTGGAATGCCCTCGATAACCATATTTGCTCCAACCAATGCAGGATCGACTTTGTCCAGTACCATGTCTCTTGCAATCAGATCCAACTCTTCGCGGGAAACAACTGAAATCTGGCGTACATTTCTGATTGGGGTGTTTTCGGGATACAACTCCTCAACCCGTACACAAGCCAGTCTGGTCTCGCCATAATGTGAATCGCCCACCAATCCACCAAAATCGAGTTTTCCATTTTGAGCAGGCTTGGACATGATGGATTCCTGCCTGTCGGTGACATTTCCGATCCAGGCAAGACGGCCTTGATGGCCAGAATTTGTTAATACTCCCATGACCTTTGTCACTCCCGGATTTGAAAACCGAAAAAATTGAAATCAGGTAAATGCCATCTGTTCAACATATGTTCAATTAGGATTTTTTAACCTTGGGCACCCCTGCAATGTTGGTACCCTTCTGGTGGATGGGCAGTATTTTGGTCTCTCTGGGTTTTCTGGCCACAGGGGTGGGCTTCTTACCTTCTATAACCCGGGCTATCTCATCACCAGTCAAGGTTTCAAATTCCAACAGACCTTCAGCCAATCTTTCCAGATCCTGTCTTTTTTCCATGAGGATGCTCTTGGCCTTCTGATAACCTTCATCAACCAGCCTTCTTACTTCTGCGTCGATTATTTCCTGGGTCTCGGGGCTGATTGATCTACCGGAATTCATTTTGCCAAGATAGGTATCCTGTTCCGTAGAGTAATCAATTTTACCCAACTTGTCAGACATGCCGTATTGGGTTACCATTGCCCGGGCCAACTGGGTTGCCTGTTGAATATCTGAGGCAGCACCGGAAGTGATGTTGTCTTCCCCAAAAACAATCTCTTCGGCCACCCTTCCTCCCATGGCCATGGCTATTTTGGATTTGTATTTGGTCAGGGTGACGGTCAACTGATCCCGTTCGGGAAGACTCAGGACCAATCCCAAGGCCCTGCCCCTGGGAATTATCGTGGCCTTGTGGATTGGGTCGTGCTGGGGAACATTCAATCCGACGACAGCGTGTCCAGCCTCATGATAGGCAGTCAGGCATTTTTCTTCATCCGTCATGACCATGGAACGCCGTTCCGACCCCATCATGACCTTGTCCTTGGCATTCTCAAAATCCACCATTGACACGAAATTTCGGCGAATCCTGGCGGCAATCAAGGCCGCTTCATTGACCAGATTGGCCAGATCGGCGCCAGAAAAGCCAGGGGTACCTCGTGCGATGACCTTCAAATCCACATCCGCACCCAAGGCAATCTTGCGGGCATGAACATGAAGGATTTTTTCACGACCAATGATATCCGGTGGCGGCACCACAATCTGGCGGTCAAATCGACCTGGACGCAAAAGTGCCTTGTCAAGGACATCCGGACGGTTGGTCGCAGCAATGATGACGACTCCGTCATTCATTTCAAAACCATCCATCTCGACAAGAAGCTGATTCAAGGTTTGTTCCCTTTCATCATTGCCACCACCGATGCCAATTCCACGGGATCTTCCCACCGCATCGATTTCATCAATAAACACGATACAGGGAGCGTTTTTCTTGGCCTGCTGGAACATGTCCCTGACCCGAGATGCACCAACGCCCACGAACATTTCAACAAAATCGGAGCCCGAAATTGTATAAAAGGGAACATTCGCTTCACCTGCAATGGCCTTGGCCAAAAGGGTTTTGCCTGTTCCAGGAGGACCTATCAACAGGGCGCCTTTGGGTATTTTCCCGCCCAAGCGCGAAAAGACAGATGGATTCTTGAGAAAATCCACAATTTCCTCAAGCTCTTCCTTGGCTTCATCAATGCCGGCAACATCCTGAAAGGTTACCTTGATATGGTCTTCAGTGAGAAGCCTTGCCCGGGACTTGCCATAGCCAAACAGCCCTCCGGGACCTCCCTGCGACTGTTTCCTTTGCAGGTAAAGCATCAACAACAAAAGCAAAAAACCGATTATAAAGGGGCCCATGAAACCAATCTCCTAGCTGAAAATTCTCATCGCAACCCCAAATCAAACCTCGGCTTCCGTCAAGTTTGGTTGTCCTCTTGGCCGATTTCTAGAGGTGGTGGGAATGGTAAAGATGGGCTTGGTTGAATCATCCTTCGGCGTTTCTTCCTTGCCTTTCTTCAAGGATTCTCCAGCCAGTATCTTGGCAATATCAGATCCCGTGAGAGTCTCGTATTCCAGCAGACCCTGGGCCAACCTCTCCAGATCACCCCTTTTATCAGTCAGGATTTTCTTGGCCGTTTTATAGCCCTCGTCAACTAGCCTGCGCACTTCGGCATCAATTATATCCAATGTATTCTGACTGGTTGTAACCTGTCCGGAATAAGGACCAAGAAAGGATTGTTGTTCATTGGCATAATCAATGTTACCCAGTTTATCAGACATGCCGAACTGGGTTACCATAGCCCTGGCGATCTGGGAGACTTGCTTGATATCAGAAGCAGCACCCGATGTAACATTTTCCTCACCAAATACCAGTTCCTCAGCGACCTTGCCGCCCATGGCCATGGCAATCTTTGATCTGTATTTGGTAATATTGACTGACAGGTGATCCCTTTCCGGCAAAGACAAAACCAATCCCAAAGCCCGCCCCCTGGGAATGATTGTTGCCTTGTGGATTGGGTCGTGTTCTGGAACATTCAATCCGACTATGGCATGTCCGGCTTCATGATAGGCCGTAAGTTTCTTTTCGTCTTCAGTCATGACCATGGAGCGTCTTTCCGATCCCATCATGACCTTGTCCTTGGAATTTTCAAAATCAATCATGGCCACGAACTTGCGACCAACACGTGCTGCAAGCAGGGCGGCCTCATTAACCAGATTGGCCAGGTCGGCTCCGGAAAACCCTGGAGTTCCCCGGGCAATGATCCTGAAGTCAACATCCGGACCAAGGGTTATCTTTCGGGCATGGACCTCAAGGATTTTTTCCCGGCCAATGATATCCGGATTGGGGACATGAACCTGGCGGTCAAATCGACCTGGGCGCAAAAGGGCTGGATCCAGAACATCGGGACGATTGGTTGCGGCAATTATGATAACGCCTTCATTTGCTTCAAAACCATCCATTTCAACCAATAGCTGGTTCAGGGTTTGTTCACGCTCGTCATTTCCTCCACCGTAACCAACACCACGTGACCTGCCAACGGCATCTATTTCGTCAATGAATACGATACATGGCGAGTTCTTCTTGGATTGTTCGAACATGTCCCTGACCCGAGATGCACCAACACCAACAAACATTTCGACAAAATCCGATCCTGAAATCGAAAAGAACGGAACTCCCGCTTCGCCTGCAATTGCCCTTGCAAGCAATGTCTTGCCTGTTCCCGGCGGACCGACCAATAAGGCGCCCTTTGGAATTTTTCCACCCAGTTTGGAATATTTGGGTGGATCCCGCAGAAACTCAACAATCTCTTCCAATTCTTCCTTGGCTTCATCTATACCGGCAACATCCTTGAAGGTCACCTTGCCTTGGCGCTCAGTCAACAATTTGGCCTTGGATCGGCCAAAACCCATTGCCCCTCCTCGACCACCACCTTGAATCCTGTTCATGAGGAATATCCAGAATCCGATCAACAAAAGGATCGGCAGAAATGGCCCCAAAAATGCCATCAATCCACTTGGTTCCTGAGGTTGAGCCTCAATGTTCACCTTGTATTCGATCAGTAATGAAGTGATATCAAATCCTTGCGGTATAACTGTCTTGAACCTGTCACCGGTTTCATGTAACGCCGTAAGTTTTTCCCCGTCAATAACGACGGAAAGAACATTGTTCTGTTCGACTTCATTCAAAAACGAGCTGAAGGAGATATTTCTTGATGTGTTAACTGACTGTCCATTCGTAAAAACATTGAACAGAGCAACGATCAAAACAATCAAAACAACCCAAAATAAAAGATTCTTTACATTCCCAAAAGGGTTATTCTTTTTGGACATATTTTCTTGATTTCCCAATGTAGAAAATGGTGAAAGAGTAAGACATTACCCCATAGTTGAAAAGTAACATTTTCTGAAGCGTTTTCAATTGCCTTCCAGGAAAAGGAGAAATGCGTCCTTGTTTTTGGTGTCCTTGAAAACGGCAGAAGTGCCAAAATCATTAAAAATCGTTTCAACCAGATCATTGTCCCCGGTCCAAAGTGCTGGAGATGCCAACAAGGCACCATGTGTGATTTCCTTGTTGATGGGCAAATTCAATTTTTTGTACCCTTGCGTATTCAACATCCCCAAACGCAACCCCGTATCTGGCACCCCAGATACCCTCCATCGGTTGTTCCAAAGTTGATTGCTGTCGACGGTATCAGTCCTTTTCCTGGAATCACCGAAAATTCTAACACAATTGTTATTCCCCTTTTGCACCACGAAATTGCCGATCGTGGAACTGTTCACGGACCTTGTCCTCACAAGGCAATTGTTAACCGCGGATTGTCGTGGCCGATAGTGATCACCCGAAAGAAACTGGATTATCCGAGCTAAAAGCTTTTCCCGGATTTCTTCAGGCAATTCCCAATAGTCCCCATTCAGCATGTATTCCCCAACCTCCGAGACTGAGACTATCTCCTTGGCCTTTTCCCTGATGATGTATTGAACAACCTGCCTGGTCTTTTGCAAATTTGAGGCAACCCTGGCAAGGCTTTCTGAAGTTATTCCGACTTTCTCAAGTTCGGGCATCAAATTCCTGAATTGAATTCTTGTTCTCCGACAATCCTCATTGGATGGATCAAAAATCCATTCCTGCTTGTTTGCTCTCAAATACTCCTGGATTTCGACACGGGAATAGTCCAGAATAGGTCTGATCCATGTGACTCCAAACCTTCTCAGTGTTTTTGGCATGGCTGATAATCCGTCGACACCAGCTTTTCTTTTCAATTCCATAAGTACTGATTCGGCTTGATCATTCAGGGTATGGCCAAGAAAAACATCATCAATGCCATTTCTCAGACACCATTCGGACATTGTCCTGTACCTGCCTTCCCGAGCCTTGAGGGATAAATTGCCCCGGGATCCATCACTTTTCCAATAAAGGGTCTGGTGTGTCCATCCCAGCCCATTTGCAACCTGGGCGACGAATTCACATTCTTTTCGTGCCTCCTGCCTTAATTGATGGTTTACGGATACAACCCTCAAATTCAGGTTGTTGACCTTGCACCACTCGGATAAAAGCAGAAGCAACCCCATGGAGTCACTTCCACCAGATACAGCAACGGCCAAATCCTGATTGGCAAAGGAAAAAAGAGTGTCGAAAGAATGAAAAACCCGCCCGGTTTCAAGTAGACCCATTACATTCAAAACGACCTATGTAGTTTTTGGAGTTCTGGGCCTCAATGGTATTCGGGAAGCGCTCAACAACAGCGCTGAACATTTGACAAGCTTCTTCAATTCTTTCCCAGGAAACGAATACCTGTCCCAATCTCATCAGGGTCAAAGGGGCCCTGGGGCCGGAATTGTCTTCCAGAAAACTGTTCAAAAATGCCTCACTGGCTTCCTTCCATAGCTCAAGTTTCGTCTGGGCCTCTCCAAGGTAAAAATAGGTGTCAGCCCTGAGATCATTGTCCGGATACAGTTCAAGCAATTTCTCAAACTCCTCAATAGCCTGGGCAAACTCGTTCTCCACGAAATGGTTCAATCCATTGTTGAACAGGACATCCTCAGCTTCAATATTTTCGAGCAGGACACTATCCTGCGGCTTTTCGGGAATGGCAAAGTTTTCCACCTCGGGAGTGGGCTGGTTGATTGGAAAGGCAACTTCACCACCGGCAATTTTCTCAACCCTTTTTTCGATTTCCTGAAGATTGAGGGAGACCCTTGCCACCTCATTGTTGATTTTATATTCAATGAGTTCAATCTTATTCAGATTTTCCCTGATTTCGTTTTCGATTTCATCAAGACGGTCCAATAGAAGGTCAGAACCAAAGAATTGTTCTTTTATCTCATTATCCGTTTGTACCAGTTCCCATCGAAGAACCTGCAATTTGAAATCAAGGTTTTGAAGTTCGATTCTGATATCGGCAAGACGTTCCTTTACGACTGGATCAAGAACTTCTTCCTGTTCCTGCGACCAAGCGGAAATTGACCCCACCACCCAAAATAGCAGCGGCGCTAAAAGTAATGGCTTGATCAAATTACTGAAATTCAATTTAACTACCGGTCGTTTCTTCAATTTGAGTTACAACCCTTCTGTTCTTGGACCAGCAGGTCTCGTCCGAACAGGCAGCAAAGGGGCGTTCCTTGCCATAGCTGACCGTTGACATTCTTACGGCACCAATACCCTGCTGCAACAAAAAGGTTCTGACTGCTTCGGACCTTCTGGCACCCAAGGCCAGATTATATTCCCTGGTACCTCTTTCATCAGCATGTCCTTCAATGGTGATTGTCGTATCTGGGTTTCGCTGCAACCAATCAGACTGTTCCATCAATATTTCCCTGGCTTCATTGGATAGTGCGCTTTCATTCAGGGCAAAGAATACCCTGTCACCGATTTCATAATCAAAGTAGTCCTTCGAAAAATAAGCAAACTCACTTTCAGTATCAATGACACCATCTTCAATGCCGGTAAAGCCATCACCAGTATCATTTCCACCGCCGGTATTTACAGCACTACCCCTGGTTACGGTGTTTGCACCACAACCGGCGACAAATAGCAAACAACCGATCAAACCCAATATTCTCAACAACTTCATTCTATGCTCCTTATATTACATTTGTAGTTACCTGAGAGGAGACCATGTTGGATCCGATGCGAAGTTTGGAGTATTCAGTTTTGTCAAATTTCTACCTGTAACATCGACCGAATAGAGAGACGGCCCTCCTCTTTCCCCAGGCTCTTCTCGAAAGAAAAGCAACACCCTTCCATTGGGTGCCCAGGTCGGTCCTTCATCCAAAAATGATCTTGATAAAAGCCTTTCCTCTGTACCATCCGCCAACATGACTCCAACATGAAATATATTCCCAACCTGTTTTGTAAAGGCTATGTAATCTCCTCTTGGAGACCATACAGGGGTTCCATACGTTCCATCACCAAAACTGATTCTCGAGACATTTCCGCCCCGGAGGTTCATAGTGTATATCTGAGTGGTACCGCTTCGGTCTGATTCGAAGGCAATGGTTTGGCCATCAGGTGAATAGGTCGGTGCAGTATCGATGGCACGATTTGTTGTGATTCTAATTGCTTCATTGGTTGCCAGATTCGTCTCATAAATATCGGTATTCCCCCTTGTTGTTCGTGAGAACATGACATTTTTTCCATCCGGTGAAAACCTCGGCGCAAATGTCATGTCGGGAGTTTCCAGAACCCGTGTTAATCTCCCATCCCTGAGGTTCAAGCGAAATACGCTGGGTTTGCCTGTCCGGTAGGAAGTATAGATCAACTCGTCTCCTTCAGGAGAAAACCTGGGAGCCAATACCAGGGATGTTCCATCGGTTAAAAACCTTACATTAGCGCCATCATAATCCATGATGGTCAACCGCTTTGTACGGTCAGTCTTGGCTCCAAATTCCGAAATGAAGGCTATCCTGGTATCAAAATAGCCACCTTCACCTGTAATTCGGGAATAAACCACATCCGATATTTTGTGGGCCAAACGTCGCCAGCTATTTACCTTCCCCCTGTACTGTACACCCTGTCCCAAACTGGATTCGGCAAATACATCATGCAATCTGATTTTAACTACCACATTACCATCATCACCTTGTGAAACCGTACCCGTGAGGAGAACATCTACATTAATGGCCTTCCAATCAGAAAACTGTATGGGAGAGTCGAAATTGGTAATTTTACCAATATGAGAACTCTCTGGCACGATCTTGAACAATCCCGTCCGTTCCAGATTGGATAATATCAGATCAGTAATATCCTTTGCCTGTTTTGTCGTTCCAGCGCTCTCGGCAATGAACTGTGGGGCAGCAATTGGAAAAAGTTGGATAATTCCTTCATTTATCTCGATTTGAAGTGGGGCATCACTTTTGGACTGTGCCCATCCCTGTCCTCCAAGAATACTGACAATCGCCAAAAATAAAAGTGCCCTAAAGGCCAAACGCATTGGTATCTATTCCTTAATTCATCAGCATTATAATAATTTAATAAATCTTTGTTCAAATGGTAAGGATTTTCAAATCAGGTACCCGATCAAATTTTAACAAGTCCGTGTTCGGACCATATATGCGATGTTCAAACTGAGGGTGCTGGAGCAATTTCAATTATTCATCCGTTATTTCTACAACCTTACATTAACAAGGTTTCTCTATACTGACTATAAGTATTCTTGCAAATGGTTTTACTCCAGTTTCCATAATTGGAATGATCAAAAATTCTTGTTCTGATCATCTCAATCCTTATCCACCCCTGCAGTCAAGTGGATCATGACCTTTCAAACTTCCACCTCACTCCATCATGGTTTGAACACAAAAGAATTGCCAACTCCTATCTATTTCTCATTTGCTTAGGATTGAACACATAAACCACTTCTTTCCAAATATCGTATTTTTCCCTGGGCAGATTATGTCCATTTTCCAACCCTTTCGTAATTGCCCTCCTGGCTACATCGAAAGCGACTTCCACAGCTTTTTGATTTACCCCTCCCTCTGAATCGTCCAATTCGATTTCAATCGGTTTGCCTGTTTCGTCCATTCTTATTCGTACAGTAAGTATTACAAACTTTGCTTCTGAGGAAAGCGCACCAATATTCCAATTGTCCTCGATCAGGCTTTTTAATCTTCCTTTTTCATTGGGGGTAAGGTCCACCGGTGCTGGCTCGGGTTCGGCCTGAACGGATTCGCTGGCGATAGTGTTTTCCTGAATTTGTGATATCAAGGATTCAATGAGAATGTCTTCGTTCGTAGTGAAGTTTTGGGGGCGACTGGTAGGTTCCCCCAAGGCCAGCAGATCATTGGATATCTTGAGATCAGTAGAAGGAATCGTTGTTTCTTCGGATTTGTTTGCTTCGGTTACAGTTATGGGGGTTGTTGCTTCCCTGGTCGTGCTTTCCTCAACGATCTCGGATTCCAACTCAAGCAGGGGTTCTTCACTGGGCAAGGTAGCTTCCTGGGTAATTTCAGCTGCCTTCAATTCGGGTTTTTCCAGAGGGTTATATTCAGATGTAACCTTGGGAATTTCAGGTAATTTGAACTCGTTGGCCTTGGGAAAAGAAATTGGATCCTTGATCGCAATAGTATCGATTATACCCTCGGGCACTCCAATATTTACTCCTGGCGGTTCAATGGGTTGCGGCAAGTCTGGATTGATGCCTTGGATATTGACAGAAACTTCAGCAATGCTGGGCTGGACCTTTAAATCGGGCATTAGGGGTTGGTCAAATTCTGTTGTCTCCTGAGGTGCATCCTCTATTTCGGCAATTTGATCCATGTCGGATGGTTCAACATTTTCCCCGGCCAGGATGCTATCACGATTGAGTTCCACTTCGGAAATCAGTTCAATGCTGATTACTTCATTTGCTGGAACAATGAAATTCGGTGTCCGATAGAAATCCACACCAACAACAAGAAACAGAATCAGTGCATGTCCAAATATTGAAAGAGCAAATCCAGATCTCACCTGCAAACCACATTATTACTAATTCAGTTGATCGAAGGTTGGACCTCCACCATCGGTTACCAGCGAAATATTCCTGAAACCGGCATTGTTGAGAGCACCCATTACCTGCATTATTGTTTCATACCTGGCTTCCTTGTCACCTCTCAGGAAAATCTTGTCAGAGGTTCTTTCGGCCAATATGGACCTGAGTTTCGGTATCAGTTCGTTATTTGAATAGTCCGTTTTATTGATCGAAACCTGCCCGTCAGCAGTAATTGAAAGTGTCAGCGGTTCCTCTTCACTGTCACTCAGGGGAGTTGCTGCTGTTTCGGGTAGTTGAATCTGCACACCTACCGTCAAAAGGGGGGCCGCCACGATAAAAATTATGAGCAATACCAGAACCACATCGACAAAGGGAGTAACGTTTATTTCCGACATGGGTTTGTGGATGATGCTTTTTTGGCGGCGGGAATGTCGACCTGCCTTGTTTATTGAAAGGGTCATAAGCTACTCGGCATTCTGAACCATCTGTTCGATTTCTCTTGAAACTATGGTCGAAAACTCATCAGCAAAATCATCAAACCGGGCGGCCAGACTATTGGCCTTGGTAGACAGGTTATTGTAAAACACAACGGCCGGAATCGCTGCCAATAACCCCAAAGCCGTGGCAGCAAGGGCTTCACCGATTCCGGGTGCAATGACCGCGAGATTGGTGTTTTCCTGAATTCCGATTTCAGAAAACACATTCATTATGCCCCAAACTGTCCCGAACAGACCGACAAACGGTGCCGTTGATCCAACGGTTGCAAGAAAATCCAAACCTCTTGAAAGAGTATTGATCTCATTGTTTGCTGCATTGCTCATTGAACGGTCTATTCGTGAGGAAGCGCCTGCAATCAGCAACCCTGATTTGCTGTGGGATTTTTCCCATTCATCCATGGCTGAACAAAAAATCCTTTGCAAGGCACCTTTGGGATTGCCTTTGATTTTATCATAAAGTTCTTCAACGGATTCCTCCGACCAGAAAGCACTTTCAAAGGCCAGTGTCTGACTTCTAACCCTGCGAAAGAACAACACTTTTTGGAAAATTATTGCCCAACAAATTATCGATGCGAGGATAAGCGAAACCATCACGCATTGAACCACGAATCCTGCCAGGAGGAAGAGATTCAACAAACTGAAATCCAAGCCTTCCGATGCTAAGATTAATTCCGTTTCCATAATTACTGCCCTAAATCATCCAGCCGCCCTAATGCAGGAGGTCTTATTTTCATAATACCCTTATAGTAAAGATTAACCAAAATAACAATAACAATTGGGAAAATTCAATACGGATAAATGTTGTTAAAGCATTTGTATCATACATTTTGCACAAAAATACCTGAAACATGAACCTCCATATCCCTCACTCGTTCTGATTTGAAATTGGCTTCAACCTCTTGAAAATCTCATCTGGAATCTTGATGAGATTTCCATTCAGATCAGTACATGCCAAGGCAATTTTGGCTTCAAACAGCCTTTTCTGATTGACCAACAGGATCTGGTTTATTTCAATCCGAACCGGAGCAAGGCGGGTAATTTCGGTTTTCACGGTAGCGAGATCATCGAATTTCAGGGGCGATATATAATCAGCTGAAACCCTTCTGACCACAAAAACAATGCCATGTTGATTTCTGAGTTCGCTCTGGTTTATTCCCCTGACCCTCAACATATCGGTGCGGGCACGTTCGATGAATCTCAAATAATTGGCATAATAGACTATTCCAGCCAAATCGACATCTTCATAATAGACCCTGTAGGTCTCTTCATGTTTCATTGCTGTTACTGCTAAATAGATCCTTGACGGCATTGGGAGGTTTTTTGTCCAAATGCTTCCAAGCAAGGGAAGTCAACATTCTCCCTCTTGGAGTCCTGCTTATAAATCCTGCCTGCATAAGGTAGGGTTCTACGACATCCTCCACAGTGTCCTTGACCTCCGACATGGCAGCTGATATGGTTTCAATTCCAACCGGTCCTCCATCATAATGATCAGCAACTATGGTGAGGTATTTCCGGTCATTGGAATCAAGACCTTCATGGTCCACTCCCAGCCGGTCCAGGGCCTTGGTGGCAATTTCATCACTGATTATGCCGTTGTTTTCAACTATGGCAAAATCAATCACCCGGCTTAACAGACGATTGGCCACACGGGGAGTTCCTCTTGATCTCCTGGCAATTTCCATGCCCCCTGACACTTCAATGTCTATGTTCAGAACCTGGGCCGATCTGGTTACGATTTTCAACAACTCTTCCGCCGAATAAAATTCCAGTCTCATATGGATTCCAAAACGGTCCCTGAGCGGGGTTGTCAATAAACCAAGCCGGGTAGTGGCACCAATCAGGGTAAATTGGTTCAAGTCTATTCGAACTGACCGAGCGGCAGGACCAGAACCGACCACCAGATCCAGAGCGAAATCTTCCATGGCCGGGTAGAGAATTTCCTCGACTATGGGATGCAATCTGTGAATCTCATCAATAAAAAGAACATCATGGGAATCCAGCTTGGTCAATATGGCAGCCAAATCACCTGCCTTGGCCAGAACGGGACCCGAAGTCATGGAAAAGTTAACGTCCATTTCCCTGGCAATTATCTGGGCCAATGTGGTTTTACCCAAACCCGGAGGGCCATAAAAAAGGGTGTGGGCCATAGGTTTTGATTGGAGGGTAGCACTTTTGATAAAAACGCCGAGATTGCTTCTCAGCTCCTCATGGCCAATAAAATCCTTGAGATTTCTTGGTCTCAGTGCATGATCCTTATCTGTCGGAATATTTTCCGGTGTAATTGCGGATGTGGTTTCAGCCATATATCAGTTTGAATATTAAAGTGAGGACAATCGCTGCAAGGATTCTTTGATCAGACTTTCAGTTGTCGGTTCATCCGACTCCAGAATGATTTGTGTAAGCACACCTGCTGAAACACTCTCGGAATAACCCAGTTTAACCAAGGCCGAAAGGGCTTCGGTTCTGATTTGCACCTCCCTGCTGTATTTCTTTGACTCTTCTGACTCCTTGCCTTCAGTATTTCTTTCCGATTGGATACTTGTGGTTTTTGAATCGACACTTTCACTTCCCAAAATCAACAATTTACTAATCTTGGGCTTTAGTTCCAATACAATTCTCTGGGCTATTTTGGGCCCAATGGTGGGTGCTGATTTGAATGGTCGCCAATCATCCATTGAAACAGCCCTTATGGAAGCAGTTACACCAATGGTGTCCACAATGGAAAGTGCGCCTTTCATACCGACCCCCTGGACCGTCAACAATTCCCTGTAAAACGACCGCTCATTAAGATTTTTGAATCCTGTCAACTGAAGTAGGTCCTGCCTGACCAGAAGGTCGGTAAACAAGGTGATTTGTTCTCCCGGTGAGGGCAATGAATTCAAGGTGCTCGTGGAACAGTACACCTCGTAACCTACTCCATTTGCATCCAACAGGACAAAGTCGCTACCGATGAAATCAATGATTCCTGAAATCTTGCCTATCACTTGTTCAGCCTTCTAATTGCTTGATATCTCAATATTAATCCGGGGCGAAAGCAATGAATGAGTCAAGGCAATGGCCAATGCATCTGTGCTATCATGTCCCTTATTCTTAAACCCCTTCAATTGGACTCGTATCATGTACTCGACCTGGTCCTTGGTGGCATGCCCCAATCCCACGACAGCATTTTTTATTGTGTTCGGTGCATATTGACTTACATCCAGACCTGCTTTGGAGGGTGCCAACAAGGCCATTGCACCCGCGTAACCAAGTTTCAGGGAATTGGCCCCATCCTTGTTGATGAACGTTTTTTCCACTGCGGCGGTTTCGGGTTTGAAATCGTCAATGACATCAGTCAGTCTGGTAAAAATAGTCAGCAATTTTTTGGAAATATCAGTTTCCCTGGGGGCAATCACCCCACAATTGATGTAGGTGTAATTTTGCCCTCTTGCCTCAATTATGCCCCATCCAGTTTTGGTTAATCCCGGATCAATGCCGATAATTTTCACAAATATTCCTAAATAAAGATTATTTTTGGTGATAATATAATAAAAGAAAAATTATGGTTGTCAGGAATTCTTAGTTAAATTCAAACTCAAAAAGCATGATGGTTTTGATAAACTGCGGATTGGCCGAATGTTTAACATCAGGTTTTTTGCTAGAAATATTAGGTATCAAATGCAAACATATGAGAAACTTGCCACAAGTATCCCTCAGATCAGGAATTCGAAAATAAACGTAACCCTATGGCAATTTATGCCAGGTGAATCTACAGGGTTCCATGTCCATGAGCATGATTATATCGTTGTACCCTTGGTTTCTGGTAAATTGACTGCCATCCATTCTGATGATTCAACCAGGATTCAGGTACTTGAAGCAGGTAAATCCTACTTCAGGCAGAAGGGGGTGGAGCATAATATCCTGAACTCCAATTCTTTTGATTTCTCCTTTGTCGAAATCGAGTTGCTGTAACCTTTACATCCTGTAATTCCACTGGCTATCCAATTCGCCTGTCGAGCTTGTGTACTAACTGTCGGTTCCTCAAATTGCAACCTGGAAGAAGAAATTCCATTACCGATGTCACGGGCTTTTTGGTGGGTAATTCCACCGATAATCACATTAAATCAGGTGTCACCGTATTCCTGGGAGAAAAACCCTTTGTTGCCGCCGTGCATGTAATGGGAGGAGCACCAGGTACGCGTGAAACAGACTTGCTGTCACCCGACAGATTGGTAAAAAAAGTCGATTGCCTTGTACTTTCCGGTGGTTCCGCTTTCGGATTGGACGCCGCATCAGGGATTGGTGACCAGTTGTCTCAAAAAGGGTGCGGTTTTCCCGTTGGAGATGTCAGAGTCCCGATTATCCCTGGTGCAATTTTATTTGACCTGTTGAATGGTGGGCAGAAGAACTGGACTCAAAACCCTTATGGCAATCTTGGTCGAGAAGCCCTTTCCAATGCCGGCAAGGATTTCCAGATTGGTAGTTTTGGTGCCGGGACAGGAGCTACAACCAATAACCTGAAAGGAGGTCTTGGCACTGCTTCAATCAAGTTGGAATCTGGCTATACCGTTGGAGCTTTGATGGCTGTCAATTCACTTGGAACAACCACCCAGTACGATGAAAAATCATTCTGGGCTGCATTTTGGGAATTTGGTGATGAATTTGGCGGGTTGGGCTCCACCAATGTTGTCAAGCCTGATTGGACTCCAGCTTTTCCGGGAGATGCTACTGAAGATTTCAGGAATACAACGATTGGAATCGTAGCCACTGATGTCAGGCTGGATCAAGCCCAATTGACAAGAATCGCTGTTGCTGCACATGATGGAATTGCCAGGGCTATTGTTCCATCACATACCATTTATGATGGTGACCTGATTTTTGCCGCATCAAGCGGGACCAAGGAGAATGCAGATCCCGATAATGTTGTTTTCGAACTCAGTGATGCAGCAGCCAAAACGGTATCGAGGGCTATTGCAAGGGGTGTGTATAATGCTTCGCCAGCCGACAAAGATACCCTGCCCACATGGAAGGAGAGGTTTCAGGGTTGATTATCCAACAGGCAATCAGGGCATTACAGTTTTCCCCACGATCTCCGATATCTTTTCTGTCGAGCGGAAACATTCCAACGCCTGAGGGACTCCACAATAAATTCCAATGATATGAATGGTGGCTTTTGCTTCATCAACCGATACACCTTTATTCAATGCACACTTGAGGAGTATTTCCTGTTCAGCCATTTTTCCCAAGGTACCAATCATGGATAAATCCATCAGTCTTCGGGTTTTCGGATCGATGGTTTCATCGCCCCAACCAAACCCCCATAACCAGACTGTCATTGTCTTTTGAAACGGAAGATTAAATTATCCGCCTGTTACAAATTCATGTTTACGTACGCCTCACCCAAGGTATTCCTCATTGCAGCAAAGCCTTTTTCAAATAAATCCCCATCCATAATCACACCTGAATTAAACCTGTTACTTCTAATCGAACATTTGCTGTCTGAATCCTATTTGACTTGATGTGCCAAATCAGTCAAAGATCAATTGCTGAGCTGAACCATCTGTGAAGTTTCAGTATCGAGTGTTCGGAGTTTACCCCACAAGCAGGGTCAACAACCAGGAGGCTAGTTTATAACCACTGCTTTCTACAATTTCAACTAGCCTAATATCTTCAGCTGTTGTGGTTGCCCTATCCCGTACGGCCAGTTTGTCAATCACTTCATCAAATTCTCCATTTATGGAAAACCATACACGCCAAAAAGCGAAGTGATCAACATCATGCGGTTACTAGTGATAGATATGGGGCATGTTTTCAGGATAGGCTTGAAAAGAAAGGGGGGGGGAGCGATTGATGCATCAGACAGGCACATCGGTTCGATCAACGCAATCTGTTTTGGACACAGGATAAACAAACTGCTTGCTTTTGGATTTGTTTCACCTGATATACAACTGAATCCAAGTTTAGGTCAGAATCATTAATGATATGAGAATTGTATCCATTCTTGACAGTCCTCCTTATGATCCCAAAGAATAAACTGTAAAAGACACGACACGAAAAGGAATAGGCAGGAATAATGAAAATGAGAGGAATGCTTCTTACTGGCCATGGTGGAATGGAAAAGTTGGAATGGAGGGAAGATATACCCGTTCCAACACTTTCCGAATGTGAGGTGCTGATTAAGGTTGGTGCATGTGGACTCAACAATACGGATGTGAACACCAGGTTGGGTTGGTATTCCAAAACGGCAATCTCAGGAAATGATAATGACACTCGGGAAAAAATCAGACCAGATGATGGTGGATGGGGTGGTACTTCATTGCAATTCCCCAGAATACAGGGGGCGGATATTGCGGGTGAAGTGGTTGAAGTCATGGGAAGGCAATTCCGGCATTTGCTTGGTGAAACGGTTATGGTTGATCCATGGATAAGACCTTCGAAACCTCCCAACCGATACGAAGTCATCGGATATCTTGGAAGCGAAATTGACGGCGGTTTTGCCGAATACACAAAGGTCCCGGGAAATGCCGTGCATCCTGTAAAATCAGACTATTCATTAATTGAACTTGCCACTTTTGCCACTTCAAGCGTTACTGCCGAAAACATGCTTGACAGAGCCAGTGTCAAAGCAGGTGATGTCGTATTGATTACAGGTGCCTCAGGTGGAGTTGGTTCAGCCCTGATACAATTGGCAAACCGAAGAGATGCAAGAACCATAGCTGTCTCCAGCAAAGGCAAGGTCAATGAGGTTGAAAGCATCAAACCTGATGAAATCCTGCTTCGTGAATCAGACAGTTTTATCGATGAAGTAATGTCTTTGACCTTGGGCAATGGGGTCTCAGTTGTGGCAGATGTCGTTGGTGGGAATATTTGGCCTCAGCTGCTAGAGGTGATCATGCATGGCGGCCACTATGTTTGTTCAGGTGCCATTGCTGGTCCTATGGTCGAATTTGACCTTCGTACATTTTATCTCAAAGACCTTACCTTGGTTGGTGCTACCATTGTTCCATCAGGAACTTTTGGCAATCTTGTAAGCTATATTGAAAGAAAGGAAATCCGACCCTTGCTAGCTGAGGTGTATCATTTAAAGGATTTGAAAAAAGCTCAAGCCAGTTTCATTGATAAGTCACATTTCGGTAACATAGCCGTATATCCATAATCAACATGCAAACTTTTTATTAACCCCTCAAAAACTCATTTGAAAATAATCTTTGAACTATGATGCAAGTAATCAAGTAATTGAGTATAAGTTGTATGACTTAATAAATGTACCTTTAATCTAACGATACCGAGGTATTTTTGGATGGTATTTTTCATCACCATAGGACTTTAGTATTTCATAATGACACATAAGCATCAAGCAACCTTAAAGGAGTTGGTTCACTAGCTTCAATCCCCAGTCTTTGATTAACGGCATCTTCAAATTCGCTGTCGGTTAAGTCTTTGCCTTTGGAATATATCTTTTCCGATTCTATAAATCTCCGAGCTAGTTCTCCATGGCACTCTGCCAATCTAGTAGTAGAACCTACTGCCAAATCAAACGCTGCAACTAAAGATACAACCATAGATGATAATAATCGTAAATACTCTGGTCAGAAACTACCTATGGCAGTCACGACAGAACTCGAACCTCCAATCAAAGCAACTAGAATCGTAATTGTATTCCAAGCTTCATAAAACCTTCGTCGGTGCAAATGGTAACGAACTGATCGCCGTATAGAAATAAAGAAGGTCATAATTTTTTTCATCAAGGTTTTCGATCAAGATTACTTTCCTTTATCTTTATGTCCATCTCCTTTGTGACGTCGAGGTTTGATCGCATCAGTTGTACTATTTATTTGGTGTTTATAACGAGTGAAATTGCCTTTAGAACCTGCCTTATTTTTCATGTTCAATTTTAACCTTTTTTGTTTATGCTTGAATCACGGGCACCTCTATTTATTGTCTTCAAGCCGCAATTCATCAAATTTGCCACATTCTCGATTTTCTTTGAAGGTAGTGTCAAGGCCCCTATGGGCAAGGAAAGAATTCATTCCTTGCCGGCACTGGGTTGGGAAAATTCAATGCCCCGGATTTTGGATTCACCTTATTAAATGGAGGTGCCCTTAATACAGTAGATATCCACAACTTAATCCATTAAAATTCCGTTTAATTTGTAGGTATCCCTCTTTACAGTTAATTTCAAACCTTAAACCATGACCTCCTGCAGCTGCTTGGCACTATCAAACAGAAAATCCTTTTTCTTGAGTAAATCATCCAGGGAAAGTCTTTGGGCAGGTCCATGGAAAGCCAGGGAAGCGATATAATTTCCATTTTTGTCAGAAATAGGAACTGCAGCTGCGACCATACCAGGAATAAATTCTTCCATATCCAAGGCAAACCCATGGTCGGATACCCGTTGCAACTCTTTGACCAAATCTTGGGAGGTACAAATTGTATTTTCCGTAAGTTGGGACAAATCAAGATTGTTGGTCAATATCCTTTGTTCCCTTCGAGGAAGTTTTGAAAGGTAGGTTTTGCCACTGGCGGTGCAATGAAAAGGAACATGACTACCGATGGGAAGTTGTATTCTCAAGGGCCAATCGGTTTCCACACGGTCTATGTAAGTCATCCCCTTGGCCTCGGGAACGACAAGATTGACTGTTTCACCGATTTTCTGGGCTACTTTTTGAAGGATTTGATGCCGGACAATTTTCTGGTCCGTATCAAAATAAATCTGCCGGGCAAGGGTCCTCAGTTTTTCACCAGATGCCAGGCGCCTGTTCTCTGCCTTCACAAGGTACCCCTCCTCAAGAAGCCTATCACACAACCTGTGGAGAGTCTGCTTTGGCAAATCCAGTTCCCTGTTGATCTCGGCAAGAGTAAGCGGGTTATCGGCATTCCCGACCACTTCGATAATCTTTACCATTCGGATGGAAGTGGGGATATTCAGTGGTTTTCGCATTTGCTTTTAATAGAAAATAATGATACTTGAAAACAATGACAAACAAAAATAATTCGATTTTGAGATTTTTTATCTCATTTTTGTATATTTTTTCTATAGTAATATACCAATATTGCAAATTTGCATCTGGACTTGTTCAGCATCATTTAGCATCCAAACGACGGGAACCATATTTTGATCGATTACATAGTGATGATTTCGCAGATAATAATTGCGGATATCATACTTTCAGGGGACAACGCTCTAGTGATAGCGATGGCCGCAGCAGGGGTCGATCAAAAATACAGGAAATTCGCGATCATCATGGGATTGGCAATGGCAGCTATCCTGAGAATTGTATTCGCTGTCATGGCCTCTATTCTGTTGCAGATACCTGGAATTCTTTTCTTCGGTGGATTGCTCCTCTGTTGGGTATGTTGGAGGTTTTACCAGGATATCAGAGGCCATTCGCACCCTTCGGAAATTACAGCCGATACCGTAACCATGGAACAAGCGACCCCCTTGGGGCAATTGAAAAGGGCAATGATCGTAATTACTGTGGCCGATGTATCCATGTCCATTGATAATGTTGTGGTTATTGCAGCAATAGCGAGGGATGACATTCTCCTGATGATATTTGGAATTGCCCTTGCCATAGCTATCATGGCACTTTGTGCAACAGTTATTATGAAAATACTTACTCGTTTTCCAATACTGGCTTATGCCGGTTTGCTATTTCTCATATACATTTCTCTGGACCTGCTGTATGAGGGTGGCATGGACTTAATTCATTTGGCAGGTATGGATCTAGTGTTGTAAAATGAGTTTTTTTGACTTTCACTGGGAGAATCAATTCCCCATCAAATCGGCAAATACTTTGTATTTTAAACTGGTAATGCCTTCGCTGGTTTAAATGCCGAGAAACTGTATTGGAGGCATTTTTGGAGGATTACTATGAACATTAGTAAGTCAATTGCCAAGATCCTTTTAGTAGGACTTGGCGGTATAGTCCTATTGGCCACATCGGTTTATTCTGAAGTAACCATAAGGATTCAATCTGTTATTCCGGCTCAGGCTGATGAAGTTCATATGCTGAATGAATTTGCCGCGGATGTAGCAGCTCTAACCAATGGGGAAGTACAAATTGAAGTGCTGCCCGCAGGTGCTGTTGTAGGTGTCGCAGAAACACTTGATGCAGTGGACAAGGGTTTGATCGAAGGCGGTTTTGCCTGGACTCACTATTGGTCGGGCAAGCATCCTGCGGCCATGCTTTTTGGATCTCCCGTTGCGGGTGCCGGAGTCGGTATTGACAACATCGCCTTCCTCTCCTGGTTCCAATATGGTGGTGGAAAGGAACTTTATGACCGGCTTTGGGATGAAATGGGCGTGAACATCAAGGGATTTATGGTCCAGCCGGTTGGTCCTGAAGCCTTGGGTTGGTTCAAGGAACCTATCAATTCCATGGATGATTTCAGAAAGTACAGATTCCGAACTCCTCCCGGTATTCCGGGTCAAACCTACAAGGATATCGGAGTTGCATCTGTAGCCATGGGGGGGGGTGATATCCTGCCCGCACTTGAGAAGGGTACAATTGATGCCGCTGAATGGTGTTGCCCGAAACCAGATAGTGTATTTGGTTTCCAGAAGGTCCTGAAGCACTATTATCTCCAGGGACTTCATCAGGTCGTTGTCAATGCTGACATCTACATCAATGGCGATGTCTATGACGCACTGACCGATCATCAGAAGAAGGCCATTGAGGTTGCGGCCAACGCTTCCTTATCAAAAGCCATGTCCTACAGGATTTATGAAAATGGCAAGGCTCTCAAGGATTTGACTGAGAATCATGGAGTTATCCTACATGATACACCTGCAGATTACTTCCCTGCCTACATGAACGCTGCTCGTGCCTCGCTTGAGAAAAACGCCGCCGAGAACGAATTCTTTGCAGAAGTATGGAACAGCCAAAAGGAATTCGCCAAAGTCGCTGTACCATTTTGGGCCGGAGCACAAACTTCAAATGCCCAGCTTGGCAAGGCATTTGCTGATTCCCTGAAAAATTGAATTTCATCGACGGGGTTACCCAATCCCGTCGTTTCTACACCAAGCATGGTCCACCTGCCATTGATCATCAGGTGGACCATGTATTTACAAATTAAAGAGATTTAAAATGGCAAAGGAACCTGATCCGGATGATCTCGCTCTCGGTGATGAATTGATCGCCGAAGGAAGAAGTGGCATGGCTGGTGAAACTCCTGAGGATATGCCAGGTTGGATGCGCAAGGTCGTATCCACGATAGATATCACCAATAATTGGGTGGGGCGATTCACCTGTCTTCTACTTGTGCCTGTAATATTCGCAATGGTTTACGAAGTCGTTGCTCGGAAACTTTTTATTGCTCCGACCATTTGGGCCTATGACACAAGCCGAATGTTTTCCGGTGCCCTGTTCATGCTGGGAGCCGGTTATGTATTGATGCGTGGGGTTCACATCAGGGCGGATTTTCTTTACCGCAACTGGACCAAGAAAAGCCAGGCAACCGTAGATGCTTCATTGTACCTGCTGTTTTACTTCCCGGCAATGCTTTTCTTTTTCTGGGTCTCACTCGATTACACCATCAGTGCCTGGGTGAAATGGGAAAGAACCATGGACACCACACTGATGGCTCCCTTGGCACCAGCCAGGACCGCCATGCCGATAGGTGCTTTCTTTCTTTTGCTGCAAGGTGTGGCCGAAATCCTGAGGGCCTTCCATGATATGGGACCAGAGAGAGCATTAAAATACTACAGGAGTTTACCCATTTATTTCATCGGATTGCTCTGCATCTTCCTGAGTGCCTTCTTTCCGGCAATAATGCCTCTTGGCGATTGGTGGTCCTCATTGGTTGATTCAATCGGGCTCACAAGCATTCCTACGGAATTTATCGGCATCATCATGATCGGCGTGATGCTGTTTGCCATCTTTGTTGGATTTCCGATTTCCTTTACACTGATATTTCTGGGTTTTGTTTTTGGCGCCTGGGGCTTTGGAGGTACCCTTGTGTTCTATCTGCAAACCCTCCAATTCAATTCAGTCATGCTTGAACAGACCTTGGCTGCGGTTCCACTTTTCGTATTCATGGGTATCGTCATGGAACAGGCCGGTTTGATGGAGAGGTTGTTTTCTTCTGTTCAACTCATGCTTTCTCGAACACGCGGCGCCCTTTACCTGGCAGTTTTATTTGTTTCAACCATCTTTGCTGCTGCTACCGGAATCGTTGGAGCATCCGTTACAATTTTGGGAATTATGGCCTCAAAAACCATGAACCAGTCAGGTTATGATACCAAACTGGCAGCCGGTACAATAACAGCCGGAGGTACACTGGGTATCCTCATACCGCCCTCGATCATGCTCGTGGTTATGGGACCCGTTCTGGAAGTCCCGGTTACCGATCTGTTTGCGGCGGCCATCATTCCAGGTATTCTACTGGCTTCCCTATATGCTGCATATGCCATGGTCCGATGCTGGTTGAATCCTGACCTGGGGCCGATCCTTCCAGCTGATAAGCAACCTCAGACATCACCTTATTATTGGCTAGAGGCTCTAACAGTCATCTTTTCGATCGTGGTTCTTTTTGTCTTGTTCTTCATGTCTCTCTCTGGTGCTCTTGCGGGACTGTTCCCATTGTCATGGTTGATCATTCCCCTTGCCTGGAGCCTGATCATGCTCCTCGGTGCCAAATGGGTCAAGAAGGTGAAGCCTGGTGGATTCTATTTTTCTGATCTGTGGTATGAATTCTTCATTGGATTGGTACCTCCCTCGGGTCTTGTGGCCTTCTCCCTTGGATCAATCCTGTTTGGTTGGGCTACCCCAACAGAGGGCGCCGGCTGTGGTGCAATGGGTGCAATAATACTTGCCCTTGCCTACCGAAAATTGACCCTTGCAAAATTTTATGAAGCCCTGATCAAAACCCTGGAAATTACTGTATTGATCCTGTTCCTAGTTGCTGCTTCGAACTTCTTCGGTGCAGTCTTTTCGAGATTGGGAACACCTTCCATGCTGACCGAGATACTTCTCTCCATACAGCTTTCGGAAACGCTTATCCTAATCATCATCATGGCTCTGATCTTTCTGCTGGGATGGCCGCTTGAATGGGTTCCGATTGTCCTCATCATAGTTCCCATCCTTATCCCCGCCCTGAACAATATTGGTGTCAACCTCACCTGGTTTGGAATTCTGGTCGCCGTCAATTTGCAGACTGCATGGCTCAGCCCACCAGTGGCCCTATCGGCCTATTTCCTCAAGGGTGTTGTTCCGAGCTGGGATTTGGCAGATATCTACAAGGGGATGCTACAGTTCATGGTTATCCAATTGCTGGGTTTGGTTCTTGTTTTTGTTTTCCCGCAATTGGCTCTTTGGTTGCCAGAGTTCATTTATGGGCAATAAGGTAAAGAATTGTCATGGTTGACGAATTTGATTTCGCAGTAATTGGAGCGGGCTCAGCAGGCTGTGTTCTGGCGAATAGGCTGAGTTCAAACCCCAAAAACAAGGTTGTTCTTCTGGAGGCTGGGATTAGGGATTGGAATCCCTGGATTCATATTCCCATCGGATACTTCAGAACCATGCACAACCCAAGTGTTGACTGGTGTTTCACAACAGAACCAGAACCAGGCGTCAATGGACGGCAAATCGATTGGCCCCGTGGCAAGGTTTTGGGTGGATCCTCATCCTTGAACGGATTGTTGTATGTGAGGGGGCAACAGGAAGATTACACCAGATGGCGTCAAATGGGCAATGCTGGTTGGGATTGGGAAGATGTGCTTCCTTATTTCAAAAAAGCTGAATCGTATGAGGGAGGTGGGAATGATTTCCGTGGGGATTCTGGTCCTCTCAGTGTATCCAGGATGCCTTTCTACCGACCGATCTGTGATGCCTGGATCAAGGCTGCCGAGGCCAGCGGTTATAAATTCAATAATGACTACAATGGTGACAAGCAAGAAGGTGTGGGGTATTTTCAGATTACGACCAGGAATGGGCGGCGATGCAGTGCTGCTGTTGCCTATCTCAATCCGGTGAAAAGCAGGCCCAATCTGAAAATCATCACACGGGCCCAGGCAACTCGATTGAATCTGAAAGACGGCAAGGCCACGGGGTTCTTCTATCGTGATGGTTCGGGTGATGAAAACGAGATCATTGTCAATGGGGAAATCGCGTTGTGTACCGGCGCCATCGGTTCCCCACACTTGCTAATGCTATCCGGTTTAGGTAATGCTGAAGATTTGCAAGATCATGGAATAAAAGTAAGGGCTGACCTCAAGGGGGTTGGCAAGAACCTTCAGGACCACTTGCAAGCCCGGGTTGTTTTCAAGTGCAACGAAAATACCCTCAATGATGAAGCAAACAGCCTCATGGCCAAAATGGGGATGTTTTTGCAGTACGTTACTTTCCGCAGCGGTGCAATGACAATGGCTGCAAGTCTGGCGAATGGTTTTATCAAGACGGGAGATCATGTTGAGACACCCGATATTCAATTCCATGTGCAACCCTGGTCAGCCGACAGCGTGGGCAAGGGTGTTCACTCCTTTTCAGCCTTTACCTCTTCCGTTTGCCAGTTGCGTCCGGAAAGCAAGGGAGAAATCAGGTTGAAATCCACTGATCCGATGGTTTACCCGGAAATACATCCAAATTATCTTGCCACCGAGACCGATTGCAGAACCATCGTTGAGGCAGTAAGAATTGCCCGTAATATAGCTACTCAATCACCCCTGAAGGAAAAGATTTCAAGTGAGTACCAACCCGGGGAGAAAGTTCAAAGTTATGATGAAATACTCAACTGGGTCAGGGAAACCTCAACCACCATCTTTCACCCGACGGGAACCTGCAGGATGGGACCCGGTGAAGATGCCGTCGTTGATGAAAGGCTTAAGGTCAAGGGCATTGGTGGCTTGCGGGTAGCAGATTGTTCCATCATGCCTGAAATCGTATCCGGCAATACCAATGCGGCAGCCATAATGATTGGTGAGAAGGCCAGTGACATGATTCTTGAAGATAACCGGTAGAATTATTACAGTAAATCCTTAGTCGAACCGCACACCCATCAAGATAGTCGCAAGTTATCAGGTTTATGCAACATCCACTTGCAAAAAGAGCAAAAAAGGCATTCCCGGCAGGAACTCTTGGTAATTTTGATGCTGGGGTTTTCATTACCAGGGGTAAAGGCAGCAGGGTATGGGATCACGACCAATGATATTGAACCCTTGTCATCCTGAGGTTACAGAGGCTGTAGCTTCCCACCTGGATGACGGTACGACATTGATGGCCAACAACCCAATTGCACTGGAGTTGGCAGAAGAAATCATAAATGCCGTAACCTGTGCCGAACAGGTCAGGTTCCTGTCATCGGGACCAGAAGCAGACATGTATGCCATCAGGTTGGCCAGAGCATACACGGGTAAGGACAGGATAATCAAGTTCGAGGGTGGCTATCATGGCATGGGTTCTGAAGCCCAGATGAATTTAACCCCAACGAAATTTGCCAATTTTCCACAATCAGTATCCGATAGTGCGGGAATTCGGGAATCAATCAGACGAGATACCCTTGTTGCCCCCTTCAATGACGCCAGTTTTCTAAAAAGCCTGCTGGACGAATACGAGGGAGAAATCGCCGCGGTATTCATGGAACCCTTCCAAAAGACCATTCCTCCCGAGGAAGGCTTTCTGAATTCAGCCCGTACACTTTGCAACAAGCATGATGTCTTGCTCATTTTTGACGAAATTGCAACCGACTTTCGGTTTGCCCATGGGGGTGTACAGGAAGTCTATGGCGTTGTTCCCGATATATGCACCTTGGGGAAAATCATTGGAGGGAGGTTCCCACTAGCCGCAATCACCGGTAAAAAAGACATCATGAACCATTTTGACAAATCCATCATTGGAAGCGGCAAATGGCTTATGATGAGTACCCTGCCGGGTAATACCATTGCTTGCATTGCCGGCTTGAAAAACCTGGAAATTCTTCAACGAAAAGGATCCTACAATTTGTTTTATTCCGATGGTGAAAAGATCATGGACATCAACCGGAAATCTCTGGATTTATCGGGGGTACCCTATCAGGTTGTCGGGCATCCAACCCTCTTTGACATAGTATTTTCCGACAAGATGGTCAAAAACTATCGTGATGTCTTTCTCTCCAACAGTTCAATAAACCAGACCTTCGATAATGAACTGAGGGAATACGGATCGTTTAAAACACCTACCAAACTATTGCCCAGTCTGGTCTTGACTGAAGAAGATTTCGAACTGGCCGAAGAAGCAGTTGGTCAGGCCACCAAAGCCATTATTTCTGCCCATTAAGATTTAACATTATTCCATATACCCATTCGTGAATTAAAATGACACTATACATTACTGGAGAAGCCCTGATTGATTTCGTCCCAAGGACAGCTGAAAATGGAGAAACAGCCTTCATTCCAAAACCAGGAGGATCACCTTATAACGTTGCTTTGGCAGCTGCCCGAGCAGGTTGTGAAACCTACTTTCTGGGCAATTTTTCACATGATTTCTTTGGCGACCATTTGCTTAACCATTTGCAAAGCAACAATATCAATTGTTCCCTCATTGAAAGAAGTGACTTTCCAACTACCCTGGCTTTTGTCAGCTATGAGGATGGGGAACCCAGATACGCCTTCTTCAATAAGAACTCAACCAACAAAAACCTTAATCCCGTTCTTGAGAGGAATACGGTTTCACCTGGAAGTTTTCTGCATGTAGGTTCAATATCACTTATAGAACCACCAGCATCTGACAGAATTCTAAACCTAGCCTCTAAATTGGCTGACAAGGTTGTGATTACAATTGACCCAAATGTCCGGACCAATCTTATTGATGACCGAGAGAAATGGCTTAGGGAAATCAATCATTTGTTTGGCCTTGCCAGTATTATCAAGCTCAGCAACAAGGATCTTGAATTCATAGCACCAGATTTGTTACCTGAAGATTTTGCCCATGAATTATTGGATCAAAAAGACATGATGATCATAATCACTGCAGGTGAAATGGGCTGCAGCCTCTTCACAAGAAATAATCACATTACCCAGCAGGTTCCAAAGGTCAAGGTCAAGGACACTGTGGGTGCAGGTGATACCTTGATGGGTACAATTCTGTCTTGGATGATAAAAAATGGAATATTTAATAGAGACATGATTCAGAATCTTGATAAACATCAACTTGGAGAAATGCTAGAATATTGCACGATCGCTGCTGCCATAAATTGTACCCGAAGTGGTTGCAATCCCCCCTACCACGAAGAAATAGAATTAAATTTAAAATAAATGTAACTACTCAGGTATCCAATTTTAATTTTTTTTTTGAAAAATCAGGCTAGTAAGCAAAATAATCAATTTAAGTGAGAAATATTATCCTAGCTAAAATAAGTCGAAAGACATTTCAATATTCTGTTGTTCAGTATATGTAAATGTATGAATCGTTCTTGCAGTAGCAGCTGGTGGCATTTCCTCGAGCATGGTGAAATCATGCAACATAAACGCTCGAAAACAACGGTGCTGCCAACAATGTCGACCAACCCCGAAGAGGCAAAATCACCCCTTTAAATAGGGGCTTATAAAGATGGGTTGACCACGAATCAATCCACCAGCCTGTCAAGGCAGCCTCCAAGCCGGCCCTGCCAGGCGCCCAGTCCACCCACGCCACTTCCTGCCGTTCCTCGACGCACGGGGTGCCGATCCCAAGGCTTTCAGTAACCGTTTGCCGAAGCCGAGGGATAGCATGTCCCCTTCCCGGCCGGGAGGCCACAGTAATTCAGGCCTCCATTCATGACGGGGTGTTTCCCCGTTCCCCGTCATTGCCATTGGGGCCCCATTCAGCCGGGTTCCATCAGGTGGGATGGTTCGGACTGGGAGGAAAATCGCACATCCGCCAACCCATCCTTGTAAGTCCCAATTAAATAGAGGTGCCCTTAGATCAGGAGTATCGCTTTTGAAATTTTACAAGGGCATTCATGTCAATAATTTACCTTTTCCAGACAGTTCAGACAAAAAATGAATGCCCTTGATACGAATATTTCGAACAATGCGGTGATAAACCTGCCATTTTCTGCTACCAATCAGGTCTGTGGGCAATGGATTCACAAAAAGGACAAATGAATGATACCACGCAAACAATTTCAAAAGCGATAGCCCTTGCCTTTAGAGACCATGGGGTTGACAGTTTTTTTCCTTCAAGGCATTTTTTCTGACACTTCTGACTGTTTTGCGACCCCATTGGTCAAGGAATCAAATCATTCGATCTAAAAAAGGCAACTGGGAGAATCAGCCATGGAGATAAGACATCTTCTCGAAAGGGAAAATCAGCTTGAGATGCTGGACGAATTCGATGAACTATTGGAGATGAGTGAACTTGTGGCTTCCCATGCCAACCACCTCGTTCTCAAATTGCCTGCGATCGGGAGCGGTTGTCTAGAGCAGGGCTGTAACAGGCTGCAGGCCTGATTTTTCCTTGCCCATGAACCGGCTCCGGACACCCTCAAACAGCCGGAGCGGAAAGAAGTTACTGCCAAGCCGGGAGGGGCAAGGCATGCGTGCAGGTATTGCACCAAGATTCAATTTGGGTCACCGGTGCTGAAAATTTTGATTTTGATAATGGAAAAGTAATCAAAAACCGTTTTTTTTGAACGGGATAATCGAATCGGCCTGCAGACCAGGGAGGATACACATATCAAGTTGAAATCGCTCTACCCATCAATACAATGTTGTTGGGATACTAGTTGTAATTCCTCTTTTAGAAATTTGACACCCTGTTGTTGTGGATAAGTTTTACGCGGATTTATGTTGCCTTGTCCTTCAAGCCAATTTTTGAATGGATTCAAATGAATTGCTGCCAAACTCATCCATCAACTGGTTGAACGATATCCCGTTCTTCAATACCCCAGCAACAAACTCGGAGTTATGGACTTGAATATACTCATACCACCTTTCTCTTCAATCCCTTGACTTTATGTCTTCTTGAGTGGCATCGTCCCTTCCTTGTTTGTACTTCTGGACAACCGCACGACCAAGCACCCGAATATCATCTGGGTTATTTACAAACCTGACATCTCGTCGTGATTGAATTTAATGGTGGTACAGCTTCATCTTGATTGACACTGAATATTGCTAAGACCAAACTTCCTGCGCCATAAACGACTGCCTTCCGAATATATGGAAAATATATCGTTGCAAGAATTGGGATAGCCATCAAAACAATAGTGTCAGAATACTGGAAATAAACATCACTGATTCTTTACTGAAATTTCTCGGACGGTGATTTTGGTGATAGGTTGAAACCCTATGGCATCTAAGTAAAAACAGATGAAGATCAATATATTTTTTCCAAACCAAATCAATGTTGGCGATATTGTGGCTACGGAACAGAATATCTAGAGCTAAAGGTTGTTATTATCCTCTCAAGAATTGCTATTGACAGGTGCAAAAAGGTCAATATTGAAAGCTCCCAACGTCATAAAATCATCATGCTATCTTAACAATTCTTGCATAAGGCTCTGCTAAAAGTGTAAGGTAACTTTAATTGGATAAGCCTATCCAGGCTTAAGAAAGTTATATTGGAGATAAAATCATGATTATTTTTCGTTCATTTATAGCCGGTTCTATTCTTGCATTGGTGGCTACGGCAGTAGCATCCCAGAATTATGAAATTACTGTCTGGGCCGGTGGTTCGAATGATGCCGACAGTTATAGGTGGGAAGCAATAGAAATTGCCGCCGACCTGTTGGAGCGTGAAATGGCAATTCAAGGCGAAGAAATTAACATAACCGTACAAAGCAAAGGAGATTTTGGCAATTGGGGTGATTTCAAGCAAGCTGTGGCACTTGCGGCAGAGGCTGGAACAGCACCACATATCGTGGTCACTTCACACCTGGATATTGCTCCATGGTCTGAAGCTGGGCATATCGTACCCATAGAGGATTATGTTGATCTTGATGCCTGGCCATTAAACGATATCTATCCCAACCTGATGGAGATTGCATCTTTTGAAGGTGTACAATGGGGAATTCCACAGGATGCTGAGAGCAGGCCATTTTTCTTCTGGAAAGATACCCTTCGCGGCATCGGTTATACAGATGCAGAGATCAATGAACTACCTGCATTGGTTAATGATGGCAGTTACACCCTTGCCAATGTCCTTGAAGATGCCAAGAAAGCTGTTGAAATGGGACTTGTCAAGGAGGGATATGGATTCTACCCAAGAGTGAGCAATGGTCCTGATTTTGCTCAATTCTATCAATCTTTTGGTGGAGAACTTCAGGATCCTGAAACAGGAAATCTGGTGCTCGACAAAGCGGCGATGCAGGATTTTTATCAATTTTTTGTTGATGCTGTTGCAGCGGGTGTAACACGCAAGAATCACATTGGTACAGACTGGGGACAATGGTATAACGAGGTCGCCAATGGCAAAGCTGCACTTTGGCACGGAGGAACTTGGCATTATGCCCGATATACAGGCCAGGAAGGAAATGATGATTTCTTTGGAACAATTGCCTTCACTCTGATACCAGCTGGCAATGATAGAGGACAAGCCAATACAATCACACATCCCTTGGTCTATCTCATTACTGATCAAGAAGATGATAGTGCAGAAGAAATTGCTGCTCGTTTGGTTCAGATTGCATCTGGTCCTCGGCTCAACTCTCTACATGCTATCAAATCAGCGCATCTCGGAATTGCCCATCAACAATCAAATGTTGAACTTTATGCAAATGACCGATGGGCGGCAGAAGCGACAGAACGACTGCTCGCAACAGCCAATTCACAACCAAATCATTTGGGTTACGGTACTTACGCAGAAGCCATGTGGAAAGGACTTGAAGCATCCTCGACTGGTGCCGAAACTCCCGAAGAAGCTGTCGAACAACTCGAGGAAGAATTGATTACCAAACTTGGTGATGCTCTCATTGTCCGTTGATGGTGATTAGTAAATCAATGGCAAGCGGCAAGCCGCTTGCCATTATGATCTGAAAATAGAACATGGTGCCCAAGGTCAATTGGCTAAGTCTGGTTTTTCTTGGCCCGGCAATCTTGGCCGTGCTGCTGTTTTTTCTTGCTCCTGTGGTAATGACCGGGTTCTTTGCCTTCACCAACATGAGCACATCAACCGGTGTCTCGGGTGGTGATTACATTCTGGGCCAAGGAGAAATTCGTGAATTGCGTGAGGAAGGCTTGGCAACAAGCATTCTTGATCAGATCGAAAGTGCTGGCTATCAAGTTGACGATACTGGTTTAATTGCCCTTGCGGAACTGACTAATCAAGCAACCGCAGATGAACTTCGTTCTCTCTATGAAGGAGTCCGTTTCAATAATCGTCGCGATATGGAACGGGCATTGAAGAATCTTCAACAAAATGCCATTAGATCAACCAGGGATCGGAAAGCAGCGGCCCAACTCTTCAAGCGTTCTATTCTGAACGAACGATATGACACTGAAGTAGCATTTCGTACTGCCTTGGCTGAAAACAATATCCCACCTGAGGATCACGACACTCTGGTCCAAAAAAGCTACACCGGCTGGACATGGACCAGTAAAAATTTTCAACTCTTATTTACGCTACCTTCAACCTGGCGATATGCTATCAATACATTTATTTACGTGGGTCTGACACTGACATTCAGTGTCGGATTCGGTCTTTTTCTTGCAGTTACAACATTTTATCTTCCTGAGGCACAGGCAACAACCATTAGAGCAATTTGGTTCTTGCCCAGAATACTCCCTCCAGTGCTCTATGTACTAATGTGGCGCTGGTTTACATGGGATACTGGGTTTATTTCTACGGTAACCCAATGGTTTGGCATGGACTCGAAAAACTGGATGCTCGACACGGCCTACCATGCTTGGCTTGTTATTGTACTCATTAATGGCTTTGTGGGTACATCAATGGGCATGATCATTTTTGCTTCGGCCATCCGATCTATCCCTACTGCCATGCTTTACGCTGCCGAGGTGGACGGTGCCAATCGTTGGCAACAGGTGCGGTACATTATCCTTCCCCAACTGCGGTGGCCTATCCTGTTCATTACTACCTACCAGACCCTTTCCCTGCTTACCTCATTTGAATACATCTTGTTGTCAACTGATGGCGGTCCTGGCCGCTCTACCGAAGTCTGGGCTCTGGCAGCCTTTCACACAGCACTCAATAATTATGGTGGTAATCTGGAATATGGTTTGGGGGCCGCTTTCGCATTGGCACTTGTCCTCATAGGGATTCTTGCCAGCCTTTTGTACTTCAAGCTGTTCAATTTCCGTAACTTGATTACCAAACCATTAATTGAGGGATAGGCTTATGGTTAGCAAGTATCGAAACTGGCCAATTTTGGTTGTCTTGAGCATTTTGTCTTTACCTCTGGTCATCATGTGTTTTTACTCAATTATTGATGCGTTCACCAATACACGTCCTGGTTCATTGATACCGAATGAATTCACCATCCAGCATTTTCGTTTTCTGTGGGAATCGATTGACAGCGGTCGAGCCAGTGCCTGGGTTGCAGCGTTGAATACTTTTATATTTGCATCCAGCACGGCTCTTCTCATCACCGCGGTCTCCCTGACTGCAGCTTATGCCTTGTCGCGCCTTAATTTTCCAGCCCGGGGCTTTTTCCTTGCCGGGCTTATTATTTTGCATGCCTTTCCGACGATTACCTTAATCATTGCAATCTTCCTGATCTTGCAAATACTTGGTCTTTACAACACCTTGCTCGGAGTGATTATGGTAAAAATGGCTCTTGAATTGCCTTTTGGCATCTGGATTATGAAAGGATTTTATGACACCGTTCCCTGGGAAATCGAGATGGCTGGAGTTCAGGACGGGGCAAGCCGTTTCCATGTCTGGTGGAAACTTGTTCTACCCCAGGTTCAGCCTGGGCTGATGGCACTCATGCTTTTTTCTTTCCTATCAGGTTGGTCGGAATATGTCCTGCCATTGGTACTGGCTCCGGGATCGGATACCCAAATGCTCTCGACCTATCTTGATGCCCTGATCGCCGATGATACGAAAACGGACTTTAACCTGTTCAAGGCAGTCGGTCTGTTCTATGCGGCACCAGTGCTCGTGATTTACCTGTTTTTCCAAAAACATCTCATGAACATTTACGGAGGAGGCACCAAAGGCTAATGAAACTTGAACTTCACAATTTTTCCAAGAATTTTGGTGATATTTCTGTCATCAAGAACATGAACTTGAAGATCGAAAGTGGTCAGATGTTGGCACTTTTAGGTCCTTCAGGATGCGGCAAATCTACCACACTTCTTGCCATTTGTGGAATCCATCGTATTGATGGCGGGTATCTGCTTTTTGGAGAACGTGATGTCACGGATGTGCCTTCCCAAAAGCGTAATGTCGGTGTTGTTTTCCAAAACTATGCATTGTATCCACATATGTCGGTCTATGACAATATCGCCTTTCCATTGAAGGTTCAGAAAACATCTGGGGATGAATTAGACCGAAGGGTCAGGAAATTCGCTGAATTGGTTCGCATTGAATCCTTGCTTAACCGTCGGCCTGCCCATCTTTCTGGTGGACAGCAGCAACGGGTAGCACTGGCTCGCGCTCTGGTCAGAGAACCAGACTTTCTCCTACTCGATGAACCTCTGGCTAATCTTGATGCCAAACTCCGTCTTGAAATGCGTTCGGAAATTCGGCGATTGCAACAGGAAACAGGACTTACAGCAGTCCTTGTAACCCACGACCAGGTAGAGGCCATGTCGATTTGTGACAAGATAGCCATCATGAATAATGGGAAAATAGTTCAGATTGACCAACCAAAAGACATGTATAAGAGCCCTGTGGATAAATTTGTGGCCGGCTTTCTGGGCAATCCACCAATTTCTTTTGTTGACCGCTCCACTCTTCCTCTTGAACTGGGTAAAAACACAATTGAAGTCGGTATCCGCCCGGAACATTTCGGACCCCAGTTTGGTACCGGATTGCAAGGTAAAGTCCATTTTGTTGAAGCACAAGGCAGAGAGGAATTGGTTGAAGTCGCCTTGCCAAGTGGTGAAATAGTCCGTTCGGTCCAGCCATCAAACGCTGGGTTTTACAAGGGTATGGATATAGATTGGGGATTTGATGAGAATCATCTTCTCTTTTTTGACAGGGCAGGAACAAGAATTTGATGGACTGGAAAAATCCTTCCCGGCCATATGCTATTGCTCATCGCGGGGCTAGCGCCTATGCACCCGAAGGCAGTATTGAAGCCTACCGAAAAGCATCGCAGCTTGGCGCTGATTTTTGGGAAATCGATATTCGCATGGCCTCATGCAAGACATTGGTTTGTTGCCATGACGCCAACTTGCCAGATGGAACGGCTGTCGCCAAACTTTCGGCGGTCGAACTCGCAGCATTGAAAGTAGCTGTACCGCTAAACGAGGTATTGATGCTAGGACTAAAACTCGGTGCGGGCATATATGCTGAAATCAAGGATATGAATGCACTGCTGCCGACTCTTGATGCACTTAAATCCTACGGAATTCAACGTGCTGTCATTGGCTCATTTGACCAGAATGCCAGCCGTATTCTAGGCAATCTCGAATGCCCCTTCCTGCGGTCGGTCCTGGTTCCCCTTGGTGCAGATCCGTTTGCTTATGCCAAAGATACAGATATTGTTCACCTATGTTGGGAAAATATGACGCAGCGGGAGAATGTCCTTGATAATGGTTTTTTTTCTGAAGCACATCGCTTGGGTTACAAGATAGTTCTTTGGAACGAGGACAGTCCTCATCACATGAACATGCTCCGACATCTCCCGGTATTTGGCATTTGTTCCGATAGGCCAGAACTGGTTCATCCTTTTCTACCACCTGCCAATTGGCCATTGAACATTGTTTGTCATCGCGGTGCAACGGAGTTTACACCCGAAAACACTCTTGCTGCCGTACATTGTGGTTTGGCAGCTGGATTCCAGTATATTGAAATTGATGTCCGTACCAGTCGCGATGGCTCACTTGTTGTGATGCATGATGAAACTCTTGATCGAACCACCAATGGCATTGGTTCAGTCAGTTCATGCAATGAAGATATGTTGCTAAATCTTGACGCTGGAAGCTGGCTGAGTACCCATTTTAGCAATGAGACAGTACCAAGTCTCGACAATGTTCTTGAACTGACGAAATACTACGGTGGAAATCTGTATGTTGAAATAAAATCGGCTGATCCAAAACAGGTCCTGGCAACTATCGAAGAATGGGAAATGCTACCTAATTGTTTCTTTTGGTCCTTTGATTATCCGACCATGGAGAAACTTCGTCTGATGAATTCAGATACACGGGTTATGGTTCGCCGTCAGGATTACAGTGCCCTTGAAGAAGTATTTCAGAATTTTACCCCCGAGATCATTGAATTCACACTTGCCGATGATTGGGGTGAAATCGCCTACTGTCAAGCAAGGGGAGCCCATGTCATGATTGTCTATTCAGGATGGGATACAGTCATTTTTGATTGTTTGATTGAGGCCAAACCGGATTATCTCAATCTCCACTTTCCATTTGCATTTCGCAATCATCTGCAACAAAGATCCGAATTGTACCAAGACGAATTTTTATAATTCTCCCTACTGTTAATTTTTCCGGCGTTCCTTGACCTCACAGATTAGATCTTCTTTTGATATGTCATAACATATCTCAAAAATGAGGTCCAAATTCTTAACCATGAATGTTCAGAACAAAATGTTGAATTCAGACTTCCCGACCCCAGAATGAAAATTCTACAGAATTATCCATGTTCCATCCCCATGCCAAGGGGGTTTTGAAGGAATCCACCGAATGGAATCGGTGGCCATATTCAAACACACTTTTTTTCACCATGATGTGTCATTTCGAAACTTGACCACCTCCCGAACAATCCCCTGATCATGGGAGTTCAGGACTTTTGCCTGTAGCAACATCAATTGCGGCACCGGTCTCTTTCATCCAAAAACAATGGATTCCAGTTGGTCAAAATCAGTCCTGAGGCCAGGAAATCTGAAATTACTGTTTGTTCTTGTCAGGAACTACTTGTTCAATTACTTTACTGAAACGGAGTAATCTTGATTCTTGATTTGGAAATCCAATTATAGAAATTCCTGTTGAGGGAGCACCGGCGGGTATCGTTAAAGTTGGTACATCAATGGGTTGGAAATCTGGTGTTTCTTAGATTATAAAGATTTTAAGTTGTACAATCATCTCTGTCGTTTGAGACTCTTTCCAAGTTCGAAGGTAGGGCTAGGAAAAAGAAATCCGTCAAAACCATTGGTCTTCGCAATAAACATCCTCTCCCAGCATTGTCTTTCTGGTACCACGACCCGTACAGGGGAAGCTATGAAATGGATTGGGGGGGGGGATTGAATTCCTAAATTCTAGAAAAAAAGATTTCTCATGAAATTATCCATGGTGGCCGCTTTTGACTTTACAGACTGTTTGAATTCAACCAGATCTCGAAATCATCCCTTTCTTCACTGGAAAGGAAAAGACCATGTTTGGTTCTTCGAAACAGGAAATCGTCGGCAAATTTAGCCATCTCATGTTCAGCGAGCCAATAGGCCTCCCGTTCATGGAAATGGCCGCCAAAGCACCTGCCCAAGTCGGATTTGTCCCTGACGCCATCCAGGACATCCAATGCTTCCGTTCCATAGGTTGTACCCAAATGCCTTAGAAGAGGTTCATCCAGAAATCCGTAATTCCTTGCAAATTCACCATACCAGCCGTTGAAATCACCTTGGGGAACATCACCCCCGGGAAGGGGTTTGCCGGCTGTCCAGGGTGTGCCGGCATTGGGCAGGTGGGGACCAAGCAAATCCAGGACATCCTCGGCCAGAACCCTGTAAGTCGTCAGTTTGCCACCATAGGCAGAAACTATCGGGAGCTTGCCGTTTACCATGGTCATGTCCAAGTGATAATCCCTTGTTACCCTGGACAGACCCTTCCTGTCATCGCGGCCAAAAAGAGGACGTACGCCCGAATAGCTGGAAACAACGTCCGCTGGGCCAAATTGCCTTTTGAAATGGCTGTTCAGAATGTCCAGGAGGTAATCCTGCTCCGAAGGTAGAATACTTGCCTCCTCGATGGGACCCTCAAGGTGCCTTTCGGTCGTGCCGACAACCGCAAGATCATCAAGATATGGAACAACAAACACAATTCGTCTGTCGGCATGCTGCAAAACGTAGGCATGGCTTCCCCGCCACCATTTCCTCAAAATGATGTGGCTTCCCTGAACAAGCTTTAAATCGCCAGGTCTATCCAAACCTGTAAATTTGCCGGAATTTGATTTCAACCATGGACCCGTTGCATCAAACAGGATTCTAGCCCTTATTCTTTCCAGAGTCCCGGTTGTCCTGTCCCTGATCGATACAACCCAATGGTCCTCATGCGGTTCTGCTCCAATGAATTCTGTCCTGGTCCGTATCACCGCACCATTCCTCCGGGCATCCTTGGCATTCAAGACAACCATCCGGGCATCATCCGTCCAAACATCCCAGTATCCGTATCCACTTGAATACCGCTCCTTGACTTCAAGACCCTCAGGTGAGGAAGCCAGGTTCACCCGGTCCGTCGACGGCATCGACCGCCTGCCCCCCAGATGATCATAGACAAACAGACCGGTTCTGATGAGCAGGGGATTCCGAATCTTGTTGTTGTTTATGAATATGAGCCTCAATGGAAACGAAACATGGGGGGCTATATTGAGAATGACCTCCCGCTCGATCAGGGACTTTCTCACCAGGCTGAACTCAAACTGCTCAAGATATCGCAATCCACCATGAATGAACTTGGTGGTTCTGGAGGAAGTCCCTTCGGCCAGGTCATCCTTTTCACAAAGCATCACCGAAGCCCCTCGACCAGAGGCGTCCCTGGCGACACCTGCACCGTTTATACCTCCACCAAGGATAAACAGGTCAAGTGCTTGATTTGTGTTCAATTGTTGCTCCAATGTTTTCCTTTCTGCGGAAAATCAGGTGGATGGTCTTGGTTTGATTGTCAAGCCATCAAAAGATTATTGGCCTTGAGAAATTCCAGCATGGTTTCTGGAGTTTGAATCATGAGCCATGAAATGACAAATCCAGTCTGTCCCCCAAAAATGTTGCTCAAAAAAATCTATTTCATTAAACCACTAGGTCAAGGAGAAGAAAAGAAATTATGTGGATCAAATAACTTCGGGATGTTGTCATTCAAATCCCTTATTTGGATTTGAACAATTATTCAAACAAGGATTTGGGTTGATTGCAACCTACTAATGAAAATGTCATTCCTTGAAGATTGGTGCTTTGATTTAATCCCGAAAGTCCTGGGGCAGGTTTTGGAATTAGTTGGGGCGTAAGACAAGGTTCTTCAGCTCATGAACGGATTTAACCATGTCCTGACCAAAACAACCTGCAAGGGCTAGATTTTCCAGAAGCAGAAAAACAGCCAGACAATGGCAATTCCAAGTGGTACCCATAATAATGTACCCACCAGACCCACCCAGGCCAGAAAGATGTATGCCGACCCAAGCAATCCCATGAAAAGTCTGTCACCACGAGTTGTGATCAGTCCAATAATTCCCAAGCGCTCTCCACCGCCCGGTCGAAACAGTTCAATGATTGCCAAAATCGCAATAAATCCAAAGATGAAAATGAAAAAAGACACCGTCGCTCGAGTCCATGCCATCCAGAAACCTGAAAACAATGGCTCATACCACCAGTCGGCCCAAGTGAAAACCTCCTCTTTGGGGGCACTGACATTTCCCCATCCCTGTGCCAAAACGACAGCAGGTAAAATAATTCCCAAAAGTGGAAGATAGCGCATTAGACCCGTCCCAAGGCAAAGCCTTTGGCGATATAGTTGCGGACAAAATAGATCACGATCGCTCCCGGTATGATGGTCAGCACTCCAGCAGCAGCCAATAGCCCCAACTCGTAACCAGCCGATGAAGCTGTACGTGTCATGGTGGCTGCAATTGGTTTGGCATCCACTGCAGTCAAGGTTTTGGCCAGTAGCAATTCGACCCAGGAAAACATGAAGCAGAAAAATGCAGCAACACCGACACCGGCCTTGATCGAAGGTATGAATACGGTGATGAAAAACCGATGAAAGGAGTAACCATCAACATAGGCAGTTTCATCCAGTTCCTTTGGTACACTTGACATGAAACCTTCGAGAATCCAGACGGCAAGGGGAATGTTGAATAGGCAATGGGCAAGAGCAACAGCCAGATGAGTATCAAATAAACCAACTGATGAGTAGAGCTGGAAAAATGGCAGAGCAAAAACTGCCGCGGGAGCCATCCTGTTAGTCAAGAGCCAGAAGAACAGGTGCTTGTCACCTATAAACGAGTAGCGCGAGAAGGCATAGGCCGCTGGAAGGGCCGCAATCAGAGATATGACAGTATTGAGCGATACATAGAGGATGGAATTGAAATAACCCCAATACCAGACCGATTCCGTGAAAATCGTACGGTAATTGTCGAGTGTGAAATTCTGGGGGAAAAGGGAAAATCCCCCGAGTATCTCATTGGTTGTCTTAAAGCTCATGGCGATCAGCCAATAAATCGGCAACAACAGGAACAGGATGTAAATGATGGGGACTAGATACCTGGGTTTCATCGGTCATCCCTTGTCATTAGGGTGTAAAACAGCCAAGACACCGCCAGGGTGATGGCAAAGTAAATCAGGCTCATTGCGGCCGCCGGACCAAGATCAAACTGGCCAAGTGCTACCTTTACCAGATCAATCGAAAGCAGCGTTGTGGAGTTTCCTGGACCACCACCTGTCAGAACAAAAGGCTCGGTGTAAATGTTGAAACTGTCCATGAATCTCAAGAGAACGGCAATGGTAAGTACTCGCTTCATCTTTGGCAGTTGAATATGGCGAAATACCGACCAATTGGATGCCCCATCAATTTTTGCGGCCTGATAGTAAGCCTCGGGAATTGAGATCAAACCTGCATAGGACAATAGAACAACCAGGGACGTCCAGTGCCAGACATCCATTACGATTACGGTAATCCAGGCTGCCAATGGATCCTGGGTCATGTTGTAATCTATGCCAAGTACATTGTTCAAGGTATAGCCCAATAGGCCGATATCCGGCAGGGTAAATATATTCCACATCGCACCAACGACATTCCAGGGTATGAGGAGTGGCAATGACATCAGGACAAGACAAACCGGTACCCAGAATCCCCGGCGGGGCATGGCAAGGGCTATGGCAACACCCAAGGGAATTTCGATGATCAGGATGGTTACAGTGAACAGCATCTGTCGGCCCAGAGCTGCATGAAAACGCTCGGATTGGAGAATTTCTTCAAACCACCTCAATCCGACCCAGAAGAACTGGTTGTTCCCAAAAGTTTCCTGGACAGAATAATTGACCACGGTCATCAAAGGCACAAGGGCATTGAAAGCGACAAGCAAAAGCACCGGCAGAACAAATAACCACCCATGCTGGTTTACTGTTTTCATTATGCCCCCACCTCTGTTGCGATCCAACTGTCTGCATAGAGCCGGGTCTGGCTGGGCTTGAATTCCAGATAAACTTCCTCACCCTGTTCTGGTGGCACATCCTCTGTGATTGCATTGACTATGATGTCATTGACATTTGCTTCAATGACTGTTCGCCGGCCGATATCAGCCACCTTGCGTATCACAGATGGTATGCCTGTTGTTCCAATTCGAACATATTCAGGTCTAATGCCAATCTCCAAGGAACCCTGGTTGTTCTTGACAGGACCTTCGAGTTCCACCGCATGTCCAAGGAAGCGTATTGCACCACCAACCAACTCGGCCGGCAGAATGTTCATGCCCGGTGAACCAATGAAATGTCCAACAAAAGTATGCAAGGGTCGCTCGAAGAGTTCAATCGGTGTGCCAATTTGAACAATCTCCCCCTCTTGCATGACGACAACCTGATCGGCAAAAGTCAATGCTTCGGTCTGATCGTGCGTAACATATATCATTGTCGAGGCAATACTCTGATGCAATTCCTTGAGTTTGGAACGCAGTTTCCATTTCAATTCAGGATCAATTACCGTCAGTGGCTCATCAAACATGATCGCATTGACATCATCGCGTACAAGTCCCCGTCCCATCGAGATCTTCTGCTTGTTGTCAGGGGTCAAATGCGAAGCACGGGTGGAAAGACTGTCTGTCAGTTCCAGCATGGTTGCGATTTCATGAACACGGGAATCTATTTGCCCGTGATCGACTCCGCGATTTCGTAGGGGAAAAGCCAGATTGTCATACACCGTCATGGTGTCGTAAATCACTGGAAACTGGAAGACCTGGGCAATATTACGCCTGTCGGGTGGAAGCGCCGTTACATCTTTCCCATCAAATAAAACCCTGCCGCTTGTCGGATTCAGCAAACCTGAAATTATGTTCAACAGGGTGGATTTGCCACATCCCGAAGGGCCCAGGAGTGCGTAAGCACCTCCATCAGTCCAGTCAAGATCAATTTCCTTGAGGGCATAATCATCCGTTGAGACAGGATTGGCACTGTAACTGTGCCGCAGGTTATCCAGTGTGATCCTAGCCATCAGTCGATCCCTTGGCTGCAAGTGTACCGTCAGGACCAAAATAGAAACATCTTTTTGGCATGAGGTGAAACTCATGCTCCTTGCCTACTTCGAAAGGATGCGTACCCGCTGAAAGGCTGACCCAATCACTTCCCTCCAGCGAAAAATACGCAACACTTTCCGAACCACTCAGCTCGGTAATTTTCACTCGGTCCGTGACCGTAATCGAATATTCTGCCGGTCGGGTGGGTGAAACATGATGAGGACGAATACCCATGGTATATTTGCCATCGCTGAGGCTTGTGGCTTCACCTGTGGCCTCCCAGCTAATTGTACCAAAATGTATTTCACTGCCCCTTTTTTCAACATGTCCAAGATTGATGGGAGGATCCGAAAACACCTGTGCCGAGATGAGGTTGGCAGGAGAACGGTAAATCGTTGAAGTCGGCCCAAATTGTGTCATCCTGCCCTCATGAAACAATGCCGTATATCCTCCAAGCAAAAGTGCCTCGGTCGGATCAGATGTGGCATAAACCACCACCGAACCCCGCTCACCAAGCATTTCCGGAAGTTGTTCCCGGAGTTCCTCACGCAACTTATAATCCAGATTGGCCAGCGGTTCATCCAAAAAGACTGCCGTTGAATCCTTGACGATTGCCCGTGCAATTGCAGTTCGTTGCTGTTGTCCGCCTGACAGTTCATGTGGACGTCGCTTGAGCATGGGACCTAGTTGCAAGACATCAGCTGCCTTTCTGACACGGCGATCCAATTCGGCTCTTTCTGTACCTGCAACGCGCAAGGGCGATGCAATATTTTCATAAACGGTCATATGAGGGTAATTTATGAAAAACTGGTGTACAAGAGCAATGTTTCGCTTTTGTGGGCTCACTCCGGTGACATTGCGGCCATCAACCCTTATTTCCCCTGATGTCGGGCGTTCCAGTCCAGCCATGAGCTTGATCAATGTTGTCTTGCCGGCATTCGTTGCACCGAGGAGAATGTTGAACCTGCCGGGAGCGAAACTCAGTGATGTCTCAAAAATATGGGTTTCTGCTCCGATATTCTTGGTGACGTTTGCAAGTTCCAGTGTCATTGCAGTGTGGTGGAATTTCTTACTTCATGATAAGGTGAAGGAGTGCCTGTCGGCACTCCTTCCACTTGAACTTAATTATTCCAGCGCGCAACGATATCTTCATACCGAACTGTTTCACCCTGCGGCTTCTCGTTTTCGAGTTTGGCCTTGGGTGCTCCAGGTTGGCTAAGCCAATATTCCGGATCCCGTTCCTCGTTGAGTCTTGGTCCACAACCACCGTAAACGGAGGCAGCTTCGTCAGCAGCCTGCATACGGGCCATGGTTGCATCCATCTCGGCCGCCAGACGATCCATTGCCTCTTGTGGAGTAAAGGCACCGGAATTCACATCACCGATCTGTTGCCACCAAATCTGGGCAAGTTTGGGATAATCGGGAACGTTGATTCCGGTCGGTGACCATGCCGTTCTATCAGGTGAGCGATAAAACTCGACCAAACCACCAAGCTTTGGTGCCCGCTCGGTGAAACTCTCGTGATTCGCAGTTGAATTCCTGATAAAGGTCAGGCCCACATGGGACTTTTTGACATCAACCGTCTTTGATGTGACAAACTGTGCATAGAGCCATGCGGCTTGAGCCCGCTCAGAAGGTGTGGATTTCAGGAAAGTCCAGGAACCGGCATCCTGATAACCAACTTTCTGACCTTCGGTCCAATACGGCCCATGGGGACTTGGAGCCATGCGCCAGAGGGGAGTGCCCTCAGCATCAACAGTATTGTTTCCGTCTTCTTGTGAGGCAACCATGTCAGCCGTAAACGCCGTGTACCAGAAAATCTGCTGGGCAACATTACCCTGAGACAATGCTGGCAATGATTGGTAGAAGTCATAGGATGCCGCGCCTGGCGGAGCGTAATTCCTGAGCCATTCATCCCATTTGCGGATTGCATAGACCGCGGCCGGTCCATTGGCAGCACCTCCTCGACTCACACTTGCCCCGACAGGATTACAGGAACCCTCTTCCATGCGGATACCCCATTCATCAACTGGAACACCATTGGGTTCACCGACATCGCCGGCACCGGCCATCGACAACCATGCATCAGTCATACGCCAACCAAGGTCAGGTGCCCTTTTGCCATAATCCATGTGCCCGTAGACGCGAACACCATCAATTTCCTGAACATGAACACTGAAGAATTCAGCAATGTCCTCATAGGCTGACCAGTTCACCGGTACACCGAGATCATATCCATAGAGTTCCTTGAATTGAGCTTGAAGATCGGCCCTGTCAAACCAGTCTTTGCGGAACCAATAGAGGTTGGCAAATTGCTGGTCGGGCAACTGATAGAGTTTTCCGTCGGGTCCTGTTGTAAAGGATGCTCCGATGAAATCATCAAGATCCAGCCCCGGATTGGTTGTTGTGGCCCACTCACCAGCCATTTGATCTGACAGGTTGTAAGCCAGCTGAAGACGGGCATGGGTTCCGATCAAGTCGGAATCATTGACATAGCCATCATAGAGATTACGCTGTGTCTGCATTTGGGTTTGGACAGCCTGAACGACTTCGCCTTCACCAAGCAACTGGTGATTGACCTTGATGCCTGTAATCTCCTCAAAGGCACGGGTCAGTGTCTCGGATTCGTAGGTGTGAGTTGGAATTGTTTCCGACAGAACATTGATTTCCATTCCAGCGTAAGGTTTGGCGGCTTCAATAAACCACTCCATCTCGGCTAACTGTTCGCTCCTTGAAAGCGAGGATGGTTGAAATTCCTCGTCAATCCATTTTTCTGCAGCAGCCATGTCAGCCCCCCCCCATCCGGGGGCAGAACTGCCGAAGGTAAACAATACTGCTACAGCGGTTAAAAATATTTTGTTAGACATAACTGTCCTCCTTGATAACAAAAATTACACATAGAACCAATTCCAGTATACAAATTACAAATAATGTGACAATCGTAAAGAATGATCTGCATTTCAAACAATCTGGTTTTGCAAATTGTAGACATTAGCACCCCATCGTTTGAATTGAACATTTGAGTTTTGGTTTGGTTGATTAATCTTCAAAGGTATTGCCGGGAAATCATTTTCCTTGTTCAAATTCCTGAATTTTAAATGTATATGAATTTCCTGATGCAAAAGCATTGATCGGAATACAAGTTTAGGCTCAATTTATGCAATGGTTAAGAATATGACAGGCACTCTGGAAGGTAAATCCATTTTGGTGACGGCTGCTGCAGCCGGTATAGGCAAGGCTGTTGCTCTAGAAGCAGCCCGGGAAGGAGCAATGGTCACAGCTGTTGATATTGACATCGCCGGGTTGGAAAAAATTGCTTCAGACAGTATCAGGACAATGAAACTTGATGTAACCGACCAAACTGGAATCACCCGATTTGTCAACACCAACGAGCCCTTTGATGGTATCGTGAATGTTGCAGGGTATGTCCATCATGGAAGCATTTTGAATTGCGATCCCGATTCATGGAAGAAGTCATTCATACTGAATGTTGACAGCATGTTCTATATCTTGAGGGTTGCCATACCCAAAATGATCCAGAATGGAGGAGGATCGATTGTTAATATTTCTTCGGTGGTTTCCTCGACCAAGGGTTTTCCTAACAGATTGGCATATGGTTCTTCCAAGGCAGCCGTACTGGGTTTGACCAAATCTGTTGCTTGTGATTTTATCAATCAGGGTATACGATGCAACGCTGTTTGTCCTGCTACCGTGGATACACCCTCGTGGCGTCAAAGGTGTGAGGAACTGGGTAAAACCATGGGTAGTTACCAGCAAGCAAGGGAATATTTCGAAATGCGGCAGCCCATGAAAAGAATCGGTACAGTTGAAGAAGTTTCCGGGGTTGTCACTTTCCTGCTTTCGGAAAGAGGTGCTTTCATAACCGGTCAATTTTATAATATCGATGGCGGGACCATGATTTAGTCATCCTTGTCAGCCACCAGTAAGAAAGAAGTGTGAAACAATGAAACTAGCAAGATTGGGCCCTGTAGGAACAGAAAAACCAGCAATCATTGATCAGGCCGGGAATTACCGCGATCTATCTTCGATTGTTCCTGACATTACGGGCAAAACACTTGGGGATTTATCATGGGCTGAAGGCCTGGATATGAATTCCTTACCAATATTACCTGAAAACACCCGTATCGGGCCGTGCGTTGGTGAAATAGGCAAGCTGATTTGTGTGGGCCTCAACTATTCTGATCATGCAGAAGAAACTGGAAACCCCATTCCCGAAGAACCAATTCTCTTTGGGAAAGCCACTTCATCCATTGTTGGTCCCAACGATAATGTCGTCATTCCAAGGGGCTCAACCAAAACCGATTGGGAAGTTGAACTGGGAGTGGTTATTTCCAGGGAGGCGAAATGCGTCAATGAAGAAAAGGCCCTGGACCATGTTGCAGGATATTGTGTTGTCAACGATGTTTCAGAACGAGAGTTTCAAATTGAAAAGGGTGGTCAGTGGATTAAAGGCAAAAGTTGTGATACTTTTGCTCCAATCGGCCCCTGGATGGTTACCCGCGATGAAATCCCTGATCCGCAGAACCTGAAGATGTGGCTTGAGGTGGATGACTTGAGACGCCAGGATGGAAGTACAAAAACCATGATCTTTGGAGTGGCAACCCTGGTAAGCTATATTTCCAGATTCATGTCCCTCCAGCCGGGAGATATCATTCCGACAGGAACTCCTCCTGGAGTAGGTCTTGGCTTGAAACCGCCTGTATTCCTTGAACCGGGTCAAATCATGAAACTGGGAATCGAGGGACTAGGGACCCAAAGCCAAAAGGTTGTTGCTGCCAGTTAAAATCACCAATCTACTTTTTTCTCAGAAGCAGGGTTACCCATTCATCTAGGACTATTCTATCCTCCACAAGAAAATCATGCTCTTCATAGCTTCTGGATAAATGATGCTCCTGGTTGAGCATGATGCCAGAGAGTATTGCCGCCCCTCCATCTTTCAGGTGCTTGTTTGCTTCAGGAGCCAAACCAACAAGCGGTTTGAGAAGAATATTGGCAATAACCAGATCAAAGGGAGACATGTTCTTGTGGATGGAATGTTCAAAACCATCGGCAACGGTACAAATTATCTGGCTTTCCATTATATTGGCCTTGGTGTTTTCGATGGTTACCTCTATGGCAACAGCATCATTGTCACTGGCTAGGATATTGCAACCCCACAACCGATAGGCAGCCATTGACAATATACCGGTGCCACAGCCTATATCCACGATGGAATCAAATTCGGGATTCTTGCGACATACTCTTTCCAGCATTTCCAAGCACCCTTGGGTTGTACCATGATGACCCGTACCAAAGGCCATGGATGATGCAATTTCTACGGGAATGGTTCCAGAGGGGGCCTTGCCTTGATCCTTGTTCATATATATCCAGAAATTGCCAACCCTCACCGGAGTCAAATCCCTGTTTACCTTTGCCACCCAATCCGTATTTGGCAATCTTGAAACCTTGAAGGGCTTGAGGTCATGCAATTTTTCAATCAATGAAATGGCAATCTCATCCGGTTTGGCATCAAAATAGGCCGAGACCTCCCATAGGCTGTCCCGCTCATCAATCTCGATGGTTGCTACCCCAATTGGTTCCGGCACAATTCTTTCGATAGCATGGGTAACTTCGTATGCCTTCCCCTCGCCGTATAGAGAAGTAAATATCGAAAAACAGGTTGATTGAGTGTTTTCAGAGTTCAATCCGATATATCCTAAACAACCGGGCAGGCAAGACCTGTTCCCCGGAGACCACAATATCCACCTGGATTCTTTGCCAAGTATTGTTGGTGGTAATCCTCTGCAAAGAAATACTCGGGTGCTTCAACCACCTCGGTCGTTATTGTTCCCAATCTTCGGGAAACAAGGATTTCCTGATATGCTTTCCTTGTATCCTCTGCGCATTTTTTTTGTTCGGCATCAAAATAATATATTCCGGACCGGTACTGTGTCCCGATGTCATTCCCTTGCCTCATGCCCTGGGTCGGATCATGATTTTCCCAAAAGATTTTGAGTATTTTCATTAAACTCATAACTTCAGGCAAGTAGGTAATGCTCACGACTTCGTTATGACCAGTCATTCCAGAACAAACTTCCTTATATGTCGGGTTCGGGGTAAAACCACCAGCATAACCGACCGAGGTTACCCAAACTCCCTCCTTTTCCCAATACAATCGCTCCACCCCCCAAAAACATCCCATTCCAAGTATTATCTGTTTGGATCCTTCTGGATAAGGGCCTTTCAATGGTCTGCCGGTTACAAAATGCTTTTCGGCTGTTTGAATGGCTGTTGTTCGACCTGCAAGTGAATCTGTTCTACTTGGTAATTCCGTTTTTTTAAATAATGAAAACATTTGACCTCTCAAAAATCAGGGTTGGTGGATTCCGAATTGCTCATATTAAATAGTAATCACAACTCCATCATCAAAATTTATACATTAAATTGTTATAATTACTGATCAGGGTAACCAAAAATTAGAGGCTTTGCTCCAAAGTGTTGCAAGAAACCTTTTGCAAAGTCCAATGGCCTTCTCGGACAGGACTTGTTTCTCCCCCTTGAGTTACCATTCTCCAGAGCATAAAAACAACATTCAATTTTTCCTAACCCCCTTTGAGTGTGAATTTGGAAAAAAATTACAATGGATATGTGATAGGTCAATTTAATTGATATTTGCCTAAGGGCACCTCTATTTATTGCCTTTTAAAAGTCATTCGTTGAATTTACCATATCTCAAATTGTTGCCAAAGATAGCGCCAAAGCCCTTATGGAAAAAGAAAGAACTCATTTCGAACTGATACAGGATAGGAAAATGCAATGTTCCAAACTTTGGACTCACCACATTAAATAGGGGTACACCTAATTGAGTATGGTTTCATTACCTGGTGAAGGTTGTCTGGGTATCAAAAGCGACAGGATCAAGGAAAAGATGGCCATTGTAGCAGCAAGTACAAACACATACTGTGGTGCAATGATCCATAAATAACCCAAAAGTGCAGGTAGAAAGACTGCTGCTATGTGATTGATTGTGAACGCCACTGCAGCAGTCGGCATTATATCCGCCGGGTCACAGATTTTTTGAAAATAGGTTTGCAATGCAAATGCAAGGGCGAAAAAAATATTGTCCAAGATAAACAGAAAACCGGCAATCAGAAATCCCCATCCAAAATAATAAATCCCTCCGTAAGCCAAAAATACGAGGGTCAGGCCAGTGTATTCAAAGACAAGGGTATTTCTTTCACCAAATATATTGACGGCCTTTCCCATTAGCGGCGCAAAAATCATATTCGCCATGAAATTGATGATGAAGAGGATGGTTACCTCATGGACTTCAAATCCGAATTTTTCAACCATCATGAAGGCTGCAAAAACCATGAATATCTGTCTTCTGGCCCCTGACATGAATTGCAGTGCATAGTACAGCCAATACTGCTTTCTCAGAACCATTTTGGCTTTTTGTGGATTGGGGGTTTCAAATCTTGGAAAGGCCAGATAACAATAAACAACAATGATGAAGGTTATCAGGCCGGACACCATGTAAATGCTGTTGTAGGAAAAGTTCAAGAGCTTCCATCCTCCAACAACAAAAAGGTAGGCTACCAACGAGGCTCCTGAACCTACCGAAACGAGCCAACCTATCGTTTGTGGCGCCCTGTCCTTTGGAATCCATTGCAACCGGAGTGACTGGTTAACGGTTTCATAATAGTGAAAACCTATGGAACTGATTATGGTTGTGATCAATATGCCTTGATAACTGGGGAACCAAGCCACAACAGCAATGGCTGCGGCCATGATTGCCAAGGATATCAAGGCCAGAAATTGTTCCCGAATGAAAATGATAAGGGCTATTACACCTATAGCCAAAAAACCCGGTATTTCCCTTATGGTATGTAACCATCCGATTTTTACCCCGTCAAAATTACCAACCTCAACAACAAAATTGTTTAGGAGTGCGTTCCAGGTGGAAAAGCCGAGGGGTAAAGCCGTCGCCATCAACACCAGTAGAAAAACGGGCTGCTTCCAGAATGGCAGGCTTCTGGCCTCCGCCAATAACATCCTATTCAAAACTTTTCCTTTGTTTACTTGACTCAATATCGGTTTGAACGGTTGTTACAACCACTAAGATCACCTTAAATGAGTCTATCATTTAGGAAAAGTAATTTGTACTCCCTACATTGGGAATTGTAATGTAATACCGATGGCGGTGGGGAATTTCCTAGTTTTTTGCGTAATATTCAACAACCAGATTTGGTTCCATTATCGTTGGGTAAGGAACATCCTTCAACTGGGGAACCCTGAGAAATCTTGCCTTCAGGTTTTCAATATCAACTTCGATATATTCAGGAATTTCCCTTTCCCGATTATCAATGGCATCATCAACGATAATCAATTGTCTTGATTTTTCCCTGACTTCAATTTCATCCCCTTCCTTGATCCTGTAGGAAGGAATATTCACTTTCTTGCCGTTAACCAGAACATGACCATGGTTGATGAATTGCCTGGCTGCAAACATTGTAACCACAAATTTTGCCCTGTATACAACGGCATCAAGTCGTTGTTCCAAAAGGCCAATGAGATTTTCGCCCGTATCTCCCTTCATTCGCTCAGCTTCGCCAAATGTTCGACGGAATTGCTTTTCGGTCAAATCACCATAGTAGCCTTTCAGTTTCTGTTTGGACCTCAACTGAATACCGAAATCGGAGAGTTTGCCTTTTCTTCGCTGGCCATGCTGACCAGGACCATAGTTTCTTTTGTTGAATGGTGATTTGGGTCTTCCCCAAATGTTTTCCCCCATTCTGCGGTCAATTTTGTACTTGGCAGTCGTTCTTTTTGTCACGGCTGGTTTCCTTCTGTTTTCTGAAGGGTGTTGTCCTTTCCCGACAATCAATGTCAGACGACAGGAATTCTCTTGCGAGACCCACCAACACCAAGGTTAATCTGATTTTGACAACTGGAAGGTTCAAATAAGTGCAGATGAAGGTATTTTCAACTTTTATATTCAAGAAAACGGCAAAGGGCTGGATTCGGATTTTTACTTTTCCAGCAGTTTGATATATTGGAACGAGGTAACTCATTCGGTAACCATGATCTTGTTTTTTTATTGCTTACTTTGAAATTTTTTGAATGAAGACGACAAAAACTATGAATCTCCTCAAGCTCTGTGTTGGAATTAACACTGTCGAAGAATTGGAGGAGTGGCAGAAGGAACGAAGAAAGAGTGGTGTGTATGCTTCTCCCGAGCATGTAACCCGGTTTCGACCGAAAAGATATGAGGAAGTACTGAACGGAGGATCATTATACTGGGTAATCAATGGCACCATTGCAGCCCGGCAAAGGGTTATTGCCTTTGACCAAAGAATTGATCCAGAGGGTATCAAGCGATGGGCTATCGTTTTTGATAATCGGATTGTACGAACCGAACCTGTTCCCAAAAGGCCTTTCCAGGGATGGAGGTATCTCACACCCAAGAAAAGCCCACTGGATTTACCTTTTCAGGGTCAAACGGGAAGTTTTGAAAATGTTAGGAGGCTTTTTGAGAAATATCCCTACGAAGAATTCAAAATCACCATTGAACCTTATCCAAGATAACCGTATTTAATTCCTGCAATTATGATACCTAGTTCGATGAACTGCTGGTTACCGGTATCTGTACCTTACCACGATCCATGCTGCAAAGGCTTTCCTCATCCTGAGATCAGAATCTAGCAAATTATTGATCATCCCTTCTGCATGATCTATTGCATTGATTACTTCCTGACGATCAAAACTCCTTGTTGGGTCATAGTCGGCTTGGTGGCGCATATCTTGTAGGTTCACGAAATAATTGGCGAATCTTTTTATCCCTGCGGGAAAACTTGCCATGGCTTCCTGGTTCTTGCACTGTTTTTTGGCAAACGCATGATCAACAGACCGATAAACCTGATTCCATGCGTTCTCGCTCCTGTCTGCCCCTTCTACCAATGAAGGAATTCGCACAATTCAGACATAGGGCATGGAACATTGCATAATAGGCCGTGCTCAGGGCTCTTTTCAGGTTAACTTGTCGTGGTCTACCCTGATCCAGACATGCCAATACCCTGACAGTTTGAACAAGATCAAATGGATCCAAGCGCTTCAGCCTCTTCAGGGGTTGTGAAGGAAAGAATTGGGAACCTGTCCAGGCCATTGGTTGTATTCTTTATGCCATCGCGCAAGTATCCGATTACATCTGCAACTTTGTTAGGATCAAGCCGATTGTTTTCGGCCTTGTAAACTACCCTTATACGCAAGATAGGATCACCATCAGCATCTTCGGCCTTTTCAGACTTAAGGCCAATAATCCTGACAGGTGCCAGTTGTTCCTGAACAATCTTTTTCAATTCCTTGTCAATGTCTTCCTGCATGGATTATCTCCTCCTCAAACCAAAATATAATATCTCCCCCTATTCGTGACAAGTAAAAAGACTGGCCTTATATAAGAATAATGGGGGGGGGGGGGGGAGGTATTGAACTGGTGATATTAAGAAAATGTTATTTTTTTGAGAACTATCCCTAAGAAGAGTTCAAAATCACCATTGAACCTTATTCGCGGTAGAAGTATTGAAAACCAGCAATCATTATTTCTTGGCAAGTACTTCCTTGATTGTGGGTATCAGGTTTTCGATTCTGACCTCTTGTTGCCAGTCTCTTGATTTCCACTCATCCAGCGATGCCGTTTCTGAAATTTTTGAACCAAGCTCAAGATCCTTGATCATAACCGCCCCCTTGTTTCTTTCTTCTTCCCCTTGGATAATTGCTATGGGGCAGTTCCTGATATCTGCATATTTCAATTGCTTGCCAAAATTCCGTGCATTCCCCAAAAATACTTCGGATTTAATCCCCGCTTCACGGAGGTCTGCCACCATCTTTTGATAATCGGCCATTCGATGGCGATCCATGACTGTAACCAAAACAGGACCATTGGCCTTGATTTTTTTCGCTTGGCTGCTTTCCTTGGCAGCAATAAGTCTGTCAATACCAATTGAAACCCCAGTTGCAGGAACCTTTTGGCCAATAAATCTTTTGACAAGGTCATCATAGCGACCGCCACCAGCAACAGAACCAAATCTTTTTTGCCTTCCCTCTTCATCGAATATTTCAAATGTAAGTTCTGCCTCCAATACAGGTCCTGTATAATAATCCAATCCTCGCACAATGGAGGTATCTATCGCGAAATTATCCATGCTGGAGTTCTGGGCATTGATAAAATCCAATATTTCATTCAGTTCGTATACACCTTCGGATCCCACATCGGTTTCAGCAACCAAATCCCTGAGCTTGTCGAGGATTTCGGTATTGGAATGATTGCCTAATTGCAGGAAACTCATGATGGGATCGATTTGGTTCTCGGTCAGTTCGGCTCCCTTGGTGTAATCACCACTTTCATCCAGCCTTCCCTTGCCCAAAAGAAGCCTAACTCCCTTCGGTCCCAACCTGTCCAATTTGTCCATTGCTCGAGAAACCGCACCGCGAGTTGTGGAATCCGATTCAGCATTTCCTTCTTCAAGTACCCCGGCTACAACGAGGATACCGTCAAGAATCTTTCGATTGTTTATTTTGATTAGATAATCCTTCTTGGCTATACCCATTGCATCCAGTATTTCGGATGTTAGTACAGCCATCTCGGCATCTGCTGCAGCATTGCTTGAACCAACGGTATCAGCATCGCATTGGTAAAACTGACGGAAGCGACCGGGACCGGGTTTTTCATTCCGCCACACAGGTCCCATTGCATATCTTCGATAGGGCGAGGGCAAGGTATTTCTGTACTGGGCTGCTACCCTGGCAAGGGGAGCAGTCATGTCATAACGCAATGACAACCACTTCTCCTCATCCTTCCATGCAAAAACACCCTCATTGGGTCGGTCCAGGTCAGGCAGAAATTTCCCCAGACTATCAAGGTACTCGATTGCTGGTGTTTCCAGAGGGTCAAAACCGAACTTGTCGAATACCTCGGCAATGACATTCATCATTTGAACCCGAAATTTATGGGCTTCTCCAAAATAATCCTGAAAGCCCTGAGGTGTTTCCGCCTTTGGACGTACTATTTTCTGCTTATTGGATTTTGCAACCATGGTAAAATTTCCGGGTAGTGGATTGCCAACTTAAAGTGTTTCAAGAATATATCACCAAATGCTCTGCAACAATGGGGAAAAGCGTGTCTTGTCATTACCAGACCTGCCTTGAATTAATCCATGGGTGAAACTTTTATAACCCCCTCCAGGCTTTTTATCGCCTGTTTCACCTTTTTATTCATTTTATATGTACCTGCAATATCTATGGCTAGTTCTTCCTTTATTTCTTCACAATGTGGGGAGAAAACAATCCTTGACAATTGGTAATTCGGCAACTCTCGGGTGTTTTCCTCCAGGATTGTCCTGACCTGACCAGGAACTGATACCTTGTCAAAATGAATATTGACCTTGACCGGATGGTCTTTGATCAGATTATCAAGGGGTAAAACCTTATAGGTTGAAACCCTGATCTGTTCCTTGTATTTTTCTACTTCCAGATGGGCATGGACCAGGGCATTCTCATTCATGACAATATTGCCATGGGAATAGAGTTCTGGTGACAGGAAGGCTTCGATCTCGCCCGTGTCATCGGAAAATTTGATGAAGGCCATGGTACTTCCAGTACTGGCGATTCGTTTGGTGACCTTGGCGATGATTCCAGCAATAGTGATGGTTTTCTTGGAGCCAAATTTTTTGACGGAATTTTCCTGCCACTCAAGAATTTCCGAAATCGATGTCAAATTGGAATCGGTTAATCTTTTCTTGTACCTGGTTATGGGATGCTCACTCAGGTAGAATCCAATCGCTACAAGTTCCTCGGCCAGTTTTTGACCCTGACTCCAATCATTCGAAGGCCGCAAGGCTGGTTTGGGCATGTCCTGGATGTCATCAAAAAGACTTTGATGATTGCTGGTTGAATTTTGTGATTTGGCATAGTTTGAAAGAATGTCAAAATTGTTGAACAGTTGATGGCGATTCTCGAATAATTTGTCGAAGACACCAGCACGAACCATGTTTTCAAAGGCACTCTTTGAAATGGTGGACAAATCAATCCTCTCGGCAAAATCGAATATATCCGTGAAGGGTTCGTCCCCCCTGACCTGTTCAACCTTGCGGGCAACATCGACCCCGACACTTTTGATGGCTGAAAGGGAATAAACAATCTTGCCATCCTGTACTTCAAAATCCGAATTGGATTGGTTGATATCGGGACAGAGGATTTCAATACCCGATTTTTCCAAATCCTTTGAATAGGCCGCCAACTTGTCAACATCATTCAAATCCATGGTCATTACAGAAGCCATGTATTCCAGATGATGGTTGGCTTTCAGCCAGGCAGTCTGGTAACTGACCAAAGCATAAACGGCTGCATGGGACTTGTTGAAACCATAATGGGCAAATGTCTCCAGTTGGTCCCACACTTTTTCCACTGTCTCCCTGGGAATGCCCTTATCATCGGCCCCCTTGAAGAATTCCGGTTTTTCCTTGGCCATTTCGGCAGGAATCTTCTTGCCCATGATTCTTCTGACAAGATCTGCCCGACCAAGTGAATAGCCGGCCATGACTCGGACAATCTCCATCACCTGTTCCTGATAGACGATAAATCCGTTGGTTTCCTCAAGAATATAATCAATGGACTCATGCAGTTTCTGGGCCTTTTTTGTTCCATTCTTGACAGCACAGAAATCACTGATGATTTCCATCGGCCCTGGTCTGTAAAGGGCAACCATGGCAATAATATCCTCAAATCTGGTTGGCTTCATGATCCTAAGGGCATTGGTCATTCCAACCCCCTCAACCTGAAATACCCCCATGGTTCTTCCATTGGCATAGAGATCAAAAGTCTTCTCATCAGTCAGGGGTAAATTTTCTATATCAATTTCCAAGCCGTTTCTGGCAAGTTTCTCCTGTGTTTTGGCAATCACCGTCAGGGTTTTGACCCCAAGGAAATCCATCTTCACCAAGCCAGCTTCCTCAACCCATTTCAGGTCAAATTGGGTAACTGGCAACACTTGTTTCCTGTCATGGTAGAGAGGGACTGATTCCAGCAGGGGTTTGTTGCTGATTACTATGCCCCCGGGATGTCGGCTGGTATTTCTAGGAATGCCTTCAACAACCTCGATCTGATCGAACATGTTCCTGATGTAATCCTGTGATCTTTCGGCCGCTTGCAGGGTTTCATTGCCCTTCCTTTGCTGTTTGAAGGGAAAACGAGGATCGATTTCCGAGGCCCAAAGGTTGATGAGATGTCTGGGTACACGCAGAATACGCCCAAAATCCCTTATGGCATTCTTGGCCCCAAGGCTGCCAAAGGTCACAATCTGGGCCACCTTGTCCTCGCCGTATCTTTTCGTGACATACCCCAGGACATCATCACGCTTTTCAGAGCAGAAATCGATATCAAAGTCAGGAAACGACAACCGTTCCGTATTGAGAAATCGCTCGAACAGCAAGGAATACCTGATTGGATCAAGTGTTGTGATATTGAGGGCATAAGCCACAAGGGAGCCGGCACCCGAACCCCTACCTGGTCCCACCGGAATGCCTTGTTCCTTGGCCCAGCCGATAAAATCGGCAACAATCAGGAAATACCCTGCAAAATCGGTATTGTTTATGACCCCAAGCTCGTACTCCAACCTTTCAAAGTAGACATCTTGAGAATCGGCCAATGTGATGGTGTCGATCCTTTTTTGCAAACCCTCCAGGGTTCTTTTCTTCAATTCCTCACTTTCATCTTCGCAAAATCTTGGTAACATGGGGGGATGGGTCTGTGCATGAAAACTGCATCTCTTGGCAATCTCGATTGTACTTTCGATTGCTTCCGGCAAATCCTTGAACAGCTGAACCATCTCTTCCTGTGACTTGAGATAATGTTCTGGAGTCAACATCCGTCTGGGATCATTTTGTGTCTTGAAGCCTCCGTTCTTGATATAGAACAGCATGTCAACGGAAGTGTATTCTTCGCGATTGACAAGTAAAACATTGTTGGTTGCAACCAATGGGAGTCCCAATTCATAGGCAATGTCAATCAACCCGGATTCCGTTTTCATTTCATTGGCGGTACAGGTTGAACCTTCATGTGAATGACGCTGGATTTCCTGGTAGACACCTGCAGTGAAAATGGCCATGAGTTCCGATACGATCTTCTTGGCATCAGCATAGGAACCATCAAGCAAATACAATCCCGGGGGACCCTCGCTCCCTCCAGTCATACAGATCAATCCCTCATGGAAGGCCTTGAGTTCGTCAAGTGTCAGATACGGAAAGACTTTTTCCTGATCCAGATACATTCTGGCATTCAATTTCAGGAGGTTTTGATATCCCAGTTGATTCTGTGCCAGTAAAACGATGGGAGCTGTATCATCGGGACTGTGAGGGTTAAGGTGGTTGTCCCTGATTTTTATGTGAACCTGCAACCCTTGTATCGGTTGAACACCCTTGGAAGAACATCCCTTGGCGAACTCAAGGGCCGCAAACATGTTGTTGGTATCAGTTAAAGCCACAGCCGGCATTTCCAAATCCTGACAGATTTTCGCTATCCTGTTGATGTCCAGAATACCTTCAAGTATGGAAAACTTGCTGTGAACCCTGAGGTGAACGAAACGGGGATCAGAAACCATTATCTGGTTCCAATCCAAAGTATCGGGATATTCCGCATGTCAAGCAACCCTTAATTCAATTATCATTAAATTGTGAGCCAGGTAGAATTTTTATCCAAGACAAGAATTTGACTCAAACCTTGAATTCAATTTAAATTTGCAATTGACTCAAACCTTGAATTCAAGATACAAAAACAAAAACAAAAAACGAAGCAGTTACAAATCAAAATTGGCGAGTTTAATTTTTTTCCTTTAAAGAAAGGGGTTGATGTCAAAAATAAATTTTTTTATAAATGGACGGCAAATTGTCGCAGAAGATCCATCCGGGACCACAACATTGCTGGAATGGCTCAGGGAAAAGGCTTTTCTCAAGGGCACAAAAGAAGGTTGCAACGAGGGTGATTGTGGCGCCTGTACGGTAATCATTGAATCAATGGAAAACAGCAAATTGATTCACTCGGCTGTCAACTCATGTATTTTGTTTCTTCATCAATTGAAAAACAAGTCAATCCGAACGATCGAGGGTGTTTCTGACCCTGAAGGAAATTTGCACCCCGTTCAGGAAGCGATGATCAAGTTCAATGGCAATCAATGTGGTTTCTGCACCCCGGGTATTGTCATGTCACTGGTATCCGCGCATACAAACGGTACGAAAGACCTTGATACGGTATTGGCAGGAAATCTATGTCGGTGTACCGGGTACGATTCAATCATCAACGCAGGCAAGGAATGTCTACAAAAGCCAAGGCCGGATTGGATTGGCAATATCGGGGTGGCTGCCGGGCAAGTTCCTCAAGATGCTGGAAATGGAACAATTCGCAATCCCGTCAGCCTTGATGAATTCGCCGATTGGTATGCTGAAAACCCAAAGGCAACCTTGATTGCAGGTGGAACGGATGTTGGTCTTTGGGTAACCAAAGATCTCAAATCATTACCTTCTCCCTGCTTCATTTCCAATATTCCCGACCTGAAAAAAGTTGGAATCAGTGGCAATGTCATGACCGTTGGCGCGGCAACAAGCCTGAGCAAATTTGATGATGTCATTTCAAAATACTATCCCTCCTTGAGTGTCATGATCAATCGCTTTGGTTCGGTACAAATCCGCAATGCTGCAACCGTGGGTGGAAACATTGCCAATGGTTCACCCATTGGAGATTTGCCCCCGGCACTCATTGCCCTGAAATCAAAGTTGATCCTCAGAAAAAAAGATGTCAGAAGAAAACTGCCCCTGGAAGATTTCTTTGTGGATTATGGGGTGCAGGACCGACAATCCGGTGAGTTTGTGGAAGGTGTGGAAATTCCCCTCCAGCACGAATGGTTCAGGTGTTACAAGATATCCAAGCGAAGGGACCAGGATATTTCGGCTGTTTGTGGGAGCTTTCTCATGGAACTGAATTTTCAAACGATTGAAGATGTCAGAATTGCCTTTGGTGGTTTGGCTGCGATACCAAAGAGGGCATCTGCAACCGAAGCCTTTTTGCAAGGCAAAACTCTCAACCTTGAAACAATCCATATGGCCATGGAGGTCATGGAGACAGATTTCAAGCCTATTACAGACATGAGAGCGTCAAGTGCATATCGAATGCAAGTTGCCAAAAATCTCCTTTTGAAATACTATTTCGGCAGACAACGCATGTTCGGACACCAACAATCAATCTTGACCGGATGAATGGATATGACCGAATATAAAGCCCATTCGAATATTCATCACGATTCGGCAAGACTCCATGTCACCGGCACGGCGCAATATGTTGATGATTTGGATTCTACCGAGGGAACATTACATCTGGCTTTCGGTCTCTCAAAGATAGCCTGTGGCAAGATCAAATCCATTGGCCTTGAACCTGTCTGGCAATCCCCGGGAGTGGTTAAGGTACTGCTCTGCTTGCACCTGCCCGCAGCCAATGATGTATCACCTTCGCCTTATTTGGAACCACTGCTGGCCGAGGGCAGTGTTGAATTTATCGGGCAACCGATATTTCTTGTGATTGCCGATACCAACATGAATGCAAGGATGGCGGCACGCAAGGCAATCATTGAAATCGATGAAATCAAGCCGCTGTTGACAATTGATGAAGCACTTGAGGCCAAGAGTTTGTTCGAGGATCCCCTTGTGTATAACAATGGTGATCCTGAAGGTGCCGTCGATGGGTCTCCCAAAATCCTCACCGGCGAGATGGAAATGGGTGGTCAGGAGCATTTCTACCTTGAGGGCCAGGTTGCCATGGCCATACCTCAGGAGAATGATGGAATGCTGGTTTATTCATCAACCCAGCACCCTTCAGAGGTACAACACAAGGTTGCAGACAGCCTCGGTGTTCCCATGAACAAGGTGAGGGTCGAAGTTCGAAGGATGGGTGGGGGTTTTGGTGGAAAGGAAAGTCAGGCAAACTCGGTCGCATGTGCCTGTGCGGTTGCAGCCAAACTTACCGGCAGACCTTGTCGTTTTCGTTATGACAGAGATGATGATTTTCTGATTACCGGCAAACGCCATGATTGTCGAATTGCCTATCGAGTCGGTTTTGATGAAACCGGAAAAATCAATGGGGTAATCATTGATCATTTTATTCGATGTGGCTGGTCCATGGATTTATCCCTTCCCGTTGCTGACAGGGCCATGCTCCATTCGGACAATGCCTATTTTCTGCCTTCATCGAAAATCACCTCATACCGTTTGAGAACCAATACCCAATCGGCAACTGCCTTCAGGGGTTTTGGTGGTCCCCAGGGGATGGTGGGAATTGAAAGGATCATGGATCACATTGCCCATGAGCTGGGCATGGATCCTCTGGATGTCAGAAGAATCAATTTCTACAACCCACCCAATTCAGTTGCACTCCAAAAGACCCATTACGGCATGGAAGTTGAGGATTGCATCATCGAGGAAATTGTTGACGAGTTGGTTGCAACTTCGGACTATCAAAACCGAAGGCAGCAAATCAACGAATGGAACGACAAAAATCCATTTCTCAAAAAGGGCATTGCATTGACACCTGTCAAATTCGGGATTTCATTTACTCTAACGCACTTAAATCAGGCTGGATCGCTTGTTCATGTGTACAGGGACGGCTCAATTCACTTGAATCATGGCGGAACAGAGATGGGCCAGGGTCTGATGATAAAAATCGCCCAAATAGCAGCCAATACTTTTGGCCAGCCGGTTGGATCAGTCAGAATTACACCCGCTGATACCGATAAGGTTCCCAATACATCGGCTACAGCTGCTTCCTCTGGTACAGACATCAATGGAATGGCAACCAAAATCGCCTGTACCAAGATAATCGATCGACTTATTGGATTTCTGGCCGAGCGTCATCAATCACAACCTGATGAGGTCCGATTCGAGCAAGGTGAATTCAAGGTTCAGAATGAAACCTATGACTTCAAGGAAGTCATAGACGATGCTTACCTGAACAGGATATCGCTATCCGCAACGGGCTTCTATTCAACCCCGAAATTGCATTGGGACCGCAAAATTGGCAAGGGGCGTCCATTCTTCTACTTTGCATACGGTGCTGCCGTCTCTGAAGTCATGATTGATGTGCTTACCGGTGAAAACAAATTGCTTCGGGCTGATATAATCCATGATGTCGGAAATTCCGTTAATCCGGCTATTGATCTCGGGCAGGTTGAAGGTGGCTTTGTTCAGGGTTATGGTTGGTTAACCACCGAGGAACTCTACTGGGATTCCAATGGCTATTTGCGAACCCATGCACCATCTACCTACAAGATACCCGCATGCCGCGACAGACCGATGGATTTGCGCGTCAAACTTTGGGAGAAAGGTTGGAACAGGGAAGAAACCATATTCAATTCCAAGGCCGTGGGTGAACCTCCCTTGATGTTGGGAATATCGGTTTTTCTGGCCTTATCCAATGCTATAGCTTCCATCACGGAGGACTACCCATCTCTGAATGCCCCAGCAACCCCTGAGCGTATATTGAATACCCTCACCCGGAATTATCAGGTACCCTTTGACTTTCAATCTGGAAGAAATTGAACAACTGGTTGCAGAACATGAAGAAATAATTCGTGTTCTGATTGTTGCCACCCAAGGTTCCACTCCACGGGATACAGGTACCAGAATGCTGGTCTGGACCAGAGGTCAGAAAGGCACCATAGGCGGGGGTGCATTGGAGTATAAAATACTCGATACCTGTCGCCAAAGATTGGCTGGGGGTAATCAAAATCCACTCCTTATCTCCCAACCTCTTGGTCCTGGACTGGGTCAATGTTGTGGGGGTCATGTCAAATTTGTCCTTGAATACTTCAACATGGATGGAGTTAACTCTATCAGGGTAAAAACCACCGACCAGACAATTTATGGCAGAGCCATAGAAAAGGATATTGATGGCAAGATGGTTCAAAGTTTTCCACCGGTTGAAAATCTTCCTGTTATCAAGGATGGATGGTTGCTTGAACAGTTGGTTGCAAGCAAGGAACAACTATGGGTTTTTGGTTCAGGCCATGTAGGAACAGCCATTGTAAATCTTTTTTCAAAACTCCCTTCCATAGAAATTAGCTGGATTGATTTTCACGAGGACCGCTTTCCTGCCGAGATACCAGCAGGTGTGAATAAAATTGTCGCTGCCGACCCGGATCAGCTCACCAAATACGCACCTCCTGAAGGGTTTTTTCTGGTTCTCACCCATTCCCATGATCTTGATTTGAAAATCATGGAGGGCTTGCTGAGGAAAGACTTTTCATATCTTGGCCTGATCGGTTCAAGGACCAAATGGTCGAGATTCAAACAGAGACTACTGGGGTTGGGTCATGCCGAAGAGGCTCTGAATAAAGTCAAATGCCCAATTGGAATGCGTGATTTGGGCAAACATCCCTGGCAAATCGCTGTTGGGGTTTCTGCTGAATTATTGGAACACCTGAATAAAAAATAGTCAGAATATCCCTAAATTGGACCAGTGATTTACCCGAAAATGTTGATAAACCACAATGGTCAAGTGAATGTCAATCTTTAGTCACTCTGAACGAATAATTCAATTCTGAAATCAGTTCTGTATTGTCAGAAGTTCAATACCCTCTGAAACCTGATCCCCAATGGAAAAGAAAATCTCCTTGACGGTCCCGGCGTGTGGTGCCCGTATCACATGTTCGGTTTTCATGGCTTCAAGAACAAGTAGTGACTCTCCTTCTGCAATCTCCTGTCCCTTGTTGACCAAAACATTCACAATTAACCCGGGCATTGGAGAAGTTAATGTTCCTGACTGGTTGTTTGACCTCCGGGTTTCCCGGAACTCTGATATGCGCTTCAGCCTCAGTTTTTGATCAAGCATGAATACGGTAAAATCATCTTGATAACTGTATATCTCAAGTGAATATTCTTCATGATCAATTTTGCCGTGAAAATCGTGAGAACCAATCCACTCACCCTCAACACTAAATGAGAGGTTTTCTTCCCGAAGCAAAAGGATATTTCCTTGAAAGGCAAAATCCCATATCCTGTTATTGAACTGGAGTTTGATTTCTCGACCCAATGAAGCCCCAAGCCTCCATCCGGAGTTATCAAACCATGGAGAATGGCCTTTTCCAGAAAAATCTGATTTAACCATTAAGGCATAGGCGGAAATCGCCAAAAATCGGCTGGAAACATCCTGATTTGGACACAGGTCCTCAATGTTTGTTTCGATGAATTTTGTATCAAATTCACCCGACCTGACATGGGGGTTGTTGACGAGGGAAAGCAAGAAATCCTCGTTGGTTGCAGGACCGCCAATCTTGAGTGATCTTAATCCATTGTGGATAACTTTGAGAGCCTGTTCTCTTGAAGGGCCATAACTGATGAGCTTGGCAATCATGGGGTCGTAGTTCAGGGATACTTCATCACCCTCAACAACACCCCGATCTATCCTCAGGTTTTTATCTTCTTCGGGCAATCCCAAATGATAAAGCTTGCCGAAACTGGGGGTGAAATCGGGATTTTCCAAATACAATCTCGCTTCGATCGCATGGCCCCTGGCCTGAATTTTATTCAAATGTTCTGGCAATTGCTCATCCCTGGCCACCCGGATTTGAAGTTCCACGATATCCAAACCAGTTATGAATTCGGTTACCGGATGCTCCACCTGTATTCGGGTGTTCATTTCCAGAAACCAAAAATGGCCATCAACATCCACCAAAAATTCAAAGGTTCCCACCCCACTGTAGCCAATGACTTTGCTGCCAATTATTGCCGCTTCGAACAGTTTGTCCCTGGTTGCTTGTTGCAGACCTGGTGCAGGGGCTTCCTCAATTACCTTCTGATGCCTTCTTTGCAGGGAACATTCCCTTTCAAGCAGATGGGTGACATTGCCGTAATTATCACCGATGATCTGGACCTCGATATGACGGGCTGATTTGACATATTTTTCAATGATCAGCTTATCGTTTCCAAAAGAGGACAGGCTTTCTCTTTTGGCTGAATCAAGGGATTCGCCCATCTCGTTTTCGGATTCGACCACCCGCATCCCCCTGCCTCCACCTCCAGCAACTGCCTTGAGCATTACCGGATACCCCATCTTTTCTGCCATTTCAAGAAAAGAGGCATGACCCTGATCTTGTGGATTAAAACCCTTTATGACTGGAATTCCTGCTTCAGCCATTATGGTCTTGGCTTCGTTTTTCAGCCCCATGGCTTTTATCACTTCAGGGGATGGACCAATAAATATGATATTCTTATTGCTGCACATTTGAGCAAAATCAGGGTTTTCAGACAGAAAACCATATCCTGGATGAATGGCATCGGCATTCGTTTTAAGAGCAAGGTCAATGATGCCATCGCCATTGAGGTAACCCGCGCCCATTTCTCCGGATCCTATACAATGGGCTTCATCTGCCATTTTAACATGCAGGGAGTTACGGTCGTTGGGGGCATAGATACACACCGTCGCATTACCCATCCGTTTACAGGTATGAATTATCCTGCAGGCAATTTCCCCCCTATTGGCTACCAATATCTTGTTTATCACGGCTGCTGTTACCTATGGGTGTGTGACTACATTCGAAAGACACCGAATTCTGTTTGTTCAGGAATTTTGCCCATTGTAGCAGACAAGGTCAATCCTAAAACCATTCTGGTATCCTTGGGTTCGATTATTCCATCATCCCAAAGCCTGGCTGTTGCATAATAGGGATGTCCTTCCTTCTCGAATTTATCCCGGATGGGTTGCTTGAAAGCGTCTTCTTCTTCCTTTTTCCAATCCTTGCCTGACCTCTCAAGGCTATCCCGCTTGACTGTTGCAAGCACACTGGCAGCTTGTTCACCTCCCATGACCGAAATTCTGGCATTGGGCCATGTGAATAGAAAACTGGGATTGAATGCTCTGCCGCACATGCCGTAATTGCCTGCCCCAAAGGAACCTCCCACAATAATGGTGATTTTGGGAACCCGTGCACAGGAAACAGCGGTTACAAGTTTTGCTCCATCCTTGGCAATGCCCCCTGCTTCATAGGATTTTCCAACCATGAAACCGGAAATGTTCTGCAGAAACACCAGGGGAATGTTTCGCTTGCAGCAAATTTCAATGAAATGCGCGCCTTTCAGGGCCGATTCCGAAAACAGAATACCGTTATTGGCCAGTATTCCCACCCTAATCCCATGTATTCTGGCGAAACCACAAATCAGCGTTTTCCCGTAAAGCTCCTTGAATTCATCAAACTCCGAACCATCAACTATTCTAGCGATCACTTCCTTCATTTCAAAGGATTTCCTGAGGTCAGTCGGTACTATTCCATTCAACTCCAGCGAATCATATTCTGGAGTGGCAGGTTCAGTATTGAAAATGGGAAAACCGGGTTCCTTGAGGTTGGATATTATTCTCCTGATTCTGGTAATGGCGTCATAATCGTTTTCAGCAAGGTGATCGGCAACACCTGATATTCGGGCATGGACATCACCCCCTCCCAACTCCTCGGCTGTAACTTCTTCTCCCGTAGCAGCCTTCACCAAGGGAGGTCCACCCAGAAAAATGGTCCCATTGCCCTTTACAATGACACTCTCTTCCGACATGGCCGGCACATAGGCCCCACCTGCAGTGCACGACCCCATGACTGCTGCTATTTGTGGTATGCCCTTCGCCGACATGGTGGCTTGGTTATAGAAAATCCTGCCGAAATGGTCCCTGTCAGGAAACACTTCATCCTGATGGGGCAAATTGGCCCCACCCGAATCCACCAGGTAAATACAGGGCAGTTGGTTCTGTGATGCAATTTCCTGGGCTCGAAGATGCTTTTTTACAGTAAGCGGGTAATAGGTGCCACCCTTTACAGTCGCATCATTGGCAATAATCAGACACTGCCTTCCCTGAACCAGACCGATACCGGATACCAGACCTGCAGAAGGTATATCTTCTTTGTAGACTTCATGGGCAGCCAAGGGCGAAAGTTCCAAAAATGGAGTGCCAACATCAAGAAGCAGTTTAACACGTTCCCTTGCAGGTAATTTATTTCTGCTTCGGTGCCTCTCCATGGCCTTCTTGCCACCACCTTCCTGAACCTTGGTGTTTAACTCTCGTAAGTCCCCAATCAAGGCCGACATGGCCTCCTGGTTTTGAACAAACTCAGAGGATGATGGATCAATTGATGAAATAAGTTGATTCATGATTTGCCAATTATACTAATGTAAATGCTTCATCTATCACTTGTTTCCCAGTTGGGATGTATCCAAACTTCTGCATTTTCATCAGGTGGCAGTGTTTTTCCAAGGATAAAATCGGCACCCTTCTCACCAACCATTATCGAGGGGCCATTGGTGTTGCCATAGGTTAATTGTGGAAATATCGAACTGTCAATTACCCTGAGATTGTCAACGCCAATTACCTTGCATTGGGGATCAACAACAGCAAGTTTATCATTTGCACTACCCATGCGACAGGTACCTGAGGGGTGATAGGCGCTCTCAAGATGTTCCCGGACAAATTGATCAATTTCATCATCGGCCATGACATTTTCACCGGGTTGAATTTCCTTTCCTCGATAGGGATCAAAAGCTGGCTGAGCAAAAATCTCCCTGGCAACGGCTATACATTTTCTGAAATCCCTGATGTCCTTTTGCTCTGCCAAGTAGTTGAATTGTATCCTGGGTGGTGTATTGGGGTTGCTATCCCTGAGTGAAACCTTCCCTCTTGAGGAACACCTCATTGGTCCGATATGCATCTGATAGCCATGACCTTCGGAAACTGCCTGACCATCATACCTTATGGCGATCGGGAGGAAATGAATCTGGATATCTGGATATTCCACGCCAGCGGAGGATCTGATGAAGGCACAACTTTCAAAGTGGTTGGACGATCCAATTCCTGTCCGGAAAAGGGTCCATTGAATTCCGGCAATGAGTTTGGCAGGCCAATTCCAGTATTTGAAAAGGGAGACATCCTGTTTGCAGGCCTGCTGGATATAAACTTCCGGATGATCCATCAAATTGTTTCCAACCCCGGGGCGATCAACCAGGGCTTCTATTCCCAATTCAGCCAATTCTTCTGCAGGACCAATGCCGGATAACATGAGAAGTTTAGGAGAATTGAAGGCTGAAGCAGAAACAATGATTTCCTTGTTGGCATGTATTAGCTCTGTTCTTTGACCAATTTCAATCTCAACTCCAACAGCTTTCTTGTCCTCGAAAATTATCCTGCGGGCCAAACACCTGATCATTTCGACATTGGACATTTGCAAGGCAGGCTTGAGATATGCGGATGCTGCTGACCAGCGTTTGCCATTCCAAATGGTTTGTTCCATCGGACCAAACCCTTCCTGTTTGAACCCGTTATAATCTTCGGTTGTTTGGTAGCCCGCCTGTAACCCAGCCAATTCAAAGGCCTCAATCAGGGGATTTTTCCTTCCCCCCCTGATAACATGCAAAGGTCCATCATTACCCCTTATTTCCGGGTCGCCACCTGAACCACAATCATGCCAATTTTCCATCCTGCGGAAATAGGGCACAACATCCCTGTAGGACCAGCCGCTGGCACCCAGTTGGGCCCAATTATCAAAATCCCTGGCATGGCCTCTGACATAAACCATCCCGTTAATAGAGGAAGACCCCCCTATCACCTTGCCCCGGGGCGCTGCTATCTGTCTGCCATCCAAATGAGGTTCCGGTTCGGTAAAGTACCCCCAATCATATCTTTTCATGTTCATAGGGTATGAAAGGGCTGCAGGCATGTTGATGAATGGCCCAAAATCAGAACCTCCAAACTCAAGTACAATAATTCTATTGTCAGAGTTTTGGGCCAATCTGAAAGTCAGGGCAGAGCCCGAACTTCCTGAACCAATTACTATATAATCTGCGACTTTCATAACCTAACCCAGCCGAATAAGGTGAAATCTGAAAGTAATATTGTATTTCAGTTTTTCAAAGAATCCGTTTAACACAACTTTCTTAGGAGTAGGGTTTATACCGAAGCACCTTAAAATCCAAAAACAAAGGTATTTTTTTGCAATTCAGCTTTCACTTCTGCAATCTTATCAGGATTATGATGTTGGATCATTGCAATGTGTCGGTAAGTATCGGTTTCCCATGCAAGAGATTTCAAGCCTGATCTTGGATAGCCTACATTATTTTGACTCCCAAGAAATTCCTTGATTATTACAAATGCGAATGAAAGCAGTAATGGCATCAACGAAACTCGTGCCACTGTAATTTGTTCCAAAATTGTACAAAGAGCGAAACCAGAAACGCAACAAGTGCAATAATGAATCCAAAATATTGACCTCACCGGCCTTCAGGTTGACTTATTTCCAAGGCTTTTCTTTCAGATCCATGCCTATGGTCTTGCCCATTTTCTTTCATTTCAAACATTCGCTCTGAAATTCAGAACTGATTTGGAACCGAAAATGGTTTTTTGTCTGGAAATGTATTGGATTTGCTACATTTTTGAACTTATAGAACAGGCTCTGAGGTTTGCATTTTCATAAAATCCCAATGCCCACTGAAAATCTTGACTGATTATTTCCTCATCATTACGAAAACCATTGGTATATTTTGGTGGAAGCAATGTTAAGGAATACAAGGTTGTTATGGAATTTAATCCACTGAATAATGGCAGAAAATAACTTTTCTCTCATATGTATCAGTTTTTTGTTTTCATATCGAAATTATCTCTTGGGGAAGAAAATAGTAGTGAGTAAAGTAAAATGCCGACATTTTGGCCTGTCGATATTTGGTTTTGGGAAATTACTTTCCTCGCTGATTTGCCAATCCTAAACAACCAAAGCCGGCTCACCTGCCTCGACGACATCTTCAAATGTTCTAAGTCCTGGATAGGGAGCAGAAACCATCACAGCCATGTTGCCGGGTTTGTGTTCATTATGATACATTTTCATATGGGCATCGGGTATCTGGTCCCATCCAAATACTTCGGACATGCAAGGATCAATCCTCTTTTCCAACACCAGCTGGTTGGCCTGGCTCGCCTGCTTGAGATTGGCGAAGTGGGAACCCTGAATTCTTTTCTGGTGCATCCATACATATCGGGCATCCATGGTTAGATTATAACCAGAGGTACCAGCACAGATTACCACCATGCCACCTCGCTTTACTACAAAGGTTGAAATCGGGAATGTTGCCTCGCCGGGATGCTCGAATACGATATCAACATTTTTCCCCTTGCCGGTAATATCCCAGATGGCCTTGCCAAATTTCCTAACTTCGGAAAACCATTCCTTGTATTCCATGGAGTTGACCTTGGGTAATTGTCCCCAGCAATCGAATTCCTTCCTGTTGATAACTCCCTTGGCTCCAAGGTCCAAAACGAAATCTCTCTTGCTTTCATCGGAGATAATGCCAATTGCATTGGCACCGGCTGTATTAATCAACTGTATGGCATATGAACCCAATCCCCCCGAAGCACCCCATACAAGTACATTCTGTCCCGGACGAAGAATGTGTGGACGATGACCGAAAAGCATACGGTAGGCAGTTGCCAGGGTCAGGGTATAACAGGCACTTTCCTCCCAGGTCAGATGTTGGGGTCTCTTCATCAACTGCTGGGATTGAACCCGTGTGAATTGTGCAAATGAGCCATCAGGTGTTTCGTATCCCCAAATTCTTTGGGAAGCCGAAAACATTGGATCACCACCGTTGCATTCCTCATCATCGCCATCATCCTGATTACAATGAATGACAACCTCGTCACCAACCTTCCATCGACGAACCTTGTCGCCAACAGCCCATACTATTCCAGAGGCGTCCGATCCAGCAATATGATACTCAGCCTTATGAACATCAAACATTGAGATTGGCGTTCCAAGCCCTGCCCAGACACCATTATAATTGACACCCGCAGCCATAACAAGCACCAAAACCTCATTACTGTCAATATTGGGGACATCAACCACTTCCACCTTCATGGCATCGACAGGTACGCCCTGTCTTTCCCTGCGGATAACCCAAGCATGCATTGACTTGGGAACATGACCAAGGGGAGGGATTTCGCCCATCTGATAAAGGTCCTTAATTTCTCTGCTGGAGAGATCACTATGTTCTAAAGGTTGTGTCATAAAATGTCTCAATGCCTCAAGGGTTTTGTAAAGGGAAATCTACAAATAACATTATATTGCTGCGGTGCAATATTTTTTTCTATCGTTATTTTAAGTTCCCAAAGGAATATTTTTGGTTGGTAACTCAAACCTCAACCAACAAATGCCCTTTCAACCACGAAATCAGCCGGTGAACTGTTTGAACCTTCCGTGAATCCCCTGTCTATGAGAATATTCTTCATATCCTTGAGAAAGCCCATGGATCCACAAATCATGCCTCGATCCACTGTCGGGTCAAGTTCGGGTAAATCCAAGTCAGCAAATAGTTTGCCGGATTGTACAAGATCAGTAACCCTGCCCTTTGTTGCAAACTGTTCCTGTGTTACAGTTGGATAATATTTCAACTGTATTTTGGCCTCTTCACCCACCAATGGATCATCAAGTGTCAAATCGTAAAGCTTTGTGCCATACTCAAGTTCTGCAACCTGCCTGCAGGTGTGGGTTAGAATGATTTTTTCAAATTTTTCGTAGGTCTCTGGATCCCTGATAACGGAAGCAAAAGGTGCAATACCTGTTCCTGTGGAAAACAAATAGAGTATTTTACCATCAATAAGGGCATCATTGACCAACGTTCCGGTTGGTTTTGGCCTCACCAGGATACCATCCCCTACCTTGATTTTCTGCAAATCCTTGGTCAAGGGACCATCCGGAACCTTGATCGAATAAAATTCCAATTCATCATCCCAACTTGGACAGGCTATCGAATATGCCCTGTAAATTGGCCTTTCAGCATTGGGAAGTCCAATCATCACAAACTCTCCCGAACGAAAACGGAAGGACATGGGTCGGGTAATCCTGAACATGAACAACCTGTCAGTGTAATGCTCCACGGATACCACCTTTTCGCAGAAAACACCTTTTGGAATGGTAATTTGTTGGGCTTTTGGTTGATCAGAAACGACCATATCAGAAATGACTCCAATTTCAATTAATAGTCAGCAAGGGCTGTTCTAGTTACCGGAAATTTTCTACAGTAGGAATAAGCAAAAAAGGCAAATATGATTAGTTTATTTTCCCTACCGTGATATAATTGTAGTATAAGTCAATTAGGGAAGCAGGACAGATCTTCAAGAATAGGCCAATTTTATTGAGTAATAAAATGGGAAATTTCAAAAACAAGCTGGTTATAAAAAACATTGGCATGATACTGGCAGGAAAGTTTGAACAGCCAATTTTGAATGAAGATTGTATCGTTTGTTATGGGGCTTATAAAGATAGGTTGACCACGAATCAATCCACTAGCCTGTCAAGGCAAACTTCAAATTGGCCCTACCCCAATCCATGCTCCTCCATCAATTCATTCATCAATTCCTGCCAGGCGTCCGGTTCCGGTCCGGACATGCGCGGCATCCCAAGTTCCATCAGGTGGGATGGTTCAGGTCGGGAGGAAAATCGCACATCTGCCAACCTATCTTTATAAGCACTCTTTTTTTCGTATATATTCCATGGCAAAAAAGAGACTTCGTTACACGAGACCCTCGTACACCCCGAATGCACCCTCTGCCAAGGTCAAGCCTCAGGCCATGTTATGTGGGTGGAATTGGATCCTTTTTCTTCAGAAAAGTGACATGAAGACGAGGATGACCTGTATTTTGACCATGAGGATGAAGAGGCAAGGTTGCGCACAAACTCTATAAATGTTCAAGTTGGGATCAATTTAGGAAAAAAGTGGAATCCTGCGCTAAAGATCATCTTCCCATAAAAAGGTCCAAGGTGTTTTAATACCTAGCCTTGATTCAATTCTTTGTATGGTCTCCGGTCCTATGACTTGAATATCACATTCTAAAAATACACTTTTTTTAGTTTCTGAATTTGTTAATAAGACGGTTTCACCCCACTTGTTTTCGACAGTCTTTATTTCAATCTTTTCATGCTCGTTAAGCCATTCATAAAATTCATCATATTTAGGAAATTTTTGGAAGGGGTGGGACATTAATTAAGCAGCCATTTTATATTCATTTTTATTTTCTAGAGCTTTTCGATCAATAATAGTTCGCTTATAATATCTTCCAGAAGCCGCCATCTTCTGGTATTTTTCTGGGGCTTGTGGTATCCCATGAAAAGCCTCGCCGCTTTGTTGCATCGAGAAATCAAGTTCGGCTCTATAATTTAAACATAAGTTTGTTTCTGCCTGATCCCAAGTAGAACCTTGAGCACCGATATAATGCTCAAGGCATACGGCATAAAACAAATTGTCTTCTTTAAAAATTATGTATGTTAAAGCGTTTTCACTATTTCCTTTCATTGATTTCTCCATTTCCTAATGCTGCTTCAAGACATCATTGAATATACCTAACCCGCCTTAATTTCAAGTTTATTTTTCCAAAAAAGAACAAAAATATCTTAATTTAATGTACGTTTTGGTCCCTAATACGGTTTTATCTTGCGAAAATAGATTCAATCTCATCCTCGGTTAAATTGTTCAGTTTGTTAGGCTCAAATTCTTGCCACCTCTTTAAAATTTGCCTATAGGTATCCAGCATTGGCATATGGGAGTTAAGACGGTCAGATTTGTAAATGTCTAGATAATCAAACTTCTTAAGCCGTTCGATTGTAAAACGAGCAAAGGCCCAAAATTTTGTTTCATAATTTCCATCGTATCCCAGAAATGATGAGGTTTTTTTCTTCTAACCATTCCAGTTGGCCCAAATTTTCAGCCGATGCTTTGATGCTATCGAACATTTCTAATGTGTCCTTGACTTTCAGAGACTCTTCGCGTGTCATCACATCTTTGGAAATATACTCCGCATTGAGGTTATATTCGATTTCATAACCCTCTTCCAAGGCTTCTCTGAGAACCGAATAAGATTCTGCTTCGTCAGGACATAGCTTCTCCAGGATTTTATATTGATTGGCTAAAAGCAACCTTTCAAAAAGCGAAAAGACAGGAGATTAATCTTGGCTTTTTTATTCATGGCACTCATGGTAATGACCTTTATTTTAAAGTAAGAAAAACTTGCTAGCTAAATTATGTTTTAGAACCTGTTCCATAAGTCCAAAAATATAGCAAATCCAATACATTTCCAAACAAAAAAGCCATTTTCGGTTCCAAGTCAGTTCTGAATTTCAGGGTGAGCAGCATCATTTTTATTGTTTTTGTGACTTATGATTCAGGCTCTAATGCGACTGCAATGATATTTGGTGACCGTTGTGCAGACATCATGATTGGACAAATTGGGGTATCTTAGGATTTGAACCATAAGTCACAGAAATAAAAATCTTAGTCGTTTTTTCCGTATATTTAGACCATTTTTTGTCCCAAAGATGGTTGTTCTGTCCAGCATTTTAGAGAATATCCTAATAATTTGGACTTATGGAACAAGTTTTAAGGGCACCTCATATTTAATAAGGTGAATCCAAAATCTAGGGCATTGAATTTTCCCAACCCAGTGCCGGCAAGGAATGAATTCTTTCCTTTCCCATAGGGGCCTTGACACTACCTTCAACGAAAATAGAGGATGTAGCAAATTTGATGAATTGCGGCTTGAAGACAATAAAGAAAGGTGCCCTTAAGTCAATTATAATGATGATATAAACCCTGAAGAGAGAATTTTACGAAAAAGGATAAAGTATGAATGATCATCGAAGTAAATCAGGGTTTAGAATAGATACGAAATATCTGCATCATAGGTGAATTTGATTACTGTATATACTTATTGAGTGGTAAACTATCATTTGGAGAACAGGTTGAATTAATTAATTTTCTGATCCAATAATGGAGGGTTAACTTGGGAATGAAAGGATTGCTTAATGGTTACTGAAATCATGACCAGGGAGTCATTGATCCCGGATGGTCCGAAAAATTCCAATGTTAATTCGTCAAAAAATACAGGCGCAAAAGTTGAATGTGTCGATAACTTGGATTTTATGGCAAAGTTTCCTCCCAGTCATTTTAAGTTGATCGTCACTTCACCCCCTTACAATCTGGGCAAGGAATATGAATCTAGGACTTCGCTTGATGATTACCTGAAACAACAAGAAAAAGTGATAGCAGAATGTATCAGGGTACTTCACCCCCAAGGTTCTTTATGTTGGCAAGTAGGAAATTATGTTTGGAATGGTGAGATTATACCTCTTGATACCGTTCTGTATCCTATCTTTCGTCAACAAAAACTAAAACTACGGAATCGGATCGCCTGGCATTTTGGTCATGAACTCCATTGTTCCCGGCGTTTGTCCTGACGCTATGAAACTATCAGTTGGTGGACAGTTGAAGATGATTACACCTGGAACCTTGACCCTATCCGAATACCCGCCAAATACCCCCAGAAAAGACATTTCAAGGGCACCAACAAAGGGAAGTTATCAGGGAACTCAAAAGGGGAAAACCCTTCAGATGTGTGGGAATTCCCAAATGTAAAAAGCAATCATCCAGAAAAAACATCCCACCCTTGCCAGTTTCCAGTGGAATTAGTAGAAAGGTTGGTACTTTCCATGACTGATGAAGGTGATGCCATACTTGGTCCATATATGGGGGTAGGGTCATCCGTCATTGCTGCCCTGAAACAAGGAAGGGTTGGTTATGGTTGTGATATTGTACCGGAATATGTAGCCATTGCTCGTCAAAGAATCAAATCTTGGGACAAGGGTGAACTTCGAACACGTCCTATGGGCAAACCGATTTACAATCCAAAGTTGCCAAATGGAGGGCACAAGTGAAAATTGTTGAAAAATATTCCCACCTGAATGGTGAAGAATATCTTATTGTTCATAAACCAAAACTCAGGCGGGAAGTGCAGGATACTATTCAAAAGGTTAATGCAGAGGAATATAGAACAAAAATATCTAAAGAGAGAACCAAACTTGGAGAAATACTTTATTCACCAAAGGATATGAACAAAGCTTTCAAAGATGGTTTCGAAAGATTGAGTTGGAAGGAGAGACGCAATACTTTCTGGGTTACTTCGGACGCAAAGCTATTAAGTGATATTTACAGGTTACATGACAAGAATCAGAAAAAAGAGATTGAAGCAAAAGGTCTAATTCCAATCAAGTCTTCTAACCAAACTGATTTTTTCAAGGAAAGAGTGGTAATTGAGGTACAGTTTGGAAAATATCCATTTGTTGCCTACGATCTGTTTGTCAAACACCCGAGTTTCTTTACTTCCGGTATCATTGATGTTGGAATTGAAATCCTGCCAATAAAAGAATTACAGAGCATGATGTCTAGTGGGATTTCCTATTATGAACGGGAGATTTTAAATGTTATTCGGCAGGGCAGAGGCGTTCCTGCTGTACCGCTTATCCTGATAGGTGTTGAGCCGTAATAGGGTTGAAGTAAAACATACCTGATCAGAAGTTTGACATTTTACAACCAATAACAAAGAGACTTCAAATCCCCGATCGGAAGAGACTGGAATTGTGGGTGATTTTTAATTAACCTATATGGTTTTTAATGGTATTAGATTAACTAGTTTCTTGCCACGATTGATAATGATTCAAGGGGTAATGAATGGTACATTCTAATAAAAACAACTCAACTTTTATCAATTATTTTTGTGGGAAATTTTAATAATCAGCATAATTATTAGGTATTAGTTCGATATATTTTTGCTGAATTGAAATCGTAAACGCATGACAATCAGAGAAGCTAAGGACCTTTTGTTATTGTATTCCTTCCCATTGGATAGGGTTGTACTTGCATTCATAATTCTATTCCTGGGGATTGCACTATTCGATTCCGAACAAGTTTCCGAAAGTATTGGATTCTTATTTGGTTCGCTAGCATTTATCTTTCCCTTTCTGGTTTTATCTGTTGTTGTAGCCGGAGGTGCAAAAGCCACTGGGCTGGACCAGCAAATTGCAACTGTTTTTGCTGGCCATACAAGGAAAATGATTGTTGCAGCAGCAATTTTTGGTGGACTTTCACCTTTTTGTTCATGTACCGTAATCCCCCTGATTGCTGGTTTGTTGCAGGCAGGAGTTCCACTGGCCCCCGTCATGGCCTTTTGGATTTCCTCACCCCTGATGGATCCTGAAATGTTTGTCCTCTTATCTGCGGTGTTAGGAATTGAATTTACGATTGTCAAAACCATAGCGGCAATTGTTCTTGGACTGGGTGCAGGGTTTGCTACACATGCTTTGGTCCAGCGTGGACTGTTTGCCAATCCGTTGCGTGAAGAATTAATAACCGGGTTTAGTAGTTGTTGCAATTCAACAAGGAGAAACAAAAAAATTGTTTGGTTTTTTTGGAAAGATGATGAAAGGAGAAACTCCTTTGTTGCGGAATCCAAAACCACCGGATGGTTTCTTTTCAAATGGTTGACACTAGCCTTTTTGATCGAAAGCCTCATGGTTGCTTATATACCGCCTGAATTTGTTGGCAATTATCTTGGGGCCAACAGTGAATGGTGGTTGATTCCAACTGCCGCTGCCGTTGGAGTACCTGCCTATTTGAATGGATATGCCGCAATCCCTATGGTTGGAGGTCTTGTCGATATGGGAATGTCGTTGCCAGGTGCCCTGACTTTCATGGTTGCAGGTGGTGTCAGCAGCCTCCCTGCCTCAATGGCAGTTTTTGTTCTGGTCAAGCGCAATCTATTTATCTGGTACTTGATTTTGGGGTTTTTAGGTTCAATCCTTTCAGGATTTGGATATCTGATGTATCTACATTAATGTGGATGGACAACACCCCTTTAAACTCAATTGGTAAATATTGAGTCCATCCTCACCCTTGAGACTGTGAAAGTATTCTCTTTCGGCATCAAGTGAGGAATTAATCGGCTGCCAATAGGTGACATCATTCAGGAAATTGGCATTCTGTGCTGTCAATTCTGCGATATAATGTTCTAAAATTGCTTTTGCCATTCAGCCTATCTAAATACTTTCAAAGTCTTATTGGCACAGGGGCGATGTCCAGTTGATTCAATCCGTTCGGCCTGTCCCGTGAAGTTTTCCCAAACCGCCGCAACCTTCGCTTTCACATCCCCAGTGGCATCAATCACCCGGCTGGCAAAATGGTTGGCCTTCAAGAATTGGAAAACATTCCCGGCTGAGTTCAATTCCGGTGAATGGAGGTAGCAGCTCCATGGCCGACACACTGCCCGGGCACACAAAGTCCCTGGACCGGTGCCATCCGGCCATATTAAGGGTGACCATGGCTGTCTCTGGAGAACCATGCTTCCAATGGCTTTCAAAGGCCTGCTAGTCCCAACGGCACTGATCCAGTCACAACCATGTCCGATGGCCTTTCACCTGGCCGGACAGAGGGCAAGACCCATGGCGGAAATCACGGGGTGTTTGGGTTCTGGATTACAACGGCAGTCCGCTGGGCAATGTCTTTGTGGCTAACCTTTCCGACCATGACACCGGCAATCACAAGCAACCGTCGTGAGTGGTTGACATCCCTAGGTCATGTGTCTTAGTCGATGGGAAACTTGATCGGTTGTGATGATCACCGCTGAGGGAATTGTTCTTGATATCCATACAATAGAGGGAAACAGTACCGAACACATTTTTTCAAGGTCATCAATGTGATAATTTGGGAGCCTGCAATCCAAACGCTGTTTTGCTGATTTGCATGAGTCTTTAATTGGTTATTTTGGTATCAGAGGTCATTTTCAGAACCCCTAAGAGCTTTCAGTACCCTGTCTGGACTGGCGGGCAGTTTTTTGATTTGTGCACCAGTTGCATGAAATATCCCATTGAGAATAGCAGATGGTGTTGGGATAAGGGCATGCTCTCCCAACCCCTTTGCCCCAAAGGGACCACTGGGATCCGGAACCTCAACAATAATGGTGTTGATTTCAGGGATATCACCAATGGTTGGTATCAGGTAATCATGAAGATTGTCAGTCTTACCGGGTATGAATTCCTCCATCAAGGCCATTCCCAATCCCTGGATCACCCCTCCATGAACCTGCCCTTCTATCAGCATTGGATTTATGGCTTTGCCAACATCATGTGCTGCAACAATCCTCACAACCTTTACCTTTCCAAGTTTTTGGTCCACCTCAACCACAGCCAGGTGTGCGGTGTACCCGTATTGTGCATAGGGTTTGCCTTGGCCATTTTCATCTAGCGTAATGGTTGGAGGGTCATAGGTCTCCATGGCCTTGAATACAAAACCTTCATTGTCTGATGGCAAGTCCGCCAAATTCAGAGTTGACTCATTTGGTTCTTCAGCAGCACTTACAATTGTTCCTTCAATTTTCAGGTTGGAATCCTCCGAAACATTCAATTGGCGTGTAATCTGTCGTTTAAGTGTCATACCACAAAGTCTTGCAGCATTGCCTGAGACGAAGGTCTGTCTTGATCCAGAGGTTTTCCCCGCATCCGGGGTTAAGTCTGTATCAGCATAAATCAGTTCGAATGGAACCTTTTCCATGCCCAATGCTTCACCGAATATTTGGGGAATTACCGTGTTTGATCCCTGCCCTATGTCAATTGCCCCCTGATGGAGAAATACCGTGCCATCGGACTTGATACCTGCCTTGACTGTGGAAGGGTTCGAGAGTGCCGTATTGCCGCAACCATACCATCCTGAAGCCACGCCAACACCTCGAACCAGATGATGGTTCTTATGTTCTGCGTTAAATTCCCTGACCCTTTTTTTCTCTTCTTCCCAGTATGGCCGCAATGCTTCCAGGCAAGGCTTGATACCCACCCCATTCTCAAATATTTGACCACAACCATTTGGCAAACCATCATCAAGGGCATTTTTGATACGGAATTCCAGGGGATCCATGCCAATCTTCAAAGCCAAATCGTCCAATAAGGTTTCCAAGGCTGCCGTGGCTTGAGGTACCCCAAATCCTCGAAATGCGCCCGAGGGAGTGGAATTGGTAAGAGTTGCCTTGGTTTCGGCCATATAATTTGGGACAAAATAAGGTCCCGTGGCATGAATGGGAACACGATTGACCACTGCCGGTCCCCATGATGAAAATGCACCGGTGTTGAATTTTCCCCTGAAATGCATTCCTTGTATCAATCCCTTACCATTAACTCCCACCTTGATTGCCAATTTGGCAGGATGTCTTTTAGTTGTTGATAAAAATGATTCCCTTCTGGTATAGGAAAGTCTGGCCGGTTGGCCGGTTTTCAGGGTTGCCAGAGCCAGATAGGGTTGGACTGACAAATCCAGCTTTGATCCAAAAGCTCCACCCACGGCTGTCGGAACCATCCTTATTTTCGATTGATCCAAATTCAGTATTTCCTGCAGGGATTCCCTGTCCATGAAGGTCGATTGGGTACATGCCTGGATAACCAACTGGTCTCCATCCATGAATGAATATCCCGCTTCGGTTTCAATATAGGCATGTTCGACGAATGAAGTCGTGAATTCACACTCACCTACAAACTCTGAATTCTGCAAGCCTTCTTGATAATCACCCCGTTTTACAAATCCTCCGCAAAGAATATTTCGACCCCTTCCCGGCAACACCTGATGGGTACCTTCCTCTTCGGCATCTTCCATATCCAGAACCGAAGGCAATTCGGTCCAGGTGATTGGGAAATCTTCTACCGCAAAAAAATTGACGAACTCTGGAAAACCCACGATAGCCGCTACTGCTTCCCCTTTAAAGCGTGCTTCATCAACTGCAAAAACCGGTTGATCTATAAATCCCGGAAAAATCCCAAAATGATTGTTTCCCGGGATGTCATCATGGGTAAGAATTGCCTCCACCTCAGGATTGGCTTCAACAAAACCATCAAGATCACCAAAATGGAATGCAGCCCGATTATAGGGCGACCGAATAACCTTGACCATCAAAGTGTAAGGAGGAGCAACATCATCACCGTATTTCATCAATCCGGTAACCTTGTCATTGCCATCCAAATGCCTTGCACTCTCTCCCATGGTTGGAAAACCCAAAGGTTGAGTTCCAATTTCAGGATCATTTCCGTTTACGCCAAGGACTCCATCAATGATTTTTTGGTATCCTGTACATCTGCAAAGGACACCACCAAGATAATCTTGGACCATTTCCTCTGTTGGGTTGTTTTCGATTTCCAAAAGCCTGTATGCTGAGACCATCATACCCGGCGTACAAATGCCACATTGGGAAGCCCCATGCTTTTGGAATGACTCGGCTAGTCTTTGCCCCAATTCCGTATCATTAACTATTCCCTGGGCTGTCAGAATGGATTTGCCTTCGACCTGTAATGTTGGTGTCAAACAGGCACACACGATTTTTCCATCAATGATAACAGAACATGCTCCACAATCTCCGGCATTGCATCCTACCTTGATGTCCCGAACGAGCAATCTTTCCCTGAGACTTTCCGACAATCTCTCTGCCGGTTGGACATTGGTGACAAAAACCTCACTGGTGTTGAGGGTAAACCCGAGATCGACACCAGAATAATATTCATTCTGATTACTCATGTTATCTCCAAGCCTTTTCCTATTGCATCTCGAATGGCACTTTGACATAACTCCCTTACCGCAGACTGGCGATATTCCGAGGTGCCCCTGATATCAGTTATCGGTGCCAATCCAGTTAAATCCTCAACCCCAACTAGAATGTCATCCAATAAATCCCGTGCCCCAAGGCCAGTCAATTTTTTCTCCAGAACAGGCATTCTTCTGGCGACAGGTGAGCAAGATCCTACTGCTATGTTCATGAATTCAATCAGCCCCCGGGGAGAAATTGAAAGAGTTACAGCAACCATGGCGATAGAAATGACAAGATACTTTCTGCGACCCAATTTGAGAAATGAGCCGACAGTATTATTTCTGGCTTCCGGGACCCAGATGGCAGTTACCAATTCATTTGCTCCGAGGTCAATCTCTCGAGGACCAACAACAAAATCCTCCAAATTCAATAATCTGGTGGAATTGGCAGACTGAACTTCTACCATTGCATCAAGGGTAAGCAAGGGTGGAATACCATCAGCAGCAGGTGATGCATTGCATATATTACCTGCTATCGTTCCCGAATTCTGAATCTGTATGGAACCAACTTCCCTGCCTGCTGCCTTTAGGCCATCAAAAGCCGCAGGTAAAGGATGATCAATTATTTCGGTCCAGGTTGTGGAACCCCCGATCCTCCATCCAGGAGTTGTTTTGGAAATTCCAACCATTTCACCGACTTTGCTGACATCAACAATGCGATCAGGAACATGACCATTCTCCAGGCTCGGATAAAAATCCGTACACCCGGCTATTACCTTGGCCGGCATCTCCATTGATGCCAATGCTGAGGATAAATTTTCTGGCAATATATGGACCAATCAGAACTCCCTTGTTACTAAATTAACCCAAAAATATTTCTTTAGGAATGGTTTTACGATGAAATTTCATTCATAATGTGTATTTAATATTATGCTGCATTGCAGTAATGTTTGAATTTGAATATTTGCGATACGCATATTATGGACATGAATAGCATGAAAAAAAGAGATCGGCCCTGGATAATCAGAACCTATTCAGGACATTCTTCGGCCAAGGATTCCAATGCCCTTTACAAAGCAAACCTGGCCAAGGGTCAAACTGGTCTTTCAATTGCCTTTGACCTACCCACACAGACCGGTTATGACAGCGATCATGTTCTATCAAGGGAAGAAGTGGGCAAGGTAGGTGTCCCCATCTGTCATCTTGGCGATATGCGTACACTTTTTGAAGGCATTCCCTTGGAACGAATGAATACTTCAATGACAATTAATGCCACAGCTCCATGGTTATTGGCACTTTATATTGCGCTTGCGAAAGAACAGAATATTGCACCAGGTGATTTAAGGGGTACCGTACAGAATGATCTGGTAAAGGAATATCTCAGCCGGGGAACGTTTATCTTTCCGCCAGAGGAATCATTGAAACTGATGGGTGATGTTGCAACCTATTGCTTTCAGAATATCCCCAAATGGAACCCAATGAATGTCTGTTCATATCATCTGCAGGAAGCTGGTGCTACCCCGGTTCAGGAATTGGCCTATGCCCTGGCAACAGCAATAGCAGTACTTGATGAAATCCAGCCACAAGTGTCTCCTGAAGATTTCCCCCAAATCGTTGGCCGTATTTCCTTTTTCCTCAATGCCGGCATTAAATTCATCACCGAAACCTGCAAAATCAGGGCTTTTGTGGAGTTATGGGATGATATTTGCCTGAACAGATACAAGGTGGAGGAAACAAAATTCAGACGTTTCAGGTATGGAGTACAGGTCAACAGTCTTGGACTTACGGAACAACAACCCGAGAATAATGTTTACAGAATCTTGTTGGAATTGCTTGCTGTAACACTTTCGAAAAATGCCAGAGCGAGAGCGGTCCAACTTCCTGCCTGGAATGAAGCTCTCGGCCTGCCCAGACCTTGGGATCAGCAATGGTCATTGAGGATGCAGCAAATTCTTGCTTACGAAACCGATCTTCTGGAGTTTGATGATCTCTTCGATGGCAACCCGGAAATTGAGAAAAAGGTCGAGGAAATCAAAACCAAGGCCTTGGCTGAACTCAAGCAAATATTGACGATGGGCGGTGCCATAAAATCAATTGAACATATGAAAAGACGGCTGGTTGAAAGTAATGCCGAAAGAATAGGAAAAATTGAATCAGGTGAAACCACCCTTGTGGGAGTAAACAAGTTTGTAGAAACCGAAACTTCACCCCTGGTTGATGGTAAGGATGTATTCCTGACCACAAAGGAAACCGCAGAAGAGGTTCAAATCGCATCCTTGAATGAGTGGAGAAATTCCAGGGACACTTATGCTGTATCAAAGGCATTGAAGGATCTTGCTTCTGCGGCAAGACTAGGTGAGAACATAATGCCTGTTTCAATCAAGGCTGCTCAAGCAGGAGTAACCACTGGTGAATGGGCCCAGATCTTGCGTGAGATATATGGAAACTATCGGGGACCGTTGGGAATTAGCAGCACACCATCTAATAGAACTGAAGGATTGGATGAACTTATAAGTGAAGTGGATAGGGTTTCTGATGAACTTGGAACCAGAATTAAGGTATTGATCGGCAAACCGGGACTTGATGGTCATTCCAATGGAGCAGAACAAATTGCTGTCAGGGCCAGAGACATTGGTATGAAAATAGTATACACGGGTATACGTTACACAGTGGATGAAATAGTCGATACCGCCTTGGATGAAGAGGTACATCTAATTGGCCTTTCAATTCTGTCAGGATCACATTTACCCCTGGTGGTTGAAGCGGTGGAAAAACTGCGTGAAAAGGGGGGTGGTAATATACCAATCATTTTGGGGGGTATAATTCCGGAAGAGGACCGCGATGACCTGCTAAAATTGGGAATATCCGCAATTTATACCCCCAAGGATTATGAAATAAATACCATTATGAGGGATATTATTGACATCGTACAGTTGCATGAAAGTTCAAAGGTTCCTTCATTATAAGGTTACAAAAATACAGATATTCTGCCATTAGGTTATTGTTCTCTAGCTAGTTTATGAAACGAACAAAATTACCCTGCATTACAAAACCAAAGTGTTGTATTTGTTAAGCTAAGTTAGGGAATTATATACAAGAGTAACATTTTTGCCTTCATTTTTCATACTCAATCTCATAATCCCTTACCAACAACTCCCCTAACTCATCAGGGCTTAATGGTATGTGAACTTCCTCTCTCAATTCTTCTACACTTGGTTGATACTTATTGTTTGGAAGTTTGATTTTTATTCTTTCAATTTTCTTTGGTTGTTTTTTGTTTTTCTGTTTCATAAAAATTTCTCTCCATTATTATAAGTCGTTATTAAAAAAGGCGGATTAACCGCCCTCTTTAATTTATCTTAAACTGAGTTTAGAAAGTGAAAGCGAAATTTGCTTTCAATGTTTGTTAATTTGGGTTTAAGTTTAATTATCCTCACCTTCAATTTCTAAATTTCTTGCAGCATTCCTCACTAATTCAGCAATGTCCTGATATGTGTCAATATTCTGGTGAGGAATCTTCAAATTTTCCAAAACATCTCCGAATCTCATAAACCCTAATCCAGTTATATTACCATTATCATCTTCTTCACGATTATCTAATTCAACCCATTCAATATTATTTATCTCTAATTGTTGTATGTTTGTATCTGAAAGTTTACTAGCAACAAACACATGTGAATCTCTGGCAATAGTTGAATCCGCACCTTCTGAATTTCCCTTACCCATTAATTTAATTTCACAGTATTTTTCTTCATTTTCATCCGTGATAAGGTAAAAATCAATTTCTCTAATATTTTCTCTATTTCCAGATGAATAGTTATCTTCGGGTACATTAAATAAATTGCACATACAAGTTAGTAATGGAGTTTCAATTTGCTTGCCAAAAGAACTCCAGATACCACCCCTAATTGCCCCTCTTCTTACTGCTAAAGCATTGATTACAATCATACTTTCATCCAGATTTAGAGATATAGAAACATTGTTGTAATTTATTGATAGTGTTATCTCTATATCGGAATCACATAATTCATCAATTGTTTGAATAAGGATTTCAAAACTCTCTAAAGATTCCTCAATAATTATTTCACGTTTAGTTGATTTCCTTTTATTCGTGATTGTCTTCTTACCTAAACCAGCAAATGCCAAAATATAATCTGTACTATTACTAGGGTCTTCACATATTGCTCTGAACCATTCTAAGTTTATATGATTGTTTTCTAATTTTTCATTAACTACTTTTTTAAAAATCTCTATGGTTTCTGTTAAAAATTTCGAAGTTATTAAATCGTTTGCGATAGACCTATGATCTTCTGCAAGTAAAATAGTTTCTACACTACGTCTTACTATTGTTGGGGGGATTGTAGTCATACTCAACTACCTTTTCTCTAAAACTTTCGACTCTAAAACTTGAAAACCTATTTTCAAGCATGGAGTAAGTAGTGAGTCTTTTTACGATTACATCAAAATACACTTTACTTATTTCAGTTAGGAAAAATTTTCGGTCGAGTTCAATAGCAGCTGCCCCCATTGTACCGCTACCAGCAAACGGATCAAAAACCAAGTCATTTTTTAATGAATACAGTTTTATTACCTGTCTACATAATTCTACAGGAAATACTGCACTATGTTTCTTGCTTGCTGTTGGGGCAATATTCCAAATATTTGAGCGGTTAAAATCATCATTAACCAAACTATCCTCTATGGTCTTTAAATCATATAATTTCAAATTCCAATCAATAAGTCTGTGGGTTTTCTTGCGATATACCATAAGGTATTCAATACATGGATTTGGTTTGTAAGTTAAAGGTTTTCTGTTTACATTGAATCCAGATACACGATTCTTGGCACTCAATTCGGGTTTAGACCAAATGATATCGTCAATGAATTCCCAGCCAATATTTGCTAATCTGGCATGAATATCAAAAGGTAAGGCATACCTTCTACTTGAATATTTTCGACCTACTCTTGGCATAATGATGGGGGAAGTGTTTAGAATGAAGAACCTACCTTCTTTAGTAATCCTATGTACTTCCGTAAATACAGATTCCAGAAAATCCAAATACTCATTGTAATTCGCATAGATTGAGTAGTCTCTGGCATTGTAATAGGGAGGTGATGTAAATGTGAAATGAATGGATTCATCTTTTACACACTCCAAAACCTCAAGTACATCTCCCTCTACAACAACATCCTTCAAGTAATCTGGAATTTCGTTATTACTTTTCTCTTTTGAATGTCCTCTTCCATTTAACTCAATTTCAGCAACATCTCTTATCATGTCATTGGAGTGTTGTAATAAATCATTGAGCAATTTGATGACATCTTCATCTTGTTTAAACACTAGCAAACCTCTAGTCGCTTGCATCACGATTTCGGGGTTTTTGTGTTTGGTAAACTTAAATAGAATTTCTTTGTTTTCCTTATCTCTTTTCCTACCAATAGAAGATAAAGCTTCTTTTTTTTGATTGGTTGAATACTCTCCGTTTAACACAGTTAAGCAATGTTCCAATGAACACGCTGGACTGCCTAATAAATCCATAAAATTTGTTTCTTCATTCATATTAACCCCTCTTTTTACTTAATCAACTCTTTGTAAGTCAATTGATTGTTGTTCATACCCAAGAACCAAATTGGTCATTTGGTCAATGGCATCTGATGATCTGTTATTATGCCTTCCCACGAATTCGGCTACATACCTGCGAAGGTGTTTCTTTGACATTTTGTGATAAGTGCCTTTATGTGCCTTCTTGAAAATTGCCCACATTGATTCAATGCCATTGGTATGAACATTACCAGCTACATATTCTCCAATACTGTGATTAACAGTTTTGTGGTTTTCCAAACCCTTATAGGACTTGTTTTCGTCTGTATGTATTTCTGTTCCTTCTTCAGTATTTTCCTTTACAAATCCTTGCAAGGTTGGTTTTGTGGTATCTTCAATAATTTGAGCGATAATCTTACCTGTTCCCCGACCTTGTTTGGTTTTCTTGGACTCGTGCTTGTTGCCTTCCTTACCGCCCATGTAGGTTTCATCAACTTCTACGATTCCCTTGAGTTTTGAGTCCATTTTTTCATAGGATTTATGAAGTTTTCTGACCAAGAACCAAGCACTTTTCTGGGTTATTTCCAGTTCCCTGTGAAGTTTCATTGATGATACGCCTTTGAGGTTTGTTGTGAATAGGTAAGTTGCTATTGCCCATGTTTGGTAGTCCAATTTGGACTTGTGCATTACTGTTCCAGTTTTCGCTGAAAAGAATGGTTTCTTGGGGCAATCCCTGCATCGATGGGTTTGGGTTGGATGGTTGACATCACATTGAACATTGAAAGAACCACAATGAGGGCAGTAAGCACCTTTTTTCCATCGCTTGTTTTCAAACCATTTTCTGGATTTATCATTATCGGGGAACATCTTTATAAGTTCCACGAATGAGATGGCTTTTCGGTAAGATTTTCCAGGGGCTTTGGGCATTGTATTTATCCTTTGTATTTTAATTATCTTTGTTACTATAATATAGTATTAAAGTAACAAATTTCAAGATAGAAATGTTACTCTCGTATATAATTCCCATAAGTTATAATAAACGAATGTAACTATTCGGCACACCTCCAGTAAAGTTGCAGTTTAGGCAATAATGCCAAGCCAATGCAATGGCACTGTTCATGCCAATGGTTCACATGGTGATGGTTTCTTGAGGCCAGCCCATGATTCCCTGGCACTGCGAAAGGGTGTCATCCAGGAACCTGAACGGGGAGATCCACCTCAAGCGATGCCTCGAGTTCCGGGGACGGTTTGCGAAGCGTGTCTGGCATGTTCCATCCCTGCCTGCGGCCGTAGACGGAACCGTCCTTATCATGGTGTGATTGACTGCTCCTTACCTGCTGTGGCAACACCCCGATATCTTCTGCTTCACCTTCTCCATGCGCAGATCCAGTTCCGCGATGTTGTTCGTGGCGGGAACAAGCGGGTTTCCCGTGAACAGCAGGACGGCATCGCGATGATCCCGCAGTCGCAGCAAAAGGTTGTGGCCCTTGCGCCACTTCCTCCTTCCCCGTCTGCCCGGCGATGACAACGGTTTCAGTGATTCATGATGCCGGAGACCCTCCCCGACAATGCGGTCTTGACTGTCCCCGATCTCCCTCATGGTATCGGGGGACAGGGGAGCGCCATCCGCCAGGTTGCAGGCGTGAACCGCGCCGCTCAAAAGTCCGGCAAGGTCCCTGGCCCACTTCTCTCGGCCGAACCGGAACAGGTTCTCCAGTTCCCTCGGGACATGCGCACGGCATATGCCGTGGCCGGCAACATGCGGCATCATGAAGCAGGTCTTCCAGCAGTCATGGATACCAATGCCTAGGGCCTCAGGCATGACATCGCCACGACCCTTGCCGATCCTGAAGTGTTTCAGCAAACGTGTGCACGCAACATGCAGCCAGTGGAGACTGCCCTCGATCCGAAGACCTGTTTCATACATGTGAACGACCCGGGCACGATCCGGCGCCTGCCTGACATGCCCATCAAGCTCGCGGAAACCGCCGGCCATCCGGGACGCCATGTTGACAATCGTCCCTTCCGACGGTTTCACGCCGAACGGGCCGGACAGGGTTCGGGCCATGCCGGACCGTTGCAGTGACACCCTCCGGAAACATGGCCCTGGTTTCCCCCTTGCAATGCGGACAGACACACGTGTGGGCAACATGATCCACAACAACCAGGGGGACGGTGCCGTAAGGTCCCGGACCCGGCGTGTCTCGACCCTGACCGACATCCCTTCATCAAGGGTGTGCCCGCAATGGCTGCCGCTGGAGGGGAAATGGTTCACGACATGATCGGGCCTTTCCAAACGGAGCAGCGTTGTTCCCTTGCGACCCTTATGTCCACCTGGCCTTCGCCCCTTCACATTGGAACGTTTCGGGGCCGGGGGCTTCCCCAGGCCATCACTCGAAGAGGGCCTGCTGCCGTTCCGGCTGTTCATGCCAACACGGCGCTCAAGTTCGGATATCACCTCGGCCTGCCCGGCCATGGCTACCTCCAGTTCCGTGTAGATATCCTCCAATTCCTGGATCTGGCTTTCCAACTCCTGTATTCTTGCATCCCTGGCAGCAAGCTCCTTCAGCCCTGCCTGCACATCAACTGATTGTGAATAGGGGGGACGTAACGTCATGTGTCTGTATCAAGGGGTACTGCCAACGAATCATTGGCCTCAATGGAATTTGTCGGACTCGCGGCTTGTGCCGTCTCGTTATGACCAACAATCAGGCTTGACTTACAGGATATCAACAGGAACAATCCAATTGTTCAGGATATTGAATAATTTGATACCTGAATAGTTGGTTAATTGAACCTTTTCTTAATGTGGTTTATATGGAAAATTAGGTTGTGGTAAGTTAGTAATGAAACAAGAGTTAACATTTAAATCTCAGGCCAGAATTATCCGTACCCTTGGGGATAGATTAATAAGTGGAGAAGTGGCAGCTATTATTGAACTTGTAAAAAACGCTTACGATGCAGATGCAAGAAACTGTTACATAGAAATTAATCCTGAAGAAAACTTATTAATAATTAGGGATGATGGTCATGGGATGTCATTTTCGGATGTACAAACCAAATGGGCAGAACTTGGGACAGACAATAAATACCA
>JAPORQ010000080.1 GCA_026710155.1 Paracoccaceae bacterium
CGCCCGTGTTTCACGCGGGCGTCCTTGTTCCATGGCATATGGCCAGCCACCATTCCTCGGCGCAGGGGCGCCGATCCCAAGGCTCTCAGGAACCGGTTGCCAAAGCCGGGGGATGGCATGTCCCCTTCCTGGCTAGGAGGCCACAGGAACTCAGGTGTCCATTCAGCCGGGTTCCGGTCCGCACATGCGCGGCATACCCGAGTTCCATTAGGCAGGATGGTTCGGACCATGAGGAAAATCGCACGTCTGCCAAGCCATTTTTATAAGCCCCATAATTTTATTATAATCAGTGTTGGGAGTAATGGCATACCACATTGGAAGATTAACAATTTGGTTTTCAGATTGAGCGAATATCGAAAATTTAACTTGAAAACACGTTTGATAATCGTATAGGATAAGACAATGGCAGAAAATACCGATCAGGAGAAAGGACAGATGAGAAAAATGTTTAAACTGTTTGTATCCGTTTTTGCGGTCGTCTCAGTAGGGCTGGGCTTGGGAGCAGTGCATGCAAATCAACTAACCGGGATGATTGAGGGACATTATGCCGGTCTTGTTCACATTCCGGAATCAGATGATTCTGACTCAGAATGGGATAAGATTTGCATCGATGTTAACGCAACTGGATACACGGCAAATGTTAAATTGGTCGTTTATTCCGACGGTCAACGGAAGGAAATGTTTAATTCCAATTTGCAACTGAAAAAAAATCCCAATGAAGAACGGAGCATGAATTCATGGATTGTTTTGTTGTGGCAAGGTGGAATCACCAATTATGGCGGTGAAAAGCGATTGTTTGAAGGCAATGGATGGCGGGGATATTTGGGAATCACGAACAGGCTTGTGGTTCAAATGAACAATAGTGTGGTTTCTCTCCCTGATGGCACTGATTTAAGCCGGGTCGGCGGTTATCATTTAGACGAGAAGGTGCAATGCAATGGTCTTTAGCTTCAAACGCGCTAGCATATTTAATCACCGCAAGGCGCATGCCATACCAGAATAAACAATTTGTATAGAAACTTGAGTCTATGAGTATAAGAGGGGATTTATACACTTGTTTTCCCGAACATAAATTCTAACCGATTTTCTTCTTTTCCATTACCTGTCAATTCTTCTTTGACAGGTGCTTCATCATGACCCTGGCATCATTCAGGGGGAGAGTCCTTGGGTCTTGGAAATACGGTTCAACATGGGTTTAGATACTTTTTGGAAAATGGGGAAACAATTATGTAGTCTCCCATATGAAGGCCCATAAACCTCTGTATGGAGCATTCAGAAATGGATATGAAGAGCCACCACACTTGGAATTGGCAAGATGACATTGTTCGTCTTTTCATTCACATGACCTGCTTGAGATTGGAAATGGGGGTTTCCACAATCATTTTTTTGAAAATTTTGCACCAAAGGCAATGATTTTGGATCTGAAACTCCATTGATGGGGTTGTTTGTTACATGAAAAACCATCTCGGATTTCAAATGCGATAGCCCTGATAAAGAGTTGCAGTCAATTGACATAGAAGCAGTATCGAAAGAGCTTTTCTTATTGGTTGAAAAATTTGAAAAATTGCCAATATTTATGTCCCAAACTTACATAATTTCTATGTTATGTCTATAATCTATTCCTTTTTGGGATAGGTCACCAATCTGTAGGTAATAAAGGTAATATATGAGCGAAGTTGTAATAGCTGGTGCTGGGAGAACGCCTGTAGGTAGTTTCAATGGATCATTTGCAAATGTACCGGCTGATGAGCTTGGTGCACAGGTCATGGAAGCTGTTCTTGAAAAGGCAGATGTTGATAAAGCGGATGTTTCAGAAACAATTCTCGGGCAGGTTTTAACTGCTGGTCAGGGTCAAAATCCTGCCCGCCAGGCACATATCAAGGCTGGCCTGCCGATTGAATCTGCAGCCTGGGGAATCAATCAGGTTTGTGGCTCAGGGTTACGTGCCGTTGCGATTGGTACACAGCATGTAAAATTGGGGGACGCTGAAATCGTACTTGCCGGCGGGCAGGAGAACATGAGTCTGTCCCCTCACGTGGCCTATTTGCGTTCTGGCAAAAAAATGGGGAATCTCGAATTTGTCGACTCCATGATCAAAGATGGTCTTTGGGACGCCTTCAATGGTTATCATATGGGTACAACGGCTGAAAATGTGGCTCAAAAGTGGCAAATATCCCGTGATGTTCAGGACAGTTTTGCCCTGGCTTCGCAAAACAAGGCCGAAACCGCCCAAAAGGATGGCCGTTTTGAAAATGAGGTTATCCCCGTGGTTGTAAAAACCAGAAAGGGTGAAGTGATTGTTGACGAGGATGAATATATTCGCCATGGTGCGACAATCGAAAACATGCAAAAACTCAGACCTGCCTTTGCCAAGGATGGTTCGGTTACTGCCGGTAATGCTTCAGGTATCAATGATGGCGCAGCTGTCGTGTTGCTGATGTCCCGTGATGAAGCTGAAAAGCGAGGAATTGAACCTTTGGCAACCATCATATCCTACGCAACGGCAGGAGTTGACCCTTCAATAATGGGTATAGGTCCTGTAAAAGCTTCCCGCAAGGCACTTGAAAAAGCCGGCTGGTCGGTTTCGGATCTTGATCTGGTGGAAGCCAATGAAGCCTTTGCTGCCCAGGCCTGTGCAGTCAATAAGGAAATCGGATGGGATCCAGAAATCGTTAATGTCAACGGTGGAGCCATAGCCATAGGTCATCCAATTGGGGCTTCTGGCTGCAGAATCCTCAATACATTACTCTTTGAGATGCAAAGAAGGGATGTTCGAAAAGGACTTGCCACCCTGTGCATTGGGGGTGGTATGGGTGTTGCCATGTGTGTGGAACGCAAATAGTTGTTCAATTTTCTAATAGGGAATTTTATCATGAGTAGAGTAGCACTTGTCACCGGTGGAACCAGAGGAATAGGTGCCGCCATTGCCAAAAAATTGCAAGCAGATGGTTATAACGTTGCCGCCAATTTTGCCGGGAATGAGGAAGCCGCAACGAATTTCACCAAGGCGACGGGTATTGCAACCTTCAAATGGTCAGTTGCGGATTATGAGGCTTGCAACCAAGGCGTTAAGGAAGTCGAAGACCAGTTTGGTCCGGTTGAAATTCTTATCAACAATGCAGGTATCACCCGAGATTCGATGTTTCATCGCATGACACCACAAAAATGGAATGATGTCATCAGCACCAATCTGACCGGTTTGTTCAACATGACGCATCAGGTTTGGGAAGGAATGCGCTCCCGCGGATTTGGCCGAATTGTCAACATTTCTTCGGTCAATGGACAGAAAGGACAAATGGGGCAAACCAATTACTCTGCGGCCAAGGCCGGTGATATCGGTTTTACCAAATCCCTGGCCCAGGAAGGTGCTTTTAAGGGTATTACCGTCAATGCCATCTGTCCTGGTTATATTGCCACAGAAATGGTCATGGCAGTACCAGAAAACGTTAGGGAGCAGATTATCAAGAAAATTCCGGTTGGCAGGCTGGGCAAACCAGAAGAAATCGCACGTTGTGTAGCTTTTTTGGTTTCTGATGAAGCTGGTTTTATCACTGGTTCTTCAGTCAGTGCCAATGGCGGCCAATACATGATCTGAGCATTATCGAATTGATACCGTACAATTATGTAAAGCCAATTCGATTCTTCATGAATCACCCAGATATCCTTAATCATAAGGCTCAGAAGCAATAAAATGATGCTGTTTACCCTGTAATCTGGAACCAAAATTGGTTTACTGTCTGGATTTTATTTCAATTTGCTACATTTTTGGACTTGTGGGGTGTGTTTTTGGCATTGCGGTGAATTTCGCCATGGAACAGCCCGGACTTGGCG
>JAPORQ010000040.1 GCA_026710155.1 Paracoccaceae bacterium
ACCATGATAGGGACCGGCTTTCAAAATGGCAAGAAAAAACTTCGTCATGGAGGTGCTTTCCATATTGCGGTGGATTGTGCCATGCCATGACCGAATCTGGTGTTTTCTATACCTGAATAATTACCGAAAAACAAGTTGAATATTAACCTTTCTTTGAAGAAATCTCAAACATTGAGCCGTTTTGATTCGTTCATCGTCCATTTCAATTTTGCTCTTTTTCCTTCCCCACTGGGCAGAAACGTTCAGGATTATGGCTTTTCAGGGAAGAACCGGAAACACCTCAACCGTATTTTCCAAGCATAGGTAAGGAGAATTCCCGATGACTGAAGATATAGCTCAGGAAAATGATTTTGACAAGGTTCCGGTGATGGTTCCGAAAATATTGCATGAAGCGTTTGCCGAACTTGCCAGGGTGAGGAGAAGGCTGCCGGGAACAGTGATGACGGTAGCCCGTTCGATTGAGCATGACGGCAGCGTGATGCCGTGCCAAACCCTCCACGGGAACCTTCCACTGTCTTTTCGGCAAGGTGGAGTACCGGCGTTCCCTGTACCGGAACAGCACGCTGGGGAAATCGATCTGTCCCACCGATGAAAGTCTTGAGTTGCCGGCCGGAAGGATGACGACCCGTCTGCTTGCAGAGATACCACTCAGGACCGCCAGGGACTCGGGGTGGTCATGGCGAAGCGTCTCGGCCAGTATCGGTGTCGCGGATGGTGCGAAGGACAACCGGAGCTTTCTGTCTGGGCAAGAGGTCGATGGGGAGATCGCCGGTTTCCACCATGCAACGAACCATCCGTCGAAAGCCTCGGAACATGCGGCATCAAAGGATGGTTGGTACGGGGAGTGACGTTCCATCCTGCTCGAGGAGGACAATGGGGTAGACCGTGTTCCCGGGCCATCGGGGATCTACACAACCGGTCTGGTGACGAGGAGACAAGGGAGGAATTGCGGACGATCCGGAATTGCTTCAAAGGGCGCCGTGGACGGATGCAGCTCCCAGGCGCCGTTGCCTGCCGATTGGCCCGGGCTGTGTGGAGACAGCCAGCAAGACCCATGCCGGGGAGCGGATGAAGAGGTCGGGGATGCGCTGGAGCATGGCTGGTGGCCAGGCCATACCGGGCATTCGTTCGTTGGTCAGGTCAGGCCGTTTTGACCGGTCATGAGACTATGTCGTTGAGGAAGCCCGCCAATGACAACTGGAATCCATGGCATGAAAAAAGGAAGGCCGCTTGATGAAAAAATACAACGCAATACAGGAATCACACCCCACCTATAAGATTTACAAAATTGATCGTACCTATTAATTTATTCATTCGTACAATGAGACTTTACTTTGTTGTTTTGGCAGCAAGTTTCAATTTATATTCCAAGTACTTGCTTCTTCAAGTCTGCAATATTATCCCGATAGATATCAGGGTTATTGAAGCTACCACCTTTGAATATCGAAGTACCGGCAACAAAAACATTGGCACCTGCCTGAGCGGCCAAACCTACATTTGAAGTATCAATCCCGCCATCCACTTCCAAATAAATGTCTCTGTTACCGATAAGTTCCCTGATTTCCCTTATTTTTTGAACCTGATTGGAAATGAACCTTTGACCACCAAAGCCAGGATTGACAGTCATGACACAAACCAGATCAATCATGTCAAGCAAGGGGACAATCGTGGTAACGGGAGTTCCGGGGTTGAGGGCCACACCAGCCTTGATTCTACTGTTGCGGATTAACTGGAGATCCTTGCATATATGTGGAGTAGCCTCCACATGAACCGTAATTACATCAGCCTGAGAAGATATGAATTTTTCGAGAAGCAAGGCAGTTGGTGAAATCATCAAATGCACATCCATCACCCGTGTTACATGCTTCCGAAGTGCTGAAACCACATCCGGACCAAAGGTCAGGTTCGGGACAAAATGACCATCCATAACATCCAGATGAATCCAATCACACCCTGCCGCTTCAACTGCCTTGCACTCCTGTGCAAGGTTGGAAAAATCCGCACTCAGAATGGAAGGTGCAAAATATATCTCGCTGTTGCTCACGATTTGATACTGTCAATTCGATTTTATGTTCTAGGTCGATTTTCGATCAGTTCGTCAACGACTGAGGGTTCTGCCAAAGTGGAGGTGTCACCGAGGCTTCCATAATCATTTTCAGCAATTTTTCTGAGTATCCGTCGCATGATCTTGCCCGAACGTGTTTTGGGAAGTGCCGGGGCCCATTGGATAATATCGGGTTTGGCTATAGGTCCAATTTCCTTTCTTACCCAAACTTCCAATGTTTTTTTCAGCTCATCGGTATATTCCGAACCACTTTTAAGGGTGACATAGGCATAGATGCCCTGACCCTTTATTGAATGTGGGTAGCCAACCACTGCCGCTTCTGCCACATCAGGATAGGCAACAAGTGCACTCTCTATTTCAGCGGTCCCCATCCTGTGACCAGATACATTGAGCACATCATCCACTCTTCCGGTTATCCAGTAATAGCCATCCTTGTCTCGGCGACATCCATCTCCTGTAAAATAATATCCTTGATATTGCTGGAAATAGGTTTCCATGAACCGTTGGTGATCACCATAAACGGTCCTCATCTGTCCAGGCCAGCTATCACGAATGCATAACACCCCTTCTGCTTCATCAGATTTGATTTCGTGACCTTTTTCAGGTTCCAGAATGACCGGTTCAATACCCGGAAACGGCAAGGTTGCCGATCCTGGTTTTGTTGGAACAGCGCCGGGCAGGGGAGTAATCAAGTGTCCCCCGGTTTCAGTTTGCCACCACGTATCGACAATCGGGCAATTTTCCTTACCAATAACCTTATGATACCAGTTCCATGCTTCGGGATTAATGGGTTCACCAACTGTACCGAGCACTCTAAGTGATGACAAGTCACAATTGCTTACCCATTCATCACCCAGTCCCATCAATGCCCTTATGGCTGTTGGTGCGGTATAAAACTGATTTACCCTGTGCTTGTCACATATCTCCCAAAATCGTGATGCCGTGGGAAAGGTCGGAACGCCTTCAAACATGAGAGTGGTTGCCCCATTGGCCAGCGGACCATAAACAATGTAACTATGGCCGGTTACCCAGCCGACATCTGCAGTGCACCAGTAAACATCGCCTTCCTGATAATCGAATACATACTCATGGGTCAGGGCAGCGTAAAGCAGGTATCCACCTGTAGTATGAACCACACCCTTTGGGGTACCGGTTGAACCAGATGTATAAAGAATGAAGAGTGGATCCTCAGCATTCATTTCCTCAATTGGATAATTGGGAGATACCTCCTTTGCAACCTTGTTGTAATCAATATTCCTGTCGGCTTTCCAGGGAATATCCCCATTGGTTCTTTTGACAACAAGAAGCTTCACATCCTCGTTACATTCCTGAAGAGCCTTGTCGGCATTTACCTTCAAAGGTGTATTTCTGCCACCTCTGGGTGCTTCATCAGCTGTAATTATCAAATTAGAACCACAATTGTTTACCCTGTTTGCAAGTGCATCAGGGCTAAATCCTGCAAATACCACCGAATGCACTGCACCCATCCTGGCACAGGCGAGCATGGCATATGCTGCTTCAGGAATCATGGGAAGATAAATTACAACCCTGTCACCTTTCTTTACCCCCAATGATTTCAATACATTAGCCATCCTGCAAGTATTCTCATGAAGTTCCTTGTAACTAATGTATTTGGTCGGTTCCTCTGGATTATCGGGTTCCCATAAAATTGCAGTTTGATCACCCCTTGTTGCAAGATGACGGTCAATGCAATTGGCTGCGACATTCAATGACCCATCCTCAAACCATTTGATTGAGACTTCCGGATAGGAAAAGTTAACCGATTTGACTTTTGTAAAATTCTTGATCCAATCCAGTCTTTCGGCCATCATTGACCAAAATTGTTCCGGTTGTTCCTGAGCATGTTTTTGCAATTCCTTGAATTTTTCACCATGGATAAGGGTGGAAGAAACAAATTCATTGGAAGGGTGGTATAATTTTTCCATTTGGGCCTCTATTTGAAAATATTAATCTTTTGATTCACAAGCAATTTAATTGAAACTAATAAATCCAAGACTGAGTAATAGCTGATAAATAAACTTGACAACCACTTCGAAATTGAAACCGTATTATATCATAATTTTACAAAATTATATGGGTTCCCCTTTTTGGAATCCAAACCCTTTATTTCTAAAATACCCTAGAAAATGAATGCAAACACAGACCAAATGGAATTCCCCCGAATATCACCATTGGGCGATCAAGCTTTTATGGTGACTTTTGGTGATGGCTACTCTGTTGAAACCAATGCAAAGGTACTTGAGTTTGACAGGAAATTGGCAATTGAAAACTCCCCATGGATTGTTGAAGTGGTTCCTGCAATCCGCTCAATTATGGTCAGGGTTGATCCTTTGTGTATGGAAATGGAAAAAGTTGAACAATTTCTGTTCGAATTGCTTTCAAAACCATTTCCTGACAAGGCAATAGACCAGGGAAGAACATTTGAAATTCCGGTTTGTTATGAAAATGAATTTGGTCCTGATCTTGAATATATTGCCACCAGGACAGGATTAAACAAAGAAAAGCTGAAAGAATTGCACTGTTCCTGCAATCTGCGTGTTGCATGCTTGGGTTTCGCCCCAGGACTTACTTATCTGGCCCAATTGCCCGAGGAATTCAAAATACCCAGAAAAGAATCCTATAACGCAACTGCTTTGCCCGGCTCAATACTTGTTGCTAACCGACAGACAGTATTTACGGCAACTGAAATTCCAACTGGCTGGTCTATCATTGGCCGATCACCGGTAATTGGATTCAGGATTGATCAATCACCGCATTTTCTTCTGCAACCTGGTGATAAAATTCGCTTTTATCCAATTTCGGAAGAGGAATACTCAAATTTCAATCCGGCTCAGATATGGGATGAATATGGCATCACTTGAAATCCTGGAGTTACTTGGACCTGTAACCATACAGGACAAGGGCAGGGTAGGTTATCAAAGGTTTGGTGTACCTCGTGGCGGTGCCATGGATTATTATGCCCTGGCAGAAGGGCAGACCTTGCTTGGTGATGAACTGGAGACCGCAGCGCTGGAATTTCAATTCGGTGGGGGTACCTTTGTTTCTCACGGTACAATGACTCTTGCGACGTCAGGTGGACCGATGGAAGTTCTAGTGGACCACAAGCCCTTAACGTGGAGAAGTACCTTCACAATATATCCCAGCCAAATACTCCAAATGCGTAAAACCCAATTGGGAATTTACAGCTACCTGCACTTTCCAGGAGGTATAGAAAGCACAAAAATTATTGGTTCAAGATCAACGCATATTGCTTCGGGCCTGGGTGATGTTCCCGAGGTGGGGTATCACCTGATACCCTTGTCAGAAAACCTCTCTAGAGAGGAGGGACTGACTTTACCTGAACCTGATTACTTCAATATCAAAACACTACGAATCGTATATGGACCCCACTCGAAACTGTTCTCTGATTCTGATCTCGATAATTTGACCTTGAAACGGTTTCGAATGAGTTCTTCGCGAAACAGAATGGGGGCCAGAATCATACCCATTGATTGGACCATTTCTGCCTTGACAGGAAAAACCCTGGTATCTGATCCTATCGTTGCAGGTGACATTCAAGTCGCAGCAGATGGAACCACGGCAATACTATTGGCTGAAAGTCAACCCACGGGCGGATACCCCAGAATTGCTTCGGTTATTACTTCGGATTTACCCATGGTGGCCCAGATGCAGCCGGATACCGAATTTCAATTTCAGCTGGTTTCAAACAGGGAGGCCCAGATTGAATTCAGAAAAATATCCGACAGGATCAGAAATTTGTCGCATTCACTAAAGCCACTGGTTAGGGATCCATTTCAGATGCATGATTTATTGCATTATAATTTCATCAGTGGAGTTACAAAAGGAGAGGATAATGACGGTAATTGATCTCAATTCGGATTTGGGAGAAAGTTTTGGGCCTTGGAAAAAGGGCCTGGATGAGGAAATCCTGAAAATTGTCTCTTCGGCAAACGTGGCTTGCGGATTTCATGCCGGTGATCCATTGCAAATGAAGAAAACCTGCCTTTCCTGTATTCAAAACAATGTTGGGATAGGTGCCCATCCGGGATTCAGGGATTTGGTCGGTTTTGGTCGAAGAGAAATTCAGGGTTATGATATTGAGGAATTGAAATCCGAGGCCATCTATCAAATCGGAGCCCTTCAAGCCATTGCGAAAACCCTTAACACTGATGTTAGACATGTTAAGTTTCATGGTGCCCTTGGCAATATGTCCTCACGGGATATTGAATTGGCGAAAGCACTTTACGATGCTGTAATGGAATTATCCACGGATCTTAAAATTCTTGTAATTGCCGGTACCAAACAGCAAATCGCAGCCGAGGAATTGGGAATTCCCCATGTCAGGGAAATATTTGCCGATAGATCTTACAATAGTGATGGTACCCTTGTCAGCAGGTCTAAAAAGGGAGCCATGATACTGGACCCGATTCACTGTGCCGATAACATGCTGAATGCAGTACAAAACAACAGGTTGACTTCAATTGATGGTAATGAAATTGCCATCAAGCCTGAATCGATTTGTGTTCATGGAGACAGCCCGGCAGCTGTGAATATTGCCGCTCAAATCAAACAGACACTGGAAAATGCAGGAATAGGGATAGAAAAATTAGGGACTATAAAGATGGGTTGACAACGAATCAATCCACCTGTTTGTCAAGATGATATCCAAACTGCTTCCGCCTCAACTCCCGTTCGCCCGTCAATTCCGGCCAGCAATCACCGCCTGTTCCTCGAGGGGGGGGGGGTAAGTGCGTTCATGTTCATTGCATGCTCCTTAATAATTCATGATGCTGTGTCGAATCACGGAGACTATTAGCATAAAAGCGCTGGGAAGTCAAGAGGTGGAAACGATCCGTATTGACATTTTCCTCGGATCAGCCTGCGGGTCCAGGAAGCTGTCTCCTGTTGCAGCAAGGTATATAATACCCAAATACCAACCGAAAAATGAGGAGAACCCAAAGAAATGAATCGGCAACGAATGACAAAGAAAAAAAGTGACCAGAAATATGATGCCGGCAATCATTGCGAAATAGGTCAGGATCAATGGCCCCATCACACCGAACAGGAAAACCCGGAAAATCCGGCCAACTCCATCCAGGTCTGGATTAAGCAAGAAAAAGGGTGATTTGAAATGCATGGTGAACTCCTAACTTGGGGGGGGCTTAGAAGGTATCATAGAATGCACAAAGAAAATTCCAATAGGTTCTTTCAAGAAAAACAATTATCGAGAAAGGAGCTTTGCCCTTATTGATGGGTTATAATTGTTTCAAGTGTATTGTCCATTTTGAAAAGCAAGGGTACTTTCATCACCAACCTTCTTCAGTTAGTGGGAAAGGATTAATGACCAAAAGATGGTTATCGAATGCAGGGCGAGCATTTTTCAAGAAGAAAATGAAACCATCGCGTTTCTGTCAGGTTGTCCACTACGAGTTATTCTTCATTGAGGAAGGATGAGTTGATAAACTTTGTCAACGATAACTGCAAGCCACCAGCAGGACAGAATTCGAGGGGGGGGGCTAGATTTATATCCCGAGGGAGTCAACAGGTGAATTACCCAACATTGGGGTGAAGAGTCTAAAATCAATCCTTAGCTTCAACCTGCTCGACTTCAGATACTTCAGCTTTTTCGACCTCTTCAGTCGCTTCGAGTGTTTCAACCTTTGTTCTACCGATTTCTTCCTCACCAGAATCTAATTGAGCCTCAGCTTCATCAACTGTTCGGGCAATATTGATATAAATGCTGGTTTCTACCTCAGGATGGAGATTAACCTTCACCTGATAGATACCAATTTCCTTGAAGGGACGGTCAAGTTCAACCTGCTTGCGGTCTATGGATAAACCACTTTCAGCTGCAACCGTTGCAATGTCCCGCTTTGAGACAGAACCGTAAAGTGATCCGGTCTCGGAAGCCGATCTGATGATAATGAAGGTTTCGCCATTGATTTTTTCCGAAACAGCTTCGGCTTCATTTTTCAATTCGAGATTTCTGGCCTCAATTTCTACCCTTTTTTCCTCGAAATACTTTCGATTTTCCTCGGTATTTTTTAATGCCTTCTTCTGAGGCAGCAGGTAATTTCTGGCATAACCGGGTTTGACCCTTACCAAATCACCCATCAACCCAAGATTGTTGACCTTTTCAAGAAGTATAAGTTCCATTATGACAATCCTATTTTGCGCTGTAAGGCAACAAGGCTATGAAGCGCGCTCTTTTTACAGCTCGCGCAAGTTCCCTTTGTTTTCCGGATGAAACGGAAGAAATCCTTCGTGGAATGATTTTGCCTCGCTCTGTCAGGAATTTCCGCAGCAATTTCACATCCTTGTAATCGATCTCTGGTGAATTATCACTTGAAAAGGGGCAAACTCTTCTCCGCTGAAAGTAATTTTGCCTCATCATAATATTGTCCTTCCAATCAAATTAATTTGCTTGTTTTGAAGCCATAATGGGGGTGGGTTCTTCGGAATGCTTGTCGACTTTGGTCGTCAGGTAACGCAAAATATCCTCATTCAACCGCAACCTTCTTTCCAGCTCGACCACTGCTTCGGGTGGTGAATTCAGGCGGAAAAACAAATAATGCCCCCGACGGTTTTTCTTTATTGCGTATGCAAGTTTTCGGGCACCCCAAAATTCTTTGTAAAGGACAGAACCTCCATTGTCAGAAAGTATGCCTTCAATATCCTCGGAGAGTCTCTCGACCTGGGTACTTGACAGTTCTTGTCTAGCAATGCAGACCTGTTCGTATAGGGCCATTTATAACCTCAAAAAAATTTTGTATTCTCAAATGCAGACTCCTAATGCCACAGCATATCGGAACGCTACAAACTAGTGATTCTGATATAAATTTGCAAGGTGGAATCCTCGGGGTTGAATTACCAGAGGAACTATCCAACTTAATTTTCTTTAAGTGGTATTGGGGTTGGATTTTACAACACCTACTAATGGTTTGAGTTGAATTTAGGAGAAATATAGTGAAGTCAGCATTGTTGTTTCCCGGACAAGGTTCTCAAGCAATTGGTATGGGAAAGGATTTGGCCGAAAACTATTCTGTGTCCAAACAGGTATTTGATATTGTTGATGAAGCGTTGGGCGAAAAGCTCTCCGACCTGATCTGGCAGGGAGACCTCGAGGAATTGACATTGACCAGAAATGTTCAACCGGCTTTGATGGCAGCATCGGTGGCGGCCTATAGGGCAATGCTGTCTGAGGGCTTTCCGGAAACTTCATCAGCATATATGGCTGGTCACAGTTTGGGGGAATATTCTGCCTTGTGCGCCGCCGGTGCAATCTCGTTGGAGGATACAGCCCGATTGTTGCGATTGCGAGGTGAGGCCATGCAAGAGGCTGTCAAGGTTGGCGAAGGCAAGATGGCTGCGATTTTGGGGCTCGAGATAAGTATCGTGAGGGAAATTGCCGAACTGGCTTCTAAAACAGGTGTTTGCGATATAGCCAATGATAACGACCCAAAGCAGATTGTTGTATCCGGCAGTATTGAATCAGTAGGCAGGGCAATGGAAATTGCAGCCGAAAAAGGTGCCAGACGAGTGGTTGAACTTACCGTTTCAGCACCTTTTCATTGTCAATTGATGAATCCGGCAGCTGAACGAATGAAAGAAGCTCTTGAAAATACTGAAATCAGAAGCCCCTGCATACCCATTGTTGCAAATGTTACGGCTCAGCCTGTAATTGATGCCGATGAAATCAGGAGTAATTTGATCAAGCAGGTTACCGCTACCGTGAGGTGGCATGAATCAATCAACCATTTGTCCCGAGAACAGGTCACCAATGCCTTCGAACTTGGTTCCGGCAATGTTCTGACCGGTCTGGTCCGACGAATCAACAGAAATATCAAATGCGTTCCAGTGGGTAATTCCCAGCAGGTGAAGTCTGTCCTTGAAAGGATGAAGTAAAATGAAAATAGATCTTGGTAATAAACGAGCCTTGGTAACAGGAGCTACCGGAGGAATTGGCGAAGCCATAACAGCTGCTTTGCTCAATGCCGGAGCTGAAGTGGTTGTCTCGGGAACAAGGATAGAGAAGCTGGCTGAGATGGAATCAAAACTTGGCTCTCTGGGAAAAATTGTAACCATGCCATGCAACCTTGGAGTTCCGGAGGACATCACGGGTTTGGTTTCGGAGTTATCTGGTCTTGATGGTGGAATCGACATTCTGATCAACAATGCCGGAATTACCCGAGATGGCTTGCTGTTGAGAATGGATGAACAGGACTGGCAAACTGTTCTGGATATAAACCTGAAAGCGTGTATGTTACTTTCGAAAGGGTTATTGCGAAACATGCTTAAAAAGCGGTGGGGACGGATCATCAATATAACATCGGTTGTTGGTTCAACTGGCAATCCAGGGCAGGCAAATTATGCTGCTGCCAAGGCTGGATTGATCGGATTTTCCAAATCACTGGCCCAGGAAGTCGCCAATCGGGGAATTACCGTCAATTGTCTTGCCCCAGGGTTTATTGAGACTGAAATGACAAACAAACTGTCCGAGGATAGAAAAAAAGTTCTTTTGGGTAATATTCCGATGCAAAAAATGGGACAGCCTGAAGATATATCGTATCCAGTACTGTTTTTGGCTTCAGAACAAGCTTCGTATATTACAGGTCAATCCTTGCACGTCAATGGTGGACTTGCTATGATATAGAAAATATTTAATTTCAGGGAAATGGACTAGATTAACACCTATGCAAATAAACATATTTTATTTGGATTGGTAAATTCTCTTGAGTTTAAAATTTGTTTGTTAAATAATATTCAGCTTGAAAGCATGGCAGAAGCCCAAGCATGATTTAATTGGAGTAGGAGTAAAACATGGATGATATTGAATCTCGCGTTCGAGCAATTGTGGTTGATCACTTGGGGGTTGATGAGGAAGCGGTAGTTCATTCCGCGTCATTTATTCAGGACCTGGGTGCAGACAGTTTGGATACGGTTGAATTGGTAATGGCCTTTGAAGAAGAATTTGAAATTGAAATAAAGGATGAAGATGCCGAGGGTATCAATACATTTGAGGATGCCGTCAATTTCATCAAAAAGGCCCAGGCATAAAGTTTGGGCGATCACCAATAATCGAAATAAGAATTTGGCGTAAGGAATGTAATGATTAAGGGAGATTACGTTTTTTCTTGTTCTGAACGAGGATTGCTTAATGTTGATTTTCCCAACAATTCAATTAATGAACCGAGTTTGTGTAAGTCTTGAGCGAGGCGATACCAACAGACCGGTTGTTTGGCATATAGATCCAGTTGATAAAGCCACGGAATTTTTAAATGCCGGAGCTTCCTGGATCCATGTAACGGATTTTGATGCCATCGCCGGATCAGATAAAAACAGGGATCTGGTATTCAAAATCATACGACAGGCCAAGTTACCTGTTCAATACGGGGGTGGAGTGCGATCCGCCCTTCATGCCGAAGAGTGGATTGATGCTGGGGTTGGCAGGCTTGTTGTTGGAACCTTGGCTGTTCTGAATCCGGATTTGGTCAAGGAAATTGCCAAATTACATCCAGATCAAATCGTTATTTCCCTGGATATATGGCAAGGCAAGGTGATGATTCATGGTTGGCAAGAAGCGGGTCCAATTGAACCGGAGGATTTTATCAGGGCTTATGATCGAGTTCCCCTTGCCGGTATTATCATTACCGATATAGACGCCAATATTGAGGATTTGGACAGTACCCTTGAACAGTTGACATACCTTGCGGGAATTTCCAGTAGCCCAGTAATTGCCAGCGGTGTGATGAGAAGGGCAAACATAATTGAAAAATTGTCCACAATACCCAATGTTGAGGGTGTTATTGTAGGAACGGGACTTTACAACAAGAGTTTCGAATTGGAAGATGTGCTGAATGCCATCTAGGCGGAAATATTCATTTATTTCCATAAGATTAAAAACCAAACAAGAATTGGGGTTGGAAGAGTGGTAAGAAGAGTTGTTGTTACAGGTTTGGGATTGGTTACACCATTAGGTTGTGGAGTGGAAACCACCTGGAAAAATCTACTGGATGGTCAGGGAGCCTGTAAGACCATTACCAAGTTTGATGCATCCCATCTCATCACAAATTATGCTTGTGAGGTTCCTTCCGGTCCAAACGAGAGTTTCAATCCGGATGATTGGATGCCTGTCAGGGACCAAAGGAAAATTGATGATTTCATCCTGTATTCCATGGTTGCTTCTGACCAGGCCATGGAAGATGCCGGCTGGAAACCGTCCAATCTCGATGAACAATACCGGGCAGGGGTCTTGATCGGATCTGGCATCGGTGGACTTTCAACCATTGCTGAAACAACTTTGCAACTCAAGCAAAAGGGTCCAAGAAGGATTTCACCTTTTTTCATTCCCGGTTCACTCATTAACCTCGCCTCAGGTCAAGTATCCATTCGATATGATTTCAAGGGCCCCAATCAGTCAACGGTAACTGCCTGTGCAACTGGTGCCCATGCTCTGGGGGATGCAGCAAAAATCATCATGGCCGATGAGGCCGATGTCATGATTGCAGGTGGTTCTGAAAGCCCGATTTGCGAAATAGGGATAGCCGGCTTTAATGCTTGCAAGGCGCTTTCAACCCAGTGGCGTGAACAACCTGAAAGAGCCAGTCGTCCCTTTGACACTGACAGGGATGGATTTGTCATGGGTGAAGGGGCAGGTATTGTCGTTCTTGAAGAGTTGGAGCATGCCAAAAACAGAGGTGCCAGGATTTATGCCGAGATGACAGGTTATGGTCTGTCTGGCGATGCCTATCACATCACGGCACCATCCGAGGACGGAAGTGGTGGCTTGAGGTCCATGGAGATGGCACTGAACAAGGCGAAAATCAACGGTACTGATTTGGATTACATTAATGCCCACGGCACTTCAACCATGGCTGATAAAATAGAATTGGGTGCTATCAGCAAATTGCTTGGCTCCAAATTGGACAATGTATCAATTTCATCCACAAAATCCTCGATTGGCCATTTGCTGGGTGCTGCCGGTGCCGTTGAAGCCATATTTTCCATCCTGGCCATCAGGGACCAGATGGTTCCTCCCACCATCAATCTGGAAAATCCCGTTGTCTCAGAAGAGTTCGATCTGGTCCCAAATCTGGCCAAGCAAAGGAATGTCAATCACGTGATGTCAAATTCCTTCGGTTTTGGAGGGTCCAACGCAACATTAATTTTTTCCGAACTCTGAAATGTCCTTAAAATCCTTTCCTTCGGAGATAATCACCTTTCTCTTGGTTCTTGCCATTGCCGGAGCAGGTTTGGTATTTTATGCAACAACCAAATTCAATGAAACAGGACCCCTTGAAGATGCCATTTACTTTAGCATTGAAAAAGGGGCGAATATGGGAGAAATCACCAACAGCCTCCATGAAGAAGGAATCATAGACAGCAAGTTGTTTTTTCAAATTGGAACCTATTTGGAAAGCAAGCAAAACCAGCTTAATTTTGGATTTTTCGAGATTCCCCAAAACGCTTCCATGGCTGCTGTATTATCTATTATTACAAAGCCAGGTCATGATCTCCACAAATATTCAATCAAATTGATAATTTCAGGCAAAGGCACTCTTGTTCGAGTTAGTGAGAGGGCACCTGTTGAGGGCAGTTATACGGAATTATACTCAGCAAATCACGATGGGGAGCTGCCTTCGGATATACAATCCATACTGGAAAATGACTTTCCGTTTCTCATTTCGGCCACCGTTATCGAGGGATTAACCAGCTGGCAAATTGTCAATTCACTAAAGGATGCACCATTTTTTGCTGGTAATATTGAAGGTATCCCGCCAGAGGGTTCTTTGGCTCCCAATACTTATTTGATCGAATACCCGACTGATCGAACAGAATTTTTGAATCGGCTGGTATCAAATCAAACCCGCATTTTGCAGGAAGAATGGAATAACAGGCCAGCCAATACCCAACTGAAATCCCCTGATGAAGTATTAATTCTGGCATCAATAATCGAAAAGGAAACAGGTTTGATCAAGGAGAAGGCATTGGTTTCTTCGGTTTTTTCAAATCGTCTTGACAAGCGCATGCTTTTACAAACTGATCCGACCCTGATCTATGGCCTCACCGAAGGAAAGGGATATTTGGGCAGAGGGCTTCGTCAAAGTGAGTTGGAAAAGGATACGCCTTACAACACGTACCTTCATCCCGGCTTGCCACCAACACCCATATCCAATCCATCACGTCTGTCGATTCATGCTGCCCTGCATCCCGAGGATAGCGATTATCTTTTTTTCGTAGCAAACGGGAAGGGCGGTCATGCATTTGCAAAAAGCTATTCCGAGCACAGGAAAAACGTCCAAGCCTGGAGAGCAATGAACAATTAGGATGTGGTGTTATACCAAATGGATTGATTCATGGCCAAAATTGCTCAATGCTCTATCAAATCATCAGCCGTGGGTGAGAGAGTACTGTTAAAATAAATTCCTACCGATAATAGAGTGATTTTCCTTCGTGAAAGACCTGTACTTTGTTGGGTTCAGCTGTAAGCCTGACTGTCTCACCCCGAAGGCCACTGTGTATTCCAGCCAACTTTCCAATTATCGGATCACCGCCTTTCTGGGCTTTGAAATAGAGTTGTGTGACTTCACCAAGTGCCTCAACTATATCCACTTCCCCTTCAAAGATATAATCCCCTTTTGTCTCTGAAAAATCTTCTGGTCGGACACCTACATTGACCTTCAAATTTTCATCTGAACTTTTCGAGGGTGCATCAGATACAGCAACGCCACCACCAGCTATGCGAACGGTTGTCTGTTTGCCTGTTGCAATGATTTTTCCAGGTAATAGGTTCATGGCCGGCGAACCGATGAACTGAGCAACAAACTCGTTCTCGGGTCGTTCATAAAGTTGAAGTGGATTGCCGACCTGTCCAATACCTTCACCTACAGTCAGTACAACGATGCGGTCCGCAAGAGTCATCGCTTCGACCTGGTCATGGGTTACATAAATCATTGTTGAATCAGGCATCTGTTCCTTCAGCTGGGCAATCTCTATTCGGGTTGCAACACGCAAAGCTGCATCCAAATTCGACAGCGGTTCATCAAACAGGTAAACCTTGGGATCACGCACAATGGAACGGCCAATCGCAACCCGCTGTCTTTGACCACCAGACAGTGCTTTGGGCAAACGGTCAAGAAAAGGTTCCAGTTGTAAAATCCTTGCCGCGCGGTCTACTGATTCAGTTATTTCCTGAGGGCTTTTCTTTGCAAGTTTCAAGGCAAAACTCATGTTTTCACGGACAGTCATGTGAGGATATAGGGCATATGATTGAAAAACCATTGCTATACCGCGCTGTGCAGGTGGAACATCGTTCACATGTTCGTGGTCAATCTCAAGCCTGCCACTGGTGATGGTTTCCAGACCGGCAATCATCCTCAACAATGTGGATTTACCGCATCCCGAAGGACCAACAAACACAATCAATTCACCTTTCTCTATGTCAAGGTTGATGTCCTTGAGTACATGAACCTTACCTCCATAAATCTTGTTAACATCAGTTAATTTGATATCAGCCATTTACCTCTCCTTTTTTCCTGAAACCCTGGCAAAATGGTTTTCAGGTGCCAAGTGAACCTGTGTTTCTGCACCAATAACGTTACCAATCAGGAGCCAGAAATGCCCTGGTGTTTTGATTGCAGTTTTGTATACGATACAAGTCATCAACATAGCCGGTCAAACATGCATCATGGTCTTACTTCACGGAACCGGCAAGCAAGCCTCGGACCAGATATCTTTGCATCGTAAAAAACACAATCAATGGCACTGCGATTGATACGAAAGCAGCCGTTGCAAGAATTTCCCAGTTTCCACCCCGCGTCCCAAGCAATTCGACAATCTGGTTGGTCATGACGGTGGTTTCCCCTGTGGCATCAATGAGGAATACCCGCGCAACAAGCAAATCATTCCAGGTCCAAAGGAACTGAAAAATGGCAAAGGACGCCATGGCCGGAAAACTCAGTGGAATGATGATCTTGGTAAAGATCTGAAAATCCGTTGCACCATCCACTTTTGCGTTCTCGATTATATCTCGCGGCAATCCCACCATGTAGTTTCGCAAAAGATAAACCGCCAATGGGAGTCCAAAACCGGTATGTGCCATCCATGTACCGAGATAACCTTTACCAATCCCTATATTATTGTGAAATTGCAAGAGGGGGATAAGTGCAAGCTGGAGTGGAACGACCAGAAGTCCGACTACGCTTGCAATTAAAATCGCCCGGCCCGGAAATTGCATCCAGGCAAGAGCATAAGCTGCAAAGGCCGCTATAACAATGGGAATTATAGTTGCTGGAATTGTTACAGTCAGTGTATTGAAAAAGGTCTTGGCCATTCCGTCAGTACTGTCTCCACTGAACAACACGCGTTCATAGTTATCAGTTGTAAAATCAGGAGGAGAAACAACCGTAGCGAATACGCGCTTTCCACGACCCGACAACTGCTCTTCATTGCCTTTCCACGAGTATGTGCCTTCACTGTCAACAGTAATACTCTCGCCGTCTCCAAGATCAACCAAATCACCTGGAGCGTAGGCTTCAACTTCCCGTGATGAGGTGCCCCAGGCTATAACCTCTTTTTCCTCATCTGCAGCAAAAAGGTCACCAGTCACCGCAAAGGCACTGTTTTCCTCAATCCTAAAATCATCAGGGTCAACAGTACGAATAACCGTGCGCTGTTCCGATGAGAACACTGAAGCCCACCAACCTGAACTGGATATCTGGTCGGCTGTTCTGAATGATGATACCAAAAGACCTACTGTGGGAAACAGCCATAGTGCAACCAGCAAAACCGCTGAAATATGTACAGCCCAAGTTAGCTTTGAACTTGTACCCGCCATTCCATCCATTATTGCATTTCCTTCCTTGCGTTATATACATTCCAAATCAAAATAGGAGATACCAGTAACATTATGATAATGGCACTGGCAGAGCCTACTCCCCAGTCGTTGGCCCTAAAGAGTTTGTCAAACATGTAATTTGCCAAAACCTGTGTTTCCCATTGACCATTTGTCATGGCAAAAACAATATCAAAGATCTTCAGTACCACAAGTGTGATGGTTGTCCAGACAACAACAATCGTTCCTGTAATCTGAGGCACCTTGATTCCAAAAAACACCTGAAAGGGATTGGCACCATCAACAATAGCCGCCTCGACAGTTTCTTCGGGAATACCACGAAGGGCAGCAGAGAGAATCACCATCGCAAATCCAGTTTGAATCCATATCAACACAATCATCAAAAAGAAATTGTTCCAGAATGGAAGTGTAAGCCATTGTTGAGGTTCACCATATGGAAGACTTGAACTCATGATTCCTACGGCCAAAAGTAGGGAACGGACTATGATATACGCAGTGATGACAACAGCAATCAAGCGAGCTATCGCCATCAACCCGCCACCCTGGTTTGTCTCACCAGGCAAAAGTGGTTTTAATGTCAACCATCCGATATAGGAAACAATTCCTGCAAAACTCAGCACTATAATTCCAGGAAGTAACTTAAGAAACAAAAACGATCCCGTGCCTCCCTCGAATTGAAGCCAAACGGCGTTTAAAACACCGATTTGTGCCTGGTCAACGGGTCGGGCATCATAAATAAGCTTGAATATGACGGCAGCACCGACAAAGGAAATTGCCATAGGCATGAAAATAATTGATTTGGCAATGTTTCCCCAGGCAATACGGTCTGTCAACTGGGCTGATAACAGGCCGAATGCTGTAGATACAGCCGGGACAACAATCAACCAAAGCATGTTGTTAACCATGGCTTCCCAGAATTTGGGTTCATTAAACATTTGATTATAATTGGCCAATCCAACAAAGGCATTATCCTGTGACCGGTCAGTCAAACTCAACCAGAGCGTCGAGAACACAGGATAGGCGAGATACAAACCAAGCGCAATGATTGCCGGTAGCAGAAACAACCAAGGGCGTACAGCATTGGCCCTGTTTATATTTCGTCCCGCATCATTCTTTTTTGGAGGAAAAATGACTTTATCAAGTATTTGATTCGAAAAATAGAAGTAGCCCAGGCATCCGCCAACGCCAATGATGATGGTAATCAGACCTTGTAGTGCAGGATGCATCTTTTTCTCCTAGTTCCAAATTAATTTCATTGGTAATCGTGTCGCCAGCACGATAACTGGCGACACGCAAACAATTTTACTTCAGTGAGTCCCAGGAGGTTTGGATATCGGATGCAACATCCGAAGCTGATGTGCCCCCGGAATAATCAACCATTCCAGTCCAAAATGAACCGGCACCCACACCACCAGGCATGAGGTCTGAGCCGTCAAACCGGAAAGTTGTCGCTCCAAGAAGGATGTCGTTCATTTTTGCGACGGTTTCATCGGCAAAGAGATCTTTATTGACACCTGTGTGTGGAGTCATAAAGCCTCCTCTAGCCATCCAGATTTCGTTGGCGATCGGGGTCTGAAGAAATTTGACCAATCCATGGGCAGCAGGACTTTCGTTGGTAATTGCCCACAATGTCCCCCCCCCAAGAACTGGACTGCCAAGATCCTTGGATTCATATGCAGGGAAGTAGAAGAAATCGGCATCAAGCCCAACTTCTACATCTTCAGGAAAGAAAGCGGGTATGAATGAAGCCTGACGATGCAAGTAACATTGTGGTGGTGAAGTAAACATTCCCTTGGGCGAATCACGGAAATCAGTCGCAGCCACTGCCGCAGTTCCACCTGTAACAAAATCGTCATTGCGAGCGAAGAATCCAAACTCCTCAATGGCATCGATAACTCTCGGGTCATCAAATGGAATTTCGTTGGTGACCCACTGGTCATAGACATCCACATCATGGAGTCGCAACATCATGTCTTCAACCCAGTCGGTTGCCGGCCATCCTGTTGCACCGCCGGAACCCAATCCGATACACCAGGGTGTTTCACCATCGGCAACAATCTGATCTGTTAGTGCTTTCAATTCCTCCATTGAAGTGGGGACCTCATATCCGGCATCTTCGAAATTTTCAGGTACATACCAAACCAGTGACTTAACATCAGTCTTGTATATTAACGCGTATAATTCTTTGTCACCGTCTGGACCATTGAAACTACCGAGATCAACCCAAGACTGACCAGCGGCATGGTTTTCAACGATCCACTGTTCAGTACCCTCCTCAAGCGGGGTCAGGAAGCCCCTGCTTGCCAGATTGGCAGCGAGACCTGGTTGTGGAAATACCGCAATATTTGGCGCTGAACCTGCTTCCGTATCAACAAGTATCTGTTGCTCAAAACTGTCGGATCCCACATATCGAACATCTGCCCCAGTTGCTGCCCCAAAATAAGCAAGCACTATCTCTACATTGGCTTGGTCTGGTCCAAGCCAGGGACCAAAGATTGTAATTTGTTCGCCACTGTAATCATGTTGATCAGCATAGTCAGTGTAACTATTCCAGGTAAAATCTCCCTCACCAACAGGAAAATGCAAATCCTGCGCTCCTGCTGTAAATGCAAACAGACATCCTGCAGCCATACCAGCAAGGTGTAAAGTTTTGGTTTTCATCTTCAATTTCCTCCAAAGCAAAAAAAATCATTCAATCTTGTGAATTGCCAAGATTTAAACACTACCAATTCACTATATCACAATCTTTTGCAAACTTAAATAAAATAACTTCAAAGCCCTTTAAATTTTAAAATCTTTAAATTTTATATACTCTTTATACAAAGAAGTAAAATTATTTTCAAATCGCTTTGAATTCAAACTTTCTAGCTACCGACAGGTAGTTCAGAAAAATAATTCTTGGCCTGTCCCATCAACAGGGGGATTGAAGGAAAGGATAAAATGGTGTTGATGACCATGCTTAAATGCAATCATTCTCCCCACATCATAACGGGCTGGAACCAATTTCAAACAACACGCTGGCAATCAATTTCATCACAGAAAGATTTCTGGAAAGGATACCTCTGATTACATGTTTACTGAGACCGATCCTGCAGTATTTCCTGAAAATGAAGTGTCGGAAGACCAATTGTATCAACAGTCATTCTTACCTAAAATTCGACGCCATCCAAGGGTCCTGAACAATTGCATTGGTATCAAATATATTTTTGAAATAATTTGATCTGACGACCATGACATTGAAAAAACTAGCACAGCATCTTGGAATTTCACAAAGTACTGTTAGCAGGGCACTTAATGGTTTTCCTGAGGTCAATGAAAAGACTAGGCAAAAAGTTATCGAGGCCGCCAAACAATTGAATTATCGGCCTAATCCGATCGCAACACGATTGGCCTCTGGAAAATCATGGTCTATTGGACATGTCATACCTGTTTCGGAAAATCATGAGATGGTAAATCCAATTTTCTCTGATTTTCTGGCAGGTGCTGGTGAGGCTTATTCAAAAGCGGGATACCATATTAATCTTTCAGTTGTGAAAAATGAAGATGTCGAATCTTCTTACAAGGACATGGCCGAGTTGGGAATTGTTGATGGAATTCTAGTTCAATCTCCACGATTCAGGGATTTTCGCATTCCTATTCTCAAGCAACTTGGCATCCCCTTCCTGGTGCATGGACGTGTTTCAACTGCTGACGAAGATTATTCATGGATGGATGTAGATAATTTCAGGGCATTCAAAAAGGCCACCCAATACCTTATTGATTTGGGGCACACTGACATTGCGCTACTTAACGGTCTGGAAACCATGGATTTTGCCTATCGCCGACGCGCGGGGTTTGAAGGCGCTCTTGCCGAGAATGGACTGTTTCCTAAAACAGGTTATTTGAAATCACATGAGATGACAGTTCCCTATGGATATGATTCTGTTCATGAAATCATGCAGTTGGCTCGCCCTCCAACAGCGTTTGTTGTCTCTTCCATGATTGTTGCCATTGGTGTTAGAAGGGCTCTTCTCGAACTTGGACTGAAATTAGGTAGTGATGTTTCAGTCATAATATATGACGACCAATTGTCATTTTTGGGAAATGAAGGCGAAAGTCCTGTTTTTACAGCCCTGACTTCCTCTGTCAGAAAAGCGGGAAAGCGGTGTGCTGAAATGCTTATTTCCATGGTACAGGGAAAGAAGAACAACCCCTGTTATGAACTTTGGGAGACTGAATTGATAATTGGAGAAACAACCGGCCCACCAAAGGGTTCCAAAGGAACGATCCTGTCAAAAACATCAAACCCTTATCCATCGCTGGGGTTCAATCGTTTCGATTTTCCACAAGACTTCGTCTTCGGAACAGCTTCATCGAGCTACCAGATTGAAGGACACTCCCATGGTGGTGCCGGGAAAACTCATTGGGATACCTTTGCTGCAACTCATGGAAATGTAAACAACATGGAAAATGGTGCCATTGCCTGTGATCATTTCCACCGTTACAAGGACGATTTCAAACTGGTATCCTCACTAGGCTTGGATGCCTGGCGATTTTCAACTTCCTGGGCCAGAATTTTCCCGGAGAATATGACAACCCCAAACCAAGAAGGTTTGGATTTCTATGATCGACTGGTAGATGAAATGTTGGCTTGCGGTTTGAAGCCTTTCCTGACCCTATATCATTGGGAACTGCCAACCCACCTTTCCGATCAGGGTGGATGGACCAACAGAGACATAGCCTCATGGTTTGGTCAATTCGCTACAACCATGGGAAAATTACTTGGTGACAGGTTATATTCGGTGGCCCCCATTAATGAACCATGGTGCGTTGCCTGGTTGGGGCACTTCACAGGTGAACATGCACCGGGATTAAGAGATATCAGAGCGGCGGCAAGGGCCATGCACCATGTACTCCTGGCTCATGGAACAGCTGTACAGTCACTACGCGCAATAAATGTTGACAACATCGGATTGGTCGTCAATTTTGAGTATTCACAACCACTGGACAACTCAAAAGCCAACACGTCCAAGGCTGATTTATATGATGCCATATACAACAGGTGGTTTCTTGGTGGTGTGCAAAAAAGGGAATATCCCAAGGAAGCTCTCCCCCACCTTAAGGAACATTTGCCCAATAATTGGGAAGAAGACTTTAGCACAATCGGAGAACCGGTTGATTGGATAGGAATAAATTACTACACCCGTAAATTAATTGCTGAAAAGAACAAAAAATTTCCAGGTTGGTTAGAATCAGATGGAGTTCTTCCCAAGACCGGAATGGGGTGGGAAATCTACCCGGAGGGTTTGGGACACTTTCTTCGTTGGGTGGCAAATGACTACGCAAATGGCTTGCCAATTTATGTTACAGAGAATGGCATGGCTGATGATTCAAACGATTTTTCAAAAGTCATTGATGATTCTGCCAGACAAAACTACCTCAGAGACCACATAAGGGTAGTGAAGGATGTGATCTCAGAAGGTGTAGATGTCAGGGGGTATTTTATCTGGTCGCTATTGGACAATTATGAGTGGGCATTGGGGTATGGTAAAAGATTTGGTTTGGTCCATGTTGATTATGATACCATGGTAAGAACTCCAAAGTCCACATGTGAAGCTCTGCGAAACTCCCTTAAAAGTCACAATACCGATTTCAAATTCTAAAGTTTCATACCCTATTCAAACTCTATCTGGTCATCATTTCTGGGGGATGGAAAACTCACCTGGTGAAATATAGCCTATCCTTGAAGTTAGCGTTTCCAAAATGGGTTTTCGGTTTTTTCATGGGTATTACCATTGTGAGAAAACAGGTTTTCTATACAGGTTTTTTTGAAGATAAGGTCAGAAATGATTTTCTGAAACGATCAATACTTAACTATACTATTGAAGAACTGAAACGACACTAATAACAACTTTCACCAAATGTTATTTACCCGCGTTTGTCTGGTCTGAAGTTATGTCATGTGGGCAGATGGCCTTTTCTGGCATTTTGGACAGAGAATAAATAACAATGATTCTGTTAGTCCTGAAATTGGAACCAAAAATGGTTTTTGTATCGTGAATTTGCTACATTTTTGGACTTATGGGACAGGCTCCAAGCCAACTTTACAATCATGATGAATGCATTGCAGTGATTGAATTGTCATTTACTGTGATGCATTTGTACCAAACTCGAGAAAGATGCATGCATGGAAATACCGGGGCTTCAAGATACACTCCCACCAAAGTGCAGCAAGGCTCTGGGTATGATCCAGACATCCGTTCACAAGATGTCTTTAGAGTCACAACCAGAAGTTCCCCAATTTCCTGATTAATTCAGGCATGTATTCCTGACATGTGCAATCGGGCTTGTCGGACGTATTTGACGGAAGGAATTATTGCAGCAAAAAAATGATCTCACTATCCATTGTATTGTACATGCACAATGCTTGGAAAAATCAACAATGGCCTTACCATTAAAATTATCATTTGCCAACCTCAATCACAGATCAAGATCAGTCATTGAAGTAAATCCAACCCACAAGTAAAATCATAGATTCCCGACAGGGGAATTGACACCCAAAATCTTTATCAAAGACCAAATTGCTGCTTGAGACCGCCAATGAATGTGGCATCATCTGCGGCTTTTCGATTTGCAAGTAACATCTCGGCGTCAGCCCCAGCATGATAACGAAGTTGATTTGTACCGTCAGTAACTGCTGTCCAGATCACTTCAGCAACCAATTCAGGGGGCGAAGGTGGTATTGGATTGCTGCCCATTGATCCCATGAATTTTTCTATTACACCCTGATATTCATCAATCGGGGGCTCATTTGCAAAATCAAAGGAACTGCCACTGAAATTTGTTGCAATCATTCCTGGTTCAATAATCTTTACTCTCACACCAATGGCCTCAAGCTCGAAGTGCAGGGATTCTGACAAGCCTTCGACAGCAAATTTTGTCCCATGGTAAAGAGTACCAAGTGGAAAAGTCATCTGCCCACCTATTGAACTAATGTTGACAATTATTCCCGATTTTTGCTTCCTCATGTGTGGAAGTACGGATTTGGTAACTGCCAAAAGGCCAGTCACATTGGTATCAAACTGCCTGCGAATGCGATCCATTTCAAAGGATTCAAGAGGACCATAAGCACCATAACCGGCATTGTTCAAAAGGGCGTCAATCGTCCCAAAATGATCAAGTGAATCATGGACGGTTCCTTCTATGGAAGTTGCATCGGTGACGTCAAGACGCGTTACCAGAACATTATCCAAGGCCGCCAATTCAGATCCGGATGCTGGGTTTCGCATTGTAGCGACAACATTCCAGCCCTGAGATTGGAAATGCTTTGCAGTTGCCTTGCCAATACCACTGGAAGCGCCAGTTATCAAGATGGTTTGTGTCATCAAATCTCCTTAATATTTGAATTGGTAGTTTTCAGTCCCGGTCAGTTGAAATAAACGCCATTCGCAGTCATTGGCAAATGGGTCACCCGAACACCCATGGCAGCGATGGCATTGGCCAAAGCAGGTCCCGATGGTGGTGTACTGGGTTCTCCGACTCCGGTTGGTTGTGCCGTTGACGGTACTATATGAGTTTCAATAGCCTTGATATCATGAATTCGCAACGGTTCGTAATCAGGGAAATTCCACTGATCTACTTCACCATCGGAAAAGGTTATTTCGTTGCGCATTACATGACCCAAGCCATAGCCGATACCACTTTCCATTTGTGCTGTGATGACATCCGGGTTGACTGGTATACCGCAATCCACAGCGCATGTAACCTTTTCGATAACCACGCCGTCCTCGACATTCCCGGAAATCTCAACCACTTCAGCCACATAGGTACCAAAGGATTTATGTGCAGCTACACCACGATAGCGACCTTCAGGAAGTGGATTGCCCCAACCAGATTTACTTGCAGCCAATTTCAGAACGGCAGTAAGTCGGTCATGATCAGGAGAATCGGAATCTAGATATGACAGGCGGTATTCTACCGGATCCTGACCCGCAGCTTCCGCAGCAAGGTCCATCATGCTTTCCATGACATAAGCGGTATGGCTGTGCCCCACAGACCGCCACCAGTTTACAGAGACGGGGGTTTTTTCATCCGTAACTCCCACATAATGGCCTTTAATGTTGTAAAGAGTATCTCTGGAGCCTTCGACCGTGGAATTGTCAACACCGTTCTGGACCATGAAAGATTCCCACAAGCTTCCCTTGAAAATGGGCTTTCCCGTCATTCGGTGATCCCACCCAACAATGCGACCATCTTCATCCAGTCCAATGGAAACCTTGTGGGCAGTAGCCGGTCGATAATAACCGCCTCTGAGATCGTCCTCTCTTGACCAGACCAACTTAACTGGAGTCTGTCCACCATTGAATGCGAAAGCTAGTGCGGCTTCGACATGATAATCTGCAGTTGGAGTTGATCGTCGACCGAAACTGCCTCCAGCATAAAGGGTTTTCACTTCAACATTTTCCTGAGGTATCTGCAGTACAGCTGAAAGTGCCCCCTGTGCTGCCGTTGGCATCTGGCACCCATCATAAATAATCACACCGGTTTCGGTTGGGGCAATGGTACAGGTGAGAGGTTCCATCGGAGCATGGGCAAGATACGGCAAATAAAACTCCCTGGTGATGACTTGGGCGGCATTATCCAAACCTTCCGCTGCGATTGAGGGAGTGCCCTTGGCATCAAATTCTGCTTCTCTGTTAACTGCAGCAAGCAGATCAGCCTTGATCTGGTCAGCACTGCGATTATCAGCATTGGAGAAATCCCACTCAGCACTAATGGCATCCCGTGATTGAAAGGCAGCCCAGGTGTTTTGGGCATAGACTATTGCAGCATTTCCCATGGGTGAAACAACAGCGTGAATAAACCCGGGCACTTCCTTTGCTCCACTGTCGTCCATCGAAGCCAAGGTACCACCGAATCGTGGGCTACGCAACATTACAGCCACGACTTGTCCATCCAAATGCACATCCATTGCATATTGGGCAGTACCATCCGTCTTGGGAGTACTGTCAGGTCGCGTGGTATTCGGGTTGCCTATGAGCATGAATTCCGAAGCATCCTTGAGGCTTGGTTTTGCCGGTACATCCCGTTGCGATGCGGCGGCAACAAAATCACCAATTGGGGCGCTGTTTCCACCTGAACTAAGCTGGCCATCAGCAAGGGTTACTTTACTGGGGGAAACACCCCATTCCTCGGCTGCTGCTGAAATCAGCATTTCTCGTGCAGCCGCTCCAGCAGTGCGATACTGCATGAAGGAATTGGCCATGGCAGTGGATCCTCCTGTTCCCTGAACATTTCCAAAAAACAGATTGGCGTATTTTTGTGCATTTGCTGGTGCAAAATCGACTTTAATATCGTCAAGAGATAAATTCAGTTCTTCTGCAATCAGGGTTGAAAGACCGGCAACAACTCCCTGTCCACATTCAAAATGCTTGATGATGGCGGTTACCGTACCATCACCAGTAATTCGTACGAAGGGAGTGAATTCAGCATACTCGCTGCCAGCGGCAAGGAGTTTGCTGGAATTGAAACCAACAAGCAAGGTTGTCGAAGCTGTTGCCGAGGCAGTTTTTAGAAAAGTACGGCGTGAAAGTTGTACGGTCATTGATCAACCCTCCAGAATATCGGATGCGCTCTGTATAGCGGCACGAATACGTTGATAGGTGGCGCAACGGCAGACATTGCCCCACATATAGCTGTCTATTTCATCTACGGTAGGTTTGGGATTTTCTGTAAGCAAGCTTATTGCCGACATGATCTGCCCGGATTGGCAGTAACCACATTGAGCCACATTCAACTCCTTCCAAGACTGTTGTACGGCTTTGGATACATCCGATCCCACCCCCTCTATTGTCGTGATATCAGTGTCTACGACATCTTCAACATAAGTTTGGCAGGAACGTACAGGTTGTCCATCAACATGAACCGTGCAAGCTCCGCAATAGGCAATTCCACATCCAAATTTGGTACCGGTCAGTTTCAAATCGTCACGAATAACCCAGAGCAAAGGAGTCCATTCGGGAACATCAACCTCATGTTTCTGGCCATTGATAGTTAGGTTGGTAACCATATCTATTCACCTCTCTAAAATTAAAAAACCATGTTTGGATAACACAACAATTTATCTGGATTAACAATTATGCAGATAATACTAATTGTCAATCTTTTTTTTGACATATGGACAATAGATGTCTAAATCATAAGGTATGGATGAAAGAAATGTTAAAATCATTGAAAGCGCATTTCGGTTATTTGCACATTACAGTGTAACCAAAACCTCTATGGCAGAGATAGCTTCAGCAGCAGGGATTGCCAGGCAAACTCTCTATAACATGTTTGAAAACAAGGAAGATCTGATATTTGCCGCACTTTTGCATTACGCTGGTCAATCCAAGGCAGACATTGAGCGGGACTGTGTTGGAATCACTGAAATCGACTTGAGGTTGGACATTCTATTCAAGCACTTGGTTAAAATACCGTTTGAAGGCATGCAGCGATTGCCGCATCTGGATGAAATACTAGTGATAGGTGATGGCCTGTCATGCGAGAGAAAAACCAAAATTAGAGATACCTACAAGAGTGCTATCCAACACGTGTTTCTCCCTTTTGAAAACCAGCTTTCCGAGCAGGGAGTCGTCCCAGTGCAGTTATATGATTTTTTGAAGGCAGTGTTTATTCAAATCAAGCGCGATGCAAACAATGCTGATCACCTCAGGAAACTGTTCGAACCAATGAGGATGTTGTTATTGAATTCCCTGAATAATCATGAATGATAATTTCTGAATTGTTATTTTGAATTTCACTTGTGATTATGCTAGACCTATGAATTCTTGATTGATATCAGAAAAACCATGTAAAAGAGTGAAACCACGTTATGAAAAAGCCTTTGATTTTCTTTATTGCAGCAACTTTTTTTCATTTGGGTCTGGTATTTCCAATAAATGCTGAAGGGGATCCTACAAAAGGTGAAAGGGCTTTCGGACAATGCAAGGCTTGTCACTCTGTTGTAGCAGGGGAAGCCAAAAGAACTGGGCCAAATTTGTTTGGTGTTTTGGGACGTAAAGCCGGTAGTTCGGATTTCAATTATTCTGACATTTTGATTGAAGCTGGAGAAGCAGGATTATTTTGGTCAAGCGAAAATCTGGATGCCTTTCTTTCCGACCCAAGGAAATTCCTGGCCGAGTACTTGGGTGTTGGCGCAAGCCAAGCCAGAACCAAAAAAAACATTAAAGTGGGGCAAAGTTCCCGTCGAGAGGATTTGATTGCATATTTGAGCACATTAAAGGAATAAGGAGCACCTCTATTCAATAGGGTGAATCCAAAATCCAGGGCATTGAATTTTCCCACCCCAGTGCCGGTAAGGAATGAATTCTTTCCTTTCCCGTAGAGGCTTTGACACCATCTTCAACGAAAATCGGGAATGTGGCAAATTTGATGAATTGCGGCTTAACGACAATGAATAGAGATTTCCTAAGAGTCTGATCTGCATGGCACACAGTTGGCAAATGGCCTTGAAGCACTATAAGGTATCCATTCCGATCCGATCATCATCAATGAATGGTGGCTGGCCATATGCCATGGAACAAGGACGCCCGCGTGAAACACGGGCG
>JAPORQ010000081.1 GCA_026710155.1 Paracoccaceae bacterium
AAAACCAGGATTAAATATAATCAATCCATATGTGTATTCAAGTATATAATCCCGATATTTATTCTGCCCAAAGATTTTGTTTTCGTGTACTTGTTTATGGATTAACGTTAAGTGCTTGCCACGATTACCTCGATGAGAGCAGCCCTCTGCTCATTCATGGTTACCTCTATTCCTTTTAGAAGCGCATCCTTGAGTTCTGAAAACACATCAACACGCTGTGACCAGGCATTGCTGGCGGAGGCAACCTTGCAAAAATCAGGTGATGGTTCAAGTGAGGTCAAGGGTACATTGTTCATTCGTGAAGCGTATCCATCAGGGAACATATTCAAGACAGAGTGTTTGACTGCACCCCATTCCCTGTTATTGAGAACCACAACCAAAATTGGCAAGCGCAAGGCTTCGGCTACTTGATGACAGACGGTCGGGTTGGCAAATAGATAGGATCCATCTCCCATGATGGCGATAATCAGCTTTTCAGAATGTACCATCTTCGCTCCCAAGGCCGAGGGAAAAGACCAACCCAAGCCCCCGGAATATGGTTCCTGAAACCATGAACCATGGCCGGTCCTCCCCAACAAGTCAAGATCAGCTCCCAATTCGGAGAATACGGTCGAGTCAAAATCATTTAAAATCTGACCAAGTACTGAAGATACCGCCTGCTTTGTTATGATCCCGGATTTAATTGACTTCTCAATAACCTTGGTTCTGTCTGATCTTTTCTTGTCCTGACCAGTAAAGTTGTTTTTTCTCTTTTGAACTTTGTCTGCTGGAATCCTATTCCTTTTTTCCAATTGCGACGAAAATTCCGTGATGATTGCCGATACCTCCCCCGAGATCGTAAGATCAGAGCCAAAGTTGCGAATGGGGAAACTGGAAAAAAGTGGATCAGGGCCCAGGTTTACAATTTTAGCCTTGTTGGAAATCTTATGAATGGACGGTTGCCAGGGAGCCGGTGAATTCATCACAAGTATCAAATCTGCATTCTCAAGATATGGGTGCGGGTTAGAGCCGATGTGGCAAGGATTATCAGTGGAAACAGTCAACCCTGTAGCCCACCATGTACAGGCTGCCATGCCATATTTGCCTATCAGTGCATTAAGTTTCGTGAATGAAGATTCATCGTCACAATCCCTTTGGGTTATCAGCAGAGGAAAAGATGATTGTTCCAGCCAATCGCATAGTAATCCAATCTTATCGGCATCGGGTGTGGATTCAAATGTGGCAAAACAAGGTTTGGAAAATAGTTTGTGATTATTCACCTTCATGCTGATCACTTCCCTAGGGAGTGATAGATATACGGGGCCCTTTGGTGTTGAATTTGCCATGGCATAGGCACGGTCCAGCAATTCCATCAACTGTTCGGGGAATCTTACCTCATATTCCCATTTGCAGGCTTCCCTTATCAGACTTGCCTGATCAAACATTTCCTGACCCCACCCTATGGGAACAGTTCTTGAACCAAACCTACCTGCTTCGGTAACAGGTGTTCTACCTGACATCACGATGATGGGGACATTTTCGCAGGCTGCATTTATTATCCCAGTCGTTGCATTGGCCAGGCCGACATTGGTATGAAGTATGACTGCCTGGGCTGATCTAGAAACCTTGTAGTTGCCGTAAGCCATGCCCATGGCAACATGTTCATGTGGGACAAGTATGGGCTCTGAAAAAGGAATTCCCTTGAATGTTGCTTCGGCCAGACCTTCGATTATGGGTGGAAAGTCGGTTCCGGAATTGACGTAAACCTGTTCGATACCCAAAACCTTCAGTCTGGGAAGTATTAATCCCCCAGCAATTGATAGAGAACTTGCAGAATTATGATCTTCTTTTTCTGACATTTTATCGCATGCAAGATTACAAAAAAAATCAAGCCAAAGGGATTATCTATCCTGAAGAAATGGCTGGAAGCCAAAGGGTAATTATGGGAAAGGCCAAGATAAGCCCCACCCTTAGTATTTCAACGCAAAAGAATGGAATTACTCCCTTGAATGTTTCAATCATGGGAACATCCTTGGCCATCGAAGAAATGACAAAAACATTGAGCCCAACCGGAGGTGTTATCAACCCTAGCTCGACAACAATCAAGGCCAGAATTCCAAACCAGATTTTCAAATCATCGGTACTCATACCAAAACCAGACCCCTCGGCAACCTGATATATCCCACCATTGATTTCACTCAGTACCGGCCAAAGGAACGGTATGACCAAGAGGATCATTGACAGGCTGTCCATCAGGCAGCCAAGTATAATCAGGCCGATCAGGACCAAAATCAAAACCAGGGTAGGTGAAATGCCCGCATCCAACAGCCAGGATGCAGTTTCCTGGGGCAATCCGACTCTGGAAAGGAATATTTTCATCAGCTCAGCCCCGAGCAGAATGAGATATATCATTCCTGAAGTACCAGCTGTTTCCTTGATTGATTCAATGATGCCATTCCAATTCAATCGGGTTGTGATTAATCCATGTCCCAATACAAGAAAAACACCGATCGCAGCTGCGGGTGTCGGGTTATAGAAACCAAAGAATATTCCGCCAAGAACCAGGCCAAAAATCAGTAAAACCGGAAAAACTCCCTTGGTTGCTGCGATGAACTCCTCCCGCTGAATTTTTGAACCTCTTGGACCCGATTCTGGAACAACAATGACATAGGCGGCAATGGTAAGAATGAACAACAAGGTGGCCATAAGGCCTGGAATGATCGAGGCAAGGAACATTGAGACAATATTGGCTTCAACAACCACTGCATAAATTATTAAAACCACTGATGGAGGTATCAGAATTCCTAGAACACCACCAGCTGCTACCGATCCCGTAGCAAGCGCGCCAGAATATCTATACTTCTTCAGTTCTGGAAGTGCTACCCGTCCCATGGTGCTGGCAGTTGCCAGAGATGAACCACAAACGGCACCAAATCCAGCACAGGCTGCAATAACAGCCATGGCAGTACCACCCTTCAACCATCCAAGCCATGCATTGGCTGCCCTAAACAAGGCAGCAGACAAGCCTGAGCGGGAAGCCAGACAGCCCATCAGAACGAACATTGGAACTACAGTAAGGCTATAAATGGAAAACTGAAAATAGGCCAGTGTTTTCAACTGGTTTAGAACAAGTCCAGGGCCATTGATTAAGGTTATTCCCAATCCACCAACCAATATCATTGAATAGGCTATGGGCATCCTGAGGATGATCAACAGAAAGAGAACTCCCAGACCAATCAATCCCAAAAAAATTGGATCCATCAAGCTGCCCTAAATGTTGAATTGAGATAAAAATCCTTGACCGAAATTATTGCTGCAAGAAACAATAATATCCAGGAAAACAAAACCGGTACGTAAGGTATCCACATGGGAATGAGCAGGATTGCACTTGTGTATTGATAATTGTATCTGTCAACCATCCCCTGATACATGCACCAGAACAGCAAAATGGAAAACAACAGGGCAATGAGGCAAGAAGCCAAGCCAAATACCGCTATCAGCCTAGGGGATGCCTTGGAGGTAAAAATATCCGCGGTTACATTCGCATTGGTCAATTGACAATAGGGGAGAAACGCAAAAACGGCAATTGCCACTCCCATTTCCGTCAGTTCGAAATCTCCAGGTATCGGATTACCAACAATTCCGCCTGCAACCGAAAAGGTATTCAGAAAAACGACTAGGAAGAGAAGAACACCACCTGCAAACGCCCACCATGTGACAAGGGACCGGATACATTTTTCCACAAAATTCATGTACCGGTCCCCAAAAAGGATTTAGTTGGAATTTTCAGCTACCAACATCCTGGCTTTTTCAACAAGACCCTGACCATCAATACCCTTTTCAACGACTTCGGATATCCAACGATCAACTACCGATGCCAAGGCACTGTTGAAAACTTCCGTTTCCTCAGGTGTCAGGACGATATGCTCGTTACCACTTTGAACCGCCAAATTGATGCCAAAATCATCTGCTCCTCGCCAGATATCACCAACCTGACCCCACCAATCCTTACCGGATGCGTCCTTGAAGGCCTTTTGAACCTCCTCGGGTAAACTGTCCCACCGGGCCTTGTTCATGGAAACCTGGAAGGTTGTGGTTCCAAACCTTGTCATATCAGTTCCTTCGATCTGGTATTTTGTTTGGTCCTGGAGTTTCAGTGGTGGAATGATTTCCCATGGGATAAAGGCGCCATCAACTACACCCTTTTGGAGTGCCTGGGGCAATTCCGGAACTGGCATCTGAATTGGATTTGATCCCAACGCCTCAATGATCCAAGCTCCTGTCCTAGTTGGAATTCTCATATCCAGACCAACCATATCGTCAGGAGATCTTACAAGGTTCTCGGTCATGTGTATTCCCTGCCCTGCATGAACATGAAGAAACATGACCTCAAGCCCGGTATATTCCTGTCTGAGTTCATCTTCAAACATGTCAAAGAGAGCCAGATTGGCTGAACGGGGGTCGTTTACATAAACAGTTGGCAGCTCCATGACTTCGGTTCTGGGAAATAGCCCCGGAGTATATCCATTGACTGTCCAAACCAGATCCACAACACCATCACGGGCCTGGCTGACCAGCTCGGCTGGACGTCCACCAAGACTCATGGCCGGAAAAATTTCAATCTTGACCATGCCATTGGAATTTTCTTCAACCTGTCTGGCCCAAGGTTCAAGCATTTGTGTGTGGGCCGGTGCCTGTGCACTCAATAAATGGTGAAGCTTGAATTCATATTCCTGTGCAGTTAGTGGGTATGCGGCAACAATTAAAATAAAGGCGATTGCAGTATTAATGAATGGTTTAAGTTGGATTTTCATTTTCTCTCCCTACAAAATAAATATCTGATATATAGTTGGATTATATTAACAATTCAGGTTTGTTTTACAATGAAACTTTTATCTCATATCCAGGGATTTCTGGTTCATCATCCTCAATTTCTTCCGGAAAGCCATCACCAAGCATTTTCACTCCACATTGATCTTCATAGATCCTGATAATATTGGGTGACCATTCCCTCGGTCCATATTTTTGCCCAGCTTCCAGAAAGGTTTTCACCAGTACCGGTGATAAATTCAACTCCAAACCAACCTTATCCGCCAGATTTTGAAACAGTGAAATATCCTTGATGACCAAATCCATGGTAAAGTTAATGTTCCTGCTTCCATTGAGTATAACCTGGTTCTCTGTTTCATGGACAAAGGAATTACCAGAGGAAATTCTTATTGCTTCGTATGCGGTATTGAGATCGATACCATTAAGCCTGGATGTAACAAGTGCCTCACTAAGGCTAAGCAGGTTTGCAGTTGCGAGATAATTGGTAACCACTTTTAGGATGGAAGCGGATCCCAGTTTCCCGGTATGAAGAATTCTTCTTCCCATTGCTGAAAGCACCGGAAATATCCTGTCGAATGTTTCCCTTTTACACCCAACAAAAATGGAAATATTTCCTGTTGCTGCCCTGTGGCAACCGCCAGAAACAGGACAGTCAACTGCAAAGCCACCTCTATCTTCGATCTTTTTCCCCAATCTCACGACTTCAGCCTCATCGGTGGTACTCATTTCGCACCAGACCTTTCCCTCGGTGAAGGCAGAAAGGATACCATCATCAGCCTCCAGAACCTGGGCAGAAATAGCTGGTGAAGGCAAGCAGGTAATGATTAATTCGCTTGCCCTTGTTACTTCAGCAGGAGATGAGTAAACTTTTGTTCCCAAGTCACGAAATTTACTTTGACACTCGGTTGATATGTCAAAAATAGCAAGGTCAAAGTTATTTCTAAGCAAGCTTTTAGCCAGTTTGCCACCAACGTTGCCCAAACCAATAAAGCCAATGTTTTTCATGTGATTATCCAGAGTTTAATTTATGGGTTGATTTATCCACTCTTATCTGAAGTTGATCTTCAGTCGCATGACCAACTAGATCACTCTCCAGGGTAGGAGTTGGACTTTCGGCGTTCAATCTCGTGATGGCCAAGATGATTCCAACACTTTCAACGCGAATAAGAATGAATGCTCGCATCTTGTTTCCTCTAGGATTTCATAAACAAAGTGGGATCAAGCACCATACCTGTTGAATATCGCATGAATTACAATCTTATCAAGAACTGCTGAGTGGTAATCGTTTGAATTAACTGAATGGGGTATATTCGAGTTACATTCGGGAACAAAGTAGAAAGAAGATGTTATATCAAATTTATCTTTTCCCAAAGTCTGTCCATACGGCAAAAGCCCTTTTATCCTTGATAGTTGCGCTTTTCAATTTCTTGATCGCAATCTCGGCGATATCTATGTCGTTCAGCACATCATTACTTGTTTAGTATTTATTAGGGGTTATAATCAGCGTCGTGACGCTTTTCCTGTAGTTCTATAAACTTTCTGGCAAAATCCTAAATACCCTCAGGAAAAGACCTCTTAAATTCCTGGTCATTGCATCGGTTCTTAGTAGGTTTATGATCCAATACACGATAGGCATGTTCCCACGCACTTTGGCTCCTATCGTCTTCTTCTGGTCCAACGAAGGAATCTGCACAATTCCTGCAGATGGCATGAAACATCATAGGCCGTACTTAGGGCTCTTTTTAGATTAGCTTGTCAGTGATCATCATGATCAAGATAGACCAATCCCCGAGCGGATTTTATAAGATCATCTGGAAACAATGGCATCTTCTTCCTTGGTAAGGAAGTAAAAAACAGGATATCGTTCTGTAAAAATTTTGCTTATCTTCTCACATAAACCGAGACAATCCCAAGGTTTTATTGGTATCCAAACGATTGTTTTCGGCTTCATAGACCATCCTGATACGCATGATTGGATCACCGCCATGATCTTCGGCCTTTTCCGATTGCAGGTGTACAATTGTGGCCGGTTCCAACTGTTCCTGAACAATCTTCTTCAATTTATCGTCAATCTTTTTCTGCTATGGACCTTCTCCGTTTCTCAATCCTGAATATAAATCCGTAACCCATTCCTTGCAAAATGAATTTCGACTGGTAGTCAAATTCAGTATGATTAAAAGTAGCATTGAAGATTAAACTTCATTTGCATGGTTTTTTACGGCAAGAACAGTCTTAGAGCCTGCTCCACAAGTCCAAAAATGCAGCAAATTCAATACATTTCCAGACAAAAAAGCCATTTTCGGTACCAGGTCAGTTCTGAATTTCAGGGTGAGCAGCATCATTTCCATTGTTTTTGCGACTCATGATCCAGGCTCTTAGATATCGTTCCCGGCCAGAGGCAGGTTTTTCAGCATATCCCATGACACAGCCATCATGGAGTTCGATTGAACTTCCATCGTTGGGCATGCATTGGTGTCCATCTTCATTCTGATGGATTGCCATCTCACCTGACGCCCTGTGGCACCAGTCAGGTCCAAGCGGCTTCGCTGGTCTCAATGCACGCACAGAATCAGCCGCTGGAGTCATGACATACCTCTCGTTCAAACATGAAAATCCTATGGCTGGATAATGGCTCCATGCTTGCGCTTCGGAATGGCCGCCTACCCCCATGGCGTGGGCAACACCCGGCCCGATGACGGGTCCCATGCCTATTGAAAGGCTCCGGCGTCCGTTGTGGCGAAGGCCAGAACTCCAGGGCACCATGAGCGTGGGCATCTTCCTGCTGTCTGTGAGTTGTTGGATCATCTGGGGAATGTCAATACAATAAAGGGTGGTCATGATGCCGCCCTCCTAGTGCATGCAGGCAAACCTCGCAAGGGATGCATGGTCGCCAGCGACAAGCGTTTTTCCGACCTGGCTGTCAGGCATTTCGGTGACCGGGAACGCTGGCGTGATATCTGGGAGTTGAACAACATGACCCAGGACCAGCCAATCAGGGCCGGCGACTGCTTCCTGTTGCCTGAGAAGTAACTCCCCAGAAACAGTACTCCCTTTTTGATTTCCTGAATGCGGGCAAGTCCTTATATTCAGGATTCAGAGAAGGAGATTGCCAATGCTGGAAAATAATGCAGAAGCCCAGAAAAACCAGCCATCCCTGCTGATCGATCTGAATGAACGCTCCAACCGTATCATCGGCAGGGTGCAACCTTTGGCGATTCCAATGACAACCCGGCACTGTTACATCTCCCTGTATGGAATTGACGCTGTAAAGAGAACTATCTGTGAGTGTCTTTCCTACGAAAATAGAGAGTTTGAATACGGTTTTCAGCGGTAAGGTCAAAGATACCATTACCTATTTTCTGACAGTCAACTTTTAGGCAAGAAGAAAGGATAATCTATTCCACCGGCAGCAGGAAGCAGTCGCATCTTCAGAAACAGCAGGTCTTTTAGGCAATAAATTTCTGAAAAAAGCTTGTCAGTATCTTGAATTCAATGCCCCAACGGGTTAATTGGTTGGATATGCATGCCGTTGTTGAAACACCGAATTTTTCCCGCAATGTTGACAAGGTTCTGGGCGATTAAAGCTATCATGAACTGATTGACTTTCTGGCCAGGAATCCATTGGCGGGTGATGAGATGCCGGGAACCGGTGGTGTACGAAAGATGCGGATAGCAGCCTCGGGGAGAGGCAGGCGTGGTGGTGCCCGGGTGGTGTATTTCCATGGGGGAATTGCCATACCGGTTTATTTGTTGATGATATACCCCAAGTCAGCCCGGGAGGATATCTCCTCTGGGGAGCGCCATGTTCTGACAAACCTGGCTGCAGTACTCAGCAAGAAGGGAAAGGAAGGAAAATGACGAAATTCGGTGAGGAATTGATCAAGTCCATGACGGAAGCCGTTGCACATGCGGAAGGGAAAGGAGCCGGGTATCGTGTCCACCACCCCATTGATCCGAGGGAGGTCCGCAAGACCGCGCAACTGACCCAGGAACAGATGGCCCCCCTGATGGGGATGAGTGTCTCGGGCTACCGCAAGTGGGAACAGAAGCAGCGGACGGTCAGCGGGCCGGCCGAAGTCCTCCTGCATGTCATGGCCCGGGAGCCTGAAGCTTTCAGGCGGGCCGTTCAGACATTCTGAGCAAGGATAACAAGTTCAGGAAACAGGATGACAATCCTTACCCCTCAACTTTTTATTCTAGATCAAAACGGAAAAACCTTATATGCCATCAACAAATGACGAAGATCATCTTTACGGTTTTCTGGATTTGCTTCATCGGTTTCCTCCGGAAGTTCCAGCTTAATCTGGATGAATTTCTGAAGGTACTCACTAGCATCGATATCAGCTCCATACCTCGCGCTGACCATGCCTTCCAAAGCCTTCAGATTGACCCCAAGAATGAAATGAACAAAGACATTCAGGCAGTCTCCCATCCGCTAGTGATTGTCATGTCAAGGTCGAATGGTAAGGAATTTATGGTGAGTATTATCTTTCCTGCTGCCTGCTGAATAGACCCACGGATAAGACATGTCCTTTTTTTGATTTATAAGCGCAGTTGAAATTGATGTTGAAAATTCCAATGAACAAGGATATAGTCAATATTGTTAAATGGAGTTTGCCGTGGGCGATATTGTAAAAAAATCCGGTTTGAAGCAGTTTTCTCCTGTAAGGGAGGGGGTGGCAATCGGTTTTGTTGATTTCATCAAGAGGATTTTGGGACACATTATGCCAACCGGCAGGTTATCCTTGGGGGAAGCAGCTGCAATCCTCAATGTACCTGAATCATATCTCGATACACTGTTGGAAGAGAAAGCGATTCCCCATGTCAGGCGTGGAACACGCAAACAGATCTGGTACGGGGATCTGATGGAGTACAAGAGAAATCGTGATCGGAAACGCAGTCAAGGGCTGGCTCAACTGGCTGCCATGACCCAAGAGTGCGATAGCCGTTGAATTTACCCGGTGAGAATTTTTCCTGGGTATCCCAAACACTCAAGTCCCATTGCAACCACGGTTCTGCTTGATGCAAACATCCTGTACCCATTCTATACCAGGGATGTTTTCCTGAATTTCTTTTCCGGAGGGTTGATTCGCGCTCATTGGACCGAATGTATCCTGGCCGAATGGATTAGAAGTGCTAGAAGGAAAATCCCGAACAAAATTGACAGCATTCATGGCCAGGAAAGAAGGATGCGGAAAGATTTTCCAGAAGCAATGGTAACAAGTTTTGAACAATACATTACAGGTCTTGAACTCCCGGATCCGGATGATCGCCATGTTTTGGCTGCAGCCATCCAATGTGAAACACGGTACATCGTTACTGAAGATCTGGGAGACTTCCCACGGGAATACCTTGCCCAATTCGGAATTGAGCCCATCGGGCCGGGTGCCTTCCTTGGCATGATCTGGGACAGTTATCCGAAGGAGGCACGCAAGGTCTTGTTGCAAGTCAAGGAAAATTACAGGAACCCTCCCTTTACCGCTTCCGGATTTCTGGAACTACTGCATGATATCAAGATGGGAGAGCTTGCAGTCAGGCTGGGAGAGAAACCATGAATGAACCCGAAAATGGACAGGAAAAGGACTCTATCACAATTTTAACAAGATTTAAGGTGTCTGCCCGGGAACTGTATCAATAGTTGCTATTGTTAAGCATTGAGCTGGAACCGGGTCAACGAACCCGAAAAAGTCCAGGAAAGCCATGACATTGCTCAGTTGCTCGTTGAAGCTGGAGCAGTTCCCACCATTCCCGATGGGGAAGACCTTACTGCCATAAATCTGGTGGCAGGTTATAGAGTACCCGACCGAAAGTATTCAAGGGACCATTCCAACGGTTGTCTGCACCAGCTGATGCTTGTCCACATCGATGATCCCACCAAACTCGACGACACCATGAAGTGGCAGGGCAAGGGGTGCTATGGTTACACGGTCGAGCGCACCGACAGGAAGCTCAGTCTCATTAGCCGAGAGGGTCTACGGCGATCCGGATCGCTGGCCGGAGCTGGCGAAACTGAACGGTATCACGAAGGGCAAGCCCTACCGGGCGGGTGACTGCCTGAAGGTGTTCGACGTGGCGTGGTAGGGAAGATAAAAGATAAAAAAACTTCTTGAAACAAATAAATTAAAGTTGTATATTAGTAGACAGTTTCCCCCAGCGGCATCGTCCTTGGGGTGCGGGGCCTAGCCCCGCTTTTCTTTTTATTGGGAGGGTTATGCGAACATACATATACGTTGATGGATTCAATCTGTATTATCGTTCACTGAAGAATACCCCGTACAGATGGCTGGATCTTTCGGCTCTGTTCAGCAACGTGCTTCAATCGCATCACGACATTCAAAAAATCAAATACTTTACGGCAAGGGTCGAAAGTCGCGAAGACGACCCCAAAAAACCGGAACGGCAAAACACGTACCTTCGTGCCCTGGAAGCCCATTGCCCCAATATTGAAAGAATTGAGGGATTCTTTCAGTCGAATAAAAAAAGATTGCCATTGGATGGTCAGGTGGAAACAAAGGTCAGGGTGTTGAGAACCGAGGAAAAGGGTTCTGATGTGAATCTTGCCGCCCACCTGCTGAACGATGCCTGGCGGGATGATTATGACTGTGCCGTCGTGGTCTCAAATGACAGTGACCTGGCCACGGCAATGCGATTGGTAAAGCAGGAAGCAAACAAGGTCTTGGGACTCCTGACTCCCGGAGTGTGGAAATTACCGAATAATTGATCATACAATCTCAGGCAACATGCTGATTTTCAGCGGAACATCCGTAGAAGTCATTTGAAGTGCTCCCAACTACCCGACAGGACTAGGACTCCAAAGGGCAACCTTTATAAGCCACGGGAATGGTGATCCGGACCACCAGCAGCAGCTCCGACGACGACAACAACTGGCGGAACACGCCGAGCACGACCAACAACAACAATGGCGGGAATACCAATACCCCCTACCAGGTGGATCACCGTCCTTTCGGGGTTGACCGCCGACCTCCAAGATGGAGCTGATAAGGAAGATACACCATGAGTTTCAAAGCCCGTTTTTATATTGTCCCACTGATCTGGCTGTTTACTGCAGTTTCAGTCATGTCAGAAGCCAATCCCTTTACCCAGGATTCCTTCATCAAGGAAGCAACACCTGCGGAGATTCAGTTAGCGATCTCGGCGGGTTGGGATGTCAATGAACCGGATCCCCGCTATGATGAAACGGCCCTGATGAAGGCCATCCATTTCCAACGGCTGGATTTAGTCCCATTGTTGATCGAGGCTGGGGCTGATGTGGATTATTACCCAGTTCCAGGCGGCCTTCCCCATGCCCTCCAGTTGGCCGTGGTTGAAGAACAGATTGAGGCGGTTGAATTTCTGCTCAATGCCGGTGCCGACATTGACTATAGCAGCAAGTCCGATGGTACGACAGCCCTGATAGCAGCTGCAGCAAGGGGTCTTCCAGACATGGTACGAATTCTACTTGAATACGGTGCTGATCCCACTGCCAGGACATACAAGGATGCCCCACCCTGGCAAGGAACCCGAATGGCCGACATGTCGGCCCGTGGTTTTGCCGTCAGGTATGATGAATTGGACATAATTGATCTTCTGGATGCAGCTCTGGCAGTACATGCCGGCTAACCCAGAAAGGGATGTTTGCATGCTGGTGACAAACGTTTCTCCGACCTGGCGGTGCGTCATTTCGGAGACCGTGACCGCTGGCGGGAGATCTGGGAGCTCAACGACATGAAGAAGGGCCAAGGCATCAAGGCGGGGGACTGCTTCCTGCTGCCGGAAAAGTAATACCTTCCATAACAACACGTCTTTTTTGTTTTACCTGAATGGCGGGGGAATCCCGCACCCCATTCGTTAATACAATAAAAAGGCTGCGTATCGGTCAGAACCGAATGACTCCAGCATCTCTCGCGGTATGGAGCAAATCGGGAACCCGACTGTGGTTTCCGATCCATTCCTGGGTTGCCGGCGAAATCCACCCGGTGATTTCCAGGATAAGTTTATGTTCTTCGTCCAAACTCCTCGAGAAAATCGGTTCATGGTGGGCAATCAGGTTTCGCAACTTCAGCAACCTGTCCAAGGGTTCATGGGCCTGGCTGCGTCTCAGACTGTTGCAATACGGGAAAGATTGACTCAGTGCAGGGCGCCAGAGTGTCATCTCGTAGTTTCCCCCGGGCCGCCCAGTATTCAGTAACGAGACCTAAACCCGAACGAGAGTGCCGCCACGATCCGGTGTGGAACATCACCATGCCCCACATTACCCAACTTTTTTCTGGTACGGCTAATCAGGCGCTGAGTCTTCTGGCTCAGACCTGCCCGGTCGTTGTTGTACCAGGTTTGGCCATATCTTTTGCTTAGTCTGCGGTTCATGGCATTGCGCCGTGTGACTTCAAGGATTTGCAGGGGGCCGTAGAACGTAGAGCCAACAGCGGTATTCCAGATGTGGAACCGGATAGCCCCTTCCCGGTTTCCATCGGTGGCATCAAGATAGGTAAGAAGCCGTTCAGGGGAAAGTGAAGCCTCAAGATTGTCGAGGATTTCATCTGTGTAGGAAATTCTTGACATCCGGATTGCCGTTTGCTATATAAACCATGGACGCTCCGGGACTGCCTCTGCCATTTGGTATGCACCCGGAGTGTAAGTTGCCTTCCCATACCCAATCATGATTGATTTCTTCCCGTTTTCGGTTCACCCGGGATGTATGGCCATCGTCCGGGAATATCAAGATGCAATGGACAGATATCCACATTGGTAAAATTGCCCGGAAGGTCTACGGCAATCTGGACAACTGGAGGGAGCTGGCCAAACTCAACAACATATCGAAGGACGCAAGAATCCAAAATGGAAGCCAAACTGATGAACCTCATTGCAGAGAGCCAGTTTCTCCAGCCATTTATCAACAAACATCATGTCATGGAGCAAACCATTGAGGAACTTGGTTCAAATGCCGAAACCAATGAGAACCCGGATACTGACCAGGAAATCGACCCTGACTGGCTCAACTATTTAGGTGGTTATGCCGAGAAGGCCAGCACGGCAACCGCACGTGCACGATGGTCCAAGGTTTTGGCAGGTGGGTTTTTCCTTGCCTAAAACCGACAGAGTGATTATATTGTTGTCAACTGGAAAATAAAATCAGGGTTGCAGGTAAAACATGTCAGGGCAAGATGGTCTCGTGAAATTGGACCGGCAGGTGGCCGTATTGGAGGAACGCATGAATACGATGAATGAACGCTACGACAAGGGTTGGTCCCTGTTGAGGGAGGATCTTGCCAAGCGGGATGCCGAACTGGCCAAGCGCGACAGGAACATGTCCATCCAGATTTATGCCGTGGCGTTTGGAATCGTTGTCGTGATCCTCGGTATTGGTGGAACAATCATAAGCCTTCTGGTCTGAATCTTCCCACCCACAAAAACTCACCAAATCCCTTGTATCGATAGTGGCCAGCTTCCTGAGGCGCGGAAAATCCTGAAAAGTTCATTCAGGATTGCCAACGGATTTACCATGGAACCAAGCAGGAGGGGAAAAGGGAGCCACCGAATGTTTACCGGGGTTGTAAACGGTCAAATCCGGAAAGTAACTGTTACCTTTCATTCGGGTGATATCAAGCGGGGAACGGTTGGATCAATCATCAGGGTATCCGGATTGGAAAAAAACCTTTTTGGAAAGTGATGACCGGGAAGGTACCTGCAAGGTAACCCCTTATTCGCAAATCAACGAATTAAGAAAACCCCTCTCAGAGTTTGTTCCATAATTCAGGAAAGTTGAAAGCGACCTGGTTCGGAGTCATGCATGATCCCCTGTTTCATCCCTGAACACGGAGGAAAACCATGAGCTGCAACCAAGCCGCCATGAAGAAACATGGGCGGACAAACACTGCACTGCCACCTGACAGATTGTGAATGGGAATTGATTGAACCGTTGTTGCCGGAGCAGGGGTGTGGGGGAAGGCCCCGCACGACCGATTTGCGGCGGATTGCCGATGCCATGCAACACCTTCCCGGCACCGGATGCCAGTGGCGGTCCCTTCCCGATGCCCATCCTCCTTTTTCCACGGTCCGGAACTGTTTTCATGCCTGGTCGAAATCCGGTGTCCTGACCCGCATGTTGCAGCGCTTGCAGGAATGTGCCCGCCATCTTGTCGGGCGTTCCCCCGGCCCTGGTGCCGGCATCATCGACAGCCAGAGTGTCAAGACCACCGCATGTGGCGGTCCACGAGGTCATGATGCCGGCAGGAGGACCAGGGGGAGGAAGCGTCATGTCGTGACGGATGTTGAAGGCTCCCCGGTGGGGATTGTGGTCCATCCGGCCTCGGTTCAGGACCGTGATGGAGCTTCCGGGGTTGTTCAAGGGGCTCTTGCCAAGGCTCCGGGGATCACCAGGCTCCGGGCTGACGGCGGACATGCCGGCCCCAGGTCGGAAAGGACGCTGAAGGAACCGGATGCCGGTGTTGATCTTGACATCGTCCGTAAAGCGAGGGACGGCAAGGGTTTTGAAGTCCTTCCCCGACGTTGGGTTGTGGAACGAACCTTTGCCTGGATGGGAAGATGCCGTCACCTGTCCAGGGATCATGAGAGAACAATGGCAAGTTCGGAAGGGTGGGTGACGCTGGCAGCCTGCCGGTTTCCGATGCGTGGGATTGCCCGTGTGATGGAGGAAAAAGGAATGGAATCAGTACAATCGTGAATTATGATTCAAATTCTTAGAAAGCGCTTATATTGAACCAAATATATAGGGTTTGCTACCGTTTGGTTTGCAGATCACTACTTATCTCCATTTAATGGAGACACATGAAAGTGGGCGGTGGTTAACGCCGCCACACTCTCCTGTTAATACTTTTGAGCTCTGCTCTTCATATACTGTAAGGAATCGTTATACAACACGTAAAAAATGTTTACCCCAACCACCCCCACCTAAACAAAGAATATAAATGTCAACCCGCTGATCGGCATTGGGAAGATCCTCTGCCACCTTCCCGGTTAACGGCTCCACAGGGGGTTTTCCAACACCGGGCACTCTCCCCGGAACGATGCCGGGGCCATGGGGGAGGGCCTGCCCGGCCTTTCTTGGTTTTTTCCTTGATTTGCACGGATTTCCATATTAAATGGCAGGCATTAAAACAAGTTCAAAAGGAGAACTGACTCATGAAACGATTAACCGAAAAATACCCCCCCCCTCGTTAAATTCACCATCATTTTACTACTTGCGGTATTGGCAGTCCCTGCGGGGGCTCAGGACAATCCGGGCGTTATTTCCTATGGACTATCAGGACCCCGTGCCTGCGCAGGAGAAGGAGAGAAAAACGCTGGTGAGGGATTGCTTAATTTAACACCTAATGGCGTGTCTTCATTCAATTGGAATTCACCCCAGATATCTTATGCAGATGTAATAAGGCTTATGGGTGTATCCAGCACTGCCAGCATACAACTTTTATTTGGAATTCGGCTAGCTACCGGGGGAGCAACCCTTGCTACCAACAGGGCTTCAGCAACGGGACCGGGGGGAACTTTTGGCTCGGCTTCAGGCACAGAAAGAAGTCTAACTCCAGACACAAACTACGTGGTGATACTTTACACAAATCAATCAGGTCACGGTTCCAGCAACCCCTTTGCAAGGCTTTGTATCAAGACAGGCAAAAACTTTTCCACTGCGAATGATGATCCATGGCTTTCGCCCTATGGCGGTTCGAGAAATGGGTGCTTGAAACCCAGCGTCACGGATATCCCGTCTTGCCTGTGTGGAAAACGCGGGACAGGTTATGGTACCGCTGATCCTATCTTGAAGCAGAGTGCGGTGGCTAGGAAGAATTTTGGGTGCTTTGACCAAACTAATTATGCGGGTAGCTGACCGATTTCATAGGTTGACAAACTGGGGCGGTCTACGGATCGTCCCTGATTAAGAACATAAGCAATCTTTAATACCAAATGACCGATTTTTGGCTAGTTAAGTATATAAGCCCCAAAAATAATGGGAGGCTTTTGTTTGAATCAGTGCACAAGCATTATTGTTATTGAAGACAATGTATGTGCTGTATATGAGTCAATCTTTATTTGATCATTGATCACAACCCACTATCCTTTTGAAAAAAATTGCTTTTCCCTTCCTTTTCAGAGGTTTCTATATTGCGATCATTCTCTGTGATACCGCACCTTGGTAATCTTCTTAATTTTATTTTGCGCGTGTGTGAAACGGTGTTTTTATCTCGTTACACCTCCTTGATGTAATCAACATTCGCAAAAAAAATTCGTTGATGGGATGATATTGTTGCTTAGCCGCGTTTACGTTCGACAGATTCAGGACGATTTGGGAGATTCAGTTGAGTTACCTTTTTTTCTCTTTTGGCCACAATTTTTCCATTGGAGACTACCATCAGCCGATCTGCACGGAGTCGAATTGCTTCAACTGGATCGGCAGCATCCAGTATGACAAAACTGGCTTTGCTACCCGGCAACAATCCATAATCCTCCAGTTCCATGATTTTTGCGTTTTCAGTCGTGATCATTTCATAACATTTTAACATGTCTGCCTGACTTGTCATCTGAGCAACATGAATACCCATGAAAGCAACATCCAGCATATCGGCTGCACCGAGTGAGTACCAGGGATCAAGCACACAGTCCTGTCCCCAGCCAGCCCTGATTCCATAATCCAGCATTTCCGGTACGCGGGTCAATCCCCTTCTTTTGGGATAATTATCGTGCCGCCCCTGAATGGTAATGTTGATGAGTGGATTTGAAATCACTGAAACATCGGCCTCGGCGATAAGGGGAATCAATTTGGAAACATAGTAGTTGTCCATGGAATGCATTGAGGTCAGGTGTGAACCTGTAACACGACCCTCAAGTCCTAGATTTATTGTTTCAAATGCGAGTTGTTCGATATGCCTGGAATTTGGATCATCTGTCTCATCACAATGCATGTCAACTGGCAACCCTCTCTCGGCTGCAATTCTGCAAAGTTCTGAAACCGACCTTCTGCCCTCTTCCATGGTACGCTCAAAATGAGGAATTCCACCAACGACATCAACTCCCAAATCCAATGCCCTCAGAGTATTTGCCCTGGCATTCCTTGATCGGTAGAAACCATCCTGTGGAAAGGCCACAAGCTGCAAATCGATATATGGTGAAATTTCTTTTTGAACTTCCTTCAAGGCTTCTACAGCAAGCAAGCGGTCATCACATACATCAACATGTGTTCGAATGGCCAACAATCCCATGGAAACAGCCCAATCGCAATATTCCAAGGCTCTCTGCTTAACTGTTTCCGGGGTCAGTATTTTCTTCAATTCCCCCCAAAGTTCAATTCCCTCTAGGAGGGTACCCGATTGGTTGACACGAGGACTACCCTGGGACAGAGTCGCATCCATATGAAAATGTGGGTCAACAAACGGTGGGGAAAGCAAACAACCTTTGAAGTTGAAGTTTTGGCGGGCCTCGGCGTCAATTTTGGGTTTTATTAGTGAAATTTCCGCTCCCGATATTGCCAGGTCTGAAATTTTACCATTAGGAAGATTCACCTCCTTGATAATGATATCAAAAACCATAACCCAACTTTCTGACAGAATGATCTGAATTCATTTCCTGCTTCAAAACTAGACCGACATCAATGATAAACAGGAATTCATGAAAAAAATGTATAGTATATTTTGCTGAAATTGATAATATCAAAATTTATTATGCAAAATATATCGCAACCAGAAAATTCATATTCATCACCCAAACTCCATCGGAGGGGGGGGGTAAAGAATGATTGTCTGGTGGATTATGGGAATAGCGTTAGCAGTTTTAATTTTGCTAATTGTCCTATATCGCTATTATGCTAAGGCCTCATTAGACATAGCCCTTGTACGAACCGGCCTTGGGGGGCGGCGCGTTGTAGTTGATGGTGGGTGCCTGGCACTTCCAATCCTTCACCATTTGCAAAAAGTTTCCATGCAAACGGTTTCATTTACCATAACCAAGACTGAAAAGGATTCTGTCTTAACTCAAGACAAGTTAAGAATAAATCTTGTAATGCGGTTAGAGTTTCGTGTTATCCCTGATGAAAATTCTGTCACCCTTGCCGCACAGGCATTTGGGAATAGACTTTCACGTGGAGGAGATGCGGTTTCTGATTTGATGTTTGGTCCTGTTGCAGATGCAATTCAATCTGCAACTGCCAAAAGAACCATGGATGATGTGCATTTTGATCGCCCGGGTTTCACCGCCGATGTTGACAAAAGGGTCTCTGAAAAATCTTCTCTTTTAGGTTTGGAGGTCGTTTCGTGTTCTTTACTGCAGCTTGATCAAAGTGATCTAATGCAACAGAATGAAAATAACGCATTTACTTCTGCTGGAATGCGCAGACTTTCCGAATTGATTGCCAAAGAGAAAAAGGCCCGGGTTGCCATTGAAACAGAAGCTGAAAGCAGGGTGCGGGAATTACAACTTGAGCAACATCGTCGCAAGCTGGAACTCAAGCGTGAAGAAAGGGAAACCGAAATAGAGTTGAATGAGCACCTTTCAAAGTTGGAAGCACAAGCAAATTCACGCGAAGAACAAGCTCGCGATGAAGCAAAACTGATATCAGAAACAACAAGAATAAGCAGTCAGAAAAAGACCAAGACTGCTGAAATTGAAAGTGACGAGTTTCTACGAAAATCAGAAATGTCAGCGATTCTAAGACTTGAAAAAGAAAAGATTTTCAATGAGATGCAACTTTCCAAAGTAAAGACCGAAGAAGCACAAGCAAAGACCGAAGAAGAGGAGTCCCGTGCCCAGGTTATCCTTGCTTCTGAACATGTCCAAACTCAACGAGAACAGGCTGTGGCTGAACGGGAGAAATTACTTGCAAAACTCAGGCAGTCAAAAGACCTTGAATTGGAAGAAACGAAGCTGAAAAAGAATCTGGAATTCGATTTGGCCAGATCTGATTCCAATGCAAAAATAACCAAGCAATCCAGCGAGGCTGACTTGGCCAAGATTGAAGCTGAAGCGGCAGGACTAACGGCTCTCAATAAAGCTGAAAATTCGGTTAGTGATGCCGTAATTAGGATGCGACTGGAAGAGCTCAGACTTAAGCAAATGCCAGAAATAATGGCCCAAATGATGAAGCCGGTGGAAAAAATTGACAGCATCCGAATTAATCAAATCAGTGGAATGGGCGATTCATTAGGTTCAGGAAGCAAATCTTCGGATGGTGCGTTTGGATCTGCAATGGAACAAATCTTGGCAATGGCAGTCAGGTTACCCGCAATGAAACAAATGGGAGAAGAAATTGGGTTGGATTTTGATACCTACACTGCAGGCCGAACAGCAGATTATGCAAACAGGATAAAAAACAATGAAAAGGACATCGAGAAGGAGAAAAAATGAAAGCGTAAATAGCAACTGGATATATCCTCCCCCCAAAAAAACAAATCACAATTAGGAGAAAAGTCTTGAGTCTAAATAGAAGGGTGTTTTTAACCCAGAGTACTGCGGTCGCGGCTGCGGCAGTCTTGCCAAATATTTCAGTCGCCTCGGATACGATAAAATTGGGATCAATCTTAGATACATCAGGTATTTTTGATGCCTATGGCAAACCAATGGATTTGGCAATGCGACTGGCTGTTGGAGAAATCAATTCTTCCGGCGGATTGCTCGGCAAGGAAATAGAAATTGTTGCTTACGATACCCAGTCTGATATGGCGCTGTATTCTCAATATGGCCAGCAATTGACCCGTCAGGATAAGGTTGATGTAGTTCATGGAGGAATACTCTCTGCATCTCGTGAAGCCATACGGCAGACTATGCGCAAATCCAATACACTTTACTTCTACAATGTATTGTATGAAGGAGGAGTTTGCGATCGAAACATATTCATTAATGGCGTAACCCCGGCTCAGCAAGTTGAGGCATTGGTGCCTTACGCATTGGAAAAATCCGGTCCGAAGGTATACATTCTTGCCGCTGATTATAACTACGGGCAAATCACAACACTCTGGATTAAAAAGTTTGTTCAGGAAAATGGCGGAGAGACCATTGCGGCAGATTTTTTCCCATTGGATGTAAGTGATTTTGGTTCCACGATTGCCAAAATCCAAGCAGCTGCGCCAGATTTGGTGATTGCTCCATTAGTTGGGGGCGCGCATCTCTCGTTTTTCAGGCAATGGGCAGCTTCCGGCATGAAGGATAAAATTCCCTTGGCATCAACAACAGTTGGTGTTGGCAATGAGCACAAGGTTCTGACACCCGAAGAGGGAAACGGGATTATGGTTGCCTATAACTACAGCCAAGAACTAGACACACCAGCGAACAATGAATTCAAAAGGAAATGGGAAGATGCCTACGGTGACAGTCGTCTAATTCATGAAATCGCTGTTTCCCATTATCAAGGAATACATACATGGGCTGAGGCGGTCAGGCGTGCCAATTCGTTTGAGAGGGATGAGGTAATCGCTGTTCTGGAAACAGGGCTTTCAATAAACGGGCCGGCAGGAAAAGTTACTGTTGATCCCAAAACCCATCATGCCATTCTTGATGTGCATATAATGGAGATTGAAAATCAAGGTATGACGGTCATTGAGACATTGCCCCAACGCCAGCCCATTGATACTCAGGAAGTTTGTGACTTGGAGGCGAATCCAAATGATAACACACAATATGTCATTGATTTCTGATTAAGTTCTTCCAATCAGCTGAAGTATAAAGGACGGGGAATGTCATCATTTCCCGGCCTTGTTGACTGCAACGATTAATTGATTCATGGAGAAATGGATTACTTTTTTGTCATTTTAATTGAAATACTTTATTCAATCGCATCCCTGGTGCTCATCGGTGCCGGGTTGGCAATCATTTTTGGAATGATGAAAGTGATCAATCTTGCCCATGGAGAATTCATGATGCTTGGTGGTTATGTAACCATTACATCAGTGAATTATGGCATAAACATCTTCCTTTCAATTTTAATCATTGCTCCAGCAACTGTTGGGCTGATTGGACTTGTTGTTGAGCGATTGGTTATTAGAAATTTATATAGCAGGCTAGTTGATACCATGCTTGCAACATGGGGGCTGAGCCTTTTTTTCATTGGCGTGGTCACCATGATTTTTGGTAACACGACTACCGGTATTTCAACACCTATTCCCGGCTTTTCCATAGGAACCTACCAGGTTGGTGGTTACAATATCTTTATTATAATGATCAGCGCATTTTTACTCATCAGTGCTTATTTCATACTCAAAAAAACACGTGCGGGACTGATTGCAAGAGGATCTATGCAAAGTGCTGAAATTGCTTCCGCATTGGGTTACAGTCCTGATCGCGTCTATATGATGACTTTCTTTTGTGGCTCTGCACTTACGGGCCTGGCGGGCGCGGTGCTTGCTCCGCTCGTAGGGTTGGTACCTAGTTCTGGTGGAGCCTACATCGCAAAGGCTTTTATAACTGTAATAGCCGGCGGTCCTTCCCTTGTGGTCGGTCTTGTATCCAGCGCTTCACTTTTTGGAATTGTAAATCAACTATTCACATTTTTGTATTCACCAGTTGTTGGTGAAGTTGCCTTATTAGTTGCAGCTGTAATCTTGCTTCGTTTGTTACCACGGGGCATTACTGGTTCATTCTTCAAGGACAGGCTTTGATGGCTGGAAGTTTCTCAAGGGATGTTATTGCCACCATTGGCTTGACTGTCGTTGTTATCTGGATATTACCTTATGTCATCAGTACATTCACCATAACAGTCCTTATTGTATATGGACTTCTTGGGCTCAGTCTCGGCCTGGTATGGGGCTATGGTGGAATATTGTGTTTTGGCCAAGCCGTTTTTTTCGGAATCGGTGCCTATACTTACGCAATTTCAGCAATTAATATCGGTGAGAGCACATTACCCATGTTGCTTTCAATCATTGTCCCTTCATTGTTTGCAGCTCTGTTGGGTGCAATGATGTTCTATGGTCGGCTTACCGATGTCTACTTGGGTGTCATTACTTTGGTCGTGACACTCATTTTTTATAGATTCATCAACTCAACCGCAGGGCCACATTACAAAATCGGAAATGCTCAGCTTGGCGGTTTTAATGGAATACCAGGATTCCAAACTTTGAACATCCCTGGACAACCCAGCTCCTACATTTGGGGTGATGGCTATTTTTATTTCTGTGCGGTTGTTCTGGCTATCGTGTACTTGGGTGTCTCAATACTGTTAAGGTCGGATTTTGGCCGTATAATTGTGGGAATTCGTGAAAATGAAACACGAATGTCACTTCTGGGATATGATGTCAGAGCAAGAAAAACCATACTCTTTGCCATTGGTGGAGGTATAGCCGGTCTTTCCGGCGCATTATTTGCAAATTGGGGAGAAATTGTTACTCCCAGCGTCTTTTCACTTGGTCAATCAGCAGAAATAATACTCTGGTGCATTGTGGGTGGATTAGGGACTCGTTTTGGCCCAATACTTGGGGCTGCTGGATTATCATACCTAAAGTTTTTGCTTGGTCAGCAGAGTTTTGTCGACAATACATTGATCACAGGATTGATTCTCGTATTTTTTGTGCTTTTCTTGCCAAAAGGGATAGTACCCACGATTGTGAATGTCTGGGATTTAAAATTTGGCCGCCTTTTGTCTGACCGTTTCCAAAAACCAAGGCGGAATAGGAAGCTTCGCTTGAATGGCTGAAAGTATTCTTGAGACTTTTGGACTCACGATGAAATTTGGTGGTGTCATTGCTGCACACAATATCAATTTTAAATTAAAAGCACGCGAACTGCGCTGTCTCATTGGCCCAAATGGAGCAGGAAAATCAACTTTCTTTAAATGTATTACAGGGCAGCAAACACCCACAGAAGGTGAAGTTTACCTCCGTGGCATGGATACATCCCGTTGGATGCCTCACCAAATCGCTTCACTTGGTGTTGGAATAAAAACTCAAACTCCAAGTGTGATGAATGGTTTGAGTGTTAGTGAAAACATCTGGCTTTCAGCAAGAAGATTTCATGATGGTCCTGAAGCGAAGCGTAAAACCAGAGAGATTATTGAACGGTTGGCATTGGGGGCCATTGCCAAGGACCAGTTGGGAAAGCTTTCACATGGTGAACGGCAACTCATTGAACTTGGATTGGTTATTGTTGGAGATCCTTGGTTGGTTCTGCTTGATGAACCGGCAGCAGGTTTGAGTGGTGAAGATATCGAGCGTATGACCACAATCATCAATGAAATCAATAAAACCGCGGCAATCATTATCATTGAGCATGACATGCAATTTATCCGATCAATTGCAAAAATTGTCACAGTGTTTCATCAAGGGGCGGTTTTGTTGGAGGACAGAGTTGATAAAGTAATGTCTGATCCAACCGTAAGGAATATATATCTTGGAAAGCGGAATTGATATGAGTGAAACCGCATTACAAGTTAACAATTTATCAGCTGGATATGACAAAATACCAATATTACACGACATTGAGTTTTCCGTTGCTGAAAATGAAGTCGTTGGTATTCTTGGTCACAATGGTATGGGTAAAACAACCCTGTTGAAAACTATTATGGGGTTCATATCACCTTCATCAGGATCGATTTTGTTACATTCCAATGATGTGACCAGATCCCAGCCATTTGAACGGTCAAGGCTGGGTCTTGGTTATGTTCCACAAGGCAGGGGAATTTTTCCTCAACTTACAGTGCGCGAGAATTTAGCCTTTGCGTGGCATCCATACGATGATGAAACAGAGGAAGATGTAGCTGACTCTGTTCTGGACTACTTTCCAAGACTCAAATCATTGCTCAGTCGGGCAGGTGGTAACTTATCGGGCGGTGAACAACAACTTTTGACCCTCGCAAGATGCCTGATGGGTGATCCCGATTTTTTGTTATTGGATGAACCTACGGAAGGTATACAGCCCTCAATTATAGACGAAATGATAGATACATTGCTGCTGGTCAGAAAAAAAAGGGGGCTATCAATATTACTCGTTGAACAAAATTTTGAATTTATTTCGTATCTTTCGGAAAGGGTACTCGTACTGGAACGTGGAATAATTACTGGTGAATTGAACCGTAATGAACTCAAAGACAATAATAAATTAAACCAGTTTCTTGGATTTGGAACTATTCGTCCTTCAAGCGAGCAGAATGATTCAATCCAGGATGATACAATTGCCCTGTCACAAGATTCCAAAACATATACGGCCCGAAATTCAGATGAATTTACAAATAATTTAGGTATGAAGATGACAATAAATCGCCCGACGCTTGGCCAATTAAGGGAAATGGCAAATCGCTTTAATATGAACCTAAGTGATGATGAGTTAAGTGAATATTCAGAAATCATGGACCCATATATTCAAGCTTATGACCGTTTGGATGCTTCACCAGATTATCTTCCAATGGTAAAGTATCCCCGTTCGCCCGGTTATTTCCCTGACAGTTCTGAAAATCAGCTGAATGCTTGGTATATAAAGACTGATATCAAGGGAGCTGGTGATGGACCACTCCATGGAAGGAAAATCGCTCTCAAGGACACAATCTGCCTTGCAGGAGTACCAATGATGAATGGTTCATCAATCATGGAAGGGTATATTCCCGAAATAGATGCTACAATCGTAACTCGAATGCTTGATGCTGGGGCTACAATAGCCGGAAAAGCACATTGCGAAAATTTTTGTTTGTCAGGTGGTTCTCATACTGGTGCCAAAGGGCCTATTCACAACCCATGGAAACGAGGTTACATGGCCGGTGGTTCATCAGGAGGCTCAGCCGCACTTGTTGCTGCAGGTGAGGTGGATATGGCAATTGCAGGTGATCAAGGTGGTTCAATCCGCATTCCTTCTTCAAATTGTGGTGTTTACGGCATGAAACCAACACATGGACTGGTTCCTTACACTGGAGTGATGCCCATAGAACAGACCATTGACCATGTTGGCCCTGTGACTAACAATGTTGCCGACAATGCCATTCTGCTGGAAGTACTTGCGGGTGAAGATGGTCTTGATCCTCGACAATATGGTCCACAGGTATATCAATATACCCATATGTTGGGAAAGGGTATAGGCAATATGAAAATTGGTCTCTTGAAAGAAGGGTTTGGTCGTCCTGAGAGTGAAGCCGATGTTGATTCAAAAGTAAGTTCAGGTGCTGATCGCTTCCGCGAACTTGGAGCGATTGTTGATGAAATTTCAATTCCAGAACATCTACTTGCTTTAGATTGCTGGACTTCAATTGCTGTTGAAGGTCTTCAGGACCATATGATGCGTGGAAACTCAGCCGGTACAAATTATCAGGGATTGTATCTGCCTTCAATGATAGACCATATGGCCCAATGGAGAAATCGTGCTGATGAATTGTCACCATCACTTAAGGTCTGCATGTTTCTTGGTGAATATTTTCAGGAACAATATAGAGGAAGGTTCTATGGTAAAGCCCAGAATTTGAGGCGGAAGGTTGGGCTTGCTTATTCACGTGTTCTCAGTCAATATGATCTACTTTTAATGCCAACGGTTCCCATGAAACCTCAGGAAATTCCTCCGCCTGATTGCTCGATCAGTTTGTATGCTCAAAGAGCTTTTGAAATGATTGGAAATACTGCTCCATTCAATTTTGGACTGCCGGCTATGAATGTTCCCTGTGGCTTGAGTGATGGACTACCCATTGGATTGATGCTAGTAGGTAACAGATTCACCGAATCAAAGATTTATCAGGCAGCTCATGCTTTTGAACAAAGTGGCGATTGGCGTAAAATGTGATTTAGAGAAATGTCAATTCTTACTGAAAGTCTTGCTGGCAAAATTTCAAAAATTGGTATGGTTGAAAAAGAGGTGAAGGACAATTCAATACCGATTGACGGGAGATCGTACCTGAAGGGGCCCAATTCTCCACCATTGGTCAACATGACCATACCGGAACAATTGGAGCGTACGGTATCAAGGTTTGGACATAGGGAGGCATTGGTTTTCCATGACAAAGGAATCCGGCTGAGTTATTACGAATTTGATTGTGAAGTAAAAAAGCTTGCAGCGGGTCTGTTGGCCCTGGGTTTGGCAAAAGGTGATAGGGTTGGAATTTGGTCTCCCAATCGGCTTGAATGGGTTCTTACCCAATTCGCGACTTCCTGCGTGGGTTTGATTCTCGTCAATATCAATCCAGCTTATCGATTGTCAGAACTCGAATATGTTTTGAACAAGGTAGGTTGCAAAGCCCTTATTTCTGCAAAGGCATTCAAGACATCAGATTATGTTGGAATGTTGCGAAAGCTTGCTCCTGAATTGGAATCATGCAGGCCCGGCCAGCTGCGGTCCAGCAAACTCCCAAATCTTCAAAGCATTGTTGTAATGGACGATATTCAGGAGCCGGGAATGTTATCATTCCCTGATTTGATGCAACTGGGAGGGGCTGATCAGGAGATCAGGTTAAAAGCAATCAATAAAACGCTTTGTCCAGATGAGGCGATCAACATACAATTTACTTCTGGAACAACCGGTTTACCCAAAGGTGCAACTCTTTCACACAACAATATCGTCAATAATGCTCGTTTTGTAGTTGATCGAATTAGGCTTCAGGAAGTTGATCGACTTGCCATTCCAGTTCCATTATACCATTGTTTTGGAATGGTTATGGGCGTATTGGGAGCAGTGAGTTGCGGGGCAGCCATGATATTTCCGAGTGAGTCATTCAATGTTTCCAATACACTTGATGCACTTGCCGATGAACGTTGTACTGCGGTTTACGGAGTTCCCACCATGTTTCTTGCGATGTTGGAAGAACTGGAAAATTCCCCTCGCGATGTTTCATGTTTGCGAACTGGTATAATGGCTGGGGCTCCTTGTCCTATAGAAATCATGAAAAGGGTCAACAATGAATTGAACCTTAATGAGATCACGATTTGTTACGGTATGACTGAAACGTCACCAGTGTCCTTTCAAAGCTTTGTTGATGATCCGATTGACAAAAGGTGTGAAACAGTTGGAAGGGTTCATCCGCATTTGGAGGTAAAGATCATCGATCACCAAGGTGAAGTCGTTCGTGTTGGTGTTCAAGGCGAGCTGTGTACCAGCGGATACTCGGTAATGAAAGGATATTGGGAAGATCAGGAAAAAACGGATGAAAGTATAATCAATGGTTGGATGCACTCAGGTGATTTGGCAATAATTGATGACGAAGGGTTTTGTAACATAGTAGGACGTGTAAAGGATATGATCATTCGTGGGGGTGAAAATGTGTACCCGCGTGAAATCGAGGAATATCTCATCCGTCACCCGAAGGTCAATGACGTACAGGTTTTTGGTATCCCCGATGAAAAACTGGGGGAATCGGTATGTGCCTGGATCATTATCAAACCCGGAATGGACCTCGATGAGTCAGAACTCAAGGAATATTGTGACGACAATGTCGCCTACTTCAAGATTCCCTCGCATTTCAAATTTGTTGAGGAGTTTCCGATGACTGTCACTGGCAAGCCACAAAAGTTTCTCATGCGTGAAAAAATGTTGGAAATTCTGGAAAAAAGTTAATTCCAACCTCAAATTAAACAGGCTTATATATACTCTGTCTTACAATCATCGAAAAATGCATGTTAAAATTTTTTGATCCCTGGTCATTTATGATGTCAGTTTTAGGATTTTCTGAAAATGGACAACCGTCTGATACTTGCCCTTGATTACACTCATCCTTTAGAGGCCAGAAAAATGGTGGAAAAATTGGATTCCGCCATTGGTTTCTACAAGGTTGGACAGATCATGTTGGCCAATGGCGGATTGGAATTTTGCAAGGAGTTGAAGGAGCAATATGGTAAAAGGGTTTTCCTTGATTTGAAACTCTTTGATATAGGTAATACTGTTGAAAAGGCCGTTAGGGCCTTGTCGGCATTCCAGTTTGATTTTCTTACTGTTCATGGGGATCCCCATGTTGTTGAAGCTGCTGTCAGGGGGCGAGGAGAATCTTCAACCAAAATACTCGCTATAACCATACTGACCTCGCTTGATCGTGAAGATCTTGATGGTGCCCTGTATCAAAATGGTGACCTTGAAACCCTGGTGGGTAAAAGGGCAGAAATTGCCTTTGAGGCAGGGGCAGACGGAGTCGTATCTTCACCGCGTGAGGTTGGGCTGATTCGGGGTCTGAAATACGGCCAATCAAAACTCATTGTAACTCCTGGCATCAGACCGGTCAATTCTGAAAAGGATGATCAGAAAAGAACCCTGAACCCGCGTGGGGCAATCCTTAATGGATCAGATTATCTGGTTGTCGGGAGGGCCATTACTCAATCTCCCGATCCCATGGCCGTTATAGAGAATATTGTTGAAACCCTGCCTCCCTGATTGCCTGGTTGATATGTGAACATGAGATCATTGTGCCGAAATTGTGAGCTGATGTTCGAAGGGGAAGGAATTTGTCCCGAATGTCGATCGCCGAGAATTGTTTCACACCCTGAATTGTCATTGTTGAACATTGCCCATATAGATTGTGATGCCTTCTTTGCATCTGTAGAAAAAAGAGACAATCCCGACCTGATCAATAAACCTGTTATCATTGGCGGAGGAAACCGGGGAGTTGTCTCCACAGCTTGTTACATTGCCAGAATCAAGGGAGTTCATTCTGCCATGCCGATGTATCAAGCCATGCGGCTATGCCCGGATGCAGTAATCGTAAGGCCTCGTATGGGTGTGTATTCTGCTGTTTCAAAGGAAATTGTCAAGCTCATGAAGGAAATGACACCACAGGTTGAAACAATTTCCGTTGACGAAGCCTTTATGGATTTCTCCGGAACCTCATTGCTTTATAAAGCTTCCCCTGCCCAGCTAATGGTGAAACTTATTAATCAGATTGAACGAGAGGTTGGCATTACCTGCTCGGTTGGCCTTTCCATAAACAAGTTTTTGGCCAAGATTGCCTCTGATCTGGAAAAACCAAAGGGCTTCTCGCTTATTGGCTCGGACGATATTGACAAGGTATTGGGCAACAAGCCCCTTACCATCATTCCTGGGGTTGGGAAGGCATTTCAGAAAAAACTTGAAAAGGAAGGCTTGTTTACATTTTTTGACTTGCAAAAGGTTCCCAGGGAAGAACTTGAGGAAAAATTTGGCAAGTTTGGCAATCGTTTATGGCACCTCTGCAGAGGTCAAGATCATCGAATCACAAAGGTCACAAGACCCATCAAGAGCATTTCCAATGAGACCACCTTCAATACCGACATTTCGGATTACAAGAAACTTGAGGGATATGCCTGGCGATTGACTGAGAAGGTTACTGACCGGGCCAAGGAAAAAGGATTGGTTGGCAACACCGTCACCTTGAAATTGAAACAACACAATCACAAGGTCCATACCCGGCAAGAAAGGCTCAAAATTCCTACAAATCTGGCAAGCCAGATTTTCCCGGTTGCCCGTTCATTGCTGAAACCCATGGTTAAAGACTTTGCTCCCTTCCGGTTAGTGGGAATAGGATTGAGTGGTCTGGAAAACGAATCCCGGCAAATCAATCAATCCCTTGAACTGAATCCCGAATTGGCCTCACAGAGACGTGTCGAGAATGTTTCCGATGAATTGCGGAGAAAATTTGGTCCCAATGCTCTTAGAAAGGGGATGGCCCTCAATTAGATACCCTGAATATTTTGAACATGTTGATCAATACACATGCGGGTTATCAATAAGTGGCCAAATTTTTCTGCTCAGGTTCATGTAGACGTTTGTATTTGGGTTGCTTGGATACAATCCATCAATAGCAACATAGATAATTTTCGAAGCAATTTCTGAAAATGACGCGTAGAAATGATTGGTGGATTTCACCACAAGTACAGATTTTTCATTTGGTATTATTCCAAAATTTGAGAACACATTTGGATTAAAAACCTGACAACGCACAGAATTGAGAATGACATCTATACCTTCAACATTGATCCAGACACTATCTCCCAATGGTACAACACTATCACCAAAGTTCTGGCAAGCATTTCTCATAATTCAACAAATGGTTACTTCTGCATCAAGGGGTTTTCCTCCCGCGAGAGACATCTTTCCACCAAATCGAAGTTGTAATTTCACATTTTCACCTGCCGATATACATGTCCGGACAGCAACTGGGTCCCAGATGGTTGCCATTGCTGCATTATGAACTTTCTGCCGAATCATCTCTTGGAGCAAAATTGTTGAATCGCCTGGAACACCACCACCGGGATTATCCCAAACATCAGCAATTACAATTGGTCTGTCGGTCACAAATTTAGTTAGATTTATGGCCTCGCAAGGCAAAATTAGTTCAGGTCGCGTCTTCCCTCTCATGGAAAAGAACTCCAACCCCAGCTTTCTTGCCAAAGCATCACCCTCAGGCTGGGCATCGTCAGTAATCACAATTATTTTGGCGCCTAGATCTGGAACATCACCGGCCATGAAACCATGGATGACTGAAACTGATAGTGTTTTTCCCTTCCCTTCAAGGTTTTTTACCTTCTTTACAAAACTTTGCATTGGTTCCCGGGTTGTGGGAAAAACATCAATGAAACGACAGTCAAATGTTGAAATTACCGGCCTTATGGAACCCTTGATAGTGCGATTGACCAAATTGACCAAATCCTTGGCAGCATCCACAAAGTCAATGTGAGGGAACTCCTTGAAGACTGTGATCAAATCTGTATTCTTGACCATCTTGTCTGTAAGGTGGCAGTGGGGATCAAGTGTAACACCTATAACGACACTTGGACCTACAATCTTACGAATTTCATCAATGAGTTCACCTTCGCAATCTACCTCTCTGGTTGCTCACTCAGATGACACAAGACATTACCCGATAGGAGACTAAAACCCTTCTTGGCAATATGGTATATTGGTTCATTGTGACCTTAAATTGCAAATAGGCCAAGGTTAGTGACCTGCAACCATTATCATCTAAAGCACGAAACACGACTCTTCAAAAAATCAAATATCAAATCCAAATGACATACAAAGAAGCACAGTCATTTTTCAGTTTCAAAGAAACAGCAACATGTTTGGATAAGCTGGATACTCCCATACCAGTTATTGATCTGGAGAAGGTGCTTCAAAACCTGATCGGCGTTCAAAGACATTTTGATGATTTGGGTATTGCTTTTAGGCCACATGTCAAAACCCACAAAATGGTGCCGTTTGCCAAAATCCAACTGCATTTGGGTGCCTGCGGAATAACTGTCCAAAAGTTGGGAGAAGCTGAAATCATGTCTGAAGCCGGCATTGGTGATATTTTGATTGCCTATAACATTGTCGGCCAGCGAAAACTGGCCAGATTGATCAATCTGTCCAGACAGACCAAACTTACCCTGGTTGCCGATAATGAATTCTGTATCTCACAGTTGAATACGGCAGCGGCAAGCAACAACATCAAACTGGATTTGCTCATCGAATGTGATACAGGTTTGAAGCGAAACGGTCTTGCCAAACCCGAACAGGTATTGCAATTGGCGCAAACCATTGTTTCAAGTTCAAATTTACGTTTCAAGGGTCTCATGACCTATCCACCGCCAGGTGCAAGGAAAGGGGTTTGCATTATCATGTCTGACTTGCGAAAGGTTCTTGAGGGCAATGGTATTCCAGTGGAAACAATATCCTCTGGGGGCACCATGGATCTCTTTTTGGAAGAGGGGTTGGAGGGGATAACCGAATACCGGGCTGGAACCTATATTTTCAATGATCGGATGATATGGGAAAAGGGTGTTTGCCAGCTTCGGAATTGTGCGGCGAGAGTATTAACCACCGTGGTTTCAAAACCTGCAGAAGACAGGATCATTCTGGATGCGGGTTCAAAGGCATTGACAAGTGACCTTAATGGCTTGATCGGTTATGGCATAGATACAGGTTCACGGGCCAAGGTAAAGAAACTGAGTGAGGAACATGGCCAGATGGAAGTGATGGGCGAGCATTCACCCAATGTTGGGGATCTCGTGGAGATACTCCCAAATCATATCTGTCCCGTTATCAATCTGTACGATTACATAGCTCTGAAATTGGGCGACAGGATGTTGGGGCTCGTCAAGGTTGATGCCAGAGGCCGCGTTAGTTGATTTTGGCTTTTCAGGAAAAATAAGGTTGCAGCAATCCGCCTGCATTGGCACCCCGATAATGCCCCATTTGACAGAAAATTATGTTGCAAGTGCAGATTTATACCCCACGACTCAATGATCGAATGGAATGATGTCGTTTTTCTTCCTTTCCTGGTGATTTCTTCAACAGAAATGCTTTTGAGCAATCAATTAGGGCTGAGCTGTTCTTTATTTTACCTTTTTCAAAATCTTTAAATACTCCCTAAAGTCCCTGGTTGGAGTAATCTGGGCCATAAACTTTTCGAAATACGAGTTTTCAAGGGAAAAGGAATCCTTGATGATTAGAATTTCATCGGTTTTGCTCTCATGACCAAAATCTTCCACCGAGGCCAGATCTTCAAGAAAATCAGTCGTACCCCTGGTGATTGCCTTGAAGTTGCAATCAGGATTCTCCCTTAAATAAGCTGCAAATTCTTGGGCGGTTCTGGCTGTATCATAATTGTCCAATTCAAGGTAAAAATAAGCTATCCCGGCTTCAACGAATTTCGGATCAAATCCCCATTGGCGGACAAAATGCTCAACAATTTTTTCAAATTCCAGATTGTTGATCATGCCATCTGTCTTGGCAACCTTGAGTGACAGGGTTGCCAATAGGTCGAAAATACCTACTGCCAGAATATCAAGCGGAGTGTTCAAATATTTGGGTATCGATATGATTCGATCGTCATTCAAGGATCTCAGATAACCCCGAAATAGGTTCCATCCCACTCCTGATACAACTCCTGCAGCAATGATCACGACCAATGGTGTGGCTGCCGAACCTATACCCAACAATCCTAGTATGCCTGATGTACCAAAAAAACCTGTTGCACCCAGCGTACTGGCCACTTTAGCCCCGACCAATCCAACGCCCGTACTATCCCAAACATCTTCCGACATAGTTTTGATTCGAAGCAAGGCAAAGGCTTTTTCGCCTATCTGGAGCTGGGACTTGAATCTCAATGAATCCCTGAGCGGTGATTCGATGTTCAGATCTGCAAACTTTTGTTGCCATACCTTCTGGTCATTGCTTTCGGCAATTTTGACCAACTCCGGATTTTCAATCTTGGGAGACCGCTTCCTGCCCTTGCCGACAAATGGAATTTTATTGCTGACACTGGCCGTCAGTACGGCCAGTTTTTTCTTGGTATTGTGATAAAATGCCAAAGATAACTTCCTTCACACCTGACATGAAAATATATATTTTCAAAAAATTAGAGAACCATAAGGGAAAGAATTATTGAATATTGGGCCGCAAGTCCTTATATTCGCCAAGCCCATGAAATTAAATTCGATTTTACTGGGCGCGTAGCTCAGTGGTAGAGCACTACGTTGACATCGTAGGGGTCACTGGTTCGAACCCAGTCGCGCCCACCAGATGGATCCTTGAACAGAAGAGAAAGAAAATGAAGGTAAAAAATTCACTTCGCTCCCTGAAGGCCCGGCACCAGCAATGCCGTGTAGTAAGAAGAAAGGGACGGGTTTACGTGATCAACAAGCATCAGCGCAGATTCAAGGCTCGTCAGGGTTGATTTCCTTCTGTATCAACTGAACTCCCGTTGGTCATCAATCACTTTCCCATCGTTGGGCAAAGCCCCCTTTCCCACAATTTCAACATCAACCCTTAGATTCAGAATATCCCTGAGCGACTGCTGAAACTTTTCAACCTGACTGCTTTCCGTTTCCAGTTTTACCACTAGCCTGTCAGATTCATTTTCTCTGCTTACAATGGCCCGGGATTTTGAAACTTCCGAATTTCGCTTCAGAAATTCCTCCATCTGCTCAGGTCTTACAAACATCCCTTTAACCTTGGTTGTCTGGTCGGCCCTGCCTTTCCAGCCCGCTATCCTCAAGTTCGTCCTACCACATGCACTCTGACCCTTCATCAGAGATGAAAGGTCACCAGTTGCGAATCTGATCAAGGGAAAATCATCATTGAACACGGTAACCAGAACCTCACCGATTTCACCATCCTCAACTTTTGTTCCTGAGCCTGGTCGAACAATCTCGACAATCACATCCTCATCAATAACCAGACCATCATCCGGTACCGTTTCATAGGCAATATTGCCTGCTTCAGCCGTGGCATAAGTTTGCAAACAGACAATTCCCCGATCATGATATTCCTGTCTCAATGATGGAAACAACGGACCGCCACTGACACCGGCCTTGGTCAATTGGGAAAGGTCAATACCCATTTCGTCTGCCTTGTCCAAGATTACCTTCAAATAATCTGGAGTACCGGCATAAGCAGTAACACCGGCATTTTTGGCAATTTGGACCTGCAGTTCGGTATTTCCTGTTCCAGCGGGAACAATGGTAACCCCCAAGGCTTTTGCCCCACTTTCAAAAATATGACCGGCAGGGGTCAAATGATAGGAAAAACAATTCTGAACTATATCGGTTTCATCCAGCCCGCAGGCAAAAAGGAATCTGGCCACCCTCCACCAGTCATGTTTGCTGCTCCCCGGTTCATATATTGGACCCGGAGACTGAAAGATATAGTCAAAATCATTTTCATTCTGGACGGTAAACCCGCCAAAGGGAAGGTTAGAGGCCTGGTATTCCTTGAGGTCTGATTTTCTCAACACGGGAAGTTTTTCCAAATCACTGGTCGACTTGATTTCATTCAAATCCAGATTCTTGTACAGTCCTGCATACCCCCTCGATTTGGCAGCAGCCAATTTGACCAGAGAAGGCAATGCCCTGTTGAAATCGTGGGCCCGTTCATCGGGTGATCTTTTTTCCTTGCTATCGTAATGGGCCAAGTTCACTCCACTATCTCAATGATCTGTTTTCCCTTCTGGGGCAAACGCCTGATCTCGCCTCTTACCTCAAGTTCGAGTTTTACCGTGGCAACATGCCATCCCTGCGATCCCATATTGTTCAATTCCTCTGAGGAAAGGCATTTGCGAACAGTATCAGTCAATTCTGCAAATGGCAATTGGTTTTCCCGCAAGCACGCAAGAATGGCCTTTCTCACGCAATCGAATTTCCATTTGGGAATTCTTGTTTCTCCCTTCTTTCCAAGGGTTGGTGTCCGGCAAGCGACATGGTCTTCAGACACTATCCCAACCACCGTTTTCTTCTTCGGTAGCTTCTGGTGTGACGAAATGATTTTCGGCCGGCTTCCGACATTCCCAGGTAAAATTCCTTGATGTCAGGGTTCTCCCTCAAATCCTTTGATGGACCGTCCATGACAATTCGACCAGACTCCAGAATGTAACCGTAATTGGAATACTTCAATGCCATGTTGGTATTCTGCTCGGCCAGAAGAAAACTGACCTTCTCCTTTTGATTCAAATCCTTGACGATTTCAAAAATCTCTTCGACAAGTTGTGGTGCCAATCCCATTGATGGTTCATCCAGAAGGATGGTCTCCGGCTTGGACATCAAGGCCCTGCCAATGGCACACATCTGTTGTTCACCACCTGATGTGTATCCCGCCTGGGATTTTCTTCTTTCCTTCAGTTTTGGGAAATATTCATAGACCTTTTCCAGATCTGATTTGATATCTGAATTCTTTTCCTTGCGGGTAAAGGCACCTGTCAGCAAATTTTCCTCTATGGTCAAATGTTCGAAACAGTGCCTGCCTTCCATGACCTGGATCACACCCCGTCGAACCAACTCGGCAGGGGTCAAATCCTGAACCAGGTCTCCCTGATAGGTAATGGTACCCTTGGTCACCTCTCCCCGTTCTGATCGCAACAGGTTTGAAATGGCCTTCAAGGTGGTTGTTTTGCCAGCCCCATTCCCTCCGAGCAGAGCAACAACACCCCTTTTCGGCAAGGAAAGACTTACACCCTTCAAAACCAGAATGACCCTGTTATAAATGACCTCGATGTTATTGACAATGAGGAGGGCGTTTTCAGATTTATTCTCTTTGACCATGAAGATTCAATTTAATTCGGGGAATGGCCTGGACCGGCAAGGGCCCAGGCCATTTTTGTTAGCACCGTGGTGTTATGTTGTTTTCTGCCGCGTACTGCGTGGAATCTTCCATAATCAATGGATTGATAACTTCCTTATCCGAACTGATCAGTTCAGTAATTAAATTCCACTCCTTGGCCTGGGCATCCCATTGCTTGACCATGGCCAAGCCATCACCACCATGATTTTCACAGGAAACCTCGAAGGGAGGTGCAAATCCTGGCAAACCCCATGATGCCATTATTTCATCGGTTACAACAAGATTTTCCAGACCATCTCGCATCATGGCAGGAGTGATATCTGAAACTCCATGTATTTCCTGGGCCTTTCTGATTGCTCCAGCAAGGATGGCTGCATTGTATATTCCCGTGTTATAAAGAACGGTACCGATGCTGGTTCCATCTCCTGACCCGATACCCTTGTCATGTAAGTATGTTTTCAGGTCATCATAAAGTGGAAAATCAGTTCCAACACCATGAAAGGTAAGAGACTTGTAGTTGTGGGCCCTTTCAGCGGCGGGAATAACGTCATTTTCAGACCCAGACCACCAGATGCCGATAAAATTCTCCATTGGAAAACGAATATTGGCTGCTTCCTGTATGGCCACGGAGTTCATGATACCCCAACCCCACATCAGCACGTAATCCATCTGTCCCCTTCTGATTTCCAGCCATTGGGACTTCTGTTCCAGGCCCGGATGATCAACCGGAATAAGAGTCAATTCATAACCATGCTTTTCGGAAAGTTTTTCCAAGGTCTTGATGGGCTCTTTCCCATAGGCGGAATTATGATAGACAAGGGCAATTTTCTTGCCTGATATATCACCACCATTTTCATCAAGGACATGTTTGATTGCTACGGAAGCACCATCCCAGTAATTGGCTGGGAAATTGAATACCCACTCGAAAATTGAACCATCTTTGGCCGAGGTCCGACCATAGCCCATGGTTTGCAATGGAATCTGATCAACCGATACCTTTGGTATGAGCTGATAGGTGATACCGGTTGAAAGCGGAACATAAACCAGGGAACCTTCGCCCTTGGTTGCTTCATAGCATTCCACACCTTTTTGAGTGTTGTATCCCGTTTCACACTCGATGATTTTTACCAGTTCACCACCAATGCCTCCATCACGCTCATTCAAGAGTGTGAAGTAATCCACAAAACCATCTGCAGTCGGAATTCCACCTGCAGAATATGGTCCTGTACGATAACTCAGCCAGGGAAGCACCAAATCTGCCAAGGCAGGCGGGGCGGCCAGCGACAGGATCGTGGCCAAGCTAATAAACAGTTTTCTTACCTTCATTTTTTCCTCCAAATTTAGGTACGTGTTAATCATATCACCTCAACTAATGCGGATAGGGCCAAAGCCTTAGTTTTTGCTTCAACAACCGCCAAAGTTGAGCCAATCCATGCGGTTCGAATATTAAGAATACTATAATCAATATGCCAACAGAAATAAATTCCAAATGAGTTGCGATGGCGGCATCCCACTCCCACCAGCCAACCAGAATGTTTTTGAGCAGAACAGGGAACAGTACCATGAAGGCAGCACCGATAAATGATCCCAGTATGGAACCCAACCCACCAATAATTATCATGAACAAAACCAAAAAGGACTGGTTTATGCCAAATGCCTCGGTGGCTTCAACCGCTCCCAGATAAACCGAAAAGAACAATGCCCCGGCAATGCCGATATAAAAGGACGAAATGGCAAATGCCGACAGTTTTGCGTGCAACAGATTGACACCGATGATTTCGGCGGCAATGTCCATGTCCCTGGTTGCCATCCATTTTCTGCCGAGACTGCCTCTGGTCAGATTCCGGCACCCCCATGCCAAGCCAAAAGCAAACAACAGGCAAATCATATACTGGGCCCAAGGGTCAACATTTGGTCCGGTAACCAGAATACCGAAAACGGACCTTTCCGGCGTCGAGATTTGACCCGATGCGGAATAATTATAGAACCAGGGAAACCTGTTGAACAACCAGACCAGGAAAAACTGTGAGGCCAGCGTGGCAACTGCCAGGTAAAAACCCTTGATTCGCAAGGATGGAATGCCGAACAAAATACCGACCCCGGCAGTAATCAAACCGGATAGGATGATGCAGAAAATGACATTCAGATCTGGAAAACTGGTCATCAACTTGTAACAGGAATATGCTCCAACAGCCATGAAACCACCGGTTCCCAGCGAAATCTGCCCACAATGTCCGGTCAGGATATTCAAGCCAAGTGATGCAATTGCCCATACCAAAAAAGGCACCAAAACCGCACTTGCCCAATAGTCATTGATCATGAGTGGAATAACGACAAATGCTATGAAGAGGATGAAATAGTATCCATATTTGTCCAACCTGATGCTGAATGATCCGCTGTCATGCGGGTAGGAAGTCTTGAATTCGCCTACTTCACGATAAAACATGGTCAGACCCTCTCAATGATTTTTTCACCAAACAGACCTTGAGGTCTGAATAGGAGAAACACCAAGGCAACAACATAGGCAAACCAGTTTTCGGTTGCACCGCCGATCATGGAACCAATCATGAAATCAAAAAGTTTTTCCCCAACCCCAATCAACAATCCTCCCACTATGGCACCTGGAATTGAAGTCAGACCACCCAGCATAAGGACCGGAAGTGCCTTGAGTGCCACCAGGGAAAGGGAAAACTGGACACCGGATTTGGTTCCCCAGAAAATACCGGCAATGAGTGCCACCAATCCGGCAATGCTCCAAACAATAACCCAAATCCTGCGGAGTGAAATACCCACCGACAGGGCTGCCTGATGATCATCAGCAACGGCACGCAATGCCCTTCCTGTCTTGGAAAATTGTGAGAAAATGGTCAGTCCGATAACCAGCAATGCCGCAACAATCGAAGCCGTAATGTCCAGTCGGTCAATGAAAAAACCATAACCAAACCATTCATGTGTCGCCTGCTCCACGGTATCCGAAATTCCAACTGGAATGCCAATGTCTAGCTTTTTGACATCGGCACCCCACATGAGGTCTCCAAACCCTTCCAGGAAATAGGCCAAACCAATGGTGGCCATAAAGAGTATTACCGGATTTTGATTGACCAAATGCTTCAGGATCAACCTTTCCACCAACCAGGCAAGCAAAAGCATGGACAGGAGTGTCAGGAGCAGGGCCAGCAAGGTTGGCATATTCCAGCCAAACCCATGAATTGAAGTCCCCAGCAGGTTGTTGATCAAATGTTCAAAAGGTACAATCCCCTGTTGCAAGCCAACCAATGTAAGGGCGGCAAACAGAACCATTACACCCTGGGCATAATTGAAAACACCTGATGCCTTGAAGATCAGGACAAAACCCAATGCAACGAGAGCATACAAAATTCCTGTCATGAAACCGTTAATGGAAACTTCCAAAGCAAAAAGGAGTGTTTGCATACTAATTCCTAAATCTTAATGAGATACACCTAAATAGGCATCTATGACATTTTGATCATTGCGAACTTCATCCGGTTGGCCATCAGCGATCTTCTCCCCATGATCAATGACCACAACTCGGTCAGCCAAATCCATGACCACTCCCATATCATGCTCAATAAGTGCGATTGTTGTTCCCAATTCCTCATTTACATCAAGAATGAACCGACACATATCTTCTTTTTCTTCATTATTCATCCCCGCCATTGGCTCATCCAACAATAGAAGCAAGGGTTCCGCCGCAAGGGCCCTGCCTAGTTCAACACGTTTCTGCAGACCATAGGGCAACACGCCAACCGGTGTTTTCCTGATCGCCTGGATCTCAAGGAAATCAATGATCTTCTCGACAACCAACCTGTTTTCGGTTTCCTCACGTTCGGCCTTTCCCCACCAGGCCAGTTGCGAAAGCAAGCCGGATTTCATGTATATCATGCGTCCGGTCATCATGTTGTCAAGTACCGTCATGCCTTCGAAAAGGGCAATGTTTTGAAAGGTTCTGGCAATCCTTTGATAAGCAATCTGATGCGGCTTCAATCGGGGCCTGCGTTTTCCTTCAAACCAGATTTCACCTTCCTGAGGGGTGTAAAATCCGTTGATCACGTTCAACATGGAGGATTTTCCTGCACCGTTGGGTCCAATAATAGCCCTGATTTCACCCCGCTTGATATTGAAGGAAACATGAGATAAAGCCTTCACACCACCAAATCTGAGCGTGACATTTACAATGTCCATCACGATGTCATTCTTGTTGGCCAATTCAACTTGCTCCATCGAAAAAATTTGCCTCTACGCATCCATGATCCTGAGGGTGGCGGAAATAGACCCCTTGCGTCCGTCCTCATAGGTTACCTCTGAAGTTGTATGAACTTCGTTGTTGCCATCATATAGTGCAGTTACCAGATCGCTGTATTTGTCCTCTATGACCCTTCTTCTTACTTTTCTCGTTCTGGTTAATTCACCATCATCTGCATCAAGTTCCTTGTGCAATACCAGAAACCTCTTGACGATGCATCCGGAAAGCTGTTCATCCCCGGCAAGATCCTCGTTGACCTGCCCAACGTAATTCTGAATGATCTTGTAAACTTCGGGATGGCCTGCCAGTTCCTGATAGGAACTGTAGACAACATTGTTCCTTTCTGCCCAGTTACCCACGGACACCAGATCGATATTCACCATTGCGGTACAATATTCCCGATTGTTTCCGAACACAACCGTTTCAAGAACATCCGGAAAAAACTTCAGCTTGTTTTCAACATACTTTGGAGCGAACAACTTGCCATTGGCCATTTTTCCAACATCCTTGGCACGGTCGATTATTTTCAGATGCCCATTTGACTCATCTATAAATCCTGCATCTCCTGTGGCTACCCAGCCATCCTTGTCCTTGGTCGAATTCGTTGCTTCCGGATTCTTGTAATACTCGATAAAGGTACCGGGTGACCGGTAAAAAATTTCTCCCTGATCATCAATTCTGAGTTCTACTCCCGGGCCTGGAATACCAACGGTATCGGCTTCAACCTCACCATCAGGCTGGCTGGTTATAAAGACCGACGCCTCTGTCTGGCCATAAAGTTGTTTCAGATTGATTCCGATCGAACGATAAAAGTCAAAAATCTCTGGCCCGATTGCTTCTCCTGCAGTATATCCCACTCTTACCCGTGACAGTCCAAGAACATTCCGAAGAGGCCCGTATACAAGAATTTCACCGATTCGGTAAATGATTGATTCGATCGATGAGACCTTTTCACCTGTCATGATCGGAACCCCAACCTTGCGGGCATGATTCATGAAATATTGAAACATGCTTCGTTTGATTTTTCCTGCATCCTCAATCCTGATCATGGATGTGGTAAGAAGGGATTCAAACACTCGGGGAGGTGCAAAAAAATAGCTAGGTCCGATTTCTCGAAGATCGTGCATCATGGTTTGGGATGATTCAGGGCAATTTACACAAAATCCGTTCCAATACGCCTGGCCGATTGAAAATATGAAATCACCCACCCAAGCCATTGGCAGATAGGCCAGTACGGTTTCCTTTTGGGAAAGCGAATCAAATCTTGAAGAATCCCTGGAGGCTGAAACAATATTTGCGTGGCTCAGGACGACCCCCTTGGGATTGCCGGTAGTACCTGAAGTATACAATATGACGCAAATCTTTTCGGGACTTATCTTTTCCTGCCTTGCCTGCAGTTCGTTTCCATACTTTTTGCGGTTCTCATCAAGGGAATCATGGAATGACATAAAAGAATGCAAGTTTGAATGGTCATAATTCCTCAATCCCCTGGGGTCAAGGTAAATGATCTGTTTCAGGGATTTGCACTTTTCCTGCTGTTCCAGAATCTTATCAACCTGCTCTTGATCTCCAGCAACGGCAAGTGCTGCTTCGCAATGGCCCAGAACATATCCGATTTCATCACCTACTGCATCCTGATAAATCGGTACTGGTACTGCACCTATCCTTTGAGCAGCAATCATCGACCAATACAGCTTTGGCCGATTGCGACCAAGCACGGCAATGTGCTCACCTTCCTTGATCCCAAGGGCCAGGTACCCAAGTGCGATTTCCTCAACCTGGTTTTGCACCTCTTTCCAGGTCCAGCTCTGCCAAATGCCATACTCCTTTTCCCTATTGGCAATTTGATCGCCATATTCCTGAGCATTCCGGTCAAGGAGTTCGGGAATTGTAAAGGATACCTCGGTTGTCATTCTTACCTAGTCCCAGGAATCTAAACCTGTATTACCATGACATTAAACCTCCGCTTCAACAGGAACATCTATTTTAACCGCTGAAAATTTGAACTCGGGAATCTTCCCATAAGGGTCTACAGCTGGATTGGTCAGGACATTACCCGCCGCCTCAACAAAAGCAAATGGAACAAACACCGAGTTGACTGGAATATTCCGATCTTCCCTCGCCTTGATATGAATTGCACCCCTTCTTGTCTCAAGTCTGACACTGTCCCCTGCTTCAACACCAAGATTCCTGAGAGTTCTCGGGTGCAATGAGCAAACTGCCTCTGGCTCCATTGAATCCAGAATCCGTGATCTTCGGGTCATAGAGCCTGTATGCCAATGTTCCAATTGACGTCCCGTTATCAAAATCATCGGAAACTCATTGTCTGGCATTTCATCAGGTGGAATGATACTTGCCGGAGTAAAACTTGCCAAGCCGTCACTGGTCGGAAAGCCATCCCCGAAGACAATGGACTGTCCGGGTTCTTCCGGACTTTCACATGGATAGGTTACAGAATTCTGTTCCTCCAGCCTTTGCCATGTGATATTGTTCAGTGATGGCATAGTCAGTTTCATTTCGGCAAAAATTTCCGATGGATGAGTGTAGTTCCAGTTCAAACCCATGCGCTTGCCGATTTCGTTTGTTATCCACCAATCTTCCTTGGCTTCACCCGGAGCCTCCACTGCCTTTCGTCCCATTTGAACCTGGCGGTTGGTATTGGTCACCGTTCCGTTTTTCTCGGCAAAGGCGGCAGCAGGCAATATTACATCGGCATAATTGGCCGTTTCGGTAAGAAAAATATCCTGAACAACAAGAAAATCCAACTTTGCAAGTGCCTGGCGGGCATGAACCACATCCGGGTCAGACATCGCGGGATTCTCACCAAGAATATACATGCCCCTTATGTTGCCCTCATGGATAGCCTGGATTATCTCGGTTACCGTAAGCCCCGGTATCGAGGAAAAGTCGTCGGAATTCCATACCTTGGTGAATTTGGACCTGATCGAATCACTCTCTACACCTTGATAATCGGGCAGGAACATTGGTATCAGGCCGGCGTCAGATGCACCCTGGACATTGTTCTGCCCCCTCAGGGGATGCAAGCCGGTTCCGGGCTTGCCGACATGACCACACATCAGGGCCAGTGAAATCAGGCACCTGGAATTGTCTGTACCATGAATATGTTGCGATACCCCCATGCCCCAAAAGATCATGCCTCCCTCGCCGGTGGCAAATACCCGTGCCACCTCCCGTAAGGTTGAGGCATTGATTTTACAGATTTCCGCCATCTTCTCGGGCGTGAAATCAGCAAGATGTTCCTTCAAAGCATCCCAGTTCTTGGTGAATTTACCAATATATTCAGTGTCATATAATTCCTCTTCCAGTATGGTGTGCATGATCGCATTCAGCATGGCAACATCGGTGCCGGGCTGGAAGTTGAGATTGTACTTTGCATATCGCTTCAACTCACTGCCCCTGGGATCCATGATAATGAGCGTTCCACCCCGTTTGGCAAATTGCTTGAAATAGGTTGCTGCAACGGGATGGTTTTCAATTGGATTGGCCCCGATTATGATTGCCACATCGGCATTTTCTATTTCGTTGAAAGTAGCTGTAACCGCCCCTGAACCAATATTTTCGATCAGGGCCGAAACGGACGAAGCATGGCATAGTCTTGTACAATGGTCTACATTGTTGTGGCCAAAACCCTGTCGAATCAGTTTTTGAAACAGGTAGGCCTCCTCGTTGGTGCATTTTGCCGAACCAAAACCGGCAATTGTTTTACCACCAAACTCACTGCTCAAGGAACCAAATTGACCGGCCGTGAGTTCCAGGGCCTCATCCCATAAAGCCTCCCTGAAGAAATCGGCAAAATTTCCCGGATCGACATTAAGGCCTTTCGGAGGGGCTTGTTTCTTCCTGATCAGGGGCTTGGTCAATCTATGGGGATGAGAAATGTAATCGAACCCAAACCTTCCCTTGATGCATAACCTTTGTTCATTGGCTGGCCCCAGATGACCATCAACATATTTGATCTGATTGTTGCCAACCTTGAGTGAAATCTGGCACCCCACGCCACAAAATGGGCACACACTGGCAATCTCTTCCTGAAAATCCCGACTGTCACCAATTTGATTTTCATCCACCATTGATGCGGGCATCAAGGCACCCGTTGGGCAGGCCTGGACACATTCACCACATGCGACACAAGTTGAATTGCCCATCGGGTCGGCAAAATCAAAGATAATCTGGGAAGTACGACCTCGACCAGCCATTCCAATGACATCATTAACCTGTACTTCCCTGCAGGCCCTTGCACAGAGACCACAATGAATACAGGCATCCAAATTCACACGCATGGCCGAATGCGAATCATCAGTTGGAATGACCAATTCGGATTCAATCCTGGGAAACCTTGAATGGCTTAAATCCTGAACATCTGCAGTTTTGAACAAATGGGAGGATTGGTCATGTGCCGCTGATTTTTCAGGTTGGTCGGCCAGCAAAAGTTCCATGATCATTTTACGTGCCTTGACCGATCTGGGACTGGCTGATTTGACCACCATGTTTTCGGTGGGTTTGCGAATACAAGATGCAGCCAGAGTCCGTTCACCCTCAATCTCCACCATGCATGCCCGGCAATTGCCGTCAGGTCGGTATCCAATTTCACCCGAATGGCAAAGATGGGGCAATTCATTGCCTTTGCGGAAGGCAACATCCCAAATGGTTTCACCAGCCTTGGCCAAAACCTCTTCACCATCCAGCTTAAATTTGACAATTTCTTCCATTCACTCTCCAACAAATACTTGCATCGGATTTTTGTTAGATACAAAAACTGCTTTATACAAACTGCTTTATTTAATCTTTAAAAGAAATACCACAAATCAATTAGTTAACCAATTCACCCTGCAGGGAATTGACATTGGCATCCACTATCTTCATGGTCCCCACCTTGCCAATCCAACTAACGGGTACATGACCAAAGACCACCTGAAAATGTTCGCTTTTTCCGACCAGTTGGCCTTCCAATCGTCCTTCCCTTTCAAATAGCACCTGACAATGGTTACCCACCATGTTTCTTTGTTCGGTAAACTGATATTCCGAGAGCAAATTCTGGAGTCGTTGCAACCTTTCTGACTGTGTATCCGAATCCACATGGACTCGTTCGGCAGCAGGTGTGCCAGGTCTTGGAGAATACTTGAAGGAAAATGATTTGATGAAACCAACCTTTTTGACAACGTTAAGGGTCTCTTGAAAATCTTCCTCCGTTTCTCCTGGAAAGCCGACTATGAAATCCCCCGAAATGGCGATATCAGGCCGATATTCACGTAACCGGGAAATAATTTCCACATATTCCGCCTGGGTATGTTTTCTATTCATCAATTGCAGAATCCTGTCCGAACCGGATTGAATCGGCAAATGGAGATAGGGCATCAATTTGGGACAATCCCGAAAGGCTGTCATCAAATCGAGGGTCATCTCATTGGGGTGTGAGGTCACAAACCTGATTCTTTGCAAATCAGGCAATTCTGAAATTTTCCAGATCAAATCAGCCAAACTCCAGTTTCGATTGTCTTGGCCCAACCCATGATAGGCATTTACATTCTGACCAAGCAAAACGAGTTCCCTTGCTCCTGATCCGATCAGCTCTCTTGCTTCATTGATAATCTCTGCAACCGGTCTGCTATATTCCTTGCCACGGGTATATGGGACAACACAAAAGGTGCAGAATTTATCACATCCTTCCTGAACCGTCAGAAATGATGATACCTTCACCGCATTTGGTTTTCCCCGATGGGACCAATCAAATTTGCCATTTTGATCAAGCTCCAGTGCCACCGGCTTTTTATCATAATTTTTAATAAGTTCCGGCAGTTTATGGTAAGCTTGGGGTCCAACCAAAATGTCGACCATGGGTTGGCGCCTGATGATTTCCTTGCCCTCGGCCTGGGCAACACAACCTGCAACGGTGATCTTCAAATCTGGATTTTTTTGCTTGATGGGTTTAAGCCTGCCTACCTCGGAATAAATCTTCTCGGTCGCTTTTTCCCTAATATGACACGTATTGAGAATGATGAGATCAGCATCTTCCTCTCGTGGAGTGGACTTATATCCCAATGGTATCAGCGCTTCGGCCATACGCTCACTGTCATACACATTCATCTGACAGCCAAAGCTTTTGATAAATACCTTTTTCTCTTTTGGTGTTTGGTTTAACATCACTCTGATAACATTACACTTCGTTGCCTGTTTTGGTCAATTTCCTTATTACACTGGGTGTTACCTTGTACCTTCGGGAATTAATCCTTTGGGGAAATACTTCAACACAACGAGTAAAATTAATCCCATGGTCAAAAGTCGCATGTAAGCGGCATTCCTGACCAGATGTTGCTTTAATGGACTTTGTTCATCCATTCCCGAGGTGATAAACTCCATCAACCACAATCCAACAGGTTCGGCCTCAATCCACACGAACCAGATTAGGAAACCACCCAGGATTGCACCCCAATTATTGCCTGAACCACCAACGATTACCATGACCCATATCAGGAAAGTAAATCGCAGGGGTTGATAACTTGTGGGTGTAAATTGTCCATCCAAGGTTGTCAGCATTGCCCCACCGATACCAACAACCATTGATCCCAATACAAAAACCTGCAATTTGCGCGCAACGATATCCTTGCCCATGGCATGAGCCGCGGTTTCATTATCCCTGATTGCCCTCATCATCCTTCCCCAAGGTGATTTCAATGCAAGTTCAGCAAGGACCAGGAGAAGCGCCAGACATCCAAGAAACAATAACGTATAGCTGATTTTCACCCATAGGCTGGAAAGACTAACCAAATCCGTTCCCAGCGTATCTGCCAGATTAACAAACCATTCGGATGCCTGCAAATCTCTTTCATAGGCAACGGGTCTTGACAACCCGATTACATTCTTTACACCACGTGCAAGCCAATCCTCGTTTTTGATTACGAGAATCAATATCTCCGATATACCCAGGGTTGCTATGGCGAGATAATCCGATCTCAGACCCAAGGTAATCCTGCCGATGAACCATGCCGCACATCCAGCCACGATACCACCCACCAACCAGGAGAAAATAATGGGGAGTCCCAAGCCTCCAAGAAAACCGGTCAGGGCTGGATCCACTGCTTCAACGGCCTTGGTGCCTGAAATATAGAAATACCTGGCGGCAAAGTAGATCAGGACAACCAAAAGAAATGTACAGTAATGTGCTGCCTTGCGGGATAATTTATGACGGGCCAAAGAGATCAATCCCGCACCGATGAGGATAATCAACAGGGAAATAAGAATATTGGCACCACCAGCCTGCCAGGCCTCCTGAACCGGTTTCGTTGAAATCAAAACTGCCGACAGTCCTCCCAGAGCAGCAAACCCCATCACACCCACATTGAAGAGGCCAACATATCCCCATTGAATGTTTACTCCAAGCGACATTACTGCCGAAATCAGGCATAAATTGAGAATTTGGAACATCAGGTTCCAACTCTGAAAAAACCCTACGGCCAACAACAAAAGGGCCATGGCTCCAAAACAGAACAACCTTCGATTGTTGTTAAGAATATTCATGCTGATTTCCCGGCAAATATACCAGAAGGCCTGATCAGGAGGACAATGACCAGAATGAGGAAGCTGACTGCAAATTTGTATTCGGTACCTAGGAGCTGCAACAGCGTTGTTGGTTCCAGCTCTTCTGGCAACAGGTAAGCAAAAAACCGCTTATAGGCATAGGTTATGGTTATTTCCGAAAAGGCAACAACAAATCCTCCAACAAAAGCACCAAGGGGATTGCCAAGTCCTCCCACGATGGCCGCGGCAAAAATGGGTAGGAGAAGTTGGAAATAAACCGAGGGTTTGAAACTCTTGTCCAATCCATATAACACACCGGCTATGGTTGCCAGTGCTGTTGCCAGTATCCAGGTATAGAGAACCACCCTGTCAGGGTTGATTCCAGAAAGTTGGGCCAAATCACGATTATCGGAATATGCGCGCAAGGATTTCCCTGTTCTCGTGCGGTGAAGGAACCAGAACAGGCTGATAACCAGCAGGAATGTTACCACCAAACTCATCAACTGGGTGACCTTGATCGACAAGCCTTCCGACAGCCCGAAATATTCCTTGAACTCCCTTGCCCTGAGTATGAATCTTGCCCCATCGGCAAAGGACTGGTCATCTGGTCCGATGATCAACCTGATCAAGCCCTGCAAAACAAACATCACACCAACCGAAGCAATTACAAACATCACCGGTGGAGCATTGACCTGCCTGAAATGGGCATAGACAGCCTTGTCAATACCGAGAACGAGAATTGTGGTTATGACCACTCCAAAGGGTACCATCAACAGGGCTGTGGGCAAGGGATAGAAGGTTATTCCAAGCGATTGAATCCACAAGGTCAGGAGGATGGTAACCATTGTTCCAAAAGCCATTGTATCACCATGGGCAAAATTCGAAAACCGTAGAATGCCATAAACGATGGTTACGCCCAAGGCACCCAATCCCAACTGGCTCCCATAGGTAATGCCCGGTATAAGGACAAAGTTTGCCAACAATGTCAGGGCATTAACAAGATCTAACATTTTCAGCTATCCACCCAAAAATGATTTTCGTACCTGGTCATTGGCCAGAAGATTCTTGCCGGTATCGGTAAATCTGTTTTTTCCCTGAACCAAGACAAAGCCAACATCAGCTATTTCCAGCGCCTGTTTGGCATTCTGCTCACATATCATCACGGCAATGCCCGAATTTGCGACCTTTATGATCATGTCAAACAAACTGTCCATTACGATGGGCGATACACCTGCCGAAGGTTCATCGAGCAACAACATCCTGGGCTGGGTCATGAGGGCCCGTCCCACTGCCACCTGCTGGCGTTGACCGCCGGATAGATCACCAGCCTTCTTGCGACGAAAATCCCCAAGTGCCGGAAAAAGGTCGAATACTTCCTGCAATGATCGGGTGATCTCATCCTTTCTGAGGAAAGCACCCATTTCCAGATTTTCCTCGACCGTCAAGCTTGGAAACACATTTTCAATCTGGGGAACGAAGGCCATGCCTTCAGCAATCTTGTCCTGCGGACTCAGGGAAGAGATTTCGTTGCCATCAAGAATGACACTGCCCCGGGACAAATTCACCAGTCCCAAAATGGCTTTCATGGCGGTGGATTTTCCTGCTCCATTCGGTCCGACAATAGCTGAAACCTTTCCAATGTCCGCATAAAGGTTGCAATCAGTGATAATGTTCCCACTTCCGTATCCTGCAGTCAGGTTGGTGCAATTCAGGTAGGCCATCACAAAATGGTCTTGACCTTGGTTCTTGCTCCAAGATAGGCATGAATCACATCTTCATTGTTGGTAACCTCAGCCATCGATCCCTGAGTCAGAATTCTACCCTCAGCCATGCATATGACCGGATCACACAATGCCCCAATGAAGTCCATGTCATGTTCTATCAGACAGAAGGTGTAATTGTATTCCCGATTCAAACTTTGGATGGCCTTGGTAATTTTCTTCAACAATGTTCTATTGACTCCTGCCCCGACCTCATCCAGAAAAACAATTCTGGAATCAACCATCATCGTTCGACCCAGTTCAAGAAGTTTTTTCTGCCCACCTGAAAGATTTCCTGCCGGTAATTCAGCAACATCTTCCAATTCTAGAAATTCCAAAACCTCCCTGGCACGGGTCTTGATTTTTCCTTCCTGCCGAAGAATTCCTTTTCTGCCCACCCAGGTTTGGGCTATACGTTCGCCAATTTGATTGCCGGGTACAACCATCAGGTTTTCCCAGACCGTCAGGGAAGAAAATTCATGGGCTTTCTGAAAGGTCCTCAAAACCCCTCGAGCAAACAATTTGTGAGGTGGAAAACCGGTTATATCCATGTTGTCCAAAATAACGGTTCCCGAAGTGGGTGGGTGATATCCATTGATGGTATTGAACAATGTTGTCTTGCCTGCCCCATTGGGTCCTATCAAACCGGTTATGGACCCCAGTTCAATATCAAAATTTACATTGTCAACGGCAGTAAATTCACCGAATTTCTTACTGAGATTTCGGACAGAAAGAACCAATTGAAAGCCCAGAACGAGAAGGCAGGTCAGAAACCTGCCTTCTCATGTATCCAGTTTATACTTATCTGAATGCGACCGTCTCCCAGGCACCGTTCTGAACCTCAAATTCACGGTAGTTGCCAGCTGACTCACCTGGTCCAATGAGTTCAACCGAACTTGCACCGACATAATCAATTTCGCCACCATTGGCCAATATTTCCAATGCCTTGGCCAATTCACCAGGATAGATTTTCTCTCCTGGAGCATTGGCAACATCCATGACTTTTTCCTTCAGCATGCTGCTTTCGGAGGATCCGGCAGCCTGCATGGCCAAGAGTATCAGGGCGGCAGCATCATAGGATTCACCGATAAACGGACCTTCACCATTTATACCGGCGGAGGATACCAATTCTGCAAAGGTGGCAAGTCCCGGGCTATCGGTACCTGGTGCCTGACCGAAGGACCCATCCAGCTCATTGCCAAAATCATCAAGAAGGCCATCACCATACATGCCGTCCGGAAATACAAAAGTATCAAAGGAACCTGCATCAATGGAGCCTCGAACGATTGATTTACCACCTTCACCAATATATCCGGCAACAACCATGAGATCACCTCCAGCAGCAGCCAAGGCAGCCACTTCGGCACTGTAATCAGCCTTGCCAACCTCGTGTGGGGCATTAATGGTGATTTCACCCCCCATTCCTTCGAAAGCTGCTGCAAAACTGTCGGCCAGTCCCTTGCCGTAATCATTGTTGATGAAGGTTACGGCAACTGAACCAAACCCTCTCTCCGTAATGATTTCAGCCATAAGTTGCCCCTGTCTGGCATCAGAGGGTGCCGTACGAAAAAACAGACCATCATCTTCAACCGTCGTGAATCCTGGCGAAGTCGAGGCAGGTGAAATCATGACAATACCATTGGGCAGGGCGACATTCTGTAAAACAGCCCCGGTAGTACCCGAACAATCAGACCCCATTATGGCGCTGACCTTATCAGCGGTTACAAGTCTTTCGGCAGCTGCTGTGGCTGCCCCGGCATCAACACAAGTTGCATCACCCCTGACAGGAGTGACTGTACTGCCTCCCAAAAAGAGACCTGAATCGCTTACTTCGGCGACCGCAAACTCGGCTCCCTCCGCCATCGGACCCACCAATTCCTCAATTGGTCCGGTGAAGGACAGGAGTATTCCAATTTTTACTTCTTCAGCCTTTGACTGAACACAGAAGGACAGGAGAGCTGCCATCGCAAACATAGAAACTTTTTTCATCATAATATCCTAATTTGGTTTTCAAATAACCGAACATGTCGGTTGACTATAAATACTATTTCAGAAGGTATTTTTCAAAGCAAATTTGATGGCAAAATGATCCTAGTTAATTTTATTGTGGATAACCCTATTTTGATTGTTTTCTATCGGCAAAGCCTTTTCTGGCTGTTCCACATATTGATGAAACTGCTCCAAAACCATTTCCTTGTAACAATTTTCAAATGCCAACTCGAACCCATTTTCCCTTTTGGTGAATAAAACTTTCAGTCCCAGTGCTTGGGAAAAACAGACATTAGTCGTACTCATTTGATCCAAATCCAAAGATGTTATTGTTGCTAGGTAATCATTTACATCCGTACCCTTGAACTCAAAAAACACGTAAATGTCTGAAACGAGTGCTTGTGCGAAATGACCATTTTTTTCGTATTCCTGAAGTGTTTTTTGCCACATTTTCTCATCGGATAAGACCGTTCGAAATAGAAAATTCTTTTTGCCAATCCAGTATAATTCATCCCCATTGCTTTCTGTTCTGGTATTTGGAGTCGCCGGAATTGGCAGGAAATTGGGAATTTTTATTTTCTCCAAATCATTCCTAGAGCATTTGATGTCAAATATTGCTTTTGGCTTTGATGGACTCAATGTTAAATGCTTATAAATCATTGTGTAGGATTTCCCTGATTTTCATTTTTTCATAGAACCATTGTAACTATTCAGCATCCCTATAATGAAGGGGCAGTTTAGGCAGGAATGCCAACTAATGCAATGGCCTTATGCACTCCATTGTTTCATTGGAGGGTTGCCGCTTTTGCCGATGATTGATGTTACCAAACGTTTAAATGTACGCCAATATCAATGATTTGAATGTACACCATTTTTCCGGGAAGGACATTCCAGCGAATGAAAAAGACGATAAAGCGGCCCTTGAATCACCACCGCAATTACCGAGACCAGGGATGTAAGAGCTAGATAATAAGTCACAAAAACAATGAAAATGATGCTTTTTGACCTGAATTTCTAAACAGATTTTGAACCAAAAATGGTTTTATTGTCTGGAAATGTATTGAATTTGCTGCTTTTTTGGACTTATGGAACACGCTCAGTAGTACTGGTAAATGGTAGGGGATATACACCAGATAATGAGATCGATGTATAAATATAGTTATGTATTGTTACCCTTAGAAATCAAACATATTGTTCCAATAAATGGATGTGGTTGGCTATGGAAAATAAAACCGATTGGTCGCATTTGGATAAATTACTCTATCAAAAATATAATCTTGAACAAAGCGATCGTGGTAGAATATTTCCAAAAATTTGCCACCATTCACCCAGCAAGGGTTATCCATTGCATCATCCTGTTGAAGGACCGGAAAGGTATCGGAGAGAATTTTGTCTGAGGGCTTATGAAGATCAAAAAGCTTCAGGTATCTACATTGGTAGCATGGATTCTCGGACAGACATTCTCTGTGACCATCCTGAAATTCGCTTCTTTGCATCTGTTGGCTACGAACTGGATGAAAAAGATTTTGAAATAATTCATGATATTCAAGGATGGTCTCGGGTACCATGCATCACTGCAGCCGTTGTCATCACCAAGCAGGCGTGGAAGGAAGAAGCGGCGCAAGGGCTACAATCCGTTGCCGCACCTGCGGGATCATCGCGATGCAGTCCTCCTGTTCACCGGAAACCCGCCTGTTCCTGCCAAGAACAACATCGCGGAATTGGATCTTTGGGATGGAGAGGGCGAAGCAGAGGATATCGGGGTGCCACCACAGCATGGAGGGAGCGATCAGCCGCGCCATCATCAGGACGGTTCCGGCGACGGCACGCAGGCAGGGCTGGAACATGTTGGACAAGCTTCGCTGGCCGTCCCCGGAACTTGAGGTGGACATCCCCGTCCAGGCACCTGGTTGACACCTTTCCGGATTGCCGGGAAATCACGAACCTGCGACAATCACCATATGAACCGTTGGCATATAAACAGTGCCATTGCATTGGCGGGCATTCCTGCTTAAACTACTATTGAAACCTAAAGGATACCTGAATAATTACAAATCAGTAGAAAAGAAATTGCATAGTCCTGTCAATATTTGGTTTACTTAATTGTATGGATTTTTGAACTTTAACTTCTCAACTTTGTACCTTCAGGATCGTAAAAGCATGGTTTGGCGACTTCTGCTGGCTCAATGCCATTCAGGTTTCTTACATTGACCTTTTCACCCATCCTTGACCTTCCATCATCCAATAATGCCAAAGCGACATATTGCTGATTGATTTCACTCCAGACTGATGCAGTCACATGACCCTCGACAAACAAATGGTCTTCGGATGCAACCAGGGGAGTGCCTTCGGCAAATTGAATGTTGGGATACCTGGATACCAAGCCCACCAATTCCTTGCGTGGCAGTTTTGAGGTTCTGTTCAACTCCATTGCCCTTTTTCCGATGAAATCCTTTTTTCCTTTGCCGATGACCCAACCTAGTCCCAGATCAATGGGATCAATTTTACCATCAACTTCATGACCAAGGGAAATAAAGCCTTTTTCAACCCTGAGGACATGATTTGTTTCGGACCCTATGGGGGTAATGCCATAATTATTCCCCCTCTTGACCAAGATCCCCCATAATTGTTCAAGATCACGGGGACGAACATTGATTTCGAAGGAGAGTTCTCCCGTGAAACTGACTCTTGCGATTCGGGCAGGTATCCCGTTGAATTCACCATCCCTTATTGCCATGAAGGGAAAAGCCTCACTGGAAAGGTCAATATCTGTATCAAATTCCTGCAGAAAAGTTCTGGCTTCCGGACCACAAACCGTAGCATTCATCCATTGCAACGTTAAATTGGTAAGTGATACATCCATATGGGCAAAATCACATTTCAGGTGCTTTTCCAGATGTTGATGCACCAAATCCACATTTCCAGTCGACAAGGAAAGTTGGTACCAATTCTCGGCCATAGTGAAACAGACCCCATCATCCAGTATAAAACCCTCTTCGGTCAACATGAGTCCATATCTGCCCATACCCATGTGAATGTCTTGAATTGGAATGGTAAACATCAATTCCAAAAATCTTGCAGCATCTTTTCCCTTGACTTCAAAAGTAGCCAGGGGGGAGCCATCATAAATGGCCAAACCGGTTCTGACGGCCAATGTCTCACGGTTTATGGCATCCATCATGGATTCATTTCGCAAAAGGTAATATCCGGGACGCCTCCAATTAGCCCCGGCTTCATAGAGAACTGCACCATTTTCCCTATTCCATTTGGTAATTGGCGTCGTTTTATATGGTTTGACAATATCTCCCTCGGGTTTGCCGAGTACACCAAAAGATACTGGCGAAACCGGGGATCGGTACTTTATCAGACCCACCTCATCAAGTGTTTTACCGGTGATGTTTGAAATTATTCCACTGGCATTGACATTACCGGTTTTACCTTGATCCAATCCCATTCCAAGGGTTGTATACCGCTTGACCAGCTCAATATCGTCATAACCTTCCCTCAAAGCAAGTTTAATATCTGCCAAGGTGACATCATTAAGCAAATCAACGAAGGACTTTGATCCGGCATCGCCTGAACCGCTTTCCCAGTAGGGATTAATTGAATATTCATCTTCTGGAATATCAAATTCCGGTATTTGCAGCAATTCGGTGCTCAATCCAACAGTTGTTATCAAGTCGGAAATCTTTTGAACAGCATCATTGATTTTCTCTACAAACCCGAATTTTCCAGCAAGGGAACCTACTGTTATTACATCCTGCACTGAGTTTGCTGGAACGAAGGTTGCCAATTCATTGTCATATGAAAATGATCCCCCTGACTGAAACCACAATTGAAGATTGGGATTCCATCCACCTGACACAGCAAGTAGATCACAACGCAGGGTCACAGACTTACCTCCCATGACCGGAGAGGCAATCACTCCCCTTAACCTGTTCCAGCCTGATGCCTTGTTGACCTGATGACCGGAGTAAATGTTAATATTCCCCGGCAAATTGGAATAATCACTTAATCCTTCCTCACGAGTATCAACAATGGCAACAATTTCCTTCCCCTTCTCCAGAATGGTTTTTGCCAAAACCTTGATGCTGTTGTTGTTCGTATAGAGAATCACCCTGTCGCCGGGGATAACAGCATAGTTATTGCAATAGTTCAGCAAACCCGAAGCCAGCATGATTCCGGGACGATCATTGTGAGGAAAAACCAGCCCCCTCTCTGTACAACCCGTTGACATGATTACATTACTTGACCTGATTCTCCAGACCAATTCACTTTGACCAATACCATTGGTCTCGTGGGCCAATACAAGATTTTGTTCACGATAACCCCAAGCCATGGTTTTAGTGAGAATTCTGACATTGGAATAACCATTTAGCTCATCCTTCAAGGTACGGACCCATTGCCGGATACTTGCATTTTCGTTCACAGGCAGCGACCAATTGCCGAAAGGCTCCATATGGTTATCGACGAAAACAACCCTTTTGCCTGTTCGGGCAGTCATAAGTGCTGCAACCAAACCTGCTATACCACCTCCAATGACCAAAAATTCACAATGGGCATCTCGTGAATCGTAAGTGGTTGGACTGATTTCACTTTCAGGAATATCAGCCAAACCGGCTATTTTTCTGATAAAGGGCTCAAAGATCTTCCATTGCGGCTTAAAAAATGTCTTGTAGTAAAAGCCGGATGGAATCAGCGGTGAAATCATTTGTAATACCTGGCCAAAATCAATGTTTGGATTTGGCCAGCAATTGATGCTTTTAATCCTCAGCCCTTCTTCGATTGGAACAATTGTGGCAGGGACCGCGGAGGTTCCCTTTCTGCCCATGACCTCTATGAATGTTCCAGCTTCCTCCAAACCGGCTGATACGATACCTCTGGGGCGATGATACTTGAAACTTCTCCCCGTGGTATTTATGCCATTGGATAAAAGAGCTGAAGCGACCGTATCGCCGAGGCATCCTTCTATTGTTTTACCGTTGAAGGTAAATTTTATTGGTACCTTGCGGTCAATGGTTCCCCCGGTTGCAAGTCTATATTTATTCGGCATCTGCTTCAACCGTGCTCAATATCTGATGTGTTCTGGTATCCCTGACAACCAACAGCCACTCGCCGCATCCTCTCTTATGCCACCAGAATTCCTGCCCCACACCTTCAGGATTTTCAGGTACTAAAAGATAATCAATGAAGTCGGATTCTGACAGGTTATCCATATTGTCCGGCCGGCGTTCCCTGTAGGGTCCACAATATTCAAATTCTCTTTCGTCTCTGGGCCCACAAAATGGACAATCAATAATCAGCATGCCCCTATACTCTTGTTGTTGTCCCCGGCTCCAGAATGTAATCCAGAGTTTCAAAACGATCCAGGGTAAATGATTTTGTCAACTGGTGAGGTGTGTTGGTTGCGATCAAATTGGCGAATGTCAATCCTCCTGCCGGGATTGCCTTGTAACCTCCCCACCAGCCTGCTGTAATATACAGGCCTGGGATTTCGGTTTCTGAAATGATCGGGGAGGCATCAGGTGCGATATCCACGGTTCCACCCCATTGTCTCAGCAATTTCAATTTCTTGAACGATGGAAACAATTCAAGCATGGCACCAACGGTCCTTTCAAAAACCAATTGATTTGTTCCCCGCCTGAAGGATTGACCTGGATCCGGAGCACCACCGATTACAAGTTCACCTTTTGCGGTTTGCGATAAATATACACCCAGATCCGGACAGTTGACCACTACATCAATCATGGGTTTTACGGGTTCTGAAACAAAGGCCGACAAATTGAATGACCTGAGCGGCAATCTCAGCCCGACGGTATCGGTCAATTGGGTTGTATGTCCTGATACAGCGACTGCAACCCTATCGGCCAAAACATCTCCCTTCACCGTTGAAACACCCCTAATGGTACCATCATCATTCCTTAGAAGTGAATTAACCTTCGTATTCTGGTGTATTTCAACGCCGAGCGAACTGGCAGCCCTGGCATAACCCCAGGCTACAGCATCATGCCGGTTAACAGCACCTTCCGGGTGAACCATGCCGGCAATTATCGGCAAACGCGAATCATTGCCTCCTCCAGCAAGTGTCGGGATTCTTCTCCGGATTTCCGATACACTGATGGGTTTGTAGGTTGCGCCAAAAATATCCATGACATACATTTTTCTTTTGATTTCCCGGAGTTTGGGATAGGTCTGGATAATGTCTATCATGGATCTCCGTGAGTGCATGAGATTGAAATTGAGCTCCTTGGATAGACCCTCATACATCTCGACGGATTTTATAAAGAACGGTATGCTTTCCTGCCTGAGGTAATTGGATCTGATGGTGACCGTGTTGCGTGCAACATTGCCCCCTCCAAGCCATCCTCGTTCCAGAACGGTGATGTTGGCAACACCATGAATTTTGGCAAGGTAATAGGCCGTGGCCAGACCATGGCCCCCACCTCCAATGATAATTACGTCATAATTCTTTTTCAGGTCATGAGTTATCCAGGCAGGTGACCAATCTCTATGTTGTGTAAAGGAATTACGAACCAAAGAATACAGCGAATATTTTTCCAAGCCAACCTTCACTCTCAAGAATCAAAGGATCAAAAACCGCATTTTGGATACAGGGGGTGCCATAGTCATTGTTGTTTTGCCGTGCCGTAATAACCAATCACATCGCCTTCGGTCGAAACACCAAGACCATTGAGCAATCTGTTGACATAACAAAAATACCCCACGATCTGGTTGGCTTCCAAAATCTCACCATCAGTCCACCCAAACTTCCTCAGTTTTATGATATCGCCCTTTACCATTGAACTGGGGGTCAGTGTTAACTTTTCGGCATAGCGAAGAATTTCGAGTTCCTTTCCTTCAAAAAACATTTCTGGCTTTCCTGCTTCAAGGGCTTGTCTGATCAAATTGCCACGCTCCTTGGAGTTAATGAGAGTTTCGGCATTCTTCCAATGATTGGCAAAAGAGTAACCACAACCATTGAGAAATGAAACATAACTGCCCAAAGTTTCCTGAAACCACATGGGAATTGTATTCGTGTCATCGTGCAGGACCGACTTGTATAGTTGGAGGTGACCTTTCATGGTGTGTGGACGAAGCGAATGTACCCGCATTACATTATCTACAGTTCCATGAGGTGTTCTGGCAAGTTTAAGAGTTTCAAGCAAACTTTGATCTGCTTCCTCATCCTTGATCATTCTTATCCAGGCTGACATAAGATTTTCCTCATTTGAATCGGTAATTCCATCGCGATATGTCACTGACTAAAGATCCAGGCCAATTTCTCTTCCTGAATGGTCCATAAGTTTTTTTATGTCGGGGCTTCGATCCAGAATCATGGTTGCACCAGATACCGTGTGGGGATTGAATTTGCCCTCGGTCCATATTTCAACTCCATCGACGCAGGTGGTTGGATCCAAAACATTCCATGAAATTTCACTGGGCGGTTCATTGCCACAAGTATGAAAATGCGATAATCTTGGATTACCAAAACAAGAACTGCACCAGACCATGGGATTAATCCTTGCATTTTCGTGATAGATATTACCTGGATGGATACCTGCATGCCAAGAAAAAACCCTGTTCCTGTCCAACCCGTAACGCTCTGATACAAAGTCCAAATGGAAATTGGCCCTGTGTACATCTGACGTTTTCCCCTCAAATCTCACCAGGTGTTCTCCTTCAAACACAACAAACATGGTTTCTTCCAGCCAGAAACCCTGGCACGGCAATTTTTCCGGAAAAGCCTTTGATAGAAATGGGGTAACGGATGATACTGACATCACCCTCTTTCTCCATCATTCTATCACCAGGACCAGCAAAGTCGGTTCCCCTTTGACAGGTCACCCTAATTTCCTTGGCATTTGAAAAAACACCGTTCAGATGGAATTCCAGATGGCAGTATTTTTCGTAATTTGCATATCCGAAGCTTGATTCCAACCTTGAGGTCGTTGAGGCGCAATTCATAATTGTCTTTGAACAGTTTGGAAAATCCCGAAATCGCATTTGGACAACTAACCTGACGAAGAAGATAACTATGTCCGCCTCCTCCATTTGCAGCCTGATGGAAGGAGAAATTACTGGTGTTTCGGTTATGAAAGGAATTTCTATGAGTCCAGCGTCGGCACCCAGCTTGTCACAATATCTCTTGGCTTGAACAACAGCGTTGAAATCACAAAAGCCATGCTTCTCTTCTTCGTGCACAATCAACACCCTGTTTTGACTGTCAATCCTGGCACATCTGACCAGAAGATTATGCAAGCCTTTCTCAATTCCTTTCATTTTGTTCTCGGCAAAACCTTGTCTCAATATATTCCCTGGATTGAAAACAAGTAAAAAAAACCAAATTATTTTGCAATATAACTTTATTGCTTCAGTAGCAGAAAAAGGTACTTTTGGTATTTTGAATAGGTAGCTCAAACCAACAACTGTTCTCAAAGGAGGATTTACGGAAATGGGAAAAATGAGTGGCTGAGGAAGTTTTAACACCAATTTCCCAGGCCATGAAAGATGGTGTTCTCACCCGCAAAGAGTTGAAGGAGTTGATGACCAGGTCAAATGGTCCGGGACTGTTTCACCTTCTCATCTTCATGCTTTGTTATTGTGTGACAGGCTTGCTTATCCTGTTGACGAAGGAAAGCCTTTGGATGATTCCGGCAATGTTTCTCCATGGAATTATTCTGGTCCATCATTTTTCACTTCAGCATGAATGCTGTCACTACACACCTTTCAAAACCAGATGGTTGAATGAAATAATAGGTGCTTACTGTGGATTTGTCCTGGTCATTCCCAACAAGTTTTTCCGATACGAGCATTGCAATCATCACACCTATACTCAAATCCTCGGAAAGGATCCTGAACTAATCGAACTTCCGATCTCCCTGTGGAAATACCTCTGGTATGTGTCCTCAATCCCCTACTGGAAAGCCAAATTCAGCGAGTTGTTCAACCATACGCTGGGCAGAATCTCAGAGGTTGAGAAGGAATTCATTCCCACTGAGGAACGATCATCCGTGATATTGGAAGCCAGGCTGTATTCCCTCGGTTATGCAATAATAATCCTGGCCAGCTGGTATGGTGATTGGTGGGGAGTAATATGGTACTGGTGGTTGCCAGTGTTTATTGGTGAACCCGTAATGAGGGCAATCAGAATGGCTGAACATGTTGGAAGACCCAATATTACCGACATGAAGCAGAATACACGTACAAGTCTTGTTTCATTTCCCATGCGGTTTTTGTGCTGGAACATGAATTATCATGCAGAACATCATTATGCCTCATCTATTCCCTTTCATGCACTTCCGAAACTTCACAAGAAACTGGAGGGATTTGTTCATGTAGAACGCAGGGGGTACTGGGGAGCGCATTTTGATATCATTTCCCAAATCGTTGGGTTCAAGCCAAGATCCGATAAAATCAAAAACCAAAATTGATCATGAGGGTGAAACTCTGGCGGGATCTGGTTCCTGTTTCTGAATTGGAAAAAAATGATGTGACCCCGGCCAAACATGGATCACTTGACTTGGCTGTGTACGATACGGTTGACGGCATTTTTGTCAGTTTGGCAAGATGTTCGCATCAGGGTGCCAACCTTTGCTATGGGTATTTTGATGGTAAAACGATTGAATGCCCCCTGCATCAAGGGCTTTTTGATGCCCGTACAGGTGAACCAAAGGCCAGCCCGGCCACAAGAAAACTGATCATGGTCGAAGCCAGGGTTCATAACGGTATGGTACAGATTCTAAGGTAGAATATAATAATTGTATGAATTTTGCCAGAAATACATGAGGATATTTTATGTTTCTGAAAAATGCATGGTATGTTGCCGGTTGGAGCAAGGACTTCACCAATGAGTTGAAGGCAGAAAGGTATCTTGACGAGAATATTGTGTTTTACCGAAGACAGGACGGAACTCCTGTTGCTTTGGAAAATGCCTGTCCTCACAGGAAACTACCTCTTTCCATGGGTAAAATTGTCAATGGCAACATCGAATGCGGATATCATGGATTAACCTTTGATGGTGCAGGCAAATGTGTCTTTGCACCAACCCAACCGGATAGCATTCCCCCCAAGGCCAAGGTTAAATCCTATCCTGTAATCGATCGCTACAGATTGTTGTGGATTTGGATGGGCGATCCTGAACTGGCTGAACCTGACAAAATCTTTTTTGTGGAAAATTATGACAATCCTGATTGGGGGTATACCGATGGTGGAGTGTTGGATATTGATTGTAATTATCTTTGGGTTGCTGATAACCTTTTGGATCCCAGCCATGTTGCCTGGGTACATGTAACGACATTTGCAGGCGCAGGTACCGAGGATCAACCACTGAAAGTTGAAAAAACGCCTCAAGGAGTCATCGTTCATAGGTGGATAAGCGGAAAGATGCCTTCTCCTTATTATGCCAAACTGGTTAAATTCAAAGGACCCTGTGACCGCCTGCAACATTACGAAATGTGCTTTCCGGCCATTGGTGTCAATAAATCAGTTTACACTCCAGTGGGAACAGGAGGTAAGGGAACCTCCCCAATCCCTGAGACACTCATTAATATTTCCTACAATTTCATGACACCAATTAGTGAGAAAAAAACACGCTATTTCTGGTTTCAGCACCGCAATACCGAACCCCATAACAAGGAGGTATCAGAACAAATGAACAAAGGTGCCTATTTTGCGTTCGAGGAAGATCGCGATATTTTGGTTGCCGTCCATGAGGGCATGGCCAACAAGACCACACCCAACATTGACCTTGGCTTGGACGCAGGAGCGAAACTGTTTCGTAGATCCCTGACAAAACTTATAGCAGAAGAACAGGACAAAACGAATTAAAATTTTACCAGAAAACAGGTATTAAAGAGCAACATAAAATATCTAAAACACATCAACTGTATAAAGTTCTCGACTAATTAGTATTATACAAAAGTTAAAAATAAGAAAATTGTTTGAGGCAAGAGTATTGAGCATATTCTGTTATATAATAGTCAATATTCAATATTATTTATTCAAGTATCCAAATTCTGAGGAGAATTATGGCACAAGCATCTCAGATTGAATGGACTGATGCTACTTGGAATCCAGTTACAGGTTGTACCAAAATAGGACCAGGATGTGAAAATTGTTATGCAGAGAGATTTGCAGAACGCTGGCGAGGTATTGAGGGACATCCTTATGAACAGGGATTCGACTTGCGTCTTTGGCCATCAAGACTAGGGATACCGTCTTCTTGGAAAAAATCCAGGATGATTTTTGTTAATTCAATGAGCGATCTTTTTCACAAAAAAGTTAATCGTAATTTCATTGATCAGGTTTTTGATGTTATGGAGGAAGCCGATTGGCATATATACCAGATATTAACCAAGAGAAGTTCTCTAATGCGAAATTATCTTCAGAGGAGATATAACAGCACGGCAATTCCACCTCATATTTGGTTTGGAATTTCAGTAGAAAATTCTGATCATAAGGGGCGTATTGAGCACTTGAGAAAAATAAATTCAGATGCCTTGTTTATATCATTTGAACCACTTCTGGGACCAATAGGTAAGGTCGACTTATCCCATATTGCATGGGTCATCGTCGGTGGTGAGAGTGGACCTAAGGCTCGACCAATGGCGCCCGAATGGGCAATAGAGATTAGAGACAAATGTAAACTGGAAGATACAGCCTTTTTTTTCAAACAATGGGGTGGACCCAGGCCAAAATCTGGTGGTCGCCTACTCGAAGATGAAGAATGGAACGGGTTCCCGTGGGATATTGTACCTAAAGATATAATTAAATCAATGAAAAACACAAAAGGCAGATCAGATTGATACTACCAGAATGCAAATATCGTGAACAAAACTAAGTGGATTGTAAATTTTGAAAAGTTATTTTTTGAATTAGGTGACTTATGATCCTTTAGATTCAAAGTAATTTATGGTCAGAAAAATACTAAATCAATTCTAAACTGAACCTAGCCAATCACTAAATATCTTTTTCAACTCCATAGTTTTGAAAAAATAGGAAAACATAAACGATGATCAAAAGTAACAAAATGACCCCTTTAAAAGGCTTTGGAGGAAATTGGACAGAGACAAAATTAGATATTTTGGAAAAATACCTAAATAATTTTACAACTGCCCTAAAAAACCAATCTTTCGAACTTTGGTATATTGACGCCTTTGCAGGATATGGGGAAATAGAAATAAATGATAATGAAACAAAAAAATTTATTGAAGGATCAGTAAACAGAGCACTCAAGGCAACTGATAGACCCTTTGACAATTTAATATTTATTGAAACTGATGAGTGTAAAGTTAATTCCTTAAAAAGAATAAAACGTAAAAATCCAAGCAGAAAAATTAATATTCAGCAATGTGATGCAAATGATTACCTAAAAAAATTAGATATAAATACACAAAATATTAGAGGGGTTTTGTTTTTAGACCCATATGGTACACAGGTGGAATGGTCTACACTTGAAAGAATTGCACAATATGAATTTTTAGACACCTGGATATTATTCCCTGTTGCCACCTTACATAGGATGATGCCACGGATCATCAAGCAAAATTCACATAAGGAGAAATTAAATAAAGTTTTTGGAAGTAGCGTATGGGAGGATATCTATTCTTCTAGTCAAGATTTATTTGGAAATGATTTTAAACGGAGAGAAAAAGGAACATTAGATCTCCTCAATTTATATAAAAAACAGTTAAAACAACTTTTTGGGTATCGTTTATTAAATTCTACAAAATCATTCTATACTTCTACAAATTCTCATTATTTTGAGTTTATTTTTTGTACAGGAAGTAACCAACAACAAAGTATAAATATTTCTCACAAAATTGCTTCACACTTAATAAATAACATCTAGAATATTGGCCATTATTCCAGAAAACAAGTATTGCTAGGGTGAGGGATTATATACTTGTTCCCCTATTTTTCTTTTCCTTGATTTTATTAGTACACATTAGAACCTTTGAACAATAATGATAATCTTTTGATCATAATTGCAACATTTATTGCGAGGGCAGTCTTAGAGTTTGTTCCATAAGTTTGGAAAGTTGAAAGCGGTCCTTTTCAAGGTTATGTACGATCCTCGATTTTATCCCTAAACATGGAGGAAAACCATGAACTACAACAAGGTCGCCTGAAAGAAATTCAGGTGGACAAACAATCACATGCAATACAACCTGACTGATGGTAAATGGGAGTTGATTGCTTCATTGCCACCGGAACAGGTGCGTATGGGAAGGCCCCGCAAAACCGGTTTGCGGAGGATTGTCAATGCCATAAAATACCTTCTTGGCAACGGATGCCAGTGGCGTGCCCTTCCCGATACTATCCTCCTTTTTCCACGGTCCGGAACTATTTTCATTCCTAGTCGAAGTCCGGTGTACTGGCCCGCATATTGCAGCGTTTGCAGGAAGTTGCCCGGTGGGGATTGTGGTCCATCCTGCATCGGTACAGGACCGGGATAGTATTCCTCGGAGTCTTGGCAGGAGCCCCTTCAACAACCCCGGAAGCACCATGATCTGGGCTGAAGGCGGATATGCCGGCCTCAAATTGGAAAAGGCCCTGAAGGAACTGGATATCAGTGCTGATCTTGAAATCGTCTAGAAAGTGAAGGAAAGCAAGGATTTCGAAGTCCTTCCCCGGCGTTGGGTTGTGTAACAAACCTTTGCCTGGATGAGAAGATGCCATCGCCTGTCCAGGGATTATGAAAGAACCTTGGCAAGTTCACAAGGGTGGTTGACGCTGGCAACTTTCCGATTTCTGATGCGCCGGATTGCATGTGTGGTAGAGGAAACAGGAATGGAATCAGTACAATCGTGACTTATGATTCAAACTCTTAGGGATATATCAATCATCATACTTGAATATGTTTAAATTCGGCAAACTCATTTGAATGATCTCGTTAAGTAAATGAAACTGCAAGGAATAGTTACTTTTGATTTACTACCATACAAACTAATCCGTAACTATTCAGGTATCCTGAGTAGCCTAAAAATAGGCACAATCGGAATCCCTCAATATATTTTTCTGCACAATCCTTATACATTTCTGTCTGTAAAAAGTCCAAAACCTTCAGGATATAGACAAAAAATCCAATGAAGTTCGATATATTGACAAGTTCTATACCTGAATAGTTACAACTTTTCTTTACCATGTAAATCAGCATATTTCCGTCCAGCAGGACATCAATCCTACTCCTGTCGATGAAGGTAAATTCGTAGACATAGCCAATTCTGTGGGAACAACCGATGGCCCGGGTCAAAAGGAAACCATGTTGTGAGGATTTTTCGAATGATAACCCTTCTTCTAGCAGGTAGCATGCCGGATGGGTTTTCAAACACATGCGATGCCTAGTCAGCCATATTCATGATTGATGTTCGTTTTCATTATCCATCTTGCGATGAATGGATGTATTGGTAAAAAAAATTCAAAAACATCAGGAATTCCCCAAGAATGAATTCAGCCGCTCGCTGATCAATTCACGTCGCTTGGCAAGAAATTCCTTGTAATTGTCACTTTCAAACAAATTCTTATCAATGGGAATGCATTGTACCTCAAAAGGCTCTTTTCCTTGTTTCGTGATGAAATCCGGGAAATAATCCTTGGGAGGTGTTGCCCCAATTTTCCTGTTTGTTTTTCCTCCTATGAATGCCAGATTAGCAATATCATTCATATCCCTTGTGGTATAGCAGCCCTTCAGGTGTCTCTTGGGAAAAAGGTGATGAATTTCAAGACGATGTTGTGTACCACTATGGTCAAGGGCAATCTTTATTTTGGAATCCCAATCCTTAGCCCCTCCGTCCCTGAAGGCAAGGAACATTGTCTTGAAGAGGGCACTGTTCTGGTTTCTACCTTCGAGCTCCTCCGGCTCGATTACAAGACGACCAACTTGCTGGCGCAACTGGTCAAGAAGTTTTCCTGCTCCTCCACCTTCACGAATAATCGCCAGATCCTGATCTAGAATGGTCACACTGGATCCCCTGGAATATCGTCCCTTGGCATTGGCAAGAAGCACCCACCTTGCCAAATCCTCTTCCCTAGAACCGGTTAGGTAATTGCATTGGTATCCAAAATAGGCCAAGGCAATTATCAGGTAAGGTGATGACAACAGGGCTGGACTTTCAATGCGCACATTGCTTTTGAGAAAGTTCAGAGCGTACTGCATTCCCTTTACACTTTCGTCCCAAGCCTCTTCCAATTGTTGATGGTCAAGCCTGCCGACAGTTTCAAATCGTGAATAGCCTGTGGCAAATGCTATCAGGTTCCGGAGATATATGCCAAGATCAAGGTTGAACCCGTCTTGCTCACACTCATTCTGGAAGAACTGGAATTTTTCCAGTGAACCATGCCATTTTGATGAAATTTGGGCTAGAGCCAGATCCGACCCGCGAAGCTTCACACCCAGTGAATTCACCCGGACGAATATTTCTGTAACCTCCTCATATGAAAGTGAACCTTCCAATACATCCAGGCGATAAACATACTTTTTTATATTGCGAAGTTGGGCTAACCGTTTGAAAAATTTTTCTGCCTTGGGATGTTCTAAATTTGAAATTCCCGCCTTCTTCAGGAATTTTAGATCACTATCTGTTTGAAATACATCTGAAACCTTGACCCAATTTGGAAGATTCTCCAGTTTCCTAGTTGATATTACAAAAGCCATTTGCTCAATACGGGCTTGCAATTCGTCCTTGTTCGAATCTGTTTCGTCCTCAATACGGCTTTCCACTTCACTGTTGTTTTCGTTTACTTCGGTTACAACTGAAAGGTTGTCCGGGTGATCTAAATTGAAGAGGATTTCAATTGGTTTTTTCCTGCCCCGTACAATAACGGGTTCTCCACGAATGACCGCGGAAAGGGAAGTCAGCCGTTGCTGCCCATCCAGCAAAAGCCTATTGGTCAAGGATGAATTTTCCTGCTGTTCTATGGCAAGGCCCTGCCGGGGAACATCACTATTGGTTTCCCAAAGCAGAATCGTACCAGATGGATAACCTCGGTAAAGCGAGTCAAGGAGATCACGAACGCGGGTTGAAGTCCAGACATACCGGCGTTGCATTTCAGGAAGGCTGATATCACCCCCCTTGATCTTACCCACGAGTTCTTCAACTGTTGCTTCCTCTTTGGCCATAAACTTGTATTCCAGAATTTTTTCCTGCCCTTAATGGCATCAAGCCAATTATTTTTCGTAAGGTACTCCTAAACGTATTGCCATGGCACTCTTGGATACCCGGAATTTCATTGCCAGTTCTTCAATATTGTCGATTCCTCCAGACAATTGTTCCCTGATCAACCTCCAGGGCATCAGGATATCCGCAGCCAGGGAATTCGCCTGGGCTTCCACCCTGCTGCTCAAACCTGACCTGTATAGGACATCATCCGTAATTCCATCTCCAATAAGATTCTTGTGCAAAATGAAATGGGATATTTCATGGGCAATCGTAAATCTGCGCCTATGCACATGGTGGTTGCCATTTACATAAATGGAATATTGGGAAAGATCATCACTGGACCTTTTTATCATTCCTGACAAGGCGTCGGGCCAGGCATCTGTTGTTGACTTGAATACCTTCAACCCAAGCCCTTTGGCAATCGGTACAGTTTGTACCGGCGGGGATGCCTGATTTTCGTTGATGATTTCCAATTGATCCTTGTACATCATTTTTCATCCTCCTCGACAACATTCTCCTGTTGAGGTTTTTCAAACTTGGTACCTTTACCCAATTCCTCAGACGATTGAAACAATTTCATATGTTTGGTGATGGCTTCCCTGGCCACCTCGTCCGCAGTATTCTTGGCAATGGTATCGGCCCTTTGCCGAAAATATCCAAAACCTACAATTGCCACAATACCAATCAGGATACCCAAAAAGGTAAGAATGATAGTGACAAGATCCAAACGGCCAAGGGACAAGGCAGTCTGGAGTGCATCTGCATCCCTGTCCTCCATATATGAATTATTCAGTCCAAGCAAACTTTGCAGGCTTGTCGAGCCTACAAATAACAGGATCGAAATCCCAATCAGATTGATTAGGCCAATAACAATGTTTGTTATGGTAAGTTTCATTTTCATCCTTGAATGAATATATCATTTTTCCTTCCTCTTGCAATTATGGTTCTCCCTGATCGGCGAGCCAAATCAAATATTTTGGCTTGTTTAACATTTCCAGCAACTTTTAGCACCTGATTCGATCATCAGGTTCAAAAAACAGACTAATCCTCATGTGCCTGTTTATAGATCAATTGATATGGTCTCATCCTTGGAAACTGCTCGTGAACAGCAAAGGAGCATTTTTTCATTCCTTTCCTTTCTTGAAAGCACATAATCCCGATGGTCGACATTCCCTTCCGAATAATTCGCATGGCAGACGCCGCAAATACCATCAGAGCATTTTGTATCAACAATTATTCCCTTTTTGGCCAATGCCTCAAGGGCACTCTCATCCTTTGAAACCGGAACAACCATCGAACTTTTGGTCAGGTTCAGTTTAAAGGGATGATTTTCTCGCTCAGGAGGTTCGGGAACAGAGAAAAATTCCTGAGCCAAACTTTCATCAGGCCAACCCTTCTGAGTGGCCATTTCCAACACGGAACTCATATAGCGATCACTTCCACATACATAAAGCAAATACCCTTCTTGATAGGCAGGAATAACATCTTCTAGCCGAGCACGGGAGTTCAAATCGGAAAAGTAATATTTCACTGCAGAAGCCCATTCAACTTTTCTCAATTCATCTGAGAAAGCATATTGTTCATGGTTTCTTGCACTGTAATGCAGCTCAAAGGATTTGCCGGATGTATTTAATTCATGTGCCATCGAAATAAGCGGGGTAACACCGATACCTCCTGCCATAAGGAGATAAAACTTGCCATCCTGATCAAGCTCGAAATGATTCCTTGGAAGTGAGATATGGGTCTTGCGCCCCTTTCTGAATATTCTGTACATGAGGTTAGAACCACCTCTGCCCTCTTTTTCATTCTGGACACCAAGTACATATCTGGAATTGTCGCTGGGGTCGCCAGCGAGTGAAAACTGCCGCTGGAATTCCGGCGCTATGACCACATCAACATGAGAACCTGCTGTAAATTCGGGCAATTGTTCACCATCCCTCCTTGTTAATTCAACCTTGAATTGATCCGTGGAATAATCTTCCCTCTCCTTGACTTCCACCTGAATAACAGGAGGTTCACCTTCTAGCTTGGGAGCTTGAGGTACCAAATCATGGGTTTTTCCCTTTGCAATTCGTTTGCGGTATTCTTCAGGAGTAAGAAGGTCCTTGTACCTGAGGATGCCTTCTTCCCTGTTGAGAATATGAACTATTGGATAGGGTTTTGGCATTTTGTCCGCCGGATAGACGGCAAGGGTCTGGTCCTCGTATTTCAGGTCCAGATCTTTGCTTAACCCCCTTTCATTGGTTGCCTTGGCCAAGACATATTGCCCTGATTCACGGTTGAGTTCGATGTCCCACCACCATTTCTTGATCGGATTTATTTCACCTCTTCCCACATGATCATCCAGTTTGGCCAAGGGTTTGGCCATAATTGGAACATTGGTTGCTAACCATCTAAAAGGCGCTTCAGCAAACAGCCCCTCAAGATTCCAGGGGCAGGTTTTCATGCATCTCCCGCACATCCCCCCTGCCGAATTGGTTAGGCGGTACCTCGTACATTTCTCGGCATCGGACTTCCAAATTTCATAACCGTTGTACATCAGCTTGGGGCCAGCTGTTATGGCTCCAGACGGGCATTCTCTTGCACATTTGTTGCATGATTCACAAAACCTTTGCAGACCAAAATCAATCGGTTGATCATGTTTCATGGGCATTGAAGTTGTCACTGCACCGGCTTTCAACCTCGGGCCCAGAAAGGGATTTAAGATTACCTCTCCTATTCGGCTTACCTCACCCAATCCCGAAAGCAACAGTAACGGCGGTTGCATGACCTCGCTATCCAAGACAGAATGGACTCTGGCCGAATATCCCAGACGTCTTATCTGTTCGGCAATAACCCCTCCTATCAAGGAAAACCTTAGGTATGCCCGCATCGACTGGGCAACTGAAATCCAATCATCTCCGGAAGCCCCCTCCATGGTGTCATACCCTTGGTCAAAAAGCATGGAGATGGCATTGTCATGATACGGTTTCAGCTCGTTCCCTCCAGCATCATGAGAGTAATATGCCCACTCTGGCGCACGGGATAGACCTACTGCATCAGTTGATAGATAGTAACAAGCTGCCTTGATATTGTCGGCATTGACCTGAGGACACTCGGTACTTTTACTGACCTGTCCACGGGCATCACCAAATTGAAGCAGCAACAAGGCTCCCAAAGCCCTACGGGCACAAGCTCCAATAGGGCTTTTCATCACATAAAACCCACCCTTGGCAGCTTCCTGAACCGATTTGCCCATATCGCCAAAAAGAGCTCTTGCAAAAAAATCCGCCCTTTTGGGGAATCTGGGGACCCTGCCTTCATCAATCAGTGTGGTGGGTTCTTCAACCCTCTTTATTTTTTCAAAAGGATGAGGTCCCAGTCTGAATTCCCTGTCCTTGTAAGGAATGCTTTCACTTTTTCTCTTGCCAGTGCCAACACCAAACTGCCAGGCCATTTTGTTGCTCAAGGTTACCTGACCTCTTCCACTAACATTAAGAGGCATATCTGGTTGAAGCTCCAAATCAGTAGTTACGGCGGCCAGGCCAAATCTGTCTTGTACAAATGGATTGACCAGTTTTCCACCGCTAACCAGACATAGACCTGAAGAGACGGCCAGCCTGTTCAGATCAACCTCAGTTGTCGTTTGGGTATGGCTGCGAGCAGAATATCCGAGCAAACGAAGGTAATTTGCTATTACAACGGAAACATTGGCAGTCAGTAATGAAGCACGTTCCCTTTGGGTGCCGACAATCCATTCCGTTCCCTTTTCATCATGGGTTGGATCACGAGTATATTCAATCAGGAACACCAAAGCTGATTTATGTGTGGAGATATTTTGATATTTCCTTTTTGTGGCTTCAAGAATATCTGCATAAATGGCATCAACACCAGCTGCATAGGTGGTTGGTTGGCCTTCTTCCAATTCCTTGCGTATTCCATCAATCATGGGATTTCTGATTGGAGTTTCCAAGTGATGGGCAGGGGAAAGTGATGTTATACCCACCATGGAGGCATCAAAATAATAGCTTGCGGCCTTGAAATGATGGGATCTTTCTGTCAAATCCTCAGGTATTTCAGCCTTGATCCCATTGCAGTTGCCGTCCCGGACGGTATCCATCAAGGCAAGGAATCTTGCAATCGAATGGGAAATTGATTCAGGGTTTTGGGAATTGAATGCCAAGGGAGTCATCGCTGATACGACAGCAAGGTCGGGTTCAACTTCGGTACGTTGCAATTTCTCCAATGGGAATGGACCCAGGTGAAATGGCCTGTTTCGGGTAGAAAAAAAATTCACCGCCTGATTACCCCTGTATATTTGCTGTTATACCTATCAGACCTGATCTTCCTGCAGGATGGAGATGAGCAGTTCAATTCCCTGGAATTCTCTGATGCTTTCCATCTGGATTATGCAGTCCTGAAATATCTTTTATTTGCTAACTGGTTTATAAATAATATTGTGATTATGGTTTGTATCACTTCTTCAATAATAATTACCCATGTTTCCAGAACGGGTTGATGCATACTACCAACATTCCAGGTGTATAGAAAGTGGATAATTTTCTTTTTCAAGCAACGATTTATCTTGCTGCGGCCGTTATCTCGGTACCGCTGTCCAAAAAGCTGGGATTGGGATCGGTTCTGGGGTACCTTTTCGCCGGCATCATCATAGGTCAGCTGAATCTTCTGCTTGGAGCCGGTTTTTCGGACCTTCATGGCGTTGCCGAGTTTGGCATCATAATCCTTCTCTTTGTCATTGGATTGGAATTGGAACCCAAACAACTATGGCAGTTGCGAACAAAACTTCTTGGACTTGGCGGTTTACAGATTGTTTTGACGACCTTTGCCCTTGCTTTAGCCTTTAAATTTTTAGGATACGAAACCGGGGAGAGCATTGCCCTGGGCCTGGCCTTCTCCCTGTCGTCAACAGCAATGGTACTGCAAACACTCTCAGAGAAAGGATTGACACAATCTGAAGGCGGCAGGTCCACACTATCCGTATTACTTACCCAGGATGTTGCATTTATTCCAATGCTGATCGTAATTCCATTGTTGGCAAGCAATCCAGCCGCTGTAATTGAAGCCGAATCGCATGATGCTCATTCGGCTTCTGGTGAAGAGGGATTGGGAATCGCCTTGACCCTTATCGAGCAACTTCCACCCTGGGGTAGCGCCGGAATTACACTTATCTCAATAGTATTGGTTATTGCTTTTGGATATTTCGTGGTACGTCCGATGTTTCATTATATCAGCTCCTCGGGATTGATCGAAATTTCTACGGCAGCCACCCTGTTTGTAGTTGTATTCGCCTCGCTGATGATGACACTGGTCGGTTTTTCACCTGCCTTGGGAACATTTTTGGCAGGCGTGGTTCTGGCCACCTCTGAATTTCGTCATGAAATGCGTTCGCACATCGAACCTTTCAAAGGGTTGTTTCTTGGGTTGTTTTTCATCACCGTCGGATCGGGCATCAACTTTATTACCCTTTACCAGAACATTTTTTTGGTTCTAGGGTTAACCTTCGGATTGATCGCCATAAAAGTGGGTGTTCTCTATGCCCTTTCCCTGATTTTCAGAATCAGGGGGCGGGACAAGTGGCTCTTTGTACTTGGTTTGGCTCAAGGTGGTGAATTCGCCTTCATTCTGTTGCAATTCATGTCCCAAACGGGAGTCATTGTCAAGAGTCAGGAAAATACCTTGATGCTTGTGGTCACCCTGTCCTTGGTTTTTACTCCGGCCTTGTTTATTGCCTATGATTATATTGCCAGAAAAAAGGGTATAGAAGGTGATCCTCTTGCCGATGATATTACCGAAGAGGGTGAAATCATCATTGCCGGCATCGGAAGATTTGGGGAAGTCGTTAACGACATGGTTGCTGCCAACGGGTTTAAAACAACGGTGCTTGACAGCAATTACCAGAATATCAAACTTATGCGTACCCTTGGATACAAGGCATTTCTGGGCGACCCCACAAGACCCGAGTTGATTGAATCGGCTGGATTGTCCAATGCCTCGATTTTGGTTGTGGCCATTGATGCCAGGGAAAGCATTACGGAAATCGTGCAATATGCAAGAAGAAAACGGCCAGACCTTCATATCATTACAAGAGCCCTGGACCGCCAGCACGTATTTGAGCTATACCAGGCAGGAGCATCAGATATTGTCAGGGAAACCTTCGACAGCTCGCTCCGGGCAGGAAGATATGTCCTGCAAAAAATGGGAATACCGGAAGAGGAAGCCCATATTCGAACCAGGGGTTTCTACAAATTCAATCGACGGTCAACCAGAGAATTGGCTGCTGTATGGGATCCCGATATACCCCTGGAAAAAAATCAGGCTTTTATTAACAAGATCAGGGACCTGAACAAGTCCATAGACTCCTCAATAGGCATTCCCAAGGAAGATCTACCCCAAGGTGAGAGAGCATCCGAACAGGTGAAAATTGATTCCCAAGTTACCGCTGATGGTGATATGGAGGAAGTTGAACCCTCGGAAATCGAAGTGATGCCAATCAAGGGGGAGGTTATAGATCAGGATGAATTTAAGGAAAATTCCCGTAAAGTGTGACCTTCGGAAATTCAACTTTTGTTTGCAACCATTGCCTCGGCAAAGGTCGCCATCCCGCCATGACATTTTACTGCGGCCCTCAGGATATGAGCTGCAACCCCGGCCCCGGAAGCTTCTCCCAGTCTCATGTCCAGATCCAGCATTGGCATGAGATTCATTTTCTTCAATAATCGAGCGTGTGCTTTTTCAGCAGACCGATGCCCAGCAACAACATGGGCCAGTAATTCCTGGTCAATTTCAAACAATACCGCAGCCACTGAAGTACATATATAACCATCCAAAATAACCGGGATGGATTTTAACCGGGCACTGAATATTGCTCCCGCCAAGGCAGCGAGTTCCCTTCCACCCAGACACCTGAGTACCTCCAGAGGTGAATCCAGCACTTCTCCATGTCGTTGCAATCCCCTGTTGATTACGTCTATCTTCAGTCTTAGCTGGTGGTCATCAATACCGGTACCCTTCCCTGTCCAGTCCTTTGCATCACCACCAAACAGGGCGGTTGCAATCGCTGCTGCTGAAGTTGTATTGCCAATGCCCATCTCCCCGGGAATAACCAGATCATGTCTCTCGTCGATGGCTTCAAAACCCAGGCGAAAGGCTTCAGAAAATTCATCTCTGCTCATGGCTTCTTCCTTGGTGAAATCCCTCGTGGGTACATCCAGATCAATCGGGACAACCTTCAAGGTTGATGGAAGGAGACTTGCCAATTGATTAATGGCGGCCCCTCCCTGTTGGAAATTGCCAACCATCTGATGGGTCACTTCAATGGGAAAGGCTGAAACTCCACTTCGGGCAACCCCGTGATTGCCTGCAAAAATTGTAATCAGGATGGAATCGATATCCCTTTTACCGGCCCCCTGCCAACCCGCATACCATATGGCAAGGTCTTCAAGCCTTCCCAATGAACCCAAAGGCTTGGTTAATTCCCTGTTTCTGGTTGTGGCTTCATCAATATGGTCAGAATTGGGCCGAGGGAGTTCTTGCAGTGATTCCTGAACCAATTCAAAGGGATCACGATCATTTTGCTGGTTGGATTTAATCTTGTTCATGTGTTAATTTCTTTTCAATTGGATTTAATCTGGCATTATAGAATATAAAGTTTTTTGGGATTAATTGTCCATAATGCAAATGCTGAAACTTTCAAAAAAAATAGCATCCGATCTTGCCATATCCCTTGGTCTATTTACTAGAATCCCTGTCAAATCGAGAGTTGAACATGCAATTCTGGGTACCACGGTCTGGTCTTGGCCAATTATTGGCGGCATGGTAGGTCTTGTGGTCGGCATCACTGCCGAGGTCATCAATTCCCTGGAAGCGCCCCCCGAACTCGCTGCCCTGATCGTCACAACTCTTTTGATATTTATCACTGGTGGTTTTCATGAGGACGGATTGGCGGATTCCTTTGATGGTTTGTGGGGCGGAAATACCCCGGAAAAACGATTGGAAATAATGAAGGACAGCAGGGTTGGAACCTTTGGCGTCCTGTCCTTGATCATCTCGATAATGTTCCGATGGGTTTTGTTAAAATTCCTCTTTGAAAGTGGCTTCCTTGTAGGTCCCATAATTGTCGTATGCGTAGTCTCAAGGTCTGTGCTGGTACCCTTCATGATGATTCTTCCCAGCGCCAGAAAAACGGGGTTATCATCATCAGTAGGGAAGATTCCCCATTGGTCGGCAGTGATTTGCTTGATTATATCTCTTCTGCCCATTTTCCTTTTTCTTGGCCCAAGTGGGTTGATACCTGTATTTTTTGGCTTGCTTATCATCCTTCCCGTTTACTTTTTGGCAAAAAAACTATTGCAAGGTCAGACGGGTGATGTATTAGGTATGTTACAACAGCTTGTTGAGATTGGCATCCTGATGACAATAGTCCTGTATTATACAGGATGACCTTTCAACAGGAGGACTTCCAATCTGCAGGATTGATCAAAAAGTGTAGGTGTAACATATGAAACAGAACCCACCAAATATAGTATTGATAATGGCCGATCAGCTGGCACCACAGTTTACCGGAACCTATGGCCATCCACTTGTCAAGACTCCCCATATGGATGCCTTGGCTGCGAGGGGGGCACAATTTGATTGGGCCTATTGTAATTCCCCACTCTGTGCCCCTTCCCGATTTAGCTTCATGTCAGGTCAACTTGTAACGAATATAGCAGCCTATGACAATGCCAGCGAGTTTCCTTCCTCAATCCTTACCTTCTCCCATTATTTGAGGGTCATGGGATACAATACCTGTCTTGCCGGGAAGATGCATTTTGTCGGACCCGATCAACTGCATGGTTTTGAGGAAAGGGTCACCACAGACATCTACCCTTCCAATTTTGCCTGGACACCAAACTGGGAATTGCCGGATGAGCGAATTGACCGCTGGTATCATAATATGGATTCGGTTTTTGAAGCGGGATGTGCAACTTCCACATTTCAAATCGCCTACGATGAAGAAGTATCATTCAGTACCAGGAAAAAACTGGTGGAATTTGCCGGGAACAGGGAACGACCCTTCTGTCTGGTGGCCAGTTTCATCCATCCACACGACCCTTATGTTGCTACTCCAGAGTGGTGGAATCTATATGAAAATGTCGAGATTGATCTTCCCAGCAACGTACTAGACTATGACCAACTTGATCCCTTCTCCCAAAGAATTATGGCGGGGATAGAATCAAATAACCCCGAGATTACCGAAAAAGTCATCAAGAATGCCCGCAGGGGCTATTATGCCAATATGTCATATTTTGATAGTCAAATAGGCATGATCGTTCAGACCCTGAAGGAAACCGAACAATTTGACAATACCATAATTATTCTTACAGCCGATCATGGTGAAATGCTAGGAGAAAGGGGCTTGTGGTATAAAATGAACTTCTTTGAGCCATCTGGTCGGGTTCCCATGATTATGGCCGGTCCGGGAATTATCAATCGAAAGGTCAAGAGTATTTGTTCATTGGTGGATGTCCTTCCCACCCTTATTGATATTGGGGTTCAGGAGGGCATGGAAGAACCTGCACTGGTCCAGGCCATAGATGGCCGTTCCCTGCTGCCAATGGCAACTGATGATTTTGAAGATGGGGGAGAGGCGATCGGTGAGTATTGTGCTGAACTTACTCCCAGTCCGGTGTTTATGATCAGGAGGGGTGATTACAAGTTCATATGTTCCGAAGGAGACCCACCTTTATTGTTTAATCTGGAAGACGACCCGGAGGAGCTTGACAACCTTGTTGGCAAGAATGAATATGCTGCCATTCTAGAAGAGTTTGAAAGGGAAGCTGCCAACCGCTGGGATATTGACAAAATCAAGTCAGATATAATTGCCAAGCAAAAACAACGGCATACCTTGTTTAAGGCCTTGGAGAAGGGAAAGGTTACCCATTGGGATTACAATCCCCCTAGGGATGCAAGCAAAGAATATGTCAGAACCCACATGGATTGGAAATTCGCAACGGAAAAAACCAGGGTACCACCATATAGGCCGAGTTCTTAATTCAAGACCAAGCAAGTAAACCTGTAATATATGAAATTGATGACAAATGGCACTCTTTCAATTCAACGAAAACACCTTCACTAGTATTGAAGAAACAACCTTCAAGGAAGTAGGTAAACTTGAGCGGGATATTCAAACTCTGATCAAGACCCAACCTGAAATAATCTCACCGGATACATTGATAGTTAGTGAAGAATTTAGTCCATGGGAGGATAGTGATAATCGAATAGATCTTTTGGGTATTGACAGCGAAGCAAACCTTGTTGTTATTGAATTGAAGCGTATGGATGGTGGGGATATGGACCTTCAGGCGGTTCGATATGCCGCCATGGTTTCTGCAATGACATTCGATGATTTAGTGGGATATTATGAGAAATTTCTAAAAAATAACAATTATGAAGGTGACGCTGATGCAAAGTATTTATTGTATGAATTCCTTGATATGGGAGATTCTGATGTAATCGAATTGCAAACCGTTAAAATTGTACTTACCGCACAAAAATTTTCTAAAGAGTTGACAACTTCGGTTTTGTGGCTGAATGAACAAAAGTTGGACATACGTTGTGTAAGGTTACACCCCTACAACAATAATGGACAGATATTGATGGATGTACAAACGATTATCCCCTTGCCAGAAACTCATGTATACCAAACTCAACTTAGATGCCATAGTGAACGTGAACAAAAGTGGGCCAAAAAGGGGAAGGTCCCAAAATATAATGTATCCTTTGGTGGCAAACCATATCTTAATTTGAGCAAGCGAAAATTGATGTACACTATCTTTTCAGAGTTGTTTGAAAATGATGAAAATCCTGAAAATATTATGGAAATTCTACCCAGTCAAATTCAGGTATTCAATGGTTTACTAGAAGATGAGGAAGTTAGAAATAAACTAAAATCGAAGGACAAGGGTGCAAAATTATCCCAAACCAAACGATTCTTCTGTAAAAACAAAGAACCCGTACAACATCGGGGTAAAACGTATGTTTTGTCTAATCAATGGAGTAAAGATACCCTTGATTTGGTAAGTAGATTGGACAATGAATTTCCAAATCACAATATTAAGGTAAGTGAGGCAGATCCTGAATTGAATATGGAAGGGGTTAACGAAAAAAACGGTTAATTACAGACATCTACTTCTAGTTGGGTGGTAAGTGGATTTATATTTCAAAGGTATAAACGAGTTAATTGCTCGCAAATAGATGAAGAACTACGTATTTTAGCACCAAAATATTGTATCAGCTTCCCTCACCAGGTTTTTCCGAGAAATACTTTTCCATTTTACCTTCCTCAAATTCGTGACTCTCGGCATCAGGTGGAGCATCCTTCTTTTCCAGGATGACGGGCCAGATTTCAGAATACTTGCGGTTGAACTCAACCCAATCTTCCATATCCGGTTCCGTATCGGGTCTAATTGCATCAACCGGACATTCAGGTTCGCAAACCCCACAATCAATACATTCGTCCGGATGTATGACCAACATGTTTTCACCTTCATAAAAACAGTCAACGGGGCATACTTCAACACAATCCGTGTATTTGCAAGCGATGCAACTATCAATTACTACATATGTCATTTTTGTCTTGGGAAAATCCGCCAAAATGTACTTTACAATGGCTAGGTATTTATCATTTGCCTTGTTTCAACCTGTTTTGCGAATATAACAAGCAAATTTTACAATTTTGTTTCCGATAAAATAAAATACTGGATTTGCAATCAGATTTTATAATTTATCCCTGATATCCATCAATGCTGCAAAGGGATGATCGGGATCAATTCTTTTTGGAAAGGGTTTGGTATTTCTGGACTTCCTTGAATCTGATCTGCTGGAGTGTCTGGATTTAGCATTATTGCCAAATTTACCCTTGTGTCCCTTTCCGCTTCTGGGTCTAAATGAAATTCCTCTTTCTCCCTGTTCCTGCCCTTGACTCCTTGGGAAATTCCCTTTTGGGGGTAAAGCCCTTTTGGGTTTCCACTTATAGGTATAAACCACCTCATTTATGACCTCTTTGACCTTTTCATTCACATTCTCTGCAAGAGATTGATTCTTGTTGGTCTTCACGAGTGTCGCTTCTGTACTGTTTTCGTTTTCAATGCCGTTCATCTTTCCTGCTTCCACCTCGGTATTGTCTTGCACTGACTCATTGGCATCTGTTATTGTTTCAGAAATGGGTTGTTTCAAATTGGTCTCTTCAGTTTTGGTATTTATATCCTCTTTCTGATCTATAACTTCCTCAACTTTTTCTGAACTTTTAGATACATCTTCGTTGGAAGGGGTAATTGATTTCTGATTTTCTTCCCTGATTACGGTGTATCCCAACCCCTTCATGAATTCTGAAAACTTTTCATGTGACAAACCGGTAATGGAAAGCATCTCGGCCGAGGGTCCAAACCCTTTCCTGCCATCCTCTACCCTGATTAGATTCATCAACCGTTCCAGAATATCCACCCTGATGGCCAAGTTGCCAATCTGGTAATATCCACATTTGGGAAAATACCCTTCTGGTGCTTCTGGCAATTGGGTCAATGAAGTTAAACCTAAGGGCGGTGATGGTGGAAATTCAGAAAAATCATTTTGCAAGGACCAAAGAGTTAATCTCATGCGGGTCGGGAATGGCTTGATTGAGGTGAACTCGTAAACCGAATACTGTCCGAACCTGACACCTAAAGCCCTGAGAATTTTTCTCTTTTCCTGATCAAGGTCTTTTACTTCCTTGGACACAGTGTCTCTTTTGATGATACCAAATTCTTCGACGATGCGTTGGGCAAAAGCCTTTACCTCACCTTCCATGGAATCGGCATTTCTCAGTTTCAGCAGGTTTTCCAAATCAACCCTGATCTTTTGTGAGACATATGCTTCCAGCCTAGATAGAACCTTTGCCTTTACCTTGTCCCCAGCAATCTTATCCACAAAAACCCTTATCTTGGGTTCGTATGGATCATCCCCCTTTACAAGTTTACCAACTGCCTGATTGCCCCACATGAGGCCGCCCTGCTCGGTTATATCGAATTCCTGGTTTGGTGCCTTTGCTATATTGTTCGCAAGCTGTTCGAATTGTGGTCCAATAATTTTAGTTGTAACTTCCTTCAGGACTTTTTCTTCATCAGGAGTTGAACCAAGGTTGCGGAAAAATCTAAAGCCTTCCAACTTGCCAATATTCTGTCCCTCGATTTCAATACCACCATCTTCATTTAATTCTGGCACTAATAGCTCCTTTTTACCAAGTTTCCTTAATAATACACTTACTTTTACATCAATAAACCTGTTGGTAAGTTTGCGATGAAGCGAATCTGAAAGTCGATCTTCAATTCCACGGGTTCTTTCCCGCCAGTATTTTGTATCCTCAATCCAGTCAGACTTTTGTGCTACATAGGTCCAATTTCTAATAGAAGCGAGATTGGCCGACAGGCTTTCAATTCCACCTTCTGTATTATCTATTCGCTCCAACTGCAAATTCAGCCAGTCTTCAGGTATGTAATTCCCGTTTCTGAGAAACCAAAATATTTTTGAAACAAATGGCGCATGGTTGGTAATTCCGGCACTCTTGAAATCAGGTACCTGACACACATCCCAAAGCAATTCAACCTCCAAAGAATTAAGTGCTTCATTCTCAAATGCATTGTTTGCCATCAAGTCCTTGAGGACTAGAATATCCGTGGTGTCCCTGGTCAGGGCAAGCATGGGATTGTTGCTTGGAATTGAAAGGGATTTAAGAAGGGTTTGCAGAGAACGATAGTCGAGATCCGCATTTCTCCATTGGATTTTCCTGATCGGGTCATATCGGCTGTTTTCAATAGCATCGACCATATCCATTGGAATTTCCTCACAGCCTTTCACGATACCGAACGTTCCGGACCTCTTGTATCTTCCAGCCCGGCCAGCAATTTGACCGGTTTCCATGGGTGTAAGATACCTGTATCTTCGACCATCAAATTTCCGCAACTTGCAAAATGCAACATGGTCGATATCAAGGTTCAATCCCATTCCAATGGCATCCGTTGCAACAAGGTAGTTCACCTCGCCACTTTGATAGATATCCACCTGTGCATTTCTGGTTCTCGGGCTCAAACCGCCAGAAACAACTGCCGCCCCACCCTTCAATCTCCTGATCATTTCCGCATGATAATAAATGTCATCAAGGGAAAACCCTACGATGGCTGTCCTTGGTTCCAACCGTGAAATATCTTTTTTTCCGGCATAGGTAAGCGTCGAGAATCGGTCTCTTCGCTCAAATGAAATGTTGCCAAGAAGACTCGAAATCACCTGCTTGATGTTTTCAGAACCTAGAAAAAGGGTTTCCTTCTGTCCTCTGGCATGCAACAGGCGATGAGTAAAGATATGTCCCCGTTCAGGGTCAGAGCACAATTGAATTTCATCCACTGCGAGAAAATCAGTTCCCAATCTGGTTGGCATGGCCTCTGTTGTACAAACCCAATAGCAGGCCCGGTTGGGAACAATCCTTTCTTCACCGGTAATCAGGGCAACCTGTGAAGGTCCTACCCGCTTCACAACCTTGTCAAAAACCTCTCTGGCAAGTAATCTGAGTGGAAAACCTATGACCCCGGACTTGTGGGTCAACATTTTTTCTATGGCAAAATTGGTTTTACCGGTATTGGTTGAACCCAGAATTACATTGACATGTGACTTGAAGTTGTAATTTGGCATGGTGTCAGGAAGCGGTAAGCTATAAGTCCAAGAGTTTATATTGAGTTACTCATCAACTCTTTTTTCAACCTGTCGATTGCTCCCCTGATTCCATATCTGTTGGGAGATATTTGAAAAACCGCTTCATAGGCCTCCAATGCCTTGATTTTCTGTCCTGTGTTCTCATAAATCATGGCCAAACCATTCAAGGCACCAAAATGTTTCGGATTTAGTTTCAATGTACGATTTATGTCATCAATTGAAAGGTCGTAATTCAACATGAGATAATGGAGAGTGGCTCGAATATTCCAACCTTCGGCAAATTCAGGCCTGTTTACGACAATATAGTCCAAAATTTTCAAGGAAGCTTGAAATTGCCCACCGTTCATGTATTGAATCGATTGATCCAACAGACTGTTTATTTCTTCTGAACCAGAATCCATCCAATATGACAATATTCGACGTTCAATGACTTTGGTCTCTTGTGTAGTACTGGATTGTAGTTTATCAATCAATTCGTTTGTTCTGGATTCATTTCCAGCAATTGAAGAAGGGAAAATGAAACTGGCAAGAAACCCAAGCAAGAACAAGAATTTTGGCAATTTCATAGGGCAATCCTAAGCCAAGAGTAAAAATTGGTTTATAGCAGAATACGAAAAAAATTACAATGAACATCGAAACGACAATAATTGAAGAATTGAAAAAACTGCAATCGGGCCCGATTTGTCAAAAGGTTAGGTTTGAAGTCGAGGAAATTGGTTCCTTTGTTTTCTCTGGCAACGAGGTTTTGGCAAGTTATGAAACCAGGGAATGCACCCTGATCGCTTCACTTGATACCTTCAAGGGACTGTTGAGGGGACGTCTCAACCCAACATTGATTTACATGAATGGTGAACTTAAAATCAAGGGAGATGTTGCCATAGCAATGCAATTGGGCAGATATTTGGGTAACATCAACAAAAACTAATTCTGCAACAAGTCATTGTTTTGAGAAATTTCTATCAGAATTCATGGAAAAAGCCCCCTACTTGAATGATATCGTAGAAGATTCATGTGACGTACAGGCCTATTGGGTCCTGGCCAAGGACAAGGTGAGGATAAGGGTGGCCATTTGGCAGGGTGGCGGAAGGGGCACAGTATTCATTTTTACAGGAAGGACGGAATACATAGAAAAATATGCTTCCATTGCCACTTTGTTCACGCAGAAGGGATACAAAGTTGTCATCCATGACTGGCGAGGCCAAGGCTTGTCAGACAGACTTCTCCCGAATTCCAATATTGGACATGTTGAACAATTTTCAGATTATCAAATGGATCTGGATGAAGTCATCAATACTGCAAAACATCTGGATTTGCCTAGGCCCTATTTTCAGGTGTCCCATTCCATGGGGAGTTGTATAGGGTTGCGCACAATACATCAGAGGCAAATTTTCAAATCTTCGATTTTTACCGGTCCCATGTGGAAACTGCACGGCAAATCCCGTATGTTCGCTGCTAGGTTCATAACCTCACTTGCCATTTCATTTGGATTGGATGAGCGAATGATTTTTGGTGCTGATGAAAGAAATTACCTGCATTTATCCACACCGGAAAAGAACAGCCTCACTTCAGACCCTAAAATCTTTGGTTTTCTAAAATCCCAAATTGAAACACACCCAGAGTTGAACCTGGGAGGGCCATCATGGCGCTGGTTGTGGTCAGCAATCAGGGAGAATGATTACCTGCTATCACTTCCCCCTCCAGATACCAAGGCACTGGTAATACTGGGAACAGAGGAAGTACTTGTTGATGTGAATACAATTATTTCCTATTGCCAAGATTGGAACAAGGTTGAACTGGAAATAATTCCTGGAACCAAACATGAGGTTTTGATGGAGTCCAAGGCAAGCAGGGATTTCGCCTTAAATCAGATTTTCTCTTTTCTGGATTCCTGATTCCAAATTGTTGGGAACAAAAAATCAAACTGTTATAATTTCAATATTCGAACAAGCCATCCATTATGAAACAGTCCATGAAAGCAATGCAGCTCTTTGACCTTGGTCAAAAGCTGAAACTTGTTGATGCCCCAGTTCCCTTACCAATGGGAAATGAGATTCAAATCAAGGTAGAAGCCGTTGGTATCAATTTTGCTGACCTCCTGATTTGTAAAGGGAAATACCAGGTTCGGCCCGAACTCCCCTTTTCACCTGGCATGGAGGTATGTGGGATAGTCACCGATTTGGGGCCAGAATGCCAAGGGTTTCAAAAGGGTGATCGGATTGTCGGTTTTGGAAACCATGGTGGTTTGGCAGAATATACTACCTTGCACCAAAACCAATGCCTTCAAATTACCGGCAAATTGCCAGATATAGAAGCTGCCGGATTTATGGTTGCCTATGGTACATCGCATGTAGCCCTTACTCATCGGGCACGATTAACTCCCGGAGAAAATCTGCTTGTTTTGGGTGCATCAGGCGGTGTTGGCAGAACTGCCGTGGAAATCGGGCATCTGATGGGCGCAAATGTAATTGCTGCAGCAAGCAATGATGACAAACTACAGGAAGCAAAGAGATCAGGTGCCGATCATGTGATCAATACCAGTACTGAAGACCTGCTCTCCAAGTTGAAGTCCCTCGGTGGTGCCGATGTGGTATATGATCCAGTTGGAGGCGATTTATTCAAACAGGCCTTGCGAGCGACCAATCCGGAAGGAAGAATAATTCCGATAGGCTTTGCTTCGGGTGAAATACCATCCATACCTGCCAATATCCTATTGGTAAAAAACCTGACTGTCATTGGCTGTTATTGGGGTGGTTACATGAATTTTGCTCCCAATACAATCAGAGATAGCCTATGTGAGTTGTTCGGCTGGTTTGAAGCAGGTCGAATAAGACCTCTTGTGAAAGATGTTTTCCCGCTTGAAGATGCCAATTTGGCTTTGGAGACACTTGAATTGCGAAAAGCAATCGGAAAGGTGGTTGTCAGAATTCCAAGGGATATTTGAAGCAACCAGCACGATTCATCATCTATGAAATAACAGATTGTTGTACTTTTTTCCACATGCAATTCAGCAAATAATGGTTACTTTTCAACCAAATCATTCTTGAAATTCCAAGCAAGAATTACAAAATATCATTTAACAATATTTTACTAATTACTTGGTAAGAGGGACATTATGGATCGTTTTCAAGCTGTTAACCCAATCGGGACAACACAAGCACAAATTGACGAAGGTCTAAGGGCACATATGAACAGGGTCTATGCCTATATGGCCGGGGCAATGTTGATTACAGGTGCTGTTGCCTACCTGAGCAGCACAAGTTTCACCTTGATGCAACTTATTTATTCTACCCCCCTGCAATGGGTGGTGATGTTGGCGCCATTAGGTGTTGTTTTCTTTCTAAGTGCAAGAATTAATAAAATGTCAACATCTGCGGCACAAACAACTTTCTGGATTTTTTCAGGCCTTATGGGGCTGTCGATCTCTTACATTTTCCTTGTATATACAGGATATTCGATCGTACATACATTTCTTGTCACGGCAATCGCTTTCGCAAGTTTGAGCCTATGGGGTTATACCACCAAAAGGGACATCAGTGGTTGGGGCTCATTTTTGATAATGGGATTGATCGGCATCATATTGGCTTCATTGGTTAATTTGTTTTTTACCCTACCAGGTTTGAGTTTTGCCATTTCAATTATTGGAGTTCTGATATTTGCCGGACTCACGGCATACGATACCCAGAGGTTGAAAAATGAATATTTACACTTCGTCACCCGTGGTGATGAACTTTGGTTGCAGAAATCAGCCATCCTTGGTTCATTGAGTCTTTACCTGAACTTCCTGAACCTTTTTTTGCTTCTCCTTCATCTCTTTGGGCAAAGGGAGTAATCAGGTTTCAAACCCGATTTAGAAATTCATTCCATACCAGCTTGGTCAATAGACTAGGCTGGTATTTTTTCTTTTAATTCTTGTGGGTTATAGGACAGGATTAAAAATATATTTTCAGCGATAAATAACAATTTATGGGGCTTATATACTTAACTACCCAAACTATTCTTACTGAATCAAAGACTTATAAACTTCTCGCCACTGCGCTGACAGGTCAACCCACCCATCAAACAGGTGGGTTATTTTTTTGCAATTTACAAAATAAGCAAATATTGGGGATTCAATGACTTAGCTGGCTGTTGTTTGGGTAGTTAAGTATAAGCTCCTTATTTTTGATATGATTCCACCAGATGATCCAATATTACCGCGTGCCAAAAAATATATTAACGATATTCCTAATTGCGAGAGAAAATTTAAACCGAACAAAATAACCCGAGACCATGTTCATGCATGGTTGTCAACACTAGAAAAACCACGTCCCATGGGTTCAGCAATTACGGCAAATAACCTTTCTGATGATTCTCCATTTGCAAGAGCTTTTGTTAAATGGTTTTGTGAACTATTTCATCAAAAACAGTAATCCAAAATTATTTCGCAATTATAAGTTATGGGCTTGAACTGTCTCCCAACCCGTTATTGTTTTCG
>JAPORQ010000002.1 GCA_026710155.1 Paracoccaceae bacterium
CCGGTTTTCCAGCAATCCCCACCTGTTCCTCGATGGGGGTATGGGAATGGTTGGCGGGCCTCCAATGCCTGCATGCGGAATACCGGCACCTTCATTCAGGGGGTGAATTGCAAGACCTGTGGATTCAAATATGTAATCCCCTAATCATTTTGTTCTTTAATAGAACTAAAGAGTATCATGTGAATGGTCGTGTTTATGTTGATAATAGGCCAATTCTTTCTGGGGAAATCTACCAAACAATTCCATGAATTTGTCATTTTCAAAAATCAAACTTGGCTCTCCCTGACAACAGATGTGGCCGTTGAGACAAATCACCCAGTTGGAAAATGAGGAAACCACATGCATTTCATGGCTAACCATAATGATGGCACAATTTGTTCTGTCTCTATAATCATTGACCAGACGGTAAAATCTCTCTTCACCTTCTGCATCCATCCCCTGTGTTGCTTCGTCCATTATCAGCAGGTTTGGTTCTGAAAGAAGTGCCCTTGTATACAAAACCCTTTGGGTTTGTCCGCCCGACAAACTCAAGAGTGGTACTTTCATGAGGTGGGAAATTCCTGTTTCCTCGGCAATCCTAACTATTTTCTTGTTGGGGAATTTGCGACCCAGATTCAAAAAACAGTTTACATCAATGGGAATCGTGTCGTTGACATTCAATTTTTGTGGAACATAACCGATCCGTAAATCGGCATCCCTGATAATAGTTCCCTTGGTAGGGTTATGTGCACCAATTATCAATTTCAGAATCGTTGTCTTGCCAGAGCCATTTGGACCAACAATTGTCAGAAAGATTCCTGACTCTACAGTGAACGAAACATCGAAAACGATCACCTTGTCCTGATGGGAAAATCCTACTCCATCAAATTTCACTAAAGACATAAAGGCTTAATTTTTATACAAACCGGTTTTCCCGGGAGCAATCAATCATGAACATGGCGATTATAACTCAAGGACAACAGTCAGAAAGGTGGATGTAAAGCCAAGGCGAGGGAAGCTTCAATATCCCTCACCGAGTTGGTTACCGCCCTGCCCAGCAAGTCCATGTTTCTGATTTGCTTGATTCGTTCGAGTGAACGCTTGTGCTCACTTTCGGACAATAAATGCTTGAAAATCCCGCTGGCTTCAACCAGGCTGATAATAACAATATCCCTGGGGTTGGGCAATTTGTCACTAAACAACAAGTCAAGTATTCTGAGTTTTACTTCCTGTTCAGCCTTTCCGTCAACAACCGGATATCTCCTGGTTCTGAAAACCCACAAAAACCTGTCATCAACCTTTTCAAGAATTTTCTTTTCAATCAGCCGGTCCAAAGCCATTTTTTTGATTTCATCAGCATTCAATGCACATTTCTCAACCCAGTACTTGCCGTTGTTGACTTCGTCTGATTCAACGATCATTTGCAATGTAGGATCAAGCATTTCATCACTGGTTGAACTGGAATCAATTACAACCAGTTGACTTAGATCAGTATCAATCTTGTTTCTGAAGGCGAGCTCCATTAGAACTGCACCAGATAGGACACACCGCAAGGTAAGCTCTGGAACATGGATGATTTTCCCATCCTCGTCTTCCAACAACATAAGCATTATTTCTTCTGGAAAAGTTAGCATTGAAATCCTTTTGTTTTTCAAGTCGATTCATTGATACGTTGATCATCATTGTAATACAATATGAACATTATTCAACTTCTAGTTTCATAATTTGCTATTTACAAAACCGGTTACACTTGAATTTCCAATTTAAAAATACCTAGATCAATGATAGTTTTACTCCGAGAAGGGACATCTAGCTCTTGTTTTCTTGGATATCTGCACAAAAAGGTGGCTTGAAATTTCCTATCAGACTGTAAACTCTCTTAACCTCACGAATTATCCTTCAATGATGGATGGTGAAGCACTGATTGATCCCTTTCAAAGGAAAATTACCTATTTGCGGGTTTCGGTTACCGACAGGTGTGACTTTCGTTGCGTTTACTGCATGTCTGAGCATATGGTCTTCCTTCCCAAAAAGGATTTGCTTTCACTAGAGGAACTAGATCGTATCTGCACCATTTTTATCAGTTTGGGTGTAAGAAAGGTTAGGCTAACCGGTGGCGAGCCATTGGTAAGAAGAGGCATAATGGAATTCATCAGGGGAATGTCCAGACACCTTGAAGACAATTCACTTGATGAACTAACAATAACCACCAATGGCTCCCAATTGGCCAAAAAGGCAAAAGACCTCCATGCTGCCGGAATAAGGAGAATTAATGTTTCCCTTGATACCTTGAGCCCGGAAAAGTTCAAGCAAATTACCAGATGGGGGAGGCTTGAACAGGTAATGGAGGGAATCAAGGAAGCCCAGAAAGCCGGTTTGAAGGTAAAAATCAATACTGTCGCCCTCAAGGGTTTCAACGAGATTGAATTGTTTTCCCTTTGCGACTGGTGTCATAGCAATGGATTCGATTTAACTTTCATTGAAGTCATGCCAATGGGGGATATTGGCAATGAAAACAGGCTTGGACAATATTGGTCCCTGCAAGATCTAAGAAGTTGGTTGAGTACTCGATTTACCTTACGGGACATAGCCGAAAGAACTGGAGGACCCGCGCGATATGTAGAAGTCAGGGAAACCGGCCAGAAAATTGGATTCATCACACCCCTCAGCCATAATTTTTGTGAAAGTTGCAATCGTGTCAGGTTAACCTGTACGGGTGAACTGTTTATGTGTTTGGGACAAGAGGACAATGCAGATTTGAAAACCTTGATGAGAAAATATCCTGATGACGATTCTAAGGTCATTATGGGCATCAGGGAGGCCATCTCAAGAAAACCCAAAGGGCATGATTTTGATTATTCACGTCAGAAGATTGACGGGCAGGTTGCGAGGTTTATGAGCCATACGGGTGGATAGGACTAAGGAGTGAGCAATGACGGATAAAATTATAAAGACCGATTTGGAGTGGCGCGAACAGCTTTCGGATTTATCATTCAGGGTTACACGAAAGGGTGGCACTGAAAGGCCATTCACAAATGACAATTTTCCCAAACAGAATGGTGTATTTAATTGTATTTGTTGTGGTACAGAACTGTTTGATTCAAGCCACAAATTTGATTCGGGCACCGGTTGGCCATCATTCTATCAACCAAAAGTCGCAAGTAATATTGGTGAGAAAAGCGACTTTTCCCTATTCCGCAAACGGACGGAAGTCATTTGCAACAAGTGTGATGCACACCTTGGCCATGTTTTTCCAGATGGTCCAAAACCAACCGGACTGCGTTATTGTATCAACGGAGCAGCTCTAAAATTCAATGCTGAAGAATCCTAGTTTTCAAACTGTCTTTCTGCTGCAGCAAGCAGTACAACTCATGATCTTGACTTAAGAGCCTGTTCCATAAATCCAAAAACCTGTCAAATCTTCGGGGATTATAACCCTTGCTAAAATAAAATTCACAACCATATTGATTCTAAAGGGA
>JAPORQ010000046.1 GCA_026710155.1 Paracoccaceae bacterium
ATGTCCTTGACGGGATTTCCGGCCATCTTGTGGAAAAACCTCCCATGCACGTTCCTCCGGGTGTCAAGAGGCTAGTTGCAAAAATGGGGAAACAAGTATGTAATCTCCAATTCTTAATATTATGGGAATTATATACTTGATTGAATTTCCCATTTACCGAAAATACAACAGGTGTTCAGACACCGCGGGGGAATACAACTGCACTCCAGGGGAATGTGTGTGGTAGGTTTTTTCACAAAATCGCCGGAAAACCAGCGATGCCTCCACAAAAAAATAGGGAAATTCAATCAAGTATATAATTCCCAATATTATCTAAAAAAAATACAATCCAATTCTTGACTATTTATCTACCAATCCTTATTTCTTGAGTGTAGCAAATCCAGATCGGTATGGTAAGAAAATCGTAATAAGTTATTTATTAGCGAAAAATGAAGGTCGCATAGCGGCCTTCTTTTTTTTGGGGGTAGTATCCGATTGATTCCAAGGATGAAGATGAAATGCAACCGAGTAATTCACTATGCTTAATTTCCTTAGAACATTGGCGTGCATTGTAATGTATGAACGACATCTGGGACTGATTTGCCAATGATCGTGGAGTAATTTCTTTACAGCATATTGAAATACTTTGGATAGTACAAAGACTTGATGACTTTTTGAGGAAATTTACTTGCCCGCCATAATTGGTGAAGTGCTTTTTCAATGGAAGTTTTAAAACTATACCCAGAAACTGCTGTAGGGATAATATTTGATCAGACTCCCCCTATCAACCGATAGGGTATCTTCTTCCAATTCGACCAGACCTGCCGACCAGGACAGGCTGGTGGTCAAACCCGATCCTTCCGATGGAAAGATCTCAGCCAAACCTTCATCATTCATTCTGGCACGAAGGTATTCCCTGCGACCGGCTTTTTTGTGTTTCTCAAATGCTGCCGGAACCATGAAACCCACTGGTGGTCTCCATAATTCACCCGACAATATACACATGGCCGGATGAGCAAAAACCAGGGAACAGACAAAGGCTGCAATGGGATTTCCAGGAAGTCCGAAAATATAGGCATCCTGCCATCTTGAAAGGGCCAGTGGCCGACCTGGCTTCACAGCGATTCGCCAGAAGTTTAGCTGGCCTTCCCTCGACAGTAAATCGGATACAAAATCTTCCATGCCCGATGAAGCACCACCGGAAGTCAGGATAATATCGGAACAAGACGCTCCCCGATTCAGACTGTTGCGCACATCATCCCTGTTATCCCCAACCATACCGAGATCAACAGGAACAAACCCCATCTTCTGTATCAGGGACAGAAGCATGGGTCTATTGGCATCAAAAACAGTTGCATTATCCATCATCATGCCACTTTCGCACAATTCATTACCTGTAGACAAAACGCCCACACGGAGTTTGGCGTAGACATTTATTTTATCCACTCCTGATGAAACCAGGCTGGCCAGATCATTGGTTCTGATTTTATGACCTTTGTCAAACAACTGATCTCCAACCTTGATATCTTCACCGGCCAACCGGGTGTTGGCTCCCTTTTTTGGCCTTGATTTAAAATGAAGCCGGTTGGAATCGATTTGAGAGTATTCCTGCAGATGTACTGTGTCCACACCCTCAGGCAAAGGAGCGCCAGTCAGTATCTTTATGGCTTTACCAAATGGCAGTGGCTTATCCAGTATCGAACCGGGCGCTGCATAACCACTTGCAAGTTCCAACTCATCATGTCTGGTTAAAGAGTCAAAGGCAAAGGCAAAGCCATCCACAGCTGAATTGGTCAACGGCGGATTGGCCCTCAGGGCGGTAACCTGTTTGGCGAGGATCCTGCCAACGGCCTTGTCCAAGGTAATTACCTCAGATTTGTCCAGTGGGTTAAAACTGGATAAAATCCTACTTATGGCATCACCGACCGGGAGCCAATTCACCCCGGGGGGTAAGGCAAAGCAATCTGGATCAGAAGTTTCAGTATTCATTTGACCAATTATCCTACCTCAAGTTGAATCATTGTCACGAATGAAGATCAAAAGTATTCACAACAAATTCAGCGATTCCATTGATATCGTCAAGGTCAAATGCCGGCAAGTTTTGTTCAGGCACTGGCCTGTCAGAAACTATGGCAATTATATCCTTGTCATCTGGGGCAAGATCAGGACCGGATGAATCTTCCCTACGGATTTCCAACTTTGGAAAAGAAAGACTCTTGAAACCTTCCACAAGCACCAGTTCAGCATCCTCAAGCTTGCCCAGCATTGTCGTGAAATCAGGTCTGCTGTTTTCGGATTCTTGATGGATTAGGGCCCAACGCCTTGATGATACTATAAGCACCTCTTTTGCACCAGCTTTGCGGTGCTTGTAACTATCAGTGCCAGGCTGGTCAATGTCAAAATCGTGATGGGCATGCTTGAGGGTTGAAACCCGAATGCTCCGGCTTGTCAATTCGGTAATCAGGGAACTTATCAGGGTGGTTTTTCCCGAATTCTTCCACCCGGCAATTCCAAGAATGTTCATTTGCAATACCGCATCATTTTTTCAGCCTCCACAAGATCGCTTGGTGTGTTGATATTGAAAAAGGGATCCATCTTGCCAGTCGGAAACTCCACAATTTCAGCATTGTGTTGATCGGCCCATTGTACGATTTTTCGTACTCCCTTTTTTAGATTTTCCCTTAAATCATGCCTTAGATCAACAGACCAAAGTCCAAAAGTGGGATGTCTGTACAATCTATCGGTTTCCTGATCCCTGGTAGCAGCCAATATGATACGTGCATTGCTTTCCAAATGTTGGGTCAACAACCTAAAAACCAGATCATCAGGGAAGAACGGGGTATCGCCAGCGATGGTTACCACAAGCCCAAAGCCTTGGTGATGAGCCCAGTCCATACCAGCGAGTATTCCGGCCAGGGGACCATACCTTTCTTCAAAAGCATCTGATAGCAATGGCAAGCCCAATTCAGAGTAATGCGATGGGTCATTATTGGTATTTAGTGCCAATTCTGATACCTGAGGACTGATTCTCTCAATGACAATATCGAGAATCTTCCTGTTTCCGATGACTTTTTGGGTCTTGTCCCCACCCCCCATTCTGGTTGCCAATCCACCAGCCAATACCACACCCGCCATGAAAGTGTTCTGTTCCCTCGAGAGGGTCATTAACAGATATCCATTGTACTAAACATCAATCAGCCTTGGCACCTTTCCTTTGATGCTTTCTCGCTTCATTCCCAATTTTTTCAGGTGATACGTTTCTTTCCAAACGCTCCTCTCCTGCCAGGCAAATAAACCTCCTGCCTCTCATTCTTCCTATGAGTGTAAGATCGACCTTTCTTGCAATTTCCACCCCCCATGCCGTAAAACCGGATCTTGAAACCAAGGCCGGAATACCCATGAGGGCGGTTTTCAGGATCATTTCCGAAGTCAATCTTCCCGTGGTGTAAAGCAATTTGTCTTCAGGTGGAATATCATTGGATTTCATCCAGCCGTTAATTTTGTCAACGGCATTGTGGCGACCGACATCTTCCATGTAAACCAGGGTTTGATCTTCCTTGCAGAGAACCGTGCCGTGAATTGCTCCAGCTTCCAAATAGAGGCTTGGTGTCAGGTTGATTGATTTTGCCAGATGATACAACCAGGAGGTTTTGACCTTCAAAAATGGCAATTGCAATCCTTCGATCAATTCCATTTGATCACCAAATACCGTGCCTACGGCACATCCACTTGTTCGGGTTTTCTTTTGCAGTTTCACCTCAAAATTCGTGGTTTCGGTCGTCCGAACCACAACTGTTTGCAAGTCCCGGTCATAATCTACCCTTTCCACGAACTCGTAAGAATGCAACATTCCCTGATTGAACAAGAAACCAAGTGCCAGATATTCCGGATAATCACCGATGGTCATTACGGTAACTATTTCAGTTGAATTCAGGAATATTGTCAGGGGTTTCTCTTCAACGACTTTAATTTCTTCGGGCAGTCCCTCATGGGAAAGACCCTTGACACTTCTTGTCAACTCAGGGTGCTTTGGATCCGGACAGATCAAATAGTTTCTGTTCCACCTGGATTCTGCCATAATTCTCGAAAATGCTTGATTTGTTGTTCTTGAGCCAGCGATTATACCTGAAAATGCTTACCTGTATGGGAATAAATCTGATATCCAATGCAAATAACCAAAAAGTTTGGAATAATAAACCTTGTTCAAGGAAAAATGTTATTGTCTTGCTTCAAGAACCATTATGCCATCAGCCATGGTTGTAACAAGTTTGGAAATAATCGATAACTTGTCATTTTTGGAACGTGTCTGACATTTAGTTATTGGTTAATTGTGTCGTAAATCAATATGGTCATTTTGTTGGCTGAAATGTTGAATGGGGAATTGATGGCATGGCGGGTAATACATATAATGCCGAACAGGCTGAACTTCTGGCCATCAAGGTATTGGAGTGGATTGCAACGAATCCGAACCTTTTTGCAACCTTCCTGAACATGACAGGCAGTACCAGAGAATCGATAACGGACAACTATGGGAATAGTGAATTCCTGGCGTCTGTAATGGATTTTTTGCTTATGCAGAAGGATGTATTGATCCTGGAATGCTGCCAATATGTATCTGTTTCACCCGAAGACCCGTTGAAAGCCAGAAGGGCCTTGCCCGGAGGAGAGGAATTTAACTGGACATGACAGGTCACAACCGCTTCAAGGGTATAATTTTTGACAAGGATGGAACCCTCTTTGATTTTCAAAGTACCTGGTCTCCCATGATGACGACCCTTTTGAATGAGCTATGTGGAGGTGACAGGGAATGTTCCAGACAAAAAGGGCAATTATTGGGTTTTGACCTTGACAATGGATTATACCTGCCTGAAAGCCCATTTATTGCCGGAACCCCAGAACAGTTTGTCGAGCAATTGCTTGTGCTATTCAAAGATTGGTCCGAGATGGAATTAATCCGTTTGGTGAATAAAATTACCAAAGATACGGAACAGGTTGAGGTGGTGTCCCTCGAACCTTTCCTGACAAAATTCCAAAAGGCCGGTTATGCTCTTGGGGTAGCCACCAATGACAGTAAGGAGGATGCCATAAAACAACTCGACGAAAAGGGCATTCTTAAATATTTCGATTTTCTTGCCGGTTTCGACAGCGGTTATGGATCCAAACCTGATCCGGACATGCTTCTGGCCTTTTGTCAACAAACACGGATCCAACCTGCGGAAACCGTCATGGTCGGAGATAGCAAAAGCGATCTTCTAGCAGGAAAAAGGGCTGGCATGTTTACCGTGGCAGTCTTGTCTGGTGTTGCTAAATCCGAAGACCTCGCACAGCATGCAAATTTAATTATCCGGGATGTAGGTGGACTTTGGGATGGTTTAAACCGAAAATTTCAACTTAATCCATGATTGGAAAAAGCAACATTTGTGCAGCAAGTGAAAAGATAAAGTGCAATTTGAGCATTGTCCTCTGCACTTTTGATCAATGCATTTTCACCCCCGGAATGATTTTCTTCAACCAGCGATCCAATAATTCTTCAAGGAAAAATCACATTCTAGCGAATGTCCCCAATGTTTTCCATGTGATGTACAAGTTCATTGATTCCCTTGCCAAACTTCAATTGACCAAAAACGTATGGTCGTCCTGCTCTCATCTTTTCGGCATCCCGCTTCATGACATCAAGATCAACTCCTACATGGGGAGCCAGATCGGTCTTGTTGATAATCAGAATATCAGAACGGGTTATGGCCGGACCTCCCTTGCGCGGTATTTCCTCACCAGCCGCAACATCAATGACATATATCGTCATGTCGGCAAGTTCGGGGGAAAATGTTGCAGAAAGATTGTCACCGCCAGATTCAATCAATACCAGTTCAAGATCGGAATGCACTTCGCAAAGCTCTTCAATCGCAGCAATATTTATTGAGGCATCTTCACGAATTGCAGTGTGTGGGCAACCCCCAGTCTCAACGCCCTTAATGCGATTTGAAGAGAGGGCCTGTAAACGCAAAAGGGCATCTGCATCCTCCCTCGTGTAAATGTCATTGGTTACAACAGCCATGGAAATATCCTTGCTGAAAACCTTGCACAAGGCAGCAACGAGTGTGGTTTTACCGGAACCAACGGGTCCTCCAATCCCGACACGAAGTGGGCCATGGGGACTTCTCATGTTCGAAATATCCTGGTGTATTGGTTTTCATGTTGCATTGAAGCTATTTCAGTCAAGAAGGCAACCGAGGCAAGTTTGGAAAGATCACCATCGCGTGTTTCATTTGCAACCTCTGGACATTTCAGTGTCAAACGCCTGAGAATTGCCTGTCCCTCCAACTGACCTACAGCCAGTAGTCGTTGACCGGCAGTAACAAGATTGGACATGAAGGCCTGAAGATAAAGTTGTTGCGTCGATTTGAGAGGCAAGCCTTCCTGTACTGCAGCAGCGCCAAGTGCGACCGGATAAGTCAACTCATCTGCTCTAATATCCCAGATAGACAAGACCTTGCCAAAAGCCCGCCCCAAAGCCTCAGACTCTAACCTTCTTTCGGCAGTAACCGCAAAGGCCCGGGCGGTCTGGTTTATTTCGTAAAGACATTGAGAGGTCTTGGCCAGATATGAAGCTGCCAGTAGAAGCGAATCAGCCCTTCCAGTGCCATGGAGCAATACATCTTCCAACCAATCTTCCAGTTCTGGCCCATCCTTGACCCATCCCTGTCCAACAGCGCTTTCCAGGCCGTGACTGTACGCAAATGATCCCACGGGAAAAGCCGGTGAAAGCCATTGTGTGAGGGTAAGGAACTGGATATCAGTGAGCATGTGTCCGGGTGTTTCCATAGGCACCACCTTCAGGTGTAAATGGTTCATTCACACTTGTGACAATGGCGCCAAGTTTTAGCAACATGGCTTTGATAACATGGTTGTGCTGGATCAGAAGACGCCCAGACTCAATTTGACAAGGCGTGTGTCGGTTGCCTATGTGCCAGGCAAGACGGACCAAATTTCCCTTGACTTCCAACAAATCTTCATTGGCCGGAACAACACCAACCAGACGACCATCTTCCAATACAAAAGCATCATGCTGATTCAATGAAGTCGTTTTGGCCAAATCCACCCGAAACCTCAAGCCATTTTCGGAGATGAGGACTTTTCGGCGAAGAAACCGTTCGTCATAATCCATGATGATAATGTCATCGGTCTTTTTTGCATGTTTGATGTTCCGGCTGATAACAAGCGACATTTTATCATCAAAACAGGAAATATCTTTGCGCCAAGGGCAGCGTCTCTGCAGGCAGGCAGGTCAAGAGCTCACCATTGGCCCTTACCTCATAGGTTTCCGGGTCCACTTCCATATCAGGAGTCGCACTGTTCAGTGGCAAGTCCTTTTTGCCAATTCCACGTGTGTTTTTCACGGCTAGGGTGGTTTTGGACAATCCAAGTCGAGATCCGATTCCCATGTCTTGTGCTGCTTCACTGACAAATGTCACCGCAGATGACTCCACACTTTTGCCATAGGCGCCAAACATCGGGCGTGAATAAACAGGTTGCGGTGTAGGAATCGAAGCGTTGGGATCACCCATTTGGGCCATGGCGATTGTTCCGCCGATAAGCACCAAATCTGGTTTGACACCAAAGAATGCCGGATCCCAAAGAACAAGATCAGCTCGCTTGCCGTCTGCTACTGATCCAATTTCATGTGCGATTCCGTGTGCAATGGCGGGATTTATTGTATATTTCGCGATATAGCGGCGAACACGAAAATTGTCGTTATTCCCTTTTTCTCCAGATAACCGTCCCCTTTGCTTCTTCATTTTGTCAGCTGTCTGCCATGTACGTATAATCACCTCTCCCACCCGACCCATGGCCTGGCTGTCGGAAGCGATGATCGAAAAGGCCCCCATGTCGTGAAGTATGTCCTCGGCAGCTATGGTCTCGCGTCTAATGCGACTTTCAGCGAAGGCCACATCTTCAGGAATGGTTTTATCGAGGTGATGGCAAACCAGAAGCATATCCAGATGCTCTTCCAGTGTGTTGATCGTGAATGGTCTTGTTGGATTTGTTGATGAAGGAAGAACGTGATCCTCGCCACAAATCTTGATTATATCTGGTGCATGCCCACCCCCTGCACCTTCGGTATGAAAGGCATGGATTGTTCGACCCTTCATGGCCTTGACGGTGTTTTCAACAAAACCACTTTCATTGAGTGTATCAGTATGAATCATGACCTGCACATCCATCGCATCGGCCACATTCAGGCAACAGTCTATGGTGCCGGGTGTTGTACCCCAATCCTCATGCAATTTCAAAGCGCAGGCACCTCCATTGACCTGCTCTTCCAGGGCAGCAGGCAGGGAGGCATTTCCTTTGCCGGCAAAAGCGAGATTCATGGGAAAGGCATCTGCTGCCTCAAGCATGCGACCAATGTGCCAGGAACCTGGTGTACAGGTGGTGGCAAGAGTGCCTTGGGCTGGACCAGTACCTCCTCCAAGCATGGTGGTCAATCCTGAATGCAAGGCATCCTCGATTTGTTGTGGACAAATAAAATGAATGTGACTGTCAAAGCCACCAGCTGTCAGTATCTTGCCTTCACCCGCAATAGCTTCGGTACCCGGTCCGATAATTATATCAACACCTGATTGTGTATCGGGATTTCCAGCCTTGCCGATTTTGGCTATTCGGCCATCCCTTATGCCCACATCTGCCTTGTAAATTCCGGTATAATCAACGATCAATGCATTTGTGATCACCGTATCCATTGATCCTTCAGCACGGGTACTCTGAGATTGTCCCATTCCATCGCGAATCACCTTGCCACCACCGAACTTGACCTCATCACCATAAATCGTGTGATCTCTTTCAACTTCAATTATCAAATCGGTATCAGCGAGTCTCACCCTGTCCCCGGTTGTAGGACCAAACATGGCTGCATAATCATGGCGTGAGATTTTTGTCGGCATCAGAGATTTCCCATTATCTTTTGGTTGAACCCAAACACCCTTCGCTTGCCACCCAGGGGAATGAGTTGTACTTCTCGGCGCTGACCAGGCTCGAAGCGTACTGCAGTACCTGCCGCGATATCAAGCCGCATGCCCCGAGCCAAATCACGATCAAATTCCAAGGCCGGGTTTGCCTCACCAAAATGATAATGTGAACCAACCTGTATAGGCCGGTCGCCTGTATTGGCCACCATTAGCCTGGTTTCTTTCGCATTCTCATTGAGGGTAATTTCATCAGGACCAACAAATATCTCTCCAGGAATCATGCTCTTACCTTTGCGGGTTTGGAAAACATATCAAAAAACATCGTAGAATATCAGGCAAGGGGTAACTCCTCAACGAATGGGATTGTGAACTGTTACAAGTTTTGTTCCATCAGGAAAAGTTGCTTCCACTTGCACATCATGGATCATCTCGGCCACGCCATGCATGCACTGATCCCTGGCAACGACATTCGCCCCGGTCTCCATCAGGTCGGCGACCGTTCGTCCATCGCGTGCTCCTTCAACCACCGCATCAGTGATCAGGGCAACAGCCTCGGGATGATTCAGTTTCACACCGCGTTTCAACCTTTTCCTGGCAACTTCGGCTGCCATGGCTATGAGAAGCTTTTCTCTTTCTCGTGGAGTCAGTTTCATCTCAAATAATCCAGCACTTGGGTATGACACCCTTATTCAGATGTTTTAGTATCGGTATCAGATTGGAGCGCAATTCATCACTGTCTTTGGCCAGCAGGCGCATGTTCAGTACATCATCATGGATCAGACTGACTCCTGCATGGCGCGGCAACATTCGATGGAGGAGGTCCCTTTTGGCATCCGCATCATCTGCCACATAAACCAAGGAAGCCATCGTGTGGGCACCAACAGCTATACCAAGTCGATTCAACGTTGCCTGCACATCCGATTGCAATCCAATGCGCTCCAGGAAAATCGGGTTTCCATCTCGCCTTATTTCAATACAGTCCAGGAACGAGGCACAATGCAGTGCCTCTCCCATTTCGAATCGCCCGAATACCAAAGGCTCTGCCATCAACAATTTGGCATCTTCTGACAAATCAATTGTCAATGATCGGTTCAGGCAACAACCATCAAAGAGAATGGTCTCTTGTGGCAGCCAGTTTATTCTTGCTCCCTTTTCCACTTCCAGATGGGCATGAACCTGTCCCGTCTCTCCCGGCAGGGCGCGATAGATACGCTCGGCAGCCTGGGTAGTGAGAGTCAATGTTGTCCTTGGCTCCGCTCGTACCGAAAGTGAGAAATGATCGCCCCCCGTGACACCACCTGCGCAATTCAACAGGACAGCTTCCAATGAAGCACCATCACGACGCGGAAAAAGGCACTTTAACGAACCTGATTGTCGTAATCTCCTTATTGCGGATTGCCCATCTCGTGCTTTGGTTTCAAGTACAACTTCGCCCTTGGCCCGTTCCAATATTGATTCGAGGCGAATCATGTCAATCAAATCATGCCTGGTCTCAAAATCACAGGTATTCACATTGTACTCCATTGAGGGGAAATTCGCCTAAAGTTACCATAATAATCATTGTGCCATGTGTTGTTGTTCAAATTTTTTTGAATAATTTTTCTCACAATCTCTAGGCACATTGTAACAATTTTTTCCATCATTTGAATTTTCTCAACAATTTTACCTGCCCGACAGTTTTTCAAATTAAAACCATTGCTTTTCCTAATATTCTTTTTGTCCGATGCAAACTGCCGTATCCATCAATAGGGAAACCAATTGAAATTTAATTGAATTTGGTGTTTTTCTTTGCAAGGATTTAAATTTTAATTTTCAGAAAACATTATTTATCGAGAGCATTTCAGGGAGGTTTTCATGCCTAGCAGGAGAAGGGGAAGAAGCGGCGGAAGGGCGGCAAACATTCATCTTCGCAGTACAAGGCTATTTGATCAGATGCCTTGGCGAATTCCCCATAACCCCGATAAACCCACCGAACCTCTGGATGAGGAGGGAATTCTATGTATCCATGAAACTGCGCTCCAGATAATGGAAAATATCGGGATCGAGTTTTTGAATGAAGAAGCCAGGATCATTTTTAAAGAGGCAGGATGTGGTGTTGAGGGAACGAATGTAAGATTGGGACGGGACTTTGTCATGGAAATGATAAAGCACTGTCCCGAAGAGTTCACCATTACACCCCGGAATCCTGATCGTGAATTGATCGTAGGCGGCAAGAACATGCTATTTGGCTGTGTTTCCTCTCCACCAAACACCTGGGATTTGGAAAATGGCAAGCAGGTGGGAAATCAGGAATATTTTCGCAATTTTCTCAAGTTGGCCCAATATTTCAACTGCATTCATTTTGTTTGTGGATATCCAGTTGAACCGGTGGATATACACCCCTCGATAAGACATCTCGATTGTTTGTACGATAAACTCACAATGACGGATAAGGTAGCACATGCCTATTCATTGGGGCGTGAAAGGGTTGAGGATGTCATGGAAATGGTCAGGATTGCCAGCGGACTGACCCATGAGGAGTTTGATGAAAAACCCAGAATGTTTACCAACATCAATTCAACCTCTCCTCTCAAGCATGACTGGCCGATGATTGATGGATCCATGCGGTTGGCCAGAAGAGGGCAACCGGTGATTGTTTCCCCCTTCACCTTGGCAGGGGCAATGGCACCTGTGAGCATGGCTGGTGCCGTGGCATTATCCATGGCCGAAGGATTGGCAGCGATTGCCCTATTGGAATACATCAATCCCGGAACACCGATTGTTTTTGGTACCTTTACCTCCAATGTTGATCTTCGTTCGGGCGCTCCAGCCTTCGGTACACCAGAGTATGTGCGGGCTACCCAGATGGCAGGTCAAATGTGTCGATTCTATGGATTGCCATTGCGGGCAAGTAATGCATGTGCAGCTAATGTTCCGGATGGTCAGGCCATGTGGGAAAGCATGAATTCCATGTGGTCGGCGGTCCAGTCCCAGGTGAATATGGTTTATCATTCTGCAGGATGGCTTGAAGGAGGTTTGATTTCCAGCCCGGAAAAGTTCATCATGGATTGTGAAACCCTTCAACAGTTCCAGCGCTACTTTGAGAAGACGGTTTATGGAACCGAAGAAAAGGATTTGGCTTTGGAAGCCATTTCCGAGGTTGGTTCCAGCGGGCATTTTTTTGGTGTACAACATACACAGGAAAGGTACACAACCGCGTTTTATGAGCCATTCCTGAGCAATTGGCAAAATTATGAGGCTTTTGAACTTGGTGGTGGAGTGTGGACAACTGAAAGAGCCCATAAGCTGTATAAGCAAATCTTGGATGATTTTAAACCACCTGCCGTTGATCCAGCCATTGATGAAGAACTAACCGAATTCGTCGAGAGAAGGAAGGCTGAGGGCGGGGCTGCAACCGATTTTTGATTGATTATAAGGATACCCGTTACAATTTGTTGCGTGCTAGTTTGCAAGTAATATGCAGAGCAAAAAGAATAAGTCTCAATTTACTTAAGGAGCAGTTATATTGTCATTCCAACGAAGTTTTCATCGGTTTATGAGGATTTTGTTACTGATTGGTCAAACCTTACTTTGTTGAATTGGTATAAGATATATCTCCCACCCGGTATATCTCTGACAAACCACTTTTACAGGCGTAATAAGAGATAACACCTTATTTTGAAATTCGTTGCATCAAAGATGTTGAATGTGAGTTGCTATGTCCCGGGGCTGAAATTCTAGGTGTGGATTGATGGCGTTCGATCCCCATATCCTTTAATTTGGGGAATATATACTTGTCTCCCCTGATTTCAGCCCCTTTTCCGGTTGACTCGCGGTTCCTTGCCCGGGATTGAAAACCCATGCGATTCCTGATGACGGGTCGGCTTGAAAATTCCCCGTCCATGGGCGTCCTTGACGCGAGCTCACATCTGATGGTCCGTCCGGCAAGATTGTGTCCGTTGCGTTGACGGTGCCCGCACCCCTTGGGTCTTCGGCACCTGTCCGCGTGGTGTCAACGGTCAGATTGACGGGGAATGCGCCGGTCGTTCCGCCGTCGCCGATGTGCCCGTGCAGGAACGAACAGGTGATTCGGGTATGGCTGTTCGTTCCTGTCGGTTGACCGCCCGCGCCATTGATGACGGAGGAAGGGCCGACATGGGGCGGGCCACCTCGATGGACATGTCCACTACCGCAAGCCGGTTGGCCGCAGGGCCCGGTCGCGTTGACTGTCGCCGCCGATTGACAAGGGGGAGGGGTGAATCCGGCTGGCAACGGAATGTTCCCGACCGGCGCACGGCCGGTGCCGGGATGATGGCACATCCCGAATCTCCTGCCCCGGCATGGGGGAACGGATCAATCGCCGCTACACGTCAACTGCCGCCTGATCCACAACTGTTGGTGCCGAAATTCCACGTTTCAGCCGTTCCCTGGTATTTGCATCGGAAGCACTGCCTGACCAGATCCAGTGAAGTTTCCGCTCCGCAGCCGGCGCCCAGCGGTGTCCACGCAGGGGACGCGGGCGGATTGGGATCGGCCGGCGTTCTGAACCAAACTGAAGCGATTGGCCTATTATAAAATTCAGTTCCGCTGCCGGCTGAATACACGGCCAGACAATATTGTTTCTCCGGTTTCGCCCGGACCGTCTGCTGCCATGAAGTCATGGGAATGGTTGCGGTTATTCCACGTATCGCTGATTGAGGTGGCTGATCAAACAGGCAAGCCGCCTGACTTGGAATCTCGCCATACCTCAAAATATAGGGTGAAGGTGAACATTCATCCGGGGGGATGACGGGACTTGAGTTGTTGCAAACAAAAAGATTCTGTGTGATGGCGGCATCCAAATTCACGCTGTAGTTTACCAACCATTCACGATTGCCGTTTATCGTTGCCAATTCGGTGATTTGAAAATCGCCGCCTGAATTTGGAGGGAAGCTCGTAATCATCCCCGTCTGCTGCGCCCATCCCGGCGCGGCCATCAGGATTGCCGCCAGCATGGCGGCCAGGGCCGCTGATTTACGATGGGGGGGGGCAGAACATGGTTGTGAACATGATGTTTCTCCTTGTGCTTGGCCGCGGCCAGCGCGGCCGGATTTCAAACCGACAGATGCAGTCGTGACAGTGGCAATATAGACCTATCGCTCCACGGTGTCAAGAAAACGGTTGCAAAACCCATGGGGAAACAAGTATGTAATCACCTTTAATTTTTCCCTTAATTCTACCACAGTCGTTTTGAAACTCATATCTGTGATGTTTCCATATGGTCAAGAATAAATGAATGAACCTGTTTAACTTCACAATGAAAATTATACAGGATTATACCATAACTAAGTATGAGCACTGTGTTTAAGAAATCTCGACCAGTACATTTTTAGCAATATAATCTAAAAAATATGGATGTTGTATGGCTGGGAATTTGGTGGAAGGTGATTAAAACTTCAAATCACCAAATTTTTTCTTGAATTTGGAAACTCTGCCCCCAGTATCCATGAGGTGGGTACCACCGCCGGTCCAGGCCGGATGGACGGTTGGATCTATGTCCAATTGCAAAACATCGCCTTCAGAACCGTAGGTCGATTGCATTTCCAACTCATCGCCATTGGTCATTTTGACGGTGATTTTATGGTAATCGGGATGAATGTCCTTTTTCATGTTCCTGACTCCTTATGTTGTTTCTCTTTTGGGCCGGTAATTGGTCTTTTCAGCAATCCTTGCTGCCTTGCCCCTGCGATTTCTCAAATAATAAAGTTTGGCCCGACGAACCTTGCCCCTGCGGACAACGGTAATCGAGTCGATATTGGCAGAATGAAGCGGAAATACCCTTTCCACACCTTCTCCAAAGGAAATTTTCCTTACTGTAAAAGTGCCATCAATCCCATTGCCACCCTTGCGGGCAATACAAACACCCTCATAGTTTTGCACACGGGTTCTAGCACCTTCGGTAACCTTGAACCCAACTCTGACAGTATCACCGGCCTTGAAATCAGGTGTCTCTTTTTTCTGTTTCAATGCTTCCAGTTGTCGATCATTAAATTTTGCAATCAAATCCATGGTTTTATCCTTCCAGCTTGTACTTACTTGGCCCTACCATAATTCATCAAATGTTGGCTTAGGCCTTTTGTTCACAATATTTTTGCCAAAGATCCGGCCTTCTGAGCCTGGTTAGTTCTTCAGCTTTCGACTTTCTCCATTGTGCAATATTTTCATGGTGTCCAGTTAACAGTATTTCAGGAACCGAAAGGCCATTCCATACCCTCGGCCGAGTGTAATGTGGATGTTCCAACAAACCGCATGTAAATGATTCATTTTCGGTTGATTCAAAATTTCCCAAAACATTCGGTATAAGTCTCACAGTGGCTTCAATCAAGGCCTGCGCTGCAATTTCCCCACCAGAAAGCACAAAATCCCCCATGGAAATCTCTTCTGCCCCGGTTGCCTGGAAAAAGCGTTCATCCACACCCTCATAACGACCACAAATTAATGTTATCCCCTTGCAGGAAGACCATTTCTTTGCTGTGGACTGGTCAAACAACTTTCCCCTAGGCGATAGAAATACAACTGGCCATGAATCAGGCTTCTTGTCAATCTTGTCCTGCGTGGATTGTAAGGCGGCTGCCAATATATCCGGTTTGATAACCATGCCCGGACCACCTCCAACTGGAGTGTCATCAACTGATCTGTGCACTCCAGCGCCAAACTCCCTCAAGTCAGTGGTTTCAAGATTCCAGGATTTGCCCAAGGCCTTGCCCACAAGGGAGCTGCCCAGGACTCCAGGGAAAACCTCGGGAAATAGGGTGATGATCTTTGCCGTCCACATAATGATCTCACCCAACGACGATATAACCACAATTGTAATCAGAGATAGCTCTCAACATTTTCCACTACCAAATATCCGAGAGGAATTTCAACCGATACGATGTTTTCCTTGTTAAAGGGGATGAAAACCTTGTTACCGGAATCTTCCAGAAAAAGTTCCATCAGGTCGCCGGCCCCGAAATTGTTCATTGAAATCACATGTCCAATGCACTTGCCATCTGAATCCATGGCCCGCAAGTTCTGTAAATCTGAATAATAGTACTCGTTGTCTTCCAACTCAGGAAACTCTTCCCGATTGGCGAACAATTTTGTACCCTTCAATTGTTCTGCCTGCTTACGTGAATTAACCCCATGTATTCTTGCGACGAACTCTTCTCCAGCCTTGATCAAACCTTCAAGCCGATAGTTAGTACTTCCACTTTCAGAATAGAGACATGAAAAGGACGCAATGTTTTCGGGATCAAGGCAAAAACTTCGCAATTTTATATTGCCTTTCGTACCGTAGGGATGTCCCAATACACCAACCCAAACGAGTTGACGGTTTTCAAGGGCAGCGGTTTGTGAATTTTGAACGTCCAACATTGTCAAATTCCAGCCTTCCGAAAGTATCATCCACTTTTGGAGGGTGATTAGGAGGTGGCGGATTCCTGTGCCTGTTTTCGAGGAATGGCCTTTTTGGGATTGTTTCTTGTCTTGGACTCCAATACACCCTTGGCCTCAAGAAAACGGCTGATACGATCGGTGGGAATGGCTCCTTGACCTATCCAGTGCTGGATTCGTTCAACATCCATCTTTACACGATTGGGATCGTCCTTGTTCAAAAGTGGGTTATAAGTACCCAGTTTTTCAATAAATCGCCCATCCCTCGGCATTCTGGAATCTGCAGCGACGATACTGTAAAAGGGGCGCTTTTTGGATCCCCCTCGGGCCAACCTGATTTTCATTGCCATAATGGTAACTCCTTAATCTTTCTCAATGTTTGTGTTTTTACGGTGTAACTTGTGGTGTTGGATAACTTCCCTGATGATGAATTGTATTAGTTTTTTGGCGAATTCGGGATCCAGATCAGCATTTCTAGCCAGTTGATCCAACCGATCAATCTGTTTTTTTTCCCTCTCCGGATCGGAAGGCGGGAGATTATTCCTGGCTTTGAGGATACCCACCTTCTGGGTATGTTTGAATCTTTCCCCCAAGGTATAGATCAGGATAGCATCCAACCGGTCGATGGATTCTCTGTGTTCATTCAGTTCTTTCTCAACTTGTTCTTGTTGCATGGTATAAAGAGGTCCAATTATCACTAATATCCAAATGATATCAACGGAAACCGCGCCTAGGCAATCCTGGCAGATTTCCCAACTGTTTCATCATGTCAGGTGGAAGACTATTCAAATCAGGCATGTTACTTCCGTCATTGCCGGCAGGTTTTCCCTGCATGCTGCGTATCATTTCCTTCACTCTTCCACTCTTGGACATTTGCTTGCCCAATTTGGCAGTTGTTTGATGCATTTTCAGAAGCTGGTTTATATCTGAAACGGTCAGTCCCGAACCCGCTGCGATACGCTTCTTTCTGCTGGCCTGAATGATTTTTGGATTGGCTCTTTCCTTGCGGGTCATGGAGTTGATCAAGGCAATGCTTTTTTTGATCATACCCTCATTTTGCTTGAATTGGGCGCCCGCTTTGCCCATGCCCGGAATCATTGATGCAAACTCCTGCAATCCTCCCATGTTCAACAATGAAGTGTACTGGCTACGAAGATCATTCATGCTCAAGCGACCAGCCGCAAACCTTCTAACGGTTCGATTCATTTGCTCTTCTTCGAAAACCTGTGAGGCCTTTTCCACGAGGCTTACAATATCACCCATACCCAATATCCGACCAGCGATTCTCTGCGGATCAAATACTGAAAAATCTTCCAGTTTTTCACCTGTACCCATGAATTTGATCGGTTTTTGAGTAACGGCCCTCATGCTGAATGCGGCACCACCTCGGCCATCACCATCCATCCGTGTCAGAACAACCCCGCTGACACCAATCTTGGTGTCAAATTCCCTGGCTATGTTGACGGCATCCTGACCAGTCAATCCATCAACCACCAAAAGGGTTTCCTTGGGATTGGAAATGTTTCTTACGGCAACGACTTCATCCATCAGGTCATTATCGATATGGAGGCGACCTGCAGTATCAAGCAAAACGACATCATACCCATTGGTCTTGGCCGTGAACCTAGCTCTGTTGGCAATCTGGGTGGCGTCCTGGCCAGATACAATTGGCAGGGTTTCGATTTCGGCCTGTTTGCCCAGAATGGCAAGTTGTTCCATCGCAGCCGGCCTTCTTGTATCAAGTGAGGCCATCAGAACTTTCTTTTTCTGGGTTTCCTTGAGGTGTATGGCAAGTTTGGCGGTGGAGGTGGTCTTACCCGAACCCTGGAGACCCACAACCAGAATGGCGGCGGGTGGTGAGGCTATATTAAGTTGCCCATCACCGGAGCCATCGCCTGCGAGGATTTTAACCAATTCATCATGTACGATTTTTACAACAAGCTGGCCGGGTGTGATCGAGCCAAGCACAGCTTGGCCTGTGGCCTTGCGATGGAGAGTGCGCATGAAGGATTTGATGACCGGGAGCGAGACATCAGCTTCCAACAATGAAATTCGAATTTCCCGTAGGGCACTGGTTACATCCTGCTCACTCAGGGTACCCTTTTTGTTAAGACCCTGGAAAACGGATGAGAAACTGCCTGACAATGTTTCAAACATTGTAACTATTCCTTATCCACAAACTATAATTTTCAACAAACGACAAATGCACCCGCGGGCGAAACTCGCTGACGGATGGCGATTCTGGATTTTACCTCGAACCGAAAAACTACAACTACTGAGGTGTAGCCCATATATAGGAACATTCCAACATGAAATCAAACCCTGCAAACCAAAATTAATTTGCATGGTTTTTTTGATTCCCATTGGATGCACAATTTGCAGATTCAAAGAATGTGGGTACAATTGATGGAAGTTTCGAAATGAGTATCTATGGTTAATTTAACGGAACAGTCAAAGGGTCACATTTTAATGCTGGCCTTTTCTTTCGGGATCGCTGGTTCGTTCAGTCTCGGTGGCATGGTTGCCAACATCATTGATCCCTTTGCCCTTACGGCGTCAAGATTTTTTCTTGCGGCAATCCTGATTGGAACAATGGTCTGTTTAAGTACGAATCTTAAATGGGAATACATGCAGGGGGCTTGGCGATATTTTATCGCGGGAGGTCTCATGTCACTGTACTTTGTACTCATGTTCATTGCCTTGCAAACAACTTCTGCAGTATCAACAAGTACCGTATTTACATTAACCCCCCTTCTTTCGGGCTTTTTCGGTTGGATACTCCTTCGACAAAAAATGACAAGACGCATGGCATTTGCACTTGGTATAGGAGCCATTGGAGCTGTTTGGGTCATTTTCAGGGCAGACATCCAAGCCATTTTACAGTTTAAGGTTGGACAGGGAGAGATCATATTTTTCTTTGGATGCCTTGCTCATGCCTTTTATACCCCCTTTCTTCGATATGCCAACAGAGGTGAACCACCCCAGGTATTTGTCTTGGGAATGGTTTCGACCGGAACACTGTTTCTTTTGGTCTTTGGATGGAATGACATACGAACTACTGACTGGCAGGCATTGCCTTCAATTGTCTGGATTACCATAGTTTACATTACCCTGATTGCGACTCTTCTCACCTTCTTTGCAATCAGTTATGCATCCATGCGTCTACCTTCGGCCAAGGTCATGGCATATACCTACCTGACACCTTCCTGGGTTATCCTCTGGGAGTTTGCCTTGGGCCGGGGTTTGCCTTCCCTGCCCATAATGCTTGGAGTGGCAACAACAATCATTGCCTTGTTGTTGTTGTTGCTCAGAAATGATGCAATTCAGAATTAAGTGCATGACAGGGAATGGTAACGCCAAAACTTCAGGACAAAAGCGTTTTGGTTAATTATTGTCTCCTTCATGAGGAATGTTCCTTGTAGTTGTTCAAAATGATCCCCTTGTGATGATCACAATCCTCTCCCAAAAGTCCGAATTTCGTATGTGTTTACACATCACCAAAGAAAACAATCAAAGCCCCACATTCTTTTTTGGCAAATCAACCACAATATTAAATTCCTCACCTTGTTCTCTTGAACTTACTGTAAATTGGATTAAAATGTTATATTATAACATATAGTCACCAAGGGTGTGGGCCTTCAAATCATGCAAGTATTAGAGAGAAAATTCCCAAATCACAATATTATCAGGGTTATTGGGTGTGTGCAAAACCGAGCAAATAAAACGGATTTTAGTCTAGAAGGGCTTCATTTTGCAGTGAATTTTAATGACAAGTCGAAAACCTAATCGAAGAATTGGTTTAGACAAAAACTGTACTCAGCCATACAGAAGAAACTCTTGTTGGGACAGAATAAAACCCGGCATTGGCTTGTAACTACAAAAATCAAACTCACAAATTCAATGAAACCAAGGAGAATTCAATGAAACAATTTTTAAGTTGTACCTTTGCCGTTCTATTGGCGTGCGTCAGCTGTTTGCCCTTATCAGCTCAGGAAGGCAGCCTGACGATCTCTGTAGCCTTCGGTCCAATTGCCGAAGTGCCTGACCCCCGCGCTGGGTACAATGGGTGGATGTCGAATCAAACCGGTGTGACAGAGACCCTCATGGGAATAGACTATGATATGAATCTCTACTCCCGACTCGCTTCAGGTATTGAGCAGTCATCGCCAACGACATGGCGTGTGAAATTAAGGGATGGGGTTCGTTTTCATGATGGTACATCATTGACAGCGGATGCAGTGGTCAAAGCGATTTCAGCTATTTCAGACGAAACCCATCCCGGCTACAATACACGGGTCATGAAACTTTTGGATCTTGCAGGCATGAATTCTGAAGGTGAAAGTGTTGTGATATTCGAGACGAATAGTCCAAATGCAGCGTTTCCCTGGACACTTTCCGAACCAGCGGTTGCAATTCTGGGTGAACCCTCGGATGCCTTCCCAATCAACGCAACAGGTCCGTTCATTTTCAAAGAGGCGATACCGGAGCAGCTTTACCGCGTCAATGCCAACCCGAACTATCGTCTTGGCTCCCCTGGTCTGGAAGAAATCCGTGTTGTGGTTGCGAGCGATCCGGCAACAGCGGCACTTGCCTTTGAGGCAGGTGAGGTTGATATGGTCATAAACTATCCCGAGACTGACTTCGAACGCATCCTGAGCACAGGTGCACTTGGTTTCGTTGCCCCTACTGCCCGACTCTACTTCTACACAATCAACGCAGACAGTGGTCCAATGGCCAATCCTTTGATCCGCAGGGCTGTTTCCATGACAATTGACCGTCAGGGCATCGTTGATGCTGTTTTGTCTGGAGTTGGCGGTGTTCCTGCCGGAACTGTGTATCCAGATGGAAAAGTTTGGGCGGCAGATATCCCGGTCAACCATGATCCCGCCAAGGCCGAGGAACTTTTGGCAAGTTCAGGTGCTGTCAAGGAAGGTGGACTTTGGAAGCTTGATGGGGAACCCTTGGAAATCGATATCGTCACCTATTCCTCCCGTGCTGCCTTGCCACCCACAGCGGAGCTGACACAAGCGTTCTTATCAGCCATCGGAATCACCGCCAATGTCAAAGTCGGTGAATGGGGTGCAAGTAACGATGCAATTGCAGCGGGTGAAGCCGATATGTTTCTACAAGCTTGGGTAACAACCCCTCAAGGTGATCCGGGTGCGGTTCTGGAGGCACTTCTCAAGTCAGATGGTGGTTCGAATTCCGGAAAATACATGAACCCGGATTTGGACAGACTCCTTGATGATGGTCGTCTGACCTTCGTTCAGGAAAAACGTGAAGAGATATATGACGAGATTCAACAGATCATTGCTGCAGACGCGGCCATGATCCCGGTTTTTCACGTGAGTCAGGTGAATGTCGCCAAACCTGGTCTCACAGGTTACGCTGTTCACCCAACCGAGACTTATTGGATCACGCACGAGACACGATTCACTGAATGATACTCTCCGTTTCCGGTCTGAGCGCAACACGTTCAGGCCGGACTATTCTTCACCCGACTTCACTTGACATTGAACAATGCGAAAGCATTGGCCTCGTCGGTGTATCAGGATCGGGCAAGTCTACATTTGGTCACATGTTGATTGATGACCTTAGGTCTAAAGGTCTGAAAGTTGCCCATGTTCCTCAAAGCCCTGAAGAAGCTCTCGACCCGTTGCGTAGCATGAGGTTCCATTGGCATGAGGCAGAGCGTGCTTTGGGTTTAGATACTGGATCAACTGACAAGAAGACTTTGTTCACCGCTTTGAAGATAGAGGATGGTGACCTCCGAAAGCGCCCTTGGGGGTGGAGTCGGGGCATGCAGCAAAGGTTTGTGATCGCCATGGCATTGATCAGCTCGCCTGACTTGATTGTTTTGGATGAACCGACCTCGGCTCTGGACCCGGTTACTGCAGCAGCAACCATGGATTTGCTCGAACAGCATCGTGAAGATCTCAACACTGCGATGATTCTCATTACCCATGATCTTGGACTTGCCGCTCGACGTGTCTCGAAACTGATGGTAATGCACGATGGGCGGATCGTTGAACAAGCTTCAACTGAGGACATTTTGGAGCGTCCAAAAACAGATGTAGCCAAATACCTGGTCGCCCACAGGAGTTGGGCGGTGGTGCCGTGCTGAAAGTTGATCATGTCTGGGTCAGACGTGGGGCTGGATTTGCTCTAAGAAATATTTCACTATCTCTCTTTCCTGGAAAAACCCTGGCGGTCGTTGGCGAAAGTGGTGCCGGAAAATCCACATTGATCGCTACGATTCTGGATCTGGTCAAACCTTGGAAGGGGGAAATTACCTGGGCTGGTGCCTCTGTACAGACATGCAGTCCTGGTTTGGTGATGCAAGAACCCCGGGCTGCATTCAACCCTGTATTATCCTTGCGCCAATCTGTGTTGGAACCCATTGTGGCTCGAAATGAGGACATGCCCCATGAACGAATCAAAAGGCTCAGTGACAGTCTTGAACTCTCGCTGGAGATCTTCGACAGATACCCCGGGGAAATCTCAATTGGACAGGCGCAGAGAGTGGCTATCCTTCGGGCACTGATTGCAGCACCACCTTTGGTTCTGCTTGATGAGCCACTTTCCGCACTTGATGCAGTGATACAGAAACATACCGCCAAATTGATCTCAGACTTGCAGCAAGAGGAGGGATTCGCTGCCATGATTGTTACCCATGACCTCGGTTATGCGATGGCCTATGCCGATGAAATCGCAGTGATAAAATCTGGTGGAATAGAAGAGGTTTCTACGCCACAGACTTTCGCCAAGGAGTCGAAATCAGGCTACAGCCGATTACTCATGGAAGCGGCAATGGCTCTTGGGGCGTTAGAGCCATCAGCATGATCAAAAGCTTGACAGGACTCGTTCTTCGAGCAGTTGTGGTCCTCTTCGGGACAGCTTTGGCGACCTTCACACTCCTGTGGAATGCGCCTGGTGATCCAGCGCAGGCCATTGCAATGGCAAGATTTGATGCACTTCTTACCGAAGATGTCATTAATCAGGTGCGGGAGGAGACCGGGTTGAACACCAATTTCTGGTCGGCGTTCATGGCTTGGGTTGGTCCGTTACTAACTCTTGATTTTGGACGGTCATCTGTCACTGGTCGCGAAGTTTGGCCTGATTTGCTCACCGCGATTAGATATATGATACCACTGGCCCTGGGTGGTCTTGTCATTGGCCTTGCCATCTCACTATCTTTGGCCATCATTGCCACAAACCGACCTGGAGGTTTGCTCGACCGTTTTGCAGTTGCCGTTGCGTCTTTGGGAACCGCCATTCCTGCCTATTGGCTTGGGTTGTTGCTGATCCTTCTCTTCGCGGTTCATCTTGCCTGGCTTCCTGCCATGGGGGCTCGGACACCATCCCATGTGATTCTTCCGGCTTTGACCCTCGGCCTGGGTGTTGCAGCATCGCTTACGAGGATTATCAGATCTGGCATTTTAGAGGCTCGAGGGCAGCAATTCCTACCTGCAATCAGGCGTCGAGGTGTGTCTAAAAAGGAAATCAGTCGTGATCATATTGCCCCACACGCCGCGATTCCAGTGGTTACTGTCTTCGGTTTGGAACTAGCCTTCCTCCTTGAAGGAGTCGTCATGGTTGAGGTAATATTTGGGCGCCCTGGCCTCGGGACATTTCTGGTCGCCGCAATTGAGGCCAGGGATTTTCCACAGGTTCAGGCTGTTGTGGTCCTCACGGCACTTATATTTGTTACGGTCAATCTGATCATTGATGTGATTTATCGGGTAATTGATCCTCGCATTGGAGAAAGCAATGCGTAGTGTTTTTGTCATCGCCGGGATCTTATTTCTTCTCGCTGTTTTCGGTCCATTTCTAGCTCCCCATGATCCAACGGCAATCAACATTCCCAATCGCTTGTCTCCTCCAGGCAGTGCATATCTGTTGGGTACCGACATGTTGGGACGGGATATCCTGTCTCGACTTCTTTATGGGGCGCGATGGTCACTCGGATTAGCATTTCTGATTTCCCTTATTGGCCTTGTGGTAGGGACGCTGATCGGACTATTGGCAGCCTTGGGAGGCAAATTGACTGATTGGACCGTAATGCGTGTCACGGACACTTTTCTTGCGTTTCCGGATCTTGTCGCTGCTGTGGTCATTGCAGGTCTTTTGGGATCTGGTACATGGAGCCTGATCTTTGCACTGAGTGTTACGGGATGGATGCGATATGCCCGTGTGGCAAGAGGTATTGGCTTGTCTCTCCAATCCAGAGGTTATGTAATCCAAGCCAAGCTTGCAGGTCTCAACAACAGGTCTATTGCCCGCTGGCACTACTTGCCATGGCTCTTACCTACACTCACTGTTGTGTGGACCAGCATGTTCGCTCGGGCTATCTTGGGTATCTCCGCACTTGGTTTCCTCGGATTTGGTGTTCAGCCTCCCATGCCTGAATGGGGAACAATGTTGCTCGACGCCCGCATCCATCTGCGTTCGACACCGCTTCAAATGATCTGGCCTGGATTGGCAGTGGTCATCAGTGTCATTGTGATCAATCTTGCCGGAGACATTTTGCGTGATGCCGTTGCAACGGAAAGAGATCAAGCGTGACCATTTACCCTAAAGACAATGGCGCTTTCTCAGGTGAACACCAAGACCTTCAAACATCAGTGGTTCCCGTTGTATCGCTCGACAATCAGAATGGTGGAGAATATCTATGAAGGCTTCATTACCGGCATCATACATCAGTTTGGGCCACGGCTTTCGGTTGTGTCTTGACACTTTGATTGTAAATAATCGCTGCTGTGGGTTTATCCAAACCCAGGCAATTTGGCGCACAATGTTCAATGGCATATGGGGTTTCCTCCATCATTAGGTTGGCTTTTGAGGGTACACCATACATTGGTATGAGGGTTTTGTGACTGCTCTTAAAGCAATCCAAGGCACCATTTCATGATTGATTTCTGGACATGAAGACGATTTTCCACCTCATCAAGGATCACCGAATTGGGCCCATCCAGCACTTCGGAAGTCACTTCCTCTTCTCGATGGGCTGGCATGCAATGCATAAAAAGCACGTCAGGCCTGGCATGGGAAAGCAACTTTTGGTTAACCTGATAGGCATGCAATTTTTGCTTGTCATTCCCACCGGCTTCCTCATGCATTGAAATCCAGGCATCGGTGACGATCATATCGGCAGCGCTGACACAATTGAAAGGGTTCCTGTCAATGACAAATGCACCACCTCCTGAAGTTGCAAAAGAGACCGCTTTCTGGTCCGGGTCAAATCCTTCTGGTCCACAAAATACGAAATTGAAACCGAATTGACCAGCTGCGTGAAGGAATGAATTGCAGACATTGTTACCAGTACCAACCCACACAACGGTTTTACCCTTGATCGGACCAGCCTTTTCCTCAAAGGTCATGACATCGGCCATGATCTGGCAGGGGTGGCTGTAATCCGTCAAGCCATTGATCACAGGTACCGATGCATGTTCAGCCATTTCCCTGATGACCTTGTCGGCAAATGTCCTGATCATGATGAGGTCCACATACCGTGACAGTACCTGGGCGGTGTCCTTGATGGTTTCTCCTCTGGATCTTTGTAGGTCAGTGCTGGCAAGAACGATGGATTGACCTCCCATTTGACGAACACCCACATCAAAGGAAAGACGGGTTCTGGTCGAATTTTTCTCGAATATCAGAGCAACGACATGATCGGCCAAAGGTGTTCCTGCATCCAACAAACCCCTCGTTTTGCCATTGCGCTCAATTTTTACCTTTCTGGCATCATCAATGATCAATCTGAGATCCTTGGCTGAAACCTCACTCAATTCCAGAAAATCAGGCATGGCCATTTTCCTTGAGATTGGTTGCGGCTTTTTCCAATCTTGTTATCATTTGCCCGAGTTCTTCCTGGTCAATGATGAGCGGTGGAAGTATTCTGATGACATTATCACCACCCGGAACGGTCAACAAATGCTGGTCATAGCAGGAATTGACAACATCCATATTGTTAACCTTGCATTTCAGTCCCAACATGAGGCCCTCGCCACGAACCTCCTCAAAAACATCAGGATAGGTAGCGATAACCGACTCAATTTGCTGTCTGAGCCAACGGGCAGATTGTCTGACCTTTTTCAAGAAGGCCTCATCGGCTATTATGCTCAAAACCCTGCACCCCACGGCACAGGCCAAAGGGTTGCCGCCGTATGTCGAGCCATGCGTACCCGCAGTCATGCCTTGGGCGGTCTTTTCGGTCGCAAGGCACGCCCCAAGTGGGAAACCACCTCCAATACCTTTTGCAATGGCCATGATATCCGGGGTTATACCCGCCCATTCATGGGCAAACAATTTACCGGTCCTGCCCATTCCGCATTGAATTTCGTCCAACGCAAGGACTATCCCTTCTTCATTACAAAGTGATCTGAGTTCCCTCAAGAAACCGTCAGGCAAGGGTATGATACCCCCTTCCCCCAAAACAGGCTCGACCAATATACCAGCTGTTTTCTCGGACAAGGCTTCCCTGATCCCGGCAATATTGGCAGGTTCAACCTGAACAAAACCCGGTAACAAGGGTCCAAACCCCTTGGTCAACTTGTCACTTCCTGCTGCAGAAATCATACCAAGTGTTCGGCCATGAAAGGAATTGTTGAAAGTGATTATTTCATTTCGTTCGGGATGACCTTGCTGGTCCCAGTACTTTCGCATCACCTTGACGGTGCATTCAACAGCCTCGGCACCGCTATTGGTAAAGAATACCGTATCTGCAAAGGTGTTCTCAACCAACAGGGATGCAAGTTCCTCCTGCTTGGGGATACGATAGAGATTTGAGGTATGCCAAACCTTGTTGGCTTGGTCAATCAGGGCTTCAACCAATAATGGATTGCTGTGCCCGAGTGCATTTACGGCAATGCCGGCTCCGGCATCAAGGTATTTGTTTCCATCAGTTCCATAAAGCCAACAGCCATCTCCCTTTTCAAAACCCATTGGGGTTCGGGCATAAGTTGGCATCACTGCATCAATCATCATTCAGTTCCGTATCAAGTTGCTAGACCCTTTGATATATGAGCCCGCAGGACAATTTAAACCAACCATGATTACAAACCGGGCAGGTAATTTGCCAGTTGCAGTAAATATAATTGGATTTGGGGCTTCCCAGTTGCGTGGATGGTCAACAACCTGATCAAACTTGAAAAATTTGTATCCAACCATACTTCTCTTTCTTGGCAGCAAATGCTTAAACCATCAATGTAAAGTTTCAGGACTAATCCGGGGGAGTAAATTCATGGGGGCTTGGACTACTCAACAGGTCAATAAAGCCGTAAATATGTGGAAGGAAGGTAAGACCGCCACCGAAATATCCAATAAAATTTCCAAGTCCCGCAATGCGGTAATCGGCAAATTAAACCGCCTGGGCGTGAAAAAGCCCAATTCAGATGCGGCCAATGAGGCAAGCTCCAACAAGGATGAAAATAAAGCCACCGATGACAAGGTGGACGAACGGTTGAATGGTCGATCAACTGGGGATTTGAGGGGAGCCCAGTTGGAAGATCAAAGGCTTTCCCTGCTTTATCTGAATGAAAAAACCTGCCGGTGGCCCATCGGGGATCCCTCGACCAAGAATTTCTGGTTTTGTGGCAAACCCACCCTATTGAACAAGAGATATTGTGCCCAGCACAGTGAGCTGGCTTTTCAACCCAATCCCGTCAAGAAAGAGAAATCGGAACTCCAGGCCAGAGTAATCAGCCGGCCTTATACCCTGGCGCCAAAGTAAGCACAACTTCAACAATCCAATATTTTGCAAGTTCCAGCGGTTCAGTTTGCTTTAGGGTCCAGCAATCTTCGGGCAATAACATTGGCCTGGATTTCAGCAGCCCCCTCGAAGATGTTCAGGATTCTTGCATCACACAGAATTCTACTGATGTCAAATTCCATTGCGAAGCCATTGCCACCATGGATTTGAACGCCATTATCGGCCGCTGCCCAAGCCACTCTAGAGCCAAGAAGCTTGGCCATGCCCGCTTCAAGGTCGCATCTGCGACCCCGATCTTTCTGACGGGCTGAATAATAGGTAAGCTGACGGGCCATCATTATTTCAACGGCCATAATGGCCAGTTTTGAACTTACCCTTGGAAAGTCGATAATCGGCTTGCCAAACTGGCTTCGTTCCAGCGCATACCCCAGGGAAGCATCAAGGGCAGATTGGGCAACTCCTATGGCTCTGGCTGCAGTCTGGATTCGTGCCGATTCAAAGGTTTCCATGAGTTGCTTGAATCCCAAGCCTTCTTGACCACCCAGAAGATTGGAAACTGGTACAGGAAAATCGGAGAAGGACAGTTCATATTCCTTCATTCCCCGATATCCGATGACATCAATTTCCGTTCCGGTGAGACCTTGATCCGGAAAGGGGTCATCATCGATACCGGCGGTTTTTTCAGCAAGCATCATGGACAGTCCCCGATAATTCCTTGATTCAGGATCGGTCCTGACCAACAAGGTCATCAAGTTGGCTCTGCCGGCATGGGTGATCCAGGTCTTGTTACCTGTTATCTGATAATTGTCACCATCTATTTTCCCCTTGGTGACAAGTGATCCAAGGTCCGAACCGGAACCGGGTTCAGTAAAAACTGCCGTGGGTCTGACTTCACCACTCGCAATAAGGGGCAGCCATTTGTCCTTTTGTTCATCTGTCCCGCCCTTGCTAATAAGTTCTGAGGCAATTTCACTTCTGGTGGCAAGGGATCCAACCCCCAAAAACCCCCTTGACAACTCCTCCGAGACAACACACATCGCGATTTTTGGAAGTTCGGAACCACCGTAATCTCCCGGGATTGTAAGTCCAAAAACGCCCAACTCGGCCAATTCATCTACCAAACCCATCGGAATGAGCGAATTGTCCAGATGCCATTGCTGGGCATGAGGGGCAACTTTCTCCATGACAAAGCGTGAGAACTGATCCCTGATAAATTCAATATCTTCATCCTGACCGGTGTTGCCATAACTGGCAACACCCAACTGATTCTGCATCAATTCCACAAGACGTTTTCTGGCTGCTGGTGAATTGCCAAGGGATGATAATTGCCGCCATCCCTCACTTGTTATCCAGCCAAAATCCTGGACGATTTGTGAAATCCTTGCAATTTCTCCCTGATTCATGGGAATTCCACCTTCCAACTGACTTAGATATTCCCCAAACCCGATTTGGAGCAGAAGGGCATTCAACTCATCAAACTCGCCGCTGGCTTCCAGTGACTGCCCCCAGCAATACAATTGCTTGAGAGCCTCGACATATGTCGCTACCCAGGAAAATGAATGAATTTCATATTGACCTTCTTCAAGTCTGGCATGAGAAACCTTGTCATCAACAATGACACCTTGTTGTAGTTCCATGGTTAAATTGGCCAACATGGAATCAAGGTCATTGATGCTACTCAAGGCAGAATTAAGTAGATTGGGAAGCAAAATGGTGTCTTTTGATCTGAGATTGGTCATTGTTGAAAATTTGTAAGAGTTGTCGTAATTGGTTTTTCTCAAAGGCTGATCTAAACAACCCATGATAGGTAGCAAATGGAATTTGATTTATCAGAAATCAACATTTTAAAAATATCAGTTTTGGTATCTGTCCCTTTTTTTGGTGGATTTATCAAAGGGGTAACCGGGTTTGGATTCCCCATGATCATGATCAGCGGCCTAGGGGTGGTTTTCGATCCCGAATTAGCTGTATCCTTTCTGTTGTTTGCCCTTTTGGCGGTCAATGCCCTGCAAATGTTCCAGTTCAAGATGGACCTTATCCTTAAGGCGTTTGCAAAATATTTCCGTATAACTGTTACCTTGTGTATTTGCCTCTTGGTATCTTCTCCATTGGTTTTGGCCTTGAGCAAATCGTTACTTTTTTTGATTCTGGGCCTTCCCATAACGGTTATTGCCTTGTTGCAACTTTGGGGCTGGAAACTGATACTCCCGGAGAACTATCAGAAGCCGGGAGAGTACATTGCAGGTACCATCGCGGGATTTGTGGGTGGTTTTGCCGGTGTATGGGCTCCGCTGGTTGTGACCTACCTTCTGTCCCTGGACATTGGCAAAAGGGAAAACATACTTGCACAGGGTGTTATTTACAGCGCCGGTTCGGTTATGCTGATCATTGCCCATTTCAATACGGAAGTCTTGAATTATCAAACGATCCCCATGTCCCTGTTATTGATCGTTCCCTCCATTTTGGGGTTGCTATTTGGAATCAAGGTTCAGAACAGGCTTGATTCAGACAGGTTTAGACAATCCGTGCAGGTCATATTGGTAATCGCTGGACTCAATCTGATTGTGCGCGGATTGTGGTGAAATTCGAGGTCAGAGAACAATTTCCAAAACGTCACTGTCCACGAATTCCTCAAATTGCTTGAAGTTTGCCTGAAATTTTTCTTTCAGCGTCTTGGCCATCTTGTCATATTCATCGGGATTTTCCCAGGTATTCCGGGGGTTAAGCAATTGATCGGGGATATTGTCGATCTTTAGAGGAACCTCAAACCCGAAAACAGGGTCCTTCCGAACCGAATCATGATCAATTTCACCATTTAGAACTGCCGTCAATATAGTTCGGGTATGCTTGATGGATATCCTCTTGCCAATCCCATACCTGCCACCGGTCCATCCAGTATTTACCAACCAGCACCTGACCTTGTGCCTTTTTACCTTTTCTCGAAATAGATTTCCGTAAACGATTGGCGGCAAAGGCAGGAATGGTTTGCCAAAACAGGCTGAAAAAGTTGCCGCAGGATCATCTATTCCCGCTTCGGTTCCTGCAACCTTAGATGTGAAGCCCGATAGAAAATGGTACATGGCCTGGGCAGGAGTAAGGAGTGAAATGGGAGGAAGAATCCCGTAAACGTCACAGGTCAGGAAGAAAATATTCCTTGGATGTTTGGCAAGACGGGTTTCCGATGCGTAGGGGATTTTGTTGAGGGAATACGAACATCGCCCGTTTTGAGTAATACTGGTGTCATCGTAATTAGGCATTCTGGAGTCTGGATCAAAGGTCATGTTTTCGATAATTGTTCCGTATGATCTTGAGACCTCGTACAGATCTGGTTCGTCAACGGCATTCAAACCATTTGTTTTGGCATAACAGCCATCTTCTATGTTGAAGATGCCTCTATCAGACCATCCGTGTTCATCATCACCGATCAGTACCCTGTCGGGGTCAGCAGAAAGGGATGTTTTGCCGGTTCCGGAAAGACCGAAGAACAGAGCTGTATCGTCTGGATCATGCTTGGTATGGTTGGCAGAACAATGCATGGTCAAGATACCCCTGGGAGGAAGGGCATAGTTCAGATATCCAAATACGCTTTTCTTGTTTTCTCCCACATATTGCGTACCACCGATCAAAATCAGGTTTTCCTTGTAGTTGGTTGCAATGATCGCTTCTGATCCACAACCATGCCGTTCTGGATCGGCTCTGAAATCTGGGGCGTTGATGACAATCACATCCGGTTCAAAACCTTCCAATTCTTCCTCATTTGGCAGCCCAAACAAGGTTCCAACAAAAATCGCATGCCATGCTAGGCAATTGACAAACCGGATCCGAAGACGATTTTCGTTTTCGGCGCAAGCATTGACATCCTTGACGTAGACCCGCCGTTCTGACAAAAACTTCAGGAAATCTCCCTTGAGGTTCTCAAAGTTTTCTTCGCTTATAGGAGCATTGTTCTCCCACCAGATGGTATTCTTGAGTTCTTCCGAATAAACAGTGAATTTGTCCTTTGGTGATCGTCCGGTAAATTTACCGGTCGTAACCATCAGGGGACCTCCAAAGCCCAGCTTGGCTTCTCCTTGCAACAAGGCAGTCTCATAAAGATTGGTTTGGGAATAATTGATATATCCCTCCTTTACGGGAAAGGGTTTCAGATGGTGATTGCCTGTAGGGATTATTGCGGATATTTTATTGATCATAATATCATTTGAAGAGTAATTGGGAATTTGGGGGGAGGGCGGAGAAATACAGTCTAAATTAGGACAGAGATTACTCAAAAAAGGTTAAGTTTTTGTTCATTTAGTATAAGAAAAACCCAAATTAAGTGTTAAAGGAAAATATTTTTAACCGCCCCACTTTGGGCAACCACTTTTGAAATTTTTCCCGTATTATGCCTTCCTGCTTTCGGATACTATCCCTTAAAACAGGCTCGTTTTTTTCAATATCTTTTATACATTCATACAGGACAAGTTCTGTCCAATGGACACGAAACAGCCCCTCCTGAAATAAAAACAAAATGATGTTTCTCCCATCATTACGAGTGCAGGACATCTGCGTCAAATACAACCGTAATAGGTTCAGGACTACAGGGGCGTGATAATCCTTGACCAATTCACACCGTATTGATTAATCAGTACTTATTGTCTTGTCACACTCTTGGCTCGAAGCAACCAATTTAGCCAATCCTTGTCTCGACGTACCTTGTAATCCAGCAATTCCTTATACTTGATCAATTTCAGTGGTCCAATCCGGACATGTGGAATATCTTTCTCTTCCAGCAGAGTTCCAAAGATAGGATTCGGGAACATTGAGGATCAGAGCCGCTTCGTGATGTGATATATTTTTGCCCGGCAAAAGATGTCTTAACCCGTTCTGGATGGATTCAGCAATATTACCCACAATCTCTTCCCTTGCATGCAGGTAGTGTTTCGATTCGAACCTTATTTATATCACTCATGACAAACTCCATATATCCCGCTATTGAATATCCTTGCTCCACAGTATTTTCAACATGAATTCTCAATTGGTTCAGACAACCCAATTGAAATCAATCATTATTAGAAGTATGTTAGGGAAGCCCAAAGCAAATAACATTGACTGCAAAATAGGTATTCGGAGATACCAATGGATTCATTGACCCTGACTAATGAAATGGTTGTGGTTTTAGTACTGCTTGGGTTCACTGTATTTCTATTTGTATCGGAAGTTGTAAGGGTTGACTTTGCTGCCATCCTGGTGATGATTATCCTGGGTGGAATAAGCTATATTCCCGGCCTGGAGGGGGTTTCGGACATAAATCTGCTTTTCGAGGGTTTTTCCTCCAATGCGGTACTTTCAATAATAGCAGTAATGATCATAGGTGCAGGGTTGGACAAGACCGGCTTGCTAAACAGCCTGGCGGGCGTCATTCTCAAGTTTGGCAGTTCTTCGGAAAACCGCATTATCCCAATAGTATCCGCAACAGTTGGCGTGATTTCCAGCTTTTTGCAAAATGTTGGTGCAGCTGCCCTGTTCATACCGGTTGTGAGTAGAATTTCCGCAAGAACCAATGTACCCCTCAGCCGCTTATTGATGCCGATGGGATTTTGTGCAATTCTTGGTGGAACCATGACCATGGTGGGTTCCTCCCCTCTCATTTTGTTGAATGACCTGATTATAAATACCAACAGCATGATTGCTGAGAAACACCGGATGGAAACATTCGGCTTGTTTTCCGTAACCCCGATAGGTGCAACCTTGGTTGTTGCTGGCATTGCCTATTTTGTCATACTGGGGAAATGGTTTCTGCCTACCGTTGGTGCAAGGGAAGATGCCACGACTGCACAGTCCATGAAAGAGTATGTCAAGCAGTTATATGGTGTTGATGCTGATGTTTTTGAAATAGTCATCCCCGACAACCATCCACTTTATGGTGAGACCTATGCCGATATCATGGGAGCCTTCAAGTTTTATGTCATTGCTTCCTATCACCAGGGACAAAAATGGCTCGCGCCATCGGTTGATACCGAAATATTGACCCCCTGTCGACTGGCTTTACTGGGCGAAAGTCAAAGAATCAGGGAATTTGCCACCACGTTCAATCTGGATATAGATCCTGAAATGACGGTATTTGGGCATGATTTTGAAGTGGATAAATCTGGCATTGCCGAAATCGTTATTCCACCCAATTCCAGGTTGGTAGGGAAATGTGCCCGCGAAATTAGCCTGCGCAAAACCTATGGCCTGAATCTACTGGCGATCCATCGTGGTGAAGAAAATCTAAGTTATGCCGAAGGAAAGGATGATCTCGCCAGCCAGTTGGGCTTGATCAAGTTTCAGGCCGGAGATTCACTGGTTGTCCAGACCCAGTGGACATCACTGTCAAGACTCACGAAAGACAGGGATTTCGTTGTCATTACCACAGAGTTTCCCCAGGATGAGTGGCGAACTAAGAAAGTCGGCTGGGCACTTATCTTTTGTTTGATTTCCCTGGCCCTCATTCTCTTTACAGATATGCGGCTGTCATGGTGTCTGTTTGTCGGTGCTTGTGGCATGATAGCGACAAAAGTCCTTTCGATTGATGAAGCATACCACGCCATTGGTTGGAATACCGTATTCCTGCTGGCAAGTTTAATTCCTTTGGGGCAGGCTGTTCAAAACACCGGCACGGCAGAATGGATAGCCTTTCAGGTTTTGCAGTTACTTGATGGGTGGCCGATTTGGGGGATTCAGGCTGGGGTAGCCATAATGGCAACATTCTTTACCCTGGTCATGTCCAATGTGGGTGCAACGGTGCTATTGGTTCCATTGGCTGTATCAATTGCCATACCGATTGGTGCAAATCCTGCTATATTCGCATTAACCGTCGCCATCTCGACATCCAATTCGTTTTTGATACCCACCCATCAGGTCAATGCACTCATCATGGGCCCCGGGGGGTACAAGGTTATTGATTTTGTCCGTACAGGAGGTATCATGACCGTACTATTTCTTGTCGTATCCCTTGCAATGCTGAATCTGGTGTTTTAATTCGCAGGCATTGGCAACAGGTAAGGAGATCAATCATTCGGCAAACCAGTTTTTTTAAAATCGAGAACCTTTCCAAGGAATACCCCGGGGTAAAGGCCAATGACCGGATAAACATGTCCCTTGAGGAGGGTGAAATATGTGCCCTGCTCGGAGAAAACGGGTCTGGCAAGTCCACCCTGGTAAAAATGATGTATGGTTTGGTCAAGCCTGATGAAGGGCAAATGATTTTTCAATCGAGGAGCTATTCACCCTCCAATCCCAATGAAGCCCGATCAGCTGGCATTGCCATGGTGTTTCAACATTTCTCGCTATTTGATGCCCTGACCGTAGCCGAGAACATTGCACTCGGTATGGTTGATCCGCCCCCATTCAACAAACTTTCCAGGGAAATCGAAGAAAAAGGCAAGACCTACGGTTTGTCACTGAACCCAGACAGCATGGTTGGAACACTTTCTGCAGGTGAAAGGCAAAGGGTGGAGATAATCAGATGCTTGCTACAAAACCCCAAAATCCTCATCATGGATGAACCAACTTCGGTACTTACTCCCCAGGAAGCAGATATATTGTTCGAAGCTCTCAGAAACCTGGCTGCCGAAGGAACGACAATACTGTATATTTCCCATAAGCTCGAGGAAATCAAAGCCCTTTGCTCCAGAGCGACCATATTGAGGGCCGGAAAAGTGGTTGCAACCTGTAATCCGGAAGAAAAATCCGCCCGCCAGCTAGCTGAAATGATGGTGGGGACCTCAATCGTTACCCCGAAACGGGCTGAAACACAAGGAAACCGCGATGGTCGGCCATTGTTCAGGGTAGAAGATATCGAGAAGGAGGCATCTTCCAATTTCGGAACCAGCCTCAGGGAAGTTTCCTTTGAGGTTTGGAAGGGAGAAGTGCTTGGAATTGGCGGGATTGCCGGCAATGGTCAGGACGAACTGATGGAGGTGCTTTCGGGAGAGGTTCTGCCAAAAGGGGGAACAATTATGCTGAATGGTCATGATTTGGCCAGATTGAATCCCAACGAAAGACGCAAACGGGGACTTCTGTTTGCACCAGAACAAAGGGTTGGACATTCAGCTGCCGGTGAAATGAGTCTGACTGAAAATGCCTACCTGACGGCAGCAGACCGCAAAGAACTTTCCCGGGCCGGCATTATCAATTGGTCAAGAACGGCAGAATTTTCCCGGAGAATCATCAATCAATTTGATGTCCGAACACCTGGCACGGACAATTTTGCTCAATCGCTTTCAGGTGGAAACCTGCAGAAATTTGTCATTGGCAGGGAAATACTCCAGAATCCTGAATTGTTGATTGTCAATCAGCCAACTTGGGGGGTTGATGCAGCAGCAGCAGCCAGTATACGTCAGAAGCTGATTGATTTGGCCGATAGTGGAGCAGCCGTAGTTGTCATTAGCCAGGATATTGACGAGTTGCTTGAAATTTCCGATTACATTTCGGTTCTTTCAGGTGGATACCTCAGCAAGGCAAGACCGGTTCAGGAGTTGAACCGGGAAGATATTGGCTTGATGATGGGGGCCTCACGGGAATCACTTCAGGAGGCAGTCGCATAGATGCTGGTTTTTGAAAGGCGCAGGGAGCCCTCCAGATTTTGGACTGCCATTACACCGATATTGGCTGTTCTGATAACTCTGATTGCCGGAGGAATACTATTTGCGACCCTGGGTAAAGATCCCCTTGAAGCAATCAAGACCATATTCTGGGCTCCGCTTTTTGATCCCGACTTGTCGGCTTATGCCCGCCCACAAATTCTGGTAAAGGCAGCTCCCCTGGTTCTTATCGCCATAGGCCTTTCGATTGGATTCAAGGCCAATATCTGGAATATCGGTGCCGAAGGGCAGTACATCATGGGAGCAATTCTGGGAGGAGGTGTTGCATTGGCCTTCTATCCACTTGAGGCATGGTGGATCTTTCCATTGATGATTGTTTCCGGTATTGCTGGTGGTATTGCCTGGGCCATGATACCGGCCTTGTTGAAAGTAAAATTCAGAACCAATGAAATCTTGGTGTCCCTGATGTTGGTTTATGTCAGCGAGCATTTTCTGGCGTCTGTTTCCTTGGGCTTGCTTCGCAATCCAGATGGGGTTGGTTTTCCCGGATCAAGAAACCTGCAGCATTATGCCAGTGCCTCAAATGCGGAACTGTTTGCCGGAACAGGTATTCATTTGGGAGTGATTGTTGCCTTTGTGTCCATCTTTGCACTGTATGGTTTGATACGCTTTCACAGGCTTGGATTTCAGATCAGGGTAACGGGACAATCCATAAGAATCTCGCGATTTGCCGGTGTCAATCCCAACCTGATGATAATTTTCTGTTTGGCAGCTGGTGGGGGCTTGGCAGGCTTGGCAGGCATATTCGAACTCTCGGGTCCAGCCGGACGTTTATCAATCGACTTCAATGTGGGTTATGGCTTTACGGCCATAATCGTCGCTTTTCTGGGACGATTGAACCCTTTCGGAATAGCATTGGCAGCACTTCTCATGTCGCTCACCTATATTGGAGGTGATCTTGCCCAGTTCATGTTGAATTTGCCGGCAGCGGCGATTCAGGCCTTGCAGGGGATGTTGCTGTTCTTTTTACTTTCAATGGATTTTCTTTCACAATATCGAATACGCATCAAGCATTGGGCAAGTGGTTAAATGGATTTTGCAGCTATCAATCCCCTGATTTTCTTTTCCACCATGGTGGCGGCATCGATTCCCGTTCTATTGGCCGCCTTGGGTGAGTTGGTCGTGGAAAAGTCCGGCGTTCTCAATCTTGGTGTCGAGGGAATGATGATTATCGGTGCCGTTTGTGGGTTCATCGCAATTTACAATTCCGGTTCACCATTTTTCGGTGTATTGGCTTCCATTGTTGCCGGAGGGCTTCTGGCTCTGGTTTTTGGCATTCTGACCCAGGTACTGCATTCCAATCAAGTTGCTACGGGACTGGCCCTGACCCTTTTTGGATTGGGATTGTCAGCCCTCATTGGGCAGCCGTTTGCTGGAATCAAACCCCCAACCTTTCCCAAACCGGATTTTGGTTTTCTTGGCGACATGCCGGTATTGGGACAATTGTTTTTCAAATATGATTATCTGGTTTATGCGGCATTCTTACTTGTGATTGTTGTCAGTTATGTTTTGAATCGCACACGAGCTGGTCTTATCCTCAGATCAATTGGTGAAAATCATGATGCTGCACATGCACTTGGCTATAATGTTGTAAGGGTACGGCTGGCGGCAATCGTGTTTGGTGGTGGTTGTGCCGGTTTGGGTGGAGGTTACCTGGCCATGATAAGAGTACCCCAATGGACGGAAGGAATGACGGCAGGGGTTGGCTGGATTGCCCTTGCCTTGGTGGTTTTTGCCTCATGGCGACCATACCGTGTGATTCTCGGTGCCTTTTTATTTGGGGGAGTGACATTATTGCAGTTGAATTTGCAGGCGGTTGGGATTAAAATTAATCCGGCATACCTATCCATGGCACCGTATATCATAACGATTGTTGCACTAGTGGTCATTTCAGGATCAAGCAACAGATTATCAAACCTTGCTCCTGGCTCCCTAGGCAGACTATTCCACAAAACCATGTAGAATCAACTTTTACTCTTGTTAATGAAAGGATACAAAATGACAAGTAAAACATTCAAAGGGTTTGCTATCCTGGCATCCCTGATTTTGACATTCGGTCTGGCTCAGGCCGAGCCCAAAAAGGTGGGTTTCATCTATGTTGGTCCAGTCGGTGATTTTGGCTGGTCATACGAGCATGATCAGGGACGTTTGGCCGTTGAGGAAGCTTTTGGCGATCAGGTTGAAACCTCTTATGTTGAAAGCGTACCCGAAGGGGCCGATGCGGAAAGGGTACTTACCCAGATGGCGTTGGCCGGCAACGAACTGATTTTCACCACCTCCTTTGGCTACATGGATCCTACGATCAATGTTGCCGCCAAATTTCCAGACGTGAAATTTGAACATGCCACGGGTTACAAGCGGGCAGACAATGTCTCGACCTATAGCGCACGCTTCTATGAAGGCCGTGCCGTTATTGGCCATATAGCCGGTAAAATGACCAAAACCAATCAGATTGGATATATTGCATCATTTCCAATTCCAGAGGTCATTCGGGGCATAAACTCTGCCTATATTCATGCCAAGAAAGCCAATCCGGATGTGGAATTCAAAATCGTCTGGGTCTTTACCTGGTTTGATCCGGCCAAGGAAGCCGATGCTGCCCAGACCCTGATCGAACAGGGTGTGGATGTGATAATGCAGCACACGGATTCAACCGCACCAATGACGATTGCCGAAGAAAAGGGAATATTTGCCTTTGGTCAGGCCTCCGACATGATGGAATTTGGTCCGACAGCCAGATTGTCATCGATTATCGACAATTGGGCGCCATACTATGTCGCTCGTACCCAAGCCCTTGTGGACGGTGCCTGGGAAAGTGTAGATACCTGGGACGGCATTTCGACCGGCATGGTTGAAATCGGTGAATTTTCCGACAGGATTCCTGAAAATGTGCGTGCCGACGCACAGGCCATGTCAGATGCAATATCCAATGGTTCCTATCATCCATTCACTGGTCCGATCAACAGACAAGATGGCTCGGCCTGGTTGGGTGATGGCGAAATTGCCGATGATGGTACCCTACTGGGAATGAATTTCTATGTCGAGGGCATATCGGGTTCAATACCCAATTAATTCAAGAAAAACGGGTCCTCAATTGGGGGCCCGTTTTCCGGCATGCAAAAGCAGCCGGATTTTGTTATATTCCAGAGACAGTTTTTCAGCCGAGATAAAATGACTTGTTCTTGATTGTGTTTTGGGCGCATTGAATTTGGAGAATAACATGAAACCACCTTTTCATGCCGATCATGTTGGAAGTCTTTTGCGACCCACTGAAATGGCAGAAGCCAGAATCAGGTTCAGTGAAGGGAAAATCTCGGCAGAAAACCTTCGTGAAATAGAAAATGAGCATATTCGACACGCAATGAGGCAGCAGGAGAATGTTGGTCTCAAGGCGGTAACGGATGGTGAGTTCAGAAGATCCTTTTGGCACTATGATTTCATGGGGATGCTTACCGGATTGGATCTGGAGGAGAGAGACGAGGGAATAGCCTTTGCCGGTGCCACCCTCAGACCAATCTTTCCCGTAATCAATGACAAGCTGGATTTTCCGGACGATCACCCCATGCTTGAGCATTATCGTTTTGTTGCCGAAAATACATCTGTACATCCCAAAATATCAATTCCAGGACCCAGCTGTTGCCATTTTCGGATAGCCATCGAGGATATACACCCACCCGAATATCATGATCCCGAGGTATTGATGAATGACATCATGCTGACCTACAGAAAGGCGGTTGAAGTCTTCTATGAACATGGTTGTCGATACCTGCAAATGGATGATATCTTTTTTGCCTATCTCTGTGACCCCGTACACCGCAAGGCAAAAAGTGACATCGGCCAGGATCCGGACTGGTTGATATGTAAATATGCCTGGATGATGGAACAGGCCATCAAGAATCGTCCCGATGACATGGTGATCGGCATGCATTTGTGTCGAGGCAATTTCAAGTCAACCCATGCTGCCGAGGGATCATACGACCCCATTGCGGACATCTTGTTCAATCAAACCAGTGTGGACATTTTCTTCATGGAATACGATACCAACCGAGCCGGTAGCCTTGAACCCCTGAAATACCTTTCCAAGGGAAACCAAAGGGTATTGCCCGGGTTTGTAACCACAAAATCTGGTGACCTTGAATCCAGAGACGAAATATTGCGAAAGTTCGATCTGGTTGCCCAGATCACCAATATCGACCAGTTTGGACTGGCACCCCAATGTGGATTTGCTTCAACTGAGGAGGGCAATACACTATCCGATCTGGAACAATGGAAAAAACTTGAGTTCATCGTCAGTGTGGCCGAGGAAATTTGGGGAGAAGTCTAGGATCGCTTCCTGGCGGGTAATTCCATGAAAAATCATACGGCTCTGGTATTTAGCGCTCATGCAGCAGATTTTGTCTGGCGGTGCGGGGGTGCAATAGCCCTTCACCAGGCCGGGGGATATGAGGTTACCATAATTTGTCTTTCCTATGGGGAACGGGGAGAAAGTGCCAGGCTTTGGAAACAGGGCAATACCACTCATGCAAAGGTCAAGCAGACAAGAAAGGAAGAAGCAGAAAACGCAGCGGAAGAATTGGGAGCCCATGATATCATTTTTCTTGATCTGGGTGATTATCCCCTGGAACTGGATAGGGAATCCAAGTACAAAATTGTCGATATCATAAGAAAGGTACAGCCCGACTTCATGTTATCACATTCCAGATTTGACCCCTACAATACAGACCATATGTACACTACCGAGATAGCCCTTGAGACACGAATGATTGCCCAGGCATGGGGACATAATCCCGGTGAAAGGGTTCTGGGAGCACCTCAATTGTATCTCTTCGAACCGCACCAAACTGAACAAATGGGCTGGATTCCAAACGTTTTCCTGGATATAACCGAGGTTTGGGATAAAAAGCGTAAGGCCATAGAATGCATGGAGGGACAGGTCCACCTGTGGAATTACTATACCAATCTGGCCGAAAACCGGGCCAACCACTTCCGTCGAAATTCGGGAGGACAGGCCGGTGGAAGACCTGCAAAATATGCCGAAGGATTCCAAGCAATATTCCCACGCTGTGTGGATGAATTGTAATGAACAATATCGTTGTCCAAAATATCGCAAGGGCTGACCAATCAATAATTGATGGACTTGGAAATTGTGGAGTGTCAACGGTTCATGAGGCGCAAGACCGCACGGGCTTGCTACCTCACAATATACGACCGATTTACAGCGGTTCCCGTATTGCCGGATCGGCCCTTACCATCCTAGCGCCCCCTGATGACAACTGGATGTTACACGTCGCCATGGAACAGGTTGTAGCGGGCGATATTTTAATTTTGGGTACAACCTCTCCTTCCAATGCCGGCTATTTTGGCGAATTGCTGGCTGTTTCGGCCAGGGCGAGAGGAGCCATTGGACTGATAATCGATGCCGGGGTTCGTGATGTAAGGGAGCTCAAGGAGCTGGGTTTTCCAGTTTGGTCACGAGTTATATGTTCTCAGGGGACAGTCAAGGAGACTTTGGGGTCTGTCAATGTATCCATTGTGATTGGTTCAATTACAATCAATCCAGGAGACGTAATCGTTGCTGATGATGATGGTGTATGCATAGTGAATCAAACCGTGGCAAAACAAACCCTTGAGAAATCCATGAACAGGCTGTCTGCCGAGGAGCAAAAGAGAAAACGTTTGGCATCCGGTGAATTGGGTATTGACATGTATGGAATGAGAAAGGCGCTCAAGGAAAAAGGGCTGGAATATGAGTGATGGGAATTCGGATGTTGCCCATCTGGGACATGTGGAGATTTATTCGAACAAGATCGGGGATAGTTTAAAATTCTTTACCGAAATTTACGGTTTGACCGAAAGTGGACGGGAAGGAAACAGCTATTATCTCAGGGCTTATGATGATTATGAGTTTCATACTCTCAAACTGACTGAACATTATCAAACAGGTGTTGGGCACATTGGATACAGAACCTCTTCACAAGAGGCTCTGGAAAACAGGGTAAATTCCATTGTTGCAAGTGGCATTCAAGGTGAATGGGTTAAGGGAGATCTGGGACATGGTCAGGCATTCAGGTTCCAAAGCCCCTTTGGACATTGGTTCGAGCTTTATTGGGAAACCAACAAGTATCGTCCACCACCTTCCGAGAAACCCGCCTTGAAAAACATCCACCAAAAGTTTCATGCCCGGGGATGTTGTCCCCGAAGGTTGGATCATGTCAACCTGCTGGCTGATGATGTGTCCGTTTTTCGGGATTTCATGATCACTTGCTTTGGCAGCAGGGTTACCGAACAGGTCCTGTTAGACAACGGGCGGTTGGGAGGCTGTTGGTTTTCAGTCAATAACAAGAGTTACGATCTTGCCTGTACCGAGGAACATGCAGGAGGCTGGGGACGGTTTCACCATGTTACCTATGTTACCGACCAGCGTGATGAAATCATCAGGGCAGCAGATATTTTTCTGGACAATGGTGTTCAAATTGAAACCGGTCCGCACAAGCATGCGATACAGGGAACTTTTTTCCTTTATGTCATGGAACCAGCAGGCAACCGGGTGGAGATTGCCAACCAGGGATCAAGACTGATCCTGCAACCCGATTGGGAAACCATAGTCTGGACTGAAGCAGAAAGAAAGAAGGGTCAGGCTTGGGGTCTAAAGACAATCGAATCCTTTCATACCTATGGTACACCTCCGGTAAATCACAATTGAATTTATTCCGTTTGAAACAGGTATTGCTATCACAAGAAAATCCCCTTGGCAGGATGGAATCGACCATCAATTACGTCCTGCAGCTCTATCGGTTTGCCACCGGTTTGTTCGACTGATGCATTGACATATCTCAAATCGGGTTCATTCCCGACCCTGACCAGTTTCTCATGTATATGTCCATGAATGACACCATCAGCCCATCGGGGAATTGAATCAGGGTGGATCGGTATATGGGTGAGGAAAAACTTTCCCACTTTCAAGGATCCCTTGATATCAGTAAAATAGGGAACAAGATCTTTTGCTTTCCAGCGGTCGTGATTACCACTGATCAAAACCTTTCTTCCGGGTAATGTTTCAAGCACCTCCAGTGATTTTCGTCCCATGGTAACATCACCAAGGTGATAAACCTTGTCTTCGGGTTTGATCAGGGTTCTCCACCAGTGGATCATCAATTCATCACCTTTTTCGGCATTATCCGCATACCAGGGGTCGGTAAATCTCCTTATGGGATTACCATCCTGATCAACAAATTTGTAAATGTTTTGATGACCAAAATGCGTGTCCGAAATCAACCATGTTTTGACCATGTTTTTTCCTTTGAGTTTAGTCCGAAGTATGAACTGTTATTTATTTGGTTTACATAACCATGGATTTATGGAACGAACCATTTGATTCACCGACATGATGATTCATGGGGGGGGGTCCCATGCCGAAGCTCCGGTAGTTTTATCATTGCACCGATTAACCAATACCTATTCAGTATAGTAATATCCCAAATGTCTGGGATAATAACAAGCAGACTGACAATGGTAGTCGCAATTCTTGGATAGTAATTTAAATCAGTTTTGGCTGTACTGATCTATATTCAATGGGGTTTCGTGCCAAAAAGGTATGTTAACCACGAAGAAATTTAAATAAAATCAAAATGGTGCGCTGAGGAAGATTCGAACTCCCGACCTCATGATTCGTAGTCACGCGCTCTATCCTGCTGAGCTATCAGCGCTCCAATTCAAGATAATACAGAGTTAATTAACTTCAAGAAGTCATAACTTAATCAAGTAAATTTGGAAATTGGCCAGATTGGGAATTTTCCATGATGGCAAAACAACTTGACAATCACTAGCGCTTTTTCAAAACTGATAAACTGGAATACTAACTTCATATAACCAGATTGCCGATATGGTCCATCTTATCTAAGAGATCACAGTATGAGCAAAAAGCAATAACAAGTCTCGACTAACTTCTCGAATACAGATGATTATCAGATTCTTTTTGTGGTGAGATGTCCAATGGTATTAATGCGAGCACTTTAAATGAAAATATGTTGATTTTGAAAAGATAATCGTGTTGCACGATATAGAACCAACACCATCAATTGTTGCCAGAAAAAGAAATTTATAGATCTTAAGTTGGAAGTAGTTTCAATTATCCAGAAATTCCGGATAACTGATGCTAATGGTAAAATTTATTCCACTTAACACCATAATCTGTCAGTTGTTATTACTATCCGGCACAAGGTGAATTCCGAGCGGACTGTCCAGTTCTTTAAGTGGATTATCAAGTAATAAACTATCAAAATCTATGCCGCAATTGAATTTGAGAAATACCTCATAGTTCAAGATCGTTTATATGAAAAATAAGGTGCTTATATACCTGGCTAGCCATAATCGGTTATTTCCCCTTGAACAGGGATTCCGCAATCGCTTTTGCCCTTCGGTGAATTTCTTCAGTAATTGCCTTGTTTTCGTTGTTTGAAGGTGTCTCCTTTTCCCGATTTTCCAAACTTTTTGGTGTTTTGGCTAGCCAGGTATATAAGCACCAAAAATAAACCTTACCAAACAAAATTGGTTTAGAGCCACATTGTAATTACTAATTTATCACGAATGATAGAAAACCAAGTATTTGATCATATCTTTATACTTGGTTTAGTTGTTCAGTTTGAGATAACCTGTTAAAAACCAAACCATTACTTAGAAACATGTTTGGTTTTCGCTTTCGAAATGAACCTGAATTATAAAGAAATTTCCAATGATTACAGTCATGAAGAACTGGAGGGAATAGAAAATAACCCCTCTGGTTGGGGAGATTATCCCATTGATGATTTTTTGATCAGAACTGAATCGCGTACCATATTTGATATCATTAGACGCATTGACCAAGAAAACTATATTTTGAATCCTGATTTTCAGAGGGATTTTATATGGAAAGAGGACAAACAAAGTAAACTAATTGAATCAGTAATTATGCGAATTCCCTTGCCTGTATTTTATCTGGCAGAAGATGATCAGGGGAAAATGATTGTTGTTGATGGACTTCAAAGACTTTCAACATTTTACAGATTTCTGAAGGATGAATCGAGACTTAAACTCCCCGAAAGGGAAGAATTAAACAAAAATAAATTCTCTGAACTACCAAACAAATTCAAGAACAGAATTGAGGATTGTAATCTTACACTATTCATAATTGACTCAAAGGTTCCTGAACCGGCTAGGCTTGATATCTTTGAACGAGTTAATAGTGGTGTTCCCTTAACAAGACAACAGATGAGGAATTGTTTGTATATGGGGAAAGGAACTAGATTCCTAAAAGAATTGGCTTCGGAAGAAGGATTCAAGAAAGCCACTGGTAATAGTCTTAATCCAGATACAATGCGAGACCGGGAATTTGTTAACAGATTTTGTGCCTTTCAGATCCTGGGTGTCGAGGAATACCATAATGATATGGATAGTTTTTTAGCCAATGCCCTGAAAAAGATAAATGTAATGAATGACTCAAAGTTAGAAGAACTTGCCAGAGAATTTAGGTTAGGGTTGGATAATAATTTCAAACTTTTTGAGGAGCATGCCTTTAGAAAGTTTAAGCCGGGACAAACCCAAAGGTCGGTTTTAAATGCCGCTTATTGGGATGTCATGTCAACGGGATTTTCCAAATATGAGTGGTCTGAAATCGAACCTAAAGCCCCAAGAATATGGAAGGCGTTTATTGATTTGATTCAGGATGCAGAATTCTCCAGGGCAATAACGTCTGGTACAAATAATACCGATAGGGTGAAAACCAGGTTCAAATTGGCTACTGAACTAGTTGAAAAGCATTTATTAGATGATTAGCCAAATAGGCCTTAAGCACTTCAAGTGTTTTGAAAACCTCAAGTTACCGTTGGGTTCTTTAACAGTACTTTCTGGAGGAAATTCTTCCGGTAAATCCACTATTATCCAACCTTTGGTATTGTTACATCAAACCATGAGGGAAAATGAATGGTCAAAAAAATTGATCCTGAATGGTTCATCTGTCCATTTGGGCAATGTATCTTCCATTGTAGATAAAGAGCATGGTTATCGCACTTGGGAATTAACACTCGTTGACGAAATATCAGGAGAAATCATTTGGTTGTTTGAAGGGAATCGAAAAGAACTATCCATGGATATATCGTCAATTGATGGCAATTTGGAATCCTGGAACAAGAAAAATCCTAATCCAAGACCACTAAGGAGATTGATTCCGAGTGAACCAAAAAGAAATTTCGAAGACCTAACTAATAGATTGTGCAAGTTGACTTATTTAAGTGCAGAGAGATTGGGTCCAAGAGAAATTTATCCATTCAATGATCCAAAGTTAACTCCTGTAGTGGGTTCAAAAGGTGAATTCTCTGTAAGTATCTTGTTTAATCAAGGTGAGGAAAATGTTGAGAATGATTTGGTCTATTCTAATTATCCCCCAACACTTCGTCGGCAGGTTGAGGGAAGGATGGATCATTTTTTTCCAGGAGCCATATTTGAAATCAATCAAGTTAATCGCACCAACTCACTTACCTTGGGCTTTCAGGTATCAGGTGAAACCGATTTTCAACGCCCCATTCATACTGGATTCGGCTTGACTCAGGTTCTTCCAATTTTTGTTGCTGCCTTATCTGCAAAACAAAATGATTTGGTTATCATTGAAAACCCGGAAGTTCACCTCCATCCAGCAGCCCAAAGCGAAATGGGTAAGTTCTTAACCACAGTAGCTGCAGCGGGTATTCAAGTAATTCTTGAAACTCATAGTGATCATATACTCAATGGAATCAGGCGGGAGGTCAAATCAGGCACCTTATCGCCGTATAAGTTGGCATTGCATTTCTTCAGGCCCAGAAATGACGAATCAGGATCACAAGTTGAAAGCCCAATGATTGATTCAGAAGGAAACCTGGACAGTTGGCCAGAAGGATTTTTTGATCAAATTGACAAGGATATGAACTTTTTTGCCGGATGGGCTTAATATGGTCTTGGTGGTCAATGAGCTCTCGCTCCATGAACAATTCAATGATGTAAAAGAGTTTTCAAAAGCGCTTTTGCTTTTGATGAACCTGAGAAATACAGCGATTCATTTTAACAGAGATATTTTCCACAACGGTAAACTCTACGCTGGAAATCCCACTCCAAATTTGAATTTGTATGAAGCAATTTCTAAACTCGATAGGAATCAACAAAGAGCTTTTTCATCTTGGTTAAGTAAAAAAGCACTTTGGGATAATGATTTCGGCCAACCACACCCTGATACAGAATGGTTTGAAAGTTGCGGGGATATAGTAACCGATACAGCATTAGGAGAGGTCGGTTATCGGAAAATCCAAGGTGAGAATTGGGCGTTGGTAAGTTTTTCACCTTCTGATTGGAATTATTCTCCCATTAGGGTTACTTGGAAAATAAGTGATGGTGAAATTGGCCGGAATGTTGAGGTACCAAACTTTTGGGAAAATGACACCATCAGAAAAAAGCTTGAGAAATTGGAGCCTCCTCTTTCATCATGGTCTGAATTGAGGAAATCCTCGATTAGGAAATTCACCAAACTATCCTTCACCGAAAAGTGCTTTGAAGATTTGGAACAAATTCCCTTCAATTCCAGTACAGCAATTGGTTTGGAAAAACGTTTCCGTATCCTTAATGAGTTGATTATCGAAACAGATAAAACCGGTAGACGTTCCCAAAGAGGGCATGAGTTGTACAATAATTTTTTCACGGGAGATAGAGGGTATTTTTCAGATTCCTCTGATGATGAAAAAAGGGATTTTAAAAATGAATTGACTTTTTCTCACCCCGATATTTCTGGAGAATCAATTTTTTGCCCTTGGCATGGTAAAATCAGAACCAGTTACATACGAATACGCTTTCATTTTTCTTCGATAAAAGGTAGTGAGCCATGTTACATCGTCTATGTAGGTCAAAAATTAACCAAGAAATAATGCTTTCATTCCATTACATTTGGAACGAGGAGCCAATTTTTTTTCATAACGAGACACCATTTTGAATTTTCAAGAATACATAATACATCACAAGTTGTTCTTGATTTAAGTTGATAAACGAGGTTTGTACTAATGGATTCTGAAAAGCTGAGCATATTTCGAAGTCGTAAGGGATTTATTTCCGCATTGGATCAGTCTGGCGGTTCCACACCCAAGGCCTTGAAGGCTTATGGCATAGATGAAGACCAATTCTCCAGTGAAGCAGAAATGTACGATCTGATCCATGAAATGAGGCTTCGCATCATTACCTCTGACTGTTTTAATAGTGATAGGATTCTTGGAACCATTCTGTTTGAGGATACGGTAAACAGGAAGATTGGTGATGAAAAAGTACCGGCGTATCTTTGGCACAAAAAGAAAATACTTGCCATTCAGAAAATCGATGTCGGATTGGAAGAAGTCAATAATGGCATTCAATTGATGAAGCCCATCCCAGATATCGAGGACCGATTGACAGAAGTTGTATCTAACGGTGTTTTTGGTACCAAGATGCGTTCGGTTATCTGGGAAGCAACACCCGAGGGAATTAATAAAATCGTTACACAGCAGTTTGAAATCGCCAAGATCATAATGGGATTTGGACTTATTCCAATTGTGGAGCCGGAGGTTTCAATTGGTATTTCTGATAAAGTCCAAAGTGAAGAAATCCTATTGGCAGAAGTGATGGAAAATCTGGATTCGCTTGACGATAACCAGAATGTGGCTCTCAAGTTGACGATACCTACCCAAGACAATTTCTACTCAGGCTTGGTCAAGCATCCGAGAGTCGTGAGAGTTACTGCCTTGTCGGGCGGATACACCCATGAGGAGGCTTGTGGTAAACTTTCCGGAAATCCAGGCATGATCGCAAGTTTTTCACGAGCACTGACCGAAAGGCTTAAGCTGGATCAGACAGCATCGGAATTTTCAGATGCACTGAATGGCTCAATGGAAAGTATTTTTCGGGCCTCAATTACCTGATTGGTTTTTCAAGTGTTTTGGCAGGTACGGTCATTTATTCGTACCTTCTTGATACGTGTTAAGATATTACCCAAATGAATGTATAAATCTGAAAAGAAACACTGTTTGTTTCGATATTCTCTTCACTTAATCTAGATCATTTGGCAATTCTTTGAAAGGGTAGGGGGAATAGGTTTCGTTTGAGGTGTCAGACCAATAGGCTGATAATTATTCCGCCGGTACCCAAAATCACGAATATAATGCCAAACGCAGCCACATAAAGATTGATGAACATGTTTCTATACCTCTTGGCCAGTTCGACATCCCTCATTGCATTGCCTTCCATATTCTTGGCCTCAAGGTGCTTCCAGCTCCTGTCATAGTCTTCTTTGATCGTTTTGATGCCCACCTCCAGAATCCTGAGTCTGTGATCATGATCTTCAAGCTCAGTGATAAATATGAAAATATATCCCTGGTGATAAAAAAGCCAGGGTTTATCATTTGGTAAGATTATCGAACAAAATTAAATTCAATTAGGCCAAAATTGCAAGATGTTTTCTCATGACACCTGATTTTTTCTCAATTCATAAATGACTCCTTCATATATCAGTAGCAAAAAAATACCGGATGATCACCCCATGCTGCATAACTCCATATGCTGGACAAAATTCAACATGGTGCCAAACTCCTGTCCGGCTCGGTGGCTGGTCATCTGGTCAGTTCCGTGCCCCAAATAATCGCCTACGGGGATTCTATCACCCTGATTGTCGCTAATCTATCATCTTGATTGATGCTGGATAGCCCATCCGTTCGGCATCCAGGCGATCGGTTTTGACCTTCTTTGAACGCAGTTCAACCTGCAGGTTGGCCGGGTCAAGAACCACTACCTCAATAACGGGAGCTTGGCGCTTCAGGTTTCGCCCCCCATAACACATCATGACAGGTACTTCGGATCCAACGCGGGCTTGACTTCCAGACCAGCTTTTTTTGTCCCAAGGTGATGCAATTTCGAACATTTTTTTGGTATCCGTCAAGCGCCTTTAGCTCACCCCCACAGCCGGTGTACAGACGAAACATTAACCTCCTTGAATCAATCACCAAGGCTTCAGACTTTGAAGTGAATCGGCACTAGCTGTCCGACTAGTAACCTACCGTAATCACCCCATCCCGGGGGCACGTAACACGTAGGAAATCACACACCAGTCAGGTCCGATACTCCATGATATCCAGATGGCACCACTTCCACTCCCGGTGGTCGTAGTCGGAACATCGGCACTCATATTTTGGTCCACATCGTTTGGTTATTGCTCCCTTCTCCTGTCATTCAAATGGAAATGGGGTCATTTATCCCACGTGGATTGTTTTTGGGAATTATATACTTGATTGAATTTCCCATTTACCGAAAATACAACAGGTGTTCAGACACCGCGGGGAATACAATTGCACTCCAGGGGAATGTGCGTGGGAGGTTTTTTTCACAAAATGGCCGGAAAACCAGCGATGCCTCCACAAAAAAATGGGGAAATTCAATCAAGTATATAATTCCCTTGTTTTTCCACAACACTATTGGAGCAACATTCTATTTCAGTACCATCTCTCTTATCTCCTTCAGCCAATAAATTGTGGCCCAGTTTTGAGTAGCTAAGTCAAAGCTCTGTCAAATTTTGTCTGCTATTACAACTTTCATTCCACATTTTGATAAAGCTTTTGCCGTGGCTAATCCAATTCCAGATGATGCGCCAATAATTACAGTAACAGCACTTTCTTTGATTGCAGTATGTGGCATGGGTAACCTGCATTAATGAAAAAAGCAGCGCAAGCTTTCACGCGCTGCTCTATAGTGTAATTTTTTAAGTCAATTACTGCACGCAGGTATCAATGTTTTCATTGTCACAAACGTCCAGACCGGTGTAAATCGGGCTCTGCACCGATTTGCCTTCAACAATGTCTTTTAAGATGTACATTGCCTTGTAACCCATTTCATACGGGCGCTGACCCACCAAGCCGTTACCAAGACCTTCTTTTGTCTGCTCTAGTTGCATTGGCAGCGTGTCCGCAACGACAATAGTTAGTTCACCAGCGTCCATTTTAGCCTTGTATGGCTCAACAGCAGACCGGTAGGCATTGTCAAACCACTGGGTAAATGCTCCTGTAGAAAGGAAGGCTGTTAGGTTGCTGTTTGCTGCCAGAATATCTGACATGCCCTGAACAGCAACGTTCCCATCGTCGTTTGTGATCAATGGACAACCGGATATTTCGTTCCAACCGCCTTCGCCTGAAAGTGCCATGCCTGGAGGCGTTCCGGTATCAGTACCAGAAAGTGTATCGCGAGCTCCTTTCAAGCGTTCGTTGTGGTTTGCTGCCGCTGCCCCCCCCCGTCTGGAGACAAATGGTACCACCATTTGGATGCCGCGCCTGAACCAGCTTGGCAAGATTGACACCAATGTCATAGTTATTGGTGCCTACATAAGTTACGCGCAGTTCTGCATCTTCTGGCAGAAGATCTGAGTCCCATGTGATTACAGGAATACCTAGTTGAACGGCATCATCCAGAATCTTGCCCATAGCAGGTGCATTAGATGGCGCCACCGCGATCCCGTCGACACCTTTTGTTATGAGGTCTTGCACGATTTGGATTTGTTCCAGCTCGGTATGTTCACCTGGACCTATGTATTCGCAGGTGACATCTGCAAGTTCGTCTTGAGCTTGAAAACAACCATCACGAGCCAAGTCGAAGAATGGGTTGTTCATCGCTTTAGGAACCAGTGCAAAGGTGTAGTCAGCCATAGCAGCAGATGCAAGCATCATGGCAACGGCCGTTGCGGTTAAAATTTTCTTCATAATATCCTCCTTGAGTTGATTGAAGATTTGGTTTTGGGGATTATCCCCCCTTTCGACTTCGGACCTGTTCCAGCAATACTGCAAGGATAAGAAACAGTCCGACGAAGAATTGCTGCCAGAGCGCGGGAATTCCGGCTAGTATCAGCGAGTTTCTGATGAGTTCGATAAGAGCAGCACCGATTGGCGCCCCAAGAGCGTAAACGATACCACCCATTAAATTTGAACCACCAATCACTGTTGCTGCAATAACGGTAAGTTCCCATGCAAAGCCCATTGCATTTGTCACTGAGCCAGTGTATCCGACGAATAAGAAGGCTGAGAGCCCAGCACAGAGCGAGCAAACGACATAGACAGATACGAGCATGCCCTCGACTGGAATACCAGCCAGTTTTGCGGCTTGGGCGTTACCACCGATTGCGATAACCCATCGCCCCCAAGTTGAATATCGCCAGACCCACCAAAATATTGCTGTTAAGATCACCAGTATCCAAACCACGTTAGGTATGCTTAGAATACTGCCACCGCCAATCCATTCGTAAAGATCTTGGTCAGGACCGAAGTTCCAGATCATTTGGTTGTTAGATACAACGCGGGCTAGCGAAACTACTATGGAAAGCATGCCTAGGGTAACAACAAAGGGGGGCATTTTAAGATATGCTACGAGGGCACCGTTAACGAGACCGACTGCTGCGGCAACCAACATACATCCTAAGAATCCAACTTCTATACCATAGCCGGCTCGCATTATGAGACCGGTTGCAATTCCAGAAAGACCAACAAGCGAGCCGACGCTAAGGTCAATACCGGCAGTGCATATTACTGCAGACATTCCAAGGGCCATTATACCAAAAAATGCCATGTTCCGAGTAATGTTGAATATGTTTCGTTCTGTCATGAAAGCGTCGGATACAAAAGTCATAACTATGGCAAGTGCCACAAGTGCCAGAAAAACCCAAAATGGCTGAGTGCGAATAATAGCTGCGAAACCAGAAACTTCCTGACGCAGAATGATACTTTCATCAATCGCAGCATGGTCTTTTTGCTTTTCTAACGTACTGTTCATGCTGCTTCAATTGCCCCAATAATGAGCCCGGTGACTTCTTCCGGACTAGTTTCTTTAATATGTTTATCCGCTACTTTGATGCCGCGGCGTAAAACGGCCACTCGGTCGCAGACTTCAAAAACGTCTGGCATCCTGTGGGAGACTAGGATAACCGCGTGGCCAGTCTCTTTAAGTCGGTGAATAAGTGCCAAAACTTCCTTAACTTGCCGTACTGAAATCGCTGCAGTTGGCTCGTCCATTAGTACCAATTTTGGATCACTGAGGCGGGTTCGGGCAATCGCTACAGCTTGTCGTTGTCCACCTGACATCTGACGAACTAAGTCTCGCGGTCGGGTTTCGGATTTTAACTCAGCGAATAGTTCACCGGCCTTCTGATACATAGAAGGATAGTCAAGCATTGAGAATGGTCCGATTTTTTTTCTCCTCTCGCGTCCAAGGAACACGTTTGCTGCTGCGGTCAGATTGTCACAAAGTGCCAGGTCTTGATATACTATCTCTATGCCTGTCTCCCGGGCATCAATTGGTTGAGCAAATTCAACCTTACGGCCTTCAATCTCGATTGAACCACTCGTCGGTGGATAGTTACCTGCGATGATCTTCATCAGAGTTGACTTCCCTGCACCGTTGTCTCCCATCAAACCAACGGCTTCACCTAATGATATTTCTAGATCTACACCTTGCAGAGCGTGTATGGCTCCAAAGCTTTTAGTAATGTTTTTGAGCTGTAATAGGCCCATTATGAGACAATCTTTCAATTGTTAAAAACCAAAGGGAACGCATATAAATTTGGGAACTATATACATTAGTGATATTTCCCATCACTTCTCATCTTTAATATCGTAATCCCTGACGACCAAATCAGCTAGTTCTTCAGGGCTAATCGGTATGTGTACTTCCTCCCTTAATTCTTCTATATTTGGATGGCAAGATTTGTCTGGGTGTTTTATGTTTTGTTTTAGACATTTTTAATCTCTTGTATTTGTATCATGTTTTTAAAATATTTTAGTAAAAATTCGGGGATTATATACTTGACTACGCAGGGTTGCAATTTTCCTCCCGATCAGTATAATCCCACCGGATGAAACTTGGAGATGTCGCAGATATCCGTATTGGAACCCAGTTGAATAAAACCTCCATGGTCATGACAGGGGAGTATCCTGTCATGAACGGGGGTGTCAAGCCATCCGGCCGTCACAATCAATTCAACGCCGAACCTGATTCCATTGCCATGAGCCAGGGCGGTGCATCGGCGGGCCATGTGGATATCATGCCGATTCGGTTTTGGGCAGGAGCCCATTGTTGTGTTGTAACGTCGAAAACGCCCGATGTTCTGACAAAACACCTGTTTCATGTATTGAAGAAGAGGCAGGGAATTCTCATGTCATCCCAAACGGGAGGGGGACATGCCATTCCGGGGCTTCGGAAGGCGGTTCTTGAAAACCTTGAAATCAGCCCCCCTCCCATCAAGGAACAGGTGGAGATAGCCCGTATTCTGGACACGTTTGCGGAATTGGCAACCGAACTCGAAAAGGAAGCCACTCTTCGGAGAAAGCAATACAACCATTATCGTGATCAACTCTTGAATTTTGATGACATTTCCCCATGGGGGGGGGTAATTAAGCCCTTGGAGGAACTTGCAGAAATCAAGCGCGGGACATCAATTACAAGGAAGGATGTTGAAGAGGGGGGAATACCTGTAATTGCAGGAGGAAGGAAACCAGCATATTTTCATAACGCAAGTAATCGAAAGGGACAGACAATTTTTGTCGCTGGCTCTGGAGCATACGCAGGTTATGTAACATGGTGGGAGCAGCCCATTTTTGTATCTGATGCCTTTACTGTAAAACCCAATGCTGGGATATTACCAAAGTATTGTTTTTATTGCCTTCAAGCAAAGCAACAAATGATTCATAAAATGAAAAAGGGAGTTGGGGTTCCACATGTGTACCCAAGAGATGTGGCTCAATTGCCCATACATATTCCACACCCAAATGATACTGAGAAGTCATTGTCTGAACAGACAAGAATCGTCTCAATACTTGACAAATTCCATACCCTTACCAATTCTCTCGAAGTAGGTTTGCCTCGTGAGATAGAACTGCGTCAAAAACAGTATGAATATTACCGCGACAAACTGGTGGATTGATCGCTTCAGGCGTGCTTAATCAAGTATGTAATCCCGAAAAATTCCAACTAAAAAATGTTACCGGTATCTCATCATATATAATTCCCTAATGTTATGTTTAATTTGAACAATGGGAATGGAAAATAGGATTTACATTAGGTAAAAAGTAGTAAAGTAAGAAAATGATAAATACAGTAATACCCTTTATTCCTTAAAGGGTCAGACCTTTTGGATTATCAATTCTTGGGGGCATTGTTCAAAAAGGCAATCTGGTGAAACTCCGATTGCTTGGGGCTTCGCTGGTATCTTTGACTGACAGGGCATATCCTTCTGACATTGCAACCCAAGGTCAGGCAATCATACCCTTCTTCTGAACCGATATAAATTCGGCACCCGTCCGCATCATAGTGGTCGGGCGTTAAGACACCCACCGGACAGGCTGAAATACAGGGTTTATCGCCACAGGTAACACAGGGGCTTTGTTCGGGTGTTTTGGGCAAGGTTATATGGTACTTGTAAGCCAAAGCACCTCGATAGGAAACCAGAAGACCGGCCGTATCATGAACCATAAACTGAACCGGGGATTGCCAACTGCGTCCCGTTTTCAGCGCCCAGGTCAAAAAGGGATGATAGGGAGGACCTCCAAATGGGAAATAGGGCTTCCCGTCAGTTTCTTCCCCAATCAAGTCGATCACCCTTTTGGACCATTGGTCCAGTGGATTGGGCAAGCCATTCTTGATTTCGTCCTGTGTATTCAGGTATTGCCAAAATCCCGGCTCCTTGGGGCCCAGCATTAACAGGGTCTTGGTACCTTCCGGAACCTTGTCATCCGCTTCGGGATGAAAACCGCCATAAATGTCCAGTTGATACTGGCCTGCGATGTCAAGGATTTGACTATAGTCCATCGGAAGTTTGTAAAAAAGAGTTGGTTATTGAGGCGAACGAGATATCAGGGTTCCAATTCCATGAGGAGTAAAGAGTTCCAGCAGTACTGAATTAGGTGTTTTGCCATTCAAGATGACAACCGCCCTGACGCCTTTCCTGACTGCATTCAAGGCGGTTTCGGTTTTTGGAAGCATGCCTCCCTTGATGATCCCTGATTGTATGAGTGATTCGACTTCCTCAGGGATAAGTCTTGAGATCAGTGTATCCTTGTTGTCAAGCACACCGTCAACATCCGTCAACAATAACAACCTGTCGGCATTGAGTGCTGAGGCAATGGCTCCTGCTGCGGTATCGCCATTGACATTCAGCGTTGTACCATCCTCACCTACTCCAATTGGAGCAATGACTGGAATCAATCCGTTCTTGAAAAGGTCTCGCAGTACCGTTGCGTTGACCTTCTTGGGAATACCTACCAAACCGAGTTCCGGTTCAGCCATTTCACAAACCATGATATTGGCATCCTTGCCGGATATTCCAATGGCCTGACCACCTTCCATGTTTATGGCTTGAACTATCTGCTTGTTAACGTGTCCCGAGAGAACCATCTCGGCGATTTCCACGATTTCGGGGCTGGAAACCCTTTTGCCATTGATGAAACTGGATTCTATACCCAGACGATCCAGGGTGAGATTTATTTTGGGGCCACCACCATGGACAGCTACGGCATTGATGCCAATTTGTCTCATCAAGACAATGTCCTTGGCGAAACTGTTCAGAGATTCTCCAATGGCATTCCCGCCAATTTTTACAACGACAACGGAATTGTCATAGCGTTGCATGTAGGGCAAGGCCTCTGAGAGGGTTTTCGCTGTTGTCAACCAATTCCTCGTGGTAACCATTTTAAATTTCCCGACAAACCAATAAGTTTCCAGCTACAACTTTACTGGTATAAAAACCAAAATACTGGTCTTTGCAACAAATTACACCAATTCGGCAATAGCAGTTTGCAAATTGCTAATACCAGATTTAGTTTTTGAACTTGTAAATATAACCTCAGGCAATCCGACAGGATAATTGGATATGGTTTTACCTGCCATATCCAGGAGATTGGATTTTTGTTCCTGCTTGACCTTGTCAAGCTTGGTATAGATCATCTGGAAGGATACGGCATTGTCATTGAGCAATTGAAGAAATTCATGATCAATCTGCTTGGGTCCGATCCTTGCATCCACCAGTACAAATACCCTGCGCAAAGAGGCTCGGCCTCGCAGATAGACCGACAAAAGCTTTTGCCTCCTTTCCTTGATCGATTTCGGCATTTTGGCAAAACCATAACCGGGCAGGTCCACAAGATAGTGGTTTTCGCCAATGCAAAAATAATTTATTTCCTGGGTTCTTCCCGGTGTATTAGAGGTTCGGGCCAGATTCTTCCGGTGGGTCAGGGAATTGATCAGGGAAGATTTGCCAACGTTGGAGCGACCACAAAAACAGACCTCAACCCTGTTCGGTTCGGGCAGACCCGAAGTATGTACCACTCCCTTTAGAAAGGTTATTTCCCGAGAAAACAGTTTTCTTCCCGCAACGCTTTGCTCGAAGGTAAGTTCCGGCGGACTTGTGATACTCAATTCAAAGGGCTTGTCCATTTTTCTTTTCAAATCCCGGAATTCTCCCCAAGCCTTGATAGACCAAGCTTCATTCGTCAAAATTGCAAGTCAGAGGTTTACTTCTTCTTTTTGCCTTTCTTGGCCGATCCCTTGGCTTTGGGGGGAGGAAGTTCTTCCTTTTGCTTGGGAGTCCCGACTATGGGTAAATTGGTCTTGGCAAAACCATTCCTTATATTCCCGAGTATATCCGGTTTCACCCCTTGGCTTCTCATGATTATGTATTGCTGGGCAAAGGTAATCAGGTTGTTGGCAATCCAGTAGATGATCAATCCGCTGGCGAATTGACCCAGCATGAACATGAAAACCCATGGCAACCAGGCAAAAACCATGGCCTGGGTTGGATCGGTTGGAGCGGGGTTGAGTTTTTGTTGCAACCACATGGAGACACCAAGCATGATCGGCAGGACGCCAAGGGAAATCAGTGCCAGCAGGCTACCGGTTTCCGGCGCTGACCAAGGCAATGCACCAAACAGATTCAGAATGGATGTCGGATCAGGTGCCGATAAATCCCTTACCCAAAGAACAAATGGGGCATGCCTCATTTCAATTGTGACAAAGATAACCTTGTAGAGGGAAAAGAAAATTGGAATTTGGGGCAGAATCGGCAAGCAACCGGCAGCAGGATTGATTTTCCTTTCACGGTACATGGCCATCATTTCCTGTTGCATTCTCTTGCGGTCATCCCCAACCCTTTCCTTGATCTTTTCCATCTCGGGTTGTAGTTCCTTCATGCGGGCCATTGATACGTAGGATTTGTAGGCAAGAGGAAACAAAAAGGCCTTGATGATCAAGGTCAGACAAAGGATGGACCATCCCATGTTTCCGACTTTGCCATTAATCCAGTACAGGAGCTGGAAGATCGGTTTGGTCAGAAAGAAGAACCATCCCCAATCAATCGAGTCCTCAAAGCGGTCGATGCCATAATTATCCTGATAATTCTTGATGGGGGTCCATTGCTTGGCGCCTGCAAACAGATAGGTAACCGTTTCAACGGTCGAATTGGGATAAACCTCGACCGCATGATATCTGGATTCTGCCTGATAGATATCCGTTCTGTCCGAATATTTGGCAACTGAGGTAAAGGGGGTACCCGATTGGGGAGCCAGGGTCGTCATCCAGTATTTATCGGTGAATCCAACCCAACCATTCGACTGAACGGTTTGTTTTTCCAAGTTGGCACGCTCAACCGTATCATAATCCAGATCCGGGACATTGTCATAATCTACTTCCTGCAATTCCCCGTCCGTCATACGTACCACGCCTTCGTGGAGAATGAAGAAATTCTGCAGATTCTGCGGTTCACCATGACGTGCAATGATTCCATAAGGAGCCATCCGTAATGTGACATTTCCGTTGTTGGTAACACTTTGGGTTACCGTGAAGAGATAATCCTCGTCCACTTCAATGATCCTGCGGAAGGTCACCCCTTTGTCATTGGTCCAGGCCAATACAAGGGGAGTTTCAGGTGTTATGTCCCGGCCACTTTCAATTGTCCATGGTGTTGAACTGCCAGGTACATCATCAAATTCAAGATTGCCTGCCGGTGACCATCCGAAAAGTACATAGTAGGCACTATTGACACCTGCCGGTGACAACAGCCTGACAATGTCGGAATCCTCTTTCAGGGTCTCATTGTATTTCTTGAGTGACAAATCGTCAATTCTCCCTCCGGCAAGGGAAATTGAACCAGTCAAACTCGGTGTGCTGATGGTGATGCGCTTGGAGTTCTCCAAAGCCTCGTCCAGCGGCACTTCACCAAGTGTATTGGAAGCTAAAGAGACAGCGGAACCAGTCGTGGGGGGAGTAACGGCCACACCATCTTCGGAGATGCCTTCCTGTTGGACCTGTTGACCCTCAACAGGGGGCTGGGGTTCCTCGGGTGCAAACAGCAAGACCCAAAGCAGAATTACCACAAAGCTCAGTCCGACGGCCATGAGCATGTTTTTGTTTTGTTCATCCATAGACTTGTTCATCCATCAACAGAAAGTATTTCCGCCATCTCAACCTATTCTCAACCTGTCAACAAATAGTTGTATTGAAATAATCTTCAATTAAGAGCCGTTCAGGAAAAAAGTGGGATATGAAACAGATAATTTGTTGAAAAACTAGTCAGGTACGTTATCAATACCGGATTGCCCCCAGGGATGACACTTCCCCAGCCGCTTGATGGTAAGCCATGTACCTTTTATTGCTCCATGCTTTTCCAAGGCTTCAAGAGCATAGGCGGAACAGGTCGGTTGAAATCGGCAATGCATTCCAACGAAAGGGCTGCCAATCAAACGGTATAATCTTATTGGAAGGGAAAAAACATAAGCAAGAGGTGTCATGGATCAAATTTTTCCTGATCTCTCATTACCGTCTTTGACCTTGGCACCATGATGTATTCTGTCCAAGGCCCATTTGAGGTCCTGCCCCATGTCTTCAAAATTCATATTTACAGTCGTGTTCCTGAATCCAATCAATACATAGTCCCAGCCGAGTTCACCAAAGTGTGGAAGGATATCATGGGCAAGGTGCCTGAGTCTCCGTTTGGCCCGGTTCCGGGTTACGGCATTCCCCAATTTCCTTGAACATGTTATCCCCAATCTGATCGCCGAGTCGTTTTCTATCGCTTCTCTCGGGAGTCCCTGAATCAGGAAACCCCTGGTATGCCATTTTAGTCCAGTGGCTAATTTGAGGAATTCTTTTCTCTTTTTGAGGGATATTATTTTCCTGCGATTTTCTTCCCGGCCTTCAACTTTCATCGCCCCAACTCAATTTTCATCAGGGTGTATTCACAGAAAAGTGAGATCTAGGCAGAAAGCACCTTACGCCCTTTGGCTCTTCTTCGGTTGAGAATGGCTCTACCGGCCTTCGTTGCCATTCTGGCACGAAAACCATGACGTCGCTTGCGAACAAGGTTACTCGGCTGAAAGGTCCGTTTCATGTCTTCCTCATTTTCTGTCCAAAAAATCAAGGTTTTAATAATAGACCCAAGATTTAAGATGAAATTCCCTTAAATCAAGTTATTTTGAAAGTCCGACTTGCCAATTTATTATTTCACATGGAGCTAATCCGAGACATTCATTAAATTGGGCCACTGATTATTTTAGTTAAAATGGATTATGGACAAGAAGGGGATTGAAAGTGGAAAGCAAAAAAAATGAGGGTTTGAACCTGAAAAAACTCTTGCCACTGGCGCTTATCGTGATGGTTGCCGTGATAGGCTTTGTTTCACTCAGAGACTACCTGACTTTCGAAACACTTCGGGATAACCGGGAAACCCTGATTCATTTCAGGGACAACAATTACCTTGTCACTTCGCTCGGCTTCCTTTGCATATATATAATCATCGTTGCCTTCTCCCTTCCGGGAGCAGCCATTGCATCCCTGACCGGAGGTTTTTTGTTCGCACTGTTTCCGGGAACACTTTATAATGTCCTGGCTGCAACAATTGGTGCCACCATTATTTTCGTGGCCGCGAGGATGGGGTTGGGAGATTTCCTTTCCAAAAAAATGGATACCAGTACGGGAACAGTTCAAAAACTCAGGGACGGATTGCGCGAAAATGAAATCAGCGTTCTTTTTCTATTGCGTCTGGTGCCCGCGGTTCCCTTCTTTGTTGCCAACCTGCTACCGGCACTGGTCGGGGTTAAATTCAGGAATTTTGTCTTTACGACCTTCTTCGGAATCATTCCCGGTGCTTTGGTATATACCTGGGTTGGTGTTGGCTTGGGAGAAGTTTTTGCCCGTGGGGAAGCACCCAATCTGGGCATTATATTCGAATGGTATATCCTCGGTCCAATCCTCGGACTTTGTGCTCTGGCATTGCTGCCGATTTTGATCAATATCTTGAGAAAAAACAAAAAGGGCCATGGGTGATCCATTGCCAATGGGCAGGAACCGTGCGTGCAGTTTACGGCCTGTTTGTTTCAACTTTTATTGCCGTTGGGTGGATTAGGAGGTTAGTCTGAAAACATCTAAAGAAGAGGGAATTTTTCTTTCCAGGCTCATAATCCTTTATTCAAGTTTCCTCCTATTGTTTCTGGAAGTGGTCTTTCTGACCATTTCCGTGGCTTCATTTGAAAGAGGGCAACTCGAATCACTTGCCAATCAGATTTCGCTTTTCAAAAACATCTATCTGGAAGAGTTGGATTCCTGCGAGGAGCCTGTAGCTTACGTCAACACTTCACAGGATTCATACTACAACATTATCGGTCCATTGGAATCATCACCAAACTTCATACCAACAGAGAGGCCGATATCCCGTAATGAGGCAGCGGATGAATTCCTTTATACCATGGGTTATTCTTCCCTGGGGTTTCGATATGAGCAATACGAGAATGGAGAAATAAACTGTCGCCAAAAATATGATTTCAACATTGATGCAAGCGATCTCGAAGACAAGGAAATTCTGAAGGTTGACCTTCGGAAGGAAAACATTTTTGCCAGCCTCAGGTCAGGATTTGTTTCTCTTTACAACAAGATATTCAACAAGGAGTTTGTCTACACGGTTTTTTTTGACCGGGAAATAGAAAACAACAGGGAAGTTTACGAATTCAAAATCCAGAGTGAAAAGGTCTTGATCTCCCTTGAAGCACTTTTCAGGGTAATCTTGATACCGTCAATCATAATCCTGATCATCAATACGGTTTTGATAACCCTGGGATCAGTCATGTTTTTCTCCCGACCGATTGATAGAATTGCCAGGAAAATCCAGGGTATCCACTCCATGCTGTATGAATCTGGAAAAAAAGAAAAACAGAAAACATACAAGAAGAGTATTTTTCTGGAGATCAACAGGATCGAGAGGGAAATAACCCTTGCCACCGAAAGGCTGCGACCGATCAATACATTAGTAGGAGAAGGAACGGCCTTTCGACACGAAATCCAAAACTACCTGTCCACCATCAACTCATCCATCCACAACATGGTCACTTCCCTGGGTGAACAAGGAACACCATACCAGGAGAAGGTAAAGAGCATCGAAACCATTGGGCAGATGATAAGTGCCAAGGTGGAGCATCTGGTGAATTATGTAACTACTGATCCCCGAAATCTCCCAAAGGAGGAAGTTTCATTGGGAAAGTTGCTTACATTGATAAAGAGAATGGGGGATGAAGTTGCAAAACACCATGGGGTAGATGGAGCAAAGGTGCAGGGTGGGAGCGACGACGGCAACTCGATTTTTGACATAAACTGGATCAACAACAAGCAAAAGGAAGTGAAAGTCAATGCCAACTGGGAATCCTTGTATGGTGTAATGCAAAATCTCATTCTCAATGCCATTGTTGCCATCAAGTACAGGATGCAATACGAAAAGGAAATGGGGATTGAAAATGTTGAGTATGGCAAAATCCTTATCACCGTCAAGGAATCAGGGGATGGTCAATTCATAAACATTTTTGTCAAGGACAACGGGACTGGAGTTGAGGCAACAATTCGGCAAAGCCTTTTTGATTATGGCGTACAGGGCAAATCGAACATTTCAAAAAATACCGCTAGCAATACTCTAGGGGGGGTCGGTCTTCACTATGCATTTCAACAGATAAATTATCAGGGGGGTGAGTTGAAGCTTGATTGGACAAGCCATTTCCTTGACAAGCCAACGCCCCGAAAAACAGGAACCGGATTTAAAATCACTTTACCAAAATGACTTTTAGTGAAAATATGATTGCTCGCAAGTTTGTGGATGGTGATACCGCAAGCGAAGCCATATACTCTGCCTGTGAATCTTACCGCTATGAGCTGACCAGGGTTTGGGATTGCAATAGACCCCGAATTTTGTTTATCATGTTGAATCCATCAACAGCGACAGAGTATAAAAATGATCCGACGGTTGCCCGATGTGAGGGCCGGGCGAGGTATCTCCACTTTGGTTCCTACAAGGTCTGCAATATATTTGCCTTGCGAAGTACCAATCCAAAAGAGTTGTACAAAAGTGACTTTCCCATTGGAAAGGATAATAACGAAGCAATCAAAAAGGGTTGTGTCTGGGCTGACAAGATTGTATGTGCCTGGGGGAATCATGGCGAGTTGCATGATCGCGGACGAGCGGTTGAAAATCTAATTCGAGGCATTGTGCAAAATGTGTTCCACTTGGGCTTGACCAAAAGGAACATGCCCAAACATCCACTTTACATACCTCATTCACAACCTTTGGTTTGCTGGATTTGACATGTGAAAACATTGCAGGTGCAGGAATTTTAATTAATCAGGTATGAGACCATGAAATTCATTTTGGTTCGACATGGCAAGTCAAGTTGGGGTACCAACCAAACCGACCATGACAGACCCCTTGCTTCAAGGGGGATAAGGGCTGCGGAGAAAATTGGCCGCTGGCTGGTTTCAAAAGGATATTTTCCCCAAACTGTACTTTGTTCAACTGCCACGAGAACAAGGCAAACCTGGGAGGGCATCAGTAAACTTGTTCCAGCACCCAAGGAGGAAGTCTTTGTTCCTGCGCTTTATGGTGCTTCACCGGGCATGATGTTGAAACATTTGCAAAATGCTAAAAACAGTACGGTTATAATGATTGGGCATAATCCCGGAAGTGCCGAGCTTGCCAGGATTGTTTTGCGGAAGCCACCTCAATCTTTGCAATTCTCCCGTTTTCCGACCTGTGCAACCATGGTTTGCGAGTTTCCAAACAAAGAATGGGAAGACATCAATCCAGGAGAAGCACATCTGCTGGATTTTGTTGTTCCAAGAGAAATTTAGGCTCTGACCTGGAACTGCACTCCGAATCCATCTGGAAGCAACCATTTGGGTCAATTTACGATCCTTGTGGGAGCCTCCTGTTCCAGACAGGAACAAAACCACATGGACCATAGTACGGGATTTAGTGTCCCAGAATCTGGCTCAGGAATAGTTTTGTTCTATCGCTTTGGGGATTGTTGAAGAATTCCTCGGGCTCATTCGACTCAACAATTTGACCTTCATCCATGAAAATTACCCTGTTGGCAACCTGCCGGGCAAATCCCATCTCATGGGTAACACACAGCATGGTCATGCCATCCTCGGCCAGCTCGATCATGGTGTCGAGAACTTCCTTGATCATTTCAGGATCAAGGGCTGATGTTGGTTCGTCAAACAACATGATGCGGGGTTTCATGCACAGGGAACGGGCAATGGCAACCCTTTGCTGTTGACCACCTGACAATTGTCCGGGGTACTTGAAGGCCTGTTCGGGTATCTTGACCTTTTCAAGAAAATGCATTGCCGTTTTTTCTGCTTCATGTCTCGGTACCTTGCGAACCCATATCGGGGCGAGAGTACAGTTTTCCATGACCGATAGATGGGGGAACAGATTGAAATGCTGAAAACACATGCCAACCTCGGATCTGATCAGGTCAATGTTCTTGAGATCGGAGGAAAGTTCCGTACCTTCCACGATGATGGAACCGGATTGATGCTCCTCAAGCCTGTTGATGCACCGGATCAGGGTTGATTTGCCAGAACCCGAGGGACCACAAATGACAATTCTCTCACCATTGTTGACAGAAAGATTAATGTCTCGCAGCACGTGAAACTTGCCAAACCACTTGTTCATGTTGGCAATGACAACAGCTGGATGGGAATCCTGCTCGGGATTTGACTTTTTTTCCAAAACTTCTTGTTGCACTGGTTTTTCCTAGTTAACGGTGACCTGTTTCAAGTTTTTTCTCAAGATAGATTGAGTACCGGGACATGGCGAAACAGAAGACAAAAAATACAGCTGCCACAAAGGCATAAAGTTCCCACACGATACCATTCCAGGCCGTATCAGACCTGATTGCCCTGGATAAGCCAATCGGATCCAGCAAGCCAATGATGGATACCAGGGTGGTATCCTTGAACAATCCAATAAACGTGGAAACTATTCCCGGTATGGAGATTTTCAGTGCTTGTGGCAGCACAATCAAACGCATGGATTTCCAATAATCCAGCCCCAAAGCATCACCGGCTTCATACTGTCCCCTGGGAAGTGCTGCCAATCCGCCTCTTATAACCTCCGCCATATATGCTGCAGCAAACAATGTAACCATGATCACGACCCGAAGGATGATATCGAAATTCGTTCCCGGGGGAAGGAAGTAATTCAGGAGTGTCGAAGCCACAAACAACAAGGTGATCAGAGGAACGCCCCTGATGAATTCGATAAACCCGACACAAAGCGATTTCACAATCAATAGATCGGATTTTCTACCCAGGGCAAGCAAAATACCTATTGGCAGTGAGGCGGCTATGCCAGTAGCACCAATAATTACGGAAAGGGTGAATCCACCAAATTGTTCACTTTCAACAATTTCAATCGCAAGAGGGGTGACATTTTCGGACAGAAACACTGATACGGGGATTACACCAAAAAGGAACCAGAAAATTATCAAAAGGGTTCCAACAATCGTTCCGATCAGTAGTCCCCTTTTCTCGTTGAGAAAATTAAATACAAGATAACCGACAATCAAACCTGCCAGGGTCAGGAAGGGTGTCCAGATGGTTCCTCCCCACAGCAACCAATAACCAAGGAAGGGATAGACACCTGAAAAATAAAGCATTTGTCTGGGCAGCTTGGGGAACAGGATGGGAGCCAGGGCAATAAGCATCATGATAAAGGTCAAGTTGACCCGCCAGTAAAGTTCCCTGGGGTAAAACCCATAGAACAGTTGCAGGTATCTTTCCCGAATGACAGCCCAACAAGCTCCGGTTGTCCCTTCACCATAGGTAAGGGGAATGACTTCACGACATTCCCTCAGGGACGTTGCGGTCCATGAAGACAAAAAGACCCAAGGTAGTATTTCCGCCAGAAGATAAACCACCAGGAGGCCAGAAATTATCGTCAGCAGGGAATTCAAGGGTCCACTGAAAAGATTGTAACGAATCCATCCCAGAACACTCCCCTCCATCATGGGAGGAGCTTGCGAGCCCAACATCTCGGTGCGAACGAAGGAATGATCACTCATGCACTATCTCTCCTTGATCTTCACGGTTGAATTGTACCAGTTCATGACGGCCGATATACCGAGCGATATACCCAGAAAGACAAGCATCAGCAAAAGTATGCTTTCCAATTCCCGCCCCGTCTGATTGAGGGTAATGCCTCCGAGAGTTCCCGTAATGTCCATGTAACCAACGGAGATTGCCAGGGAGGAATTTTTTGTCAAGTTCAAAAATTGCGAAATCAGGGGTGGGATGATGACCCGCAGGGCCTGGGGCAGGATAATGAGATTCATGGTCAAGCCAGGCCGCAAACCCAGTGAATAGGCTGCTTCGGTCTGTCCTTTCGAGACAGCTAGAATTCCGGCACGAACAATTTCGGCAATGAACGCCGAGGTGTAGAATGACAGGGCAATCCAGAGAGCGATAAGAGAATTTCTGAGATAGACGCCCCCCTGGAAATTGAATCCCTTGAGTTCCGGTTTGCCAAGATAGAACCCGAGAATATACAGGAGAATGATGGGCGGAATGACGACAACCGCAATCCTGTATGGCCAAACCAATGGTCTGTGCCCTGTGGCTTGCTGTTTTTTGTCAGCTCTTTTCTTGATCATGTTTGATACGAAAATACCGGCAAAGAGGACAGTCAGAAAAGCAACCAGATCGAGACTTATCTCAAAAATGCCAAAGATGCCGATGTCACCCAGGCCATTGCCAAAAAGCGGTTCCGGGAGATAGGTTCCCCGGTTGGTAACGGCGACGCTATCCCAAAACAGCAGGGAAGATTCAGGATTGTCTCCTCGGAAAGTGGCCGGTCTTGGAAGTGATTCAATCAAGACCGCCATGGTGAAAACAATCCACAGCAGAACCGGTACATTACGGAATATTTCCACCCAGCAAGTCATGATTTTGGCAACGATCCAGTTATTGGATAGTCTGAGAATGCCAATTGCTATGCCCATTACAGTTGCAGTTACACACCCCAACACTGCAATAATCAGGGTATTGATCAGTCCGACGAAGGCTGCCCTCAAGTGGGTTGATCGGGATGAGTAATCAATGAGTTTCTGGTTGATGTCATAGCTCGAAGGTTCAAACAGAAACCAGAGTTCCACCCCTTTGCCCAATGTTTCAAGATTTTGAATCGTATTGCTGATCAGCCATGAAATCAATAACATGAATCCTGCAAGGGCAACAATCTGAATGGTCATTGATCTGTACCTGGTATCGTACAGAAGCATGCTGAGGGTAAAGGTTTTTTTGGGTGGAGCTGTTTGCACCGAAAACGTCTTTATTCTATGAATGACAAAAAAACCGTGAGTTTGTGGCTCACGGCTTTAGGTTTTTAAGGAATTGTTTCAAACAATTCAAGCACGAATTATGTACTTTCGCAAATTAACGATATGGAGGTGCGTAAATCAATCCGCCATTTGTCCAGAGATCGTTAACACCGCGGGTCAGTCCGATTGGAGTGTTGACCCCGATGTTTCGCTCGAAGATTTCACCGTAGTTGCCAACCTGTTCGATCATGTGTACGGCCCAGTCATTGGGAAGTCCAACCATGTCGGCATAGGTACCTTCGGTACCCAGAAGACGGTTGATTTCCGGATCATTTGTTGGAGCACTTGCCATTTCTCGAACATTGGCTGAAGTAAGACCTTTTTCCTCGGCAATAATCAAGGCATTAAGCACCCAACGTCCGATGTCAGCCCATTGATCATCACCATGTCGTACCAATGGACCCAGTGGTTCCTTGGAAACAACTTCGGGAAGAACGACATAATCATCAAGATTTTCGGCAGCCGCCCTGGTGGAGGCCAAACCTGACCGGTCAGTTGTGTAAGCATCACAAGCCTGGGCAAAGAACTGCTCCTTGGCTTCGGCATTGTCTTCGATTGGAACTGGCTCGTAAGACATTCCGTTTACCCGGAAAAAGTCGGCCAGATTCAATTCTGTGGTGGTGCCGGTCTGAATGCAAACACTTGCACCGTCCAGTTCAGAGGCAGAAGATACGCCTAGATCAGCACGGACCATGAAACCCTGCCCATCATAGAAGTTGATGCCAAGGAAAGTTTGCTTGAGATCAGTGTCTCTGGAAAAGGTCCATGTGGTGTTTCTTGCAAGGATATCAAATTCACCGGCTGCAAGAGCAGTGAACCTGTTCTTGGTTGAAACGGGTGTGAATTCGACGGCATTGCTGTCGCCAAAAATGGCAGCAGCCAGAGCACGACAGTAATCCACGTCAAACCCTTCCCACTCACCTTCGGCATCAGGGCTGGCAAAACCAACCAAGCCAGTGGAGACGCCACATTCTAGATTGCCCCGGGCCATGACATCATCCAAAGTGGCTGAGTAGGCAGAGCCTGTGACAAAAACTGCTGCAATTGCAGCGATTAAAAATCTAATTTTCATTAATTTTTCCTCATTAAGAAGTAAATTAGGGATGGTACAAGTCTAGCATATGCAACAATGTTTTGCAACAATATTTCAAACTTAATTACCACATTCCGAAGTTAGGACAAAAATGTAAAACTTCAATTAATTTTGATAAGTAAAAAGAATATAATACTAATTTGGCTAAATAAATAGGAACTATTTTTTCATTGAATCATATCTGTAAAACAATAAGGGAAATAATTTCATCGCATCCAAATCATTCACCGCTGTATCTTATTACTGTCATGGTGTTGTAAAATTAAGGAATATTGGAAGCCCAAAGTCAATTCCTTGGCCAGAAATTTCCTCATTTCCTGACCGAAGATGGCAGGTTATTTTTAAAAATCAAATTATGTTTTGCAGAATAAAAAAACAATGATTATGTGAGCACTGACGCGATGATAGATATATTTAACAGCATTCTCCCCTTCTTTATCGTGGTCGCTTGCGGGTATGGATCGGCAAAAATTAATTTTTTGTCTGTGGAAGCCATTGCAAGCATTACAAAATTTGTCTTCTACATAGCCCTACCCTGCATGTTGTTTCGCTTCTCCTCGGGAATATCCATTGGCGAAATGTTCGATAACCAGTTTTTCCTCGCTTATATCTGTGCAACTCTCGGAGTGTATCTGTTTACTTTCGGACAGGGATTGATCAGGGGTGTGGGCACTGCGGAAGCTGCTGTCGAGGCTCAATGCTCATCCATAGGAAACGTGGGTTTTCTGGGTATTCCGATGCTTGTTCTGCTCATTGGAGAAAAATCCGTCGGACCGATCATATTTTTCCTGGCATTGGATTTGATCATATTTGGGACATTGATTGTCATGACCATAAAGATATCCCAGGAAGGCAGGCTGACCGGGGAATCAATGATCAAGGTTGTTCTGGGAATATTTGGCAATCCCATGATACTGTCGATTTCCCTTGGTTTGATCTGGGGTGAATTTGATATTCTGATGCCTGCTGCCATTGAGGAATGTTATGTCCTGTTGAGTGGGGCAGCTACACCCTGTGCACTTTTTGTCATCGGGGCTTCGCTTGCTGACAAGTCTGCAGAAAAATATGTTGTTGCCGGATGGCTTTCTACCTTGAAACTTATTGTGCACCCCTTGTTGATGGCCTTTTTTGCCCTCAAGGTATTCAGGGTTGATCCATTTTCGGCCAGTATCATGATAATGGCCGCAGCCATGCCCACGGCCGGCAATATTTACATATTGGCCCAGCACTTCGGCGTTGCTCCCAAAAGGGTTTCGGCAACGATATTGATATCCACGGCCGTAAGTGTAATCACTTTGTCAATCGTAATTGCCGTGATAAATGGAGTGGATTGAAAAAAAGTCAAGAAAGGATTTCAGGTATGGAAGTTGTTGGTTTAAACAAATGTTTTGGAGGTATCCAAGGGGTATATAAACACCACTCCACAGTTTGTCAGTGTGACATGACATTTGGTTTGTTTTTGCCTCCCGGGGACAAGAAAAGACCATTCCCCCTTCTTTGGTTCCTCTCAGGATTGACCTGTACCCACGAAAATGCGATGACCAAGTCAGGGGCACAGCAAAAGGCAGCTGAGTTGGGCATGGCCATCGTATTCCCCGACACCTCACCGAGAGGCAAGGATGTACCTGACCATGATGATGGTTTTTTGGGACAGGGGGCAGGTTTTTATGTTGATGCTACCGAAGAACCCTGGAATAGGAATTTCAAGATGTGGAGCTATATTGCCCACGAACTTCAGGAAGAGGTGATTTCAAATTTCCCGGTGGATCAAAATTCCCAGGGAATAACGGGCCATTCCATGGGTGGACATGGCGCCTTGACCCTTGCGCTTACCATGCCTGAAACATATCGCTCTGTTTCTGCTTTCTCGCCAATCGCAAACCCAACCAACTCAGATTGGGGGCAAAAACAGTTTGCAACCTATTTTGGGGCAAATTCAAAACTACCAGAACAACATGATGCCACTTTGCTGCTGGACCGGAATGGGTATCCGGGTGAAATCCTGATTGATCTGGGCACCGATGATCCATTTATGGATTTATTATGTCCTGATGCATTTGTCTCGATGATGGAACGTACAGGCCAAAAGGGAGCCTTCAACATGCGCGAAGGATATGACCATGGTTATTTTTTTGTGACCACATTTATCAATGATCATGTCGAACATCATTTCCGATGTCTGAAAAAGTGATAATACCCTGGTCAATCTGAAACTACAGCTTGATATAACTGCCGGTCGGGAAAACCGTCCGGCACCCATCCTCTGGACTTTTGGTAGTGTTGAATGGATTTTATGGTTTTGGTGCCGGTAAGTCCGTCAATTCCACCCGTATCGTACCCCTGACCTACCAAATATGACTGAACCTTCTTCAATTCGCTTCTGGTAAGGTAGGTTTCAGTAGGAGGCCAGCTGGAGACCAGCGTCTGTTTGCTTGTCAAACAGTTTGCAAGGTAACCAACTGCGAGGGCATAGGATCTTGATGGATTATAGGCAAGTATGGATTTGAAATTACAAAAAAGAGCGAATTTCGGACCATCCTTGCCTGCCGGAGAGATAATTTCCGCATTTGCATTCAAAGGCACTTCCCTGTTTACAAATTCCATTCCCTCCTTTTGCCAGTCGGAAACAGTAGATTCATGACCATTATTCAACTTCATGAAATCAACCCCCTGTGGCACCGATACTTCAGACAATACTGGCAGGCATTCCTCCCAGCCGTGTTTATGGAGATAGTTGGCAGTTGAGGCCAAGGCATCCAGAGGGTCATCGCCCCAAATATCAACTTCCCCTCTATGACGAACATCAATCCCATATTCAAGATATACGGAGGGCATGAACTGTGTGTGCCCCATGGCGCCTGCCCAGGAACCCTTTAATTGGTCTGGGCGAACCATACCATCCTGCAGGATTTGCAGGGCCGAAATCAGGTTATATTCAAAAAATTCCCTTCTGCGGGCATTGGTTGCTGCGTGGGTAGCCAAGGCATCAAGAACAGGATGATCACCCTTGATTTCTCCATATCTTGTTTCAACTCCCCAAATTGCGGCCAGAATTTCCCGCGATACAGGCAAACCAAAATCCCCGATCGTACCAAACGTTTTAGATTCTGAACTGAGTTTCTCGGTGCCAGTGGCAATTTGACTGTCTGAGGTCAAGATTTCGAAGTATTTCTGAAGAGAAAACATCACTTCGGGCTGGTTGTTTGCCTTATTCCAGACCTCTTCATCCAAGCAAACCGTTTCCAGGATCTCCAAAAATTCCAAATTTTCATGGGAATATCGGGTTTGGGCAAAAAAGATCCCACGCCATTCTTCGAATTTGGATATGAGATCTGGACTCATCAGGAATTGTTCACACAACAATTTCTAAGTGCCGTTTTCAACCCTTTTCATGAGTTTCCTGGAATTTCTTTTGCTGTTCGGGCGAAGCCTCTTTTTGATAAAGTTTCCTCCATTCTTCAAACGGCATTCCGTATATGATTTCTCTCGATTCCGGCTTGTCAATCGAAATTCCTTTTTCTGCGGCCGCCTCGGCAAACCATCTGGAAAGGCAATTGCGGCAAAAACCAGCAAGATTCATCATGTCTATGTTTTGAACATCCGTTCTGTTACGAAGATGATCAATCAATCGCCGTAAAACAGCCGCCTCGATTTCAGTTTGAGTTTGATTATCCATGATTACACCTTTTTTCCTCAATGGGCATCTCTATCAAATAAATTTGCCATGTACCTCAAGCTTTTTGAATGGCACTTAATTTAAAGGCCTTTTGCCTTTTGTTGTAGTCCTCCAGAAGACAACAATAATTCAATCCTTTTGAATTGTAAATAACAAGAAGGAAAACTGAAAAATGATCCTCCGGATCCAGTACAAATCTTGACTTCAGCTGGTTGGATTGAACCGCAAGAAGAGACCGATCAAATCTTAAGCCGACCCGCCAACAGACAATGGCCAATATAGAATCGACCTCATCTGGTTTATACCCTCCTGACATCCTGAGAGCAACGAAATGAAGACTTTGACCGAAATCCGGACCAGGCACGGGAACGAAATATTCAAAATTGAGTGCTTATGTCAACTGGAGTGTCACTGAGGAAATCTCAGATTGCACCATTCGACACTCTCTGAGAGCCTGTTCCATAAGTCCAAAAATGTAGCAAATTCAATAGATTTCCAGACAAAAAATCATTTTCGGTTCCAAGTCAATTCTGAATTTCAGGGTGAACAGCATCATTTTTATTGTTTTTGTGACTTATGATTCAGGCTCTAAAACCATTGAAAGATTTTGTCTACAGCATAACCAAAACAGCACTTCCAAGTGCCTTCATGTCAAGGTGCATGATTAGGCTCAAGATCTCCGGCGGGCACTATGTCCTGATCATCGGACAGTCGCATTCCGCGATATTTTATCACCGGTTCTCCTGCAAACGGAGTGGACACAGTTCTATTTTTAAAATACATTCGTGAAGTGTGATAATTAACATTTTCCTTGGTTTCACCGCGATCAACGGTATAACCGGGGTCATCTTGTGACTACCGTTGCCTACCTGGTTATCCAGGGAGAAAGAAGAATTGAAGTGGTATTTCACCCAGTCTTTTTTGGAAGACACTCCAAATATCAAAGGCACATGGATAAAGGTGCCTTCAAATCGGGAATTCCGTTGCAAAATTTGGCACCCAAACCTGATCGGATGGGTAATTCGAAGGTGTCAAAGACTCAAACCACTGTGCAGGGAGGGGACATCAACTGGCATAAAACCATAGTGGCGAAGCCATCTGATGTCTGATTCAAAAAACGACCGCAAATCCGGAATGCCGTATTTGAGCATGGCGATTCGATCAAGCCCCATGCCAAAGGCAAAACCCTGATATTTGTCGGGATCAACATTACAGGCAGTCAAGACATTCGGATGAACCATGCCGCAACCCAGGATTTCGAGCCAATCGTTGCCTTCACCGATTTTCAACTGGTCTTTTTGCCATGAACAGCGAATATCCACTTCTGCCGAGGGTTCGGTGAAGGGAAAGTGTGAGGCACGAAACCTCAATTCCACGTTTTTCACTTCAAAAAAAGTTCGGCAAAATTCCTCCAAGGTCCATTTGAGATGGGCCATGTTCAAGTGTTCGTCTATAGCCAGGCCCTCAATCTGATGGAACATGGGCGTATGGGTCTGGTCATAATCACATCTGTACACACGACCGGGAGCTATGATCCTGATGGGCACACCCTGGTTGGTCATGGACCTGATTTGCACGGGCGAGGTATGTGTCCGCAATACATTGGGATTCTTTGCAGTATCGGTTTCACTCTTGATGAAGAAGGTGTCATGTTCCTGACGGGCAGGGTGTTCCGGAGGAATATTCAGGGCATCAAAATTGTACCAGTCAGTTTCGATTTGAGGTCCTTCGGCATAACTGAAACCCATATCCGAAAAAATGGCAACAGCCTGCTCAATTGTTTGGCTTACCGGATGAATGGATCCTTGCCTGCGAGACCTTCCCGGAAGTGTTACATCGAGCCATTCCTTTTGCAGCTGCTCCTCAAGTTCCTTGTCGACCAATGCTTCCTTCTTATTTGAAATGGCCTGGGAAATATCAACCTTCAGACCATTCAACTGTGGAGCGATCTCTTTCCTTTGCTCTGGATCCATGGAACCGAGTTTGCGCAATTCCAGGGTAATGGAGCCATTTTTGCCCAAAGCGCGGACGCGCACCTGTTCAAGTTCACTTTCCGAGGAGGCACGATCCACCTCCTCCTGATAGTTCTGTCTTAATTCCTCAAGTTTGGTCATAATCCGAATGTTCCTTGAGCACGCTTTTTGAGATTTATTTCAGGGCAGCTCTGGATTTTTCCACGATAGAACGGAAGGCCTCCGGTTCCGTGACGGCAAGATGAGCCAGCACCTTGCGATCAAGGTTGATTTGTGCTTCCTTCAAACCATGGATAAACCTTGAATAGGTCAGCGTTTGATCAACTTCCCTCACCCCAGCATTGATTCTCTGGATCCACAGGGCCCTGAAGTTCCGTTTGCGAACCTTGCGGTCCCTGGTAGCATACTGCTGGGCCTTGTCCAAAGCCAGACGGGCTGCCCGGTAAGTATTTTTCCTCCGGCCATAATAGCCCTTGGTTGCATTGGTTACCTTTTTGTGTCGGGCATGGGTAACCTGACCGCTTTTTACTCGTGCCATTGATTCAAACCCCTAACGAGAGTAAGGCATGAAAGCCTTGACAATTCTTTCATCTTGTGCAGAAAGGGTGGTTGTTCCCCTCGCATTTCTAATAAACTTGTTTGATCTTTTGATCATCCCGTGCCGCTTACCAGCCTGTTGGACCTTGATACGGCCCTTGGCAGTAACCTTGAATCTTTTCTTAGCACTAGACTTTGTCTTCATCTTGGGCATTTCAAACTCCTTGAGTCGAGAAAGTGACATGATGCCCGGCATGCCTCTTGGCCGGCATCATGAGAAGGTATTCAGATAGGGGATTTCGAACAAATATCAATGATCGGTTGATCACACTTTCCAAAAAAATCTGTCAAGGGTATGAATTTGAAGGCAATAATGCTCTGGGCAACCACGCTCAAATCCCCCTATGTTCGACTGTTTCTCAAATTCAACAATTTCAGTCTGAGGGCATTGAGCTTGATAAAGCCACTGGCATCATTCTGGTCATAGGCCCCGGCATCATCCTCAAAGGTTACATGCTTTTCGGAGTACAGTGAGCAGGGGGATTCCCTGCCAACAGTTTGGACATTCCCCTTGTACAGTTTCAGATTTACCCTGCCGGTTACAAATTCCTGACTCTTGTCAATCAAGGCCTGAAGCATTTCCCTTTCGGGACTGAACCAATACCCATTGTAGATCACTTCAGCATAGCGGGGCATGATTTCATCCTTCAGATGCGCTGCGCCACGATCAAGAGTTATTTGTTCCATCCCCCTGTGTGCTTCCAGCAAAATTGTTCCTCCGGGAGTTTCATATATGCCTCTTGATTTCATCCCGATATAGCGGTTTTCTACCAAATCAAGGCGTCCAACTCCATGGGCACCACCAATCCTGTTGAGTTCAGTCAGCAGTTTTGCCGGCGACAGGGATACACCATTTATTGCCACTGGGTCACCCTTCTCGAAGGCAATTTCAAGGTATTCCGGTGTATCAGGCGCTTTCTCGGGGTCGGTAGTCCGCTGGTAAACAAAAGGAGGAGCTTCAACCGCGGGATCCTCCAAAACCTTTCCCTCCGATGAGGTATGGAGTAAATTGGCATCAACAGAAAAGGGAGCCTCCCCCCTTTTGTCCTTGGCAATGGGGATTTGATACTTTTCAGCAAAATCAATCAGCTTTGTTCTACTCGTCAGGTCCCACTCACGCCAGGGTGCTATAACCTTTATATCCGGATCCAAGGAATAGGCAGAGAGCTCGAACCTGATCTGGTCGTTGCCCTTGCCGGTTGCCCCGTGTGCAATGGCATCGGCATTCGTTTCAGCCGCAATTTCGACCAGTCTTTTGGCAATCAGGGGGCGTGCGATCGAAGTTCCGAGGAGATACAATCCCTCATAAAGGGTGTTAGCCCTGAACATCGGGAATACATAATCCCTTACAAAATCTTCGCGAAGATCTTCAATGAAGATTTCCTTGATTCCCAGCAATTCGGCCTTTTTCCTTGCTGCTTCCAGTTCCTCCTCCTGACCGAGGTCAGCCGTGAAGGTAACGACTTCAGCTTCATATTGTGTTTGCAGCCATTTCAGGATTATGGATGTATCCAAACCGCCTGAATAAGCCAATACCACCTTTTTTACTCTGCCCATAACGATTCCCAGAAATGATTAATCCACAAATGAAGTTGTCGGCTCCATATCAACCCAACAAGGGGAAATATACATTGAAAGATAAAATATAACCCCAGATACCGTTTTTGATCCGCATCACCACGGCTGAAACGCCATGCATTCACTATTGGAAAACCGGGTTAACCAGAAGCAACTATCCTCAGGTTTCTCCCATCAGGGATTTGTCAAAGGGATAGGTTGTCAGATTGTCAGGACCATTTTCAGTAACCAGAACCTGATCCTCCAACTTGATGGAAAAGTCACCACCTTCAGGGCTGACCAAAGCCTCGACACAGAACACCATGCCCGGCTCGACACAATAATCAAAGGCACCCTTCGTATAACCATCCGGATAGGTGATACCGGGCCATTCATCGCAAAGGCCAACGCCATGCATCAGAACACCATATTTTTGCTTTTGATAGATTGGCTCAAGCCGATGACACTTGAATGTCAAATCATCAAAAGGGGTTCCGGGTTGTAGCAATTGCATGTTGTGCTGGATATGCTCAACCCCATGTTTCATTGCATCAATCATGTCCTGGCGGGGCTTTTGGTTGCCTATCCACCAGGTTCGTGAAATATCCGTACAGATGCCATAGCATCCAACCAAGTCGGTATCAAATGCCAGGATTTCATTATTCTGCAATTTGCGGGGACCGCATTCCTGAAACCAGGGGTTGGTTCTAGGTCCGGTTGCCAACAGTCTCGTTTCAATCCATTCACCACCCCGCTTGATGTTTTCGGCATGCAATACCGACCATATCTCATCTTCCGACATGCCCGGCTTGGTGGCATCTTCCATGGCCTTGACGGAAACTTCACAGGCATGGCTTGCACATCTCATGGCCAGGATTTCATCAGGTCCCTTGATCGAACGGGATTTTTCCGTAAGTTCTTCACCGTTCATGATCTCAAAACCAGCACTTTCAAGGGCCCGCAAGCCAGCAACCATTATTTTATCGACAGCAAGCCGGCGGTTGTTGCCACCATGTTCCTTGATCAATTGTTCAATTTCACCGGCAAATGCTACGGAACGTTTCTCGCCGCTATCACCAGCAGCGAAGTAAAAGAGCGACGCTCCGGTTCTCACCTCCCTGACCAAGGGATTGAAATCGGCAAGAAACAGGGAGGATTTGTAATCCCAGATAACCATGTAGCCATCGGCACATAACAGAACGGCTCGAAATGGGTTGTGGGTGTTCCACAACTGCATGTTGGTTGAATCAGTGGCATAACGAATGTTTAGGGGATCAAACAGCAATATACCACCATAGTCACGATCAACAATGTGCTGGATGAGCCTTTTCCATCTGTAGCCCCTCATCCTTTCCAGATTCGGCAGTTTCAGTCCGGCTTCTTCCCATTCCTCGTATGCAAGCAGGGTTGGTCCAATTTCAATTCGGTCATGGTCATTGACAGTTCCATCCTTGAGATGCTTACCTTTAGAAGGATCTATTTTCCGTGTGGTTGAAAAATGTTCCTGGTCCATAAAATAATTCTCCCTGATTTGAATTCCATTATCGAATGGAATTTGGTACAAGCAAGATTAAATCAAACTCTCCAATATCTCCTTGTTTATCAAACCGATGCTTCACGAGTTTCACGAAATTTGTCAAGAAAATCTTTCCTTTGAACCCTGGGTTGAGGAAAAAACCAGAAGGTTGCCGGGAATCAACCCGCTAGGGACACGTGACTGGCTGTTTCGTGATGATGCCTTTGACAGGCAAATGAGGTACAGGGATCATCTGATCAAGACCAAACGGGACATGGTTTTTGATTGTACCGGGGAGGGAGACCGAATCGCCGAGGAATTGCTTCGAACCATTTGTGAAGCACTTCATGACAGTGAGGATTATATTTGGGGAAAAGGTCATGTCACCAGACCAGACGGGCAAATCATTGCATTAAACGATGATCATCCCCTGATCATTGCAGGCCGTTTGGTCCAGGAGGATTTGTGCCTGCTACATGATGGTGGTAATCAACATGTCCTGGTTGGTGCCATATTATGTTTTCCGGCAAGTTGGCTTCTGGCTGAAAAAATGGGCTTGCCACTTACCTCAATTCATGACCCCGTATCCCAGTACGATGATCGTATTGCAATGGTGGTTCAGCGGATGTTTGACAATTTACAACCTGACAGGATTATTTACCGAGGGAATTATCTTTCTTATACCAATCCTGATCTCCACCAGCCGAGAAGCATGAATAATAGGCGAGACAAGGACAGGACTGGTAAAAAGTGGGCAAGGGTGGAACGCCAGACGCTCAGGAAACTGAATGATACCAAGGGGGTTGTATTTGGAATCCATACATCGGTATGTCCACAGGACAATTTATCCGATCCCGGCCAGTTCGAAAACTATCTGTCTGAAAAGGAACACTGAAGACCCCAATGTTTGGCAACACTTTAAAACATGTAAAATGGCGAAATCATTAATATTCAAATACAACTTTTCAGGTTGGGGAGTTAGGGTTTTACGTTGTCTCTTCAACTGACTTTCAATCAGATTAGTGAAGGTTTGAAAACCTACAGGGGCGGATCATCGGATTACATGCTGAATGAAGGGATGCTCGATCATTTGCCGCGGGCCAAAAGACCGGCCAGCGTACTGATACCCCTTGTCAGCAAGCCCGATGGGATAATGGTTATATTCACCAGGCGCTCAAGCCATCTCAAGTACCACGCAGGACAGATTTCCTTTCCGGGTGGAAAAGCCGAACACTCGGACCGGAATGAATTTGAGACTGCCCTGAGAGAAGCAAAAGAGGAAATTGGATTGGATCCCGCTCAAGTTGAAATTCTTGGGGCATGTCCTCCCCATGAGACGGTAACCGGTTTCAGAATTACCCCGTTTGTTGGCAAGGTGGATCCCTTTTTTGAGGCCGTGGCCCAAATCGATGAGGTCGCAGAAATCTTTGAGGTTTCGCTTAACTTTCTGATGGATTTAACAAACTACCGTATTGAATCCATAATGAGGGGTGGACAAAAATACAGATACATTGGGCTCAATTACCATGAGTATCATATCTGGGGAGCAACGGCAAGAATACTCAATGGTCTTGCCAGACATTTCAACGAACGATGCGAATAAAACGATTTTGGCAAAATGATCAGTTTCTGTTAGGGTTGTTCAAGCTTTTCCGGAATGAAGGATATCAACTGTATTTTGTAGGTGGATGTGTCAGGGACAGTATCCTGCAAAAAAAACCTTCCGATCTTGACCTGGCAACTGATGCCACACCGACCGAAATGAAGGAAATGTTCAATCGAGGGAAAATCTTTTTCAAGCCGATAGGAATTGAATTTGGCTCTTTGTTGGTAGGATCAAATGGGATATCGATTACCACCTTTCGCAAGGATATAAAGACCTTTGGCAGGAAGGTCGAGGTCTGTTTTGCGACGGATTTGGAGACGGATTCCTCCCGTCGGGATTTTACCATAAACGCACTTTATGCGGACCATGAAGGAAAAGTACATGATCCCAGGGGAGGGTTGAAGGATCTGCAGAAAAAACGGATCAGGTTCATAGGTAATCCCGTTAATCGAATCAATGAGGATTATTTGCGCATATTGCGATTTTTTAGGTTCAGTGCCCTTTATGGTGATTCTGCCAAGGGATGTGATTCCGAGGGTTTGGCTGCCATTCGGAAGTTTCAGGCTGAAAAACTCGATTTGTTATCCGGGTTTAGAATCAGATCCGAAATTTTCCGAATTCTATCCGTGAGGCCACTCTATTGGTGTCTCCGGGAATGGGAGAATACTCCCAGCTGGAACTGGCACTTCCCGGAAGGTCAGGCCCTGAAACATGAGAAACTTGAACAAATGGAAAGCGCACACCAGTTTGAACCCAATTTAATTAGCAGTCTTGCGGTACTGAATATCAACACAAAGAATTGTAAATTGGATTTAACAAGGGTTGAGCGTTTAAAACTTGACACTTTGTTACAATATTCAAAGGATACCGAATGTTCACTTGAAGAGTTGGCATATCTGCTTGGCAAGGAAACAACTGAGGCTATAATCCTGCTCAGGAACATACTGGGTAATGAGGAAATCCCCTCAGACTTCAAGTCAAGGGTTGATTTTGCCGCAAGTCAGGAATTTCCTGTCAAGGCAAAGGATTTGGGAACAAGATATGAAGGGAAGGAATTGGGCGACAAACTCAGGGAATTGCAAAGGGTATGGATCGCATCAGGTTTTGAGGCATCCAAATCAGCCTTGCTGGAATTGGTACAGTAAAAGGCAAGGAAACCAATGCTAGTGGTTGAAATCATGGTAGGATCTTGTTGTTCGGTAAGTTGATTAATCCATATCAGTATTCGGAGGGTGATCCACCACAGACCCTGGGCCGGTTTTACCGGTGGTGCTTGCACGGGTCGTTTCCACTGATTTTCATTGGTTGTGTGGTGTCCATGCTGGCAGGTTCGCTGGAGGTATTTTCCGCCTTGATATTGGGGTTGGTCATCGACAGTGCGGTATCAACGGATCTGAACAACATCTTTACCGACAATGTCCTGCTCCTTGGCGCTGCCGTTGTTTTCTTTCTGGTAGTCAGACCCTTTGCCTTTGGGGGAAGTTCCTATATCAACTCGGTCCTTATCAATCCGAATATCAATTCACTGGTGCTTTCAAGACTCCATCGCCATACAATGGATCAGGCCATTTCATTTTTTGATGATGATTTTGCCGGTAGAATATCTCAGAAACAACTGCAGGCATCAAGGGCAATTTCGGAAACAGTCAATGAATTTGTCAACGTGATTTCGTTTGCCATGGCCTCCTTGGTGGGATCATTCCTGCTCCTCGTTTCAATTGATTACAGGATGGCCATATCGCTTATGGTCTGGCTTTTCTGCTATATTTTCCTCATTCGCTGGTTCTTGCCCAGAATAAGAAAAAAATCTGCCAGCAGGGCAGGTGCCCGTTCCATGCTTTCCGGCCAAATTGTCGACACGATAACGAACATAAGGACAGTCAAGCTCTTTGCCCATTACCAGCATGAGGATCGGGCTGCCCTGGATGCCTTGGAAAACTTTCGTTGCAAAGCTACGGAATTTGGCCTGGTTGCTTCTTCCTTCAGATATTTCCTGATGTTGCTTTCGGGATTGCTCCCGGTCATTCTGGTTGGCGGTTCCCTCCTGCTCTGGTCGAATGGCATGACCACGACAGGAGATATTGCCGCAACGGGTTCGGTTGCCATCAGGATTGCCCAGATGTCAGGTTGGGTCAGTTTTGTACTGATGGCAATTTACTCCAATGTGGGTGAAGCCGAAGACGGCATGAGAACCCTTGCCCATCCACATCAGCTCATTGACACACCTCAGGCCAAGGAAGTGCCCGGGCTGAAGGGCAATATAGAATTCAGGAATGTTTCTTTCCGTTATGGGAGGGAAATCGGTGGCGTTACCAACATTGATCTTCAAATTGAACCTGGCGAACACATCGGACTTGTCGGGGAATCCGGCGCCGGAAAATCGACCCTCGTCACCCTGTTGATGAGATTATATGATCCTGAAGGTGGAGCCATCATGATTGATGGCAATGATATCCGCAACATCACACAGGAAAGCCTGAGGAATCAAATCAGCATGGTAACCCAGGAAACTGCCATGTTCAATAGATCGGCCCGGGAAAACATTGCCTATGGCAATCCAGAGGCAACTTGGGATGAGGTCGTAGAAGCATCCATCAAGGCTCAGGCTCATGATTTCATTATCAACATGGAGGATCGTTTTGGCCGTAGGGGATATGATGCCCATTTGGGCGAGAGAGGGGTAAAACTGTCCGGAGGTCAAAGGCAAAGAATTGCCTTGGCAAGAGCGGTTTTGAAAGATGCTCCGATCATGGTTCTGGACGAGGCCACATCAGCATTGGATTCAACAGTTGAAGAATACATCCAGGATGCGTTGCGACAGATCATCGTGGGAAAAACGGTTATTGCCATAGCTCACAGATTATCCACAGTATTACGTATGGACCGCATTATTGTCATGCATGAGGGGAATATCGTCGAGCAGGGTACTGTTGATGATCTGCTGGCAAAGGGAGGGGTATTCAGCCAGCATTGGGAAAAGCAGGTCGGCGGTTTTATCGGCATTGATCCTGATGCAGATAGCCAAATCAGATCAAATACAGGAGGATGATCCTTGTCTCTTCAATTCTGGACGAGGTATGAATTCGATTGTTATGCGATTTCCCAAAAGTGGCAATGAATAAACAACTCAAAATCATATCAATTTTCTTACCCCAAGTTTCTATAAAGGATTAACCCATTCAAGCCTTTTTTTTATGATGATCTTGAGGCTGGAATTTCGATCACAATTTTCTAATTCGCCATGAGTCTTTACCTTTTGGAAATGTTATTATACCTGAATATTCCCCCTTTCCAGTTCTTTCGAATAGAACCCGCTTTGGCCCTGTTTCTTAAGGGGCAAGATACCGTGTAGATCGGGCAAAAAAGCCTCAAAGATATACTGTTCTAAAGGGATCGTTTACGGACAGGCCAGAAAAAACTGTCCGTAATATGGCATTTTTCATTGTGAACACACAAATAATTACGGACAACCATATTTTTACATTTTTTAAGGAGGCCAACCATTTCCAGGGCCTTTGCCTATACCCGTGTCTCAACTGCCGACCAAGAAACCGATAACCAGATCCATGAAATCCGTGATGCGGGTTTCAGTATCGAGCCCCACCGCATCATCACCGAAACCATTTCCGGATCCAAGTCGATGGCACGGAGGAAAGGCTTTTCATGCCTCCTCAACAAGATTGAGCAGGGTGATCTCCTGGTCGTCACCAAGCTTGACAGGCTGGGACGGGACGCCATCGATGTCAGCATGACGGTCGAAAAACTGTCGGGGATGGGAATCAAGGTCCACTGCCTGGTCCCCGGTGGGGTGGATCTCACAAGCTCTGCCGGCAAGATGACCATGAACGTGATCAACGCCGTTGTCCAGTTTGAGCGCGACCTGCTCATTGAACGGACACAGGCCGGGTTGGCACGCGCCCGGGCCAAGGGTAGGAAACCGGGAAGACCGATGGTTCTGTCCCCGGATCAAAGGCAGGAAGTACGTGATCGGCTTGATGGCGGGGAGACGGTCTCGGCCATCGCAAGGGCGATGCAAACAAGCCGGCAGACGATCATGCAGGCCAGGGATGAAGGCTGTTGATTCTGGGGTTCTGTTTTACCCCACTTGACATAATGGAGATTATCGGCCTTGCCTTGCCCTCCGATGTCCCCCTATAGATAAAATCTTATCTCATTTCCTCCCTATTAGAGGAAATGATTCCCAAACTAATTAATCCAATTAAAAGGAGATATTAAATGACAAATAAACATACTGATCAAGAACTTATTGATTTGATACTCAAGCTTGAAGATGAGCTTCAGGCAAAAGGCTTGGTTCCCAAGTATCGAGCTTTTGGACTGCCTATTTGTGCCATGCAAAAACTTGGATATAAAAATTTCCTAGTACTTGATCCAGGTTCTAATCCATTGCTGGAACGTATACACAATCTCCACAAGCCCTTTTATCGAGATAAGGACATTCGATCTGGAGGAAGTCATGGTGGAGCCTTCATGT
>JAPORQ010000049.1 GCA_026710155.1 Paracoccaceae bacterium
ATGATTTGGCCTTGTTTGGTGAAAATAGCAACTACTTTGTAAAATTGGATGTGGACAACATGGAACGGTTCCAACGATCAATGGTATCGTCTGGTATGTGGACAGGGAAAGTACTGTGCTACATGTCACCTTCAAAATACATTGAAATAAGCGAATCCCACCAAAAAGGACGAAGATCCAAAAAATATTACACATGAGACATTAGTATTGGCTGGAATAAGTATTAACTTAATCATCATAAAACCAATTGGATTATCAATTTAAATTTTAATGTTACAGTTAAGGAGAAACATGTCCAGAATAACATCAAGGAAAATTGGAGACTATAAAATCACCATAATGAACGATGGTGGTACGGAATTTGGTTTTGATCTCTTCCCGGAAACAGAGGAAGAGGAAATTAGGAGCCTTCTGGGAAATTCAGAACAATCCGTTCTGCCAACCAGATTCAATGTATGCCTGATTGAAACCGGAAAAGAAAATATCCTGGTGGATGCAGGTGTTGGAAGCGAGGTATTTGGTCCTGCTGCCGGGCATTTACCTGAAGCATTTGAGGAAACAGGTATCAAACCTGAACAAATAGACAAATTTGTTATTTCCCATTTGCACCCCGACCATATTTGTGGATCTTGGGACAGTAATGGGAATCCTGTATTTCAGAATGCTGAAGTGATTTTGACAGGGAAGGAATATAATTTCTGGACCAATGACAGCAATTTTGACTCCGCCGATGAATCATTGACTTCATGGCGTCCCATGGCTCTGGATTTTGTAAAAATCTATGGTGACCGAATTAGCACAGTTGATACGACTGATGATATTGCATCAGGTGTTTCATTTCATGATTTGACTGGCCACACCCCTGGCCATTGTGGAATACGGGTGGAGTCCGAAGGAGAGCAGTTCCTATACACATCCGATTTGCTTGTTATACCGGAAATACTGCTTCAAATTCCGGATGTTCCCTTTACGCTGGATGTGGATAGGGAAAAGGCGGCAAAAACAAGATTGATCTGTCTGGACATGCTGGCTACCGATAAAATATTATTTTCAGGAGGACATATTAGCGGACCCATAATCTGCAATATCGTATCTTCAAAAGATGGCTACCAACTAGAAGGCTAGCAATGGATCCAACCTGATTCTAACCACCAATTTAAAGGAATATATCAATGGAAAAAAACAAGGCACTGGATGCTGCGATAAGCCAAATTGAAAGGAATTTTGGCAAGGGTTCGATTATGAAACTCGGCCAGGACAACACCTCCCAAGAGATTGAGTCAACGTCAACAGGATCTCTTGGTCTTGATATAGCCCTTGGAATAGGTGGCTTGCCCAAGGGTAGAATCATTGAAATTTACGGTCCAGAAGCCTCGGGCAAGACCACACTTACCCTGCAGGTCATTGCCGAGGAACAGAAAAAGGGAGGAATTGCAGCATTTGTCGATGCGGAACACGCCCTTGATCCTGTCTATGCCAAAAAATTGGGTGTTGATATTGATGAATTGCTGATTTCACAACCTGATACTGGGGAACAGGCGCTGGAAATCACCGATACCCTCATCCGTTCGGGTGCCGTATCGATCGTTGTTGTTGACTCCGTTGCCGCCTTGACGCCAAAATCAGAATTGGAAGGGGAAATGGGTGATTCACAGGTGGGCGTCCAAGCTCGACTGATGAGCCAGGCCATGAGAAAGTTGACTGGTTCGATCAATCGCTCGAATTGCATGGTTATTTTCATCAACCAGATCAGAATGAAAATAGGTGTTATGTTTGGCTCACCCGAAACAACAACTGGTGGCAATGCGCTTAAATTCTATTCCTCGGTACGTCTTGATATCAGGAGAATCGGTGCCATCAAGGTCAGAGATGAAGTTGTTGGAAGTTCCACCCGTGTAAAGGTGGTGAAGAACAAATTGGCTCCTCCATTCAAGCAGGTGGAATTTGATATTCTCTATGGTGAAGGTATATCCAAGGGGGGTGAAATAATTGATCTTGGAGTCAAGCATGATATTATCGAGAAGTCAGGTTCATGGTTTTCATACAAGGATGAAAGAATGGCACAGGGAAGAGCCAATGCTGTAAATTTCCTGAAGGAATATCCCGAAATATCAGATGAGATAGAAAATCAAGTCAGAGAGATCTCTGGACTGAAAACTGAATCTGAATAATGTTTAAGCACTTGGCTCGGATATTCCGTACCGATGCAGATGACACTTACTTTCCTGACCTGCCTTTGTATTCGGTGATATTCAAATAAGATGACTAGTTTAAGCGACATTCGGACAAAATTTCTTTCCTATTTTGAAAGTACTGGACATCAAGTGGTTACCAGTTCGCCGCTAGTCCCCAGAAACGATGCCACCTTGATGTTTACTAATTCTGGCATGGTCCAATTCAAGAACATTTTCACCGGTTTGGAAAAAAGGAACTATACCAAGGCTGTCACCAGTCAAAAGTGTGTTCGGGCAGGCGGCAAACACAATGATCTTGACAATGTCGGCTACACGGCTCGGCACCATACCTTTTTCGAAATGCTGGGCAATTTCTCATTTGGTGAATATTTCAAGGAACAGGCCATATATTATTCCTGGGATCTCATTGTCAGGGAATTGGGGTTGTCCAGGGACAGGCTTCTATGTACCGTCTATCATGACGATGAGGAGGCCATAACCTATTGGAAAAAGATTGCTGGATTCACTGACGATAAAATTATCCAGATAGCCACATCCGACAACTTTTGGTCAATGGGCAATACTGGTCCCTGCGGACCTTGTTCGGAAATATTCTATGATTACGGGGAAGGGGTTTCCGGTGGTCCTCCAGGTTCTCCCGATGAGGATGGTGACAGATTCGTGGAAATATGGAATTTGGTCTTCATGCAATTCGAGAAGGATGATGAGGGTAATCTTACTCCGCTACCAAAACCTTGTATTGATACGGGAATGGGATTGGAGAGAATAGGATCGGTTCTTCAGGGGAAAACGGACAATTATGAAACTGACCTGTTCAGAAAACTGATTGAAGCATCGGCTGCCATCACTTGTACCGATCCCGATGGTGATGGAAATGTGCATCACAGGGTCATTGCCGATCACCTGAGGGCCGTTTCCTTTCTTATTGCCGAAGGAGTCCTGCCGTCAAACGAGGGCAGGGGTTATGTTCTGCGAAGAATTCTCAGAAGAGCCGTTCGTCATGTTCATTTGCTTGGATATCAGGAAACATTGATCAATTTGCTGGTTCCACATCTTGTTCATGAGATGGGTGCTGCCTTTCCGGAGCTGAGACAATCCGAGGCTATGATTATCGAGACCATAAAGGGTGAGGAAGAAAGATTTCGAAAAACATTGGATAGGGGTTTGAGGCTTCTTTCTTCTGAATTGAGCAAACTTGATACCGGCAAGTTGTTCCCTGGGCAAACAGCATTCAAACTTTACGACACCTACGGTTTTCCACTTGACCTGACCCAGGATGCTCTCCGGGAAAGGGGTCTGAAGGTAGATGAGGCAGGTTTTGAAGCCGAAATGGCCAAGCAAAAGGAACAAGCGAGGTTGAGTTGGGTCGGTTCCGGTGAAATTGGTGACAACAAGATCTGGTATAAAATCCTCGATAAATGTGGTCCCACCGAGTTTCTAGGCTATGAAATGGAGCAGACCGAAGGACAGATTCTTGCCATAACCAACGGTTCAGATCTTTTAAGCAAAGCAGTCAAGGGGCACAGGGTACAGATAATTACTAACCAAACTCCCTTCTATGCAGAGTCTGGTGGTCAGGTTGGTGATAAGGGCTTTATCAAGACTGAAGCAGGTTTGGCAAAAGTTCTTGATACCAGAAACCATCTCGGTATGGTCTTTCATTATACGGAAATAGCAAAAGGTGAAATCGAAGTTGAAACAACCGCCAAGCTGGAAATAGATACCCGAAATCGGAAGGCCATAATGAGCAATCATTCGGCCACCCACCTGTTGAATGAAGCATTGCGGGAAGTTCTGGGAGATCATGTTGTTCAGAAAGGTTCCCTTAACGATGAAAACCGGTTGCGCTTTGACTTTTCACATAATCACCCTCTCCAGCTGGAGAATCTATTCAGAATAGAAGAAATCGTGAATCATCACATCTGGCAGAATTCTCCAGTTACTACATCACTGATGAGTTTGGATGAAGCACTGGAGTTGGGGTCACAGGCCTTGTTTGGTGAAAAATATGATGATGAGGTCAGAGTGGTTTCCATGGGCCAATCGCCCGGTTCGGGCAAGGGAAGGGATCAATCCACCTTTTCGATTGAACTTTGTGGGGGTACCCATGTTGATTCCACGGGTGAAATCGGTCTTTTTGTAACGACCGGGGAATCTTCCATTTCGGCTGGTGTAAGAAGAATTGAAGCCATCACGGGAGAAACCGCCCGCAAATATCTGGCTAAACATGACATGTTCATGGCTGAAATTTCATTGGGTCTCAAGGTCCAACCTGACCAGGCTGTTGATCGTGTTCTGCAACTTCAAAGTGAACGGAACAATCTGAAGAAGGAAAATGAACGATTAAAGCGTGAATTGCTTACGAGTCGTCAAGTCGGACCAGATAGCGATAATTGCCTTCAAGCACAATCTGGTATAAGCAATCCCAATCACCACACAGGAAAAACAGGAACAGGAGAAGACAATTTCCTGATTCGCATATTCGATTCCGTATCTCCCAAGGATTTGCCTATATTAATGGATGAGGAAAAGAATCGAATGGGGCAAGGCATCATCGTTTTATTGGCTGTTTTCGATAGTAAAAGTTCTGTTGCGGTTGGTGTTACCAAAAGCCTCGAAGAAAAATATTCCGCCGTAGATATAGTAAGAAAAATAGTTCCCCTTCTTGGAGGTAAAGGGGGTGGTGGAAGAATTGACTTTGCCCGGGGTGGGGGATCAAGGGCTGAAAATCTGGATAAGCTAGTACCTGAAATTGAAAAAGTAATAGGAGGTTAGAATGAAAGGATATTGGATTGCGCGGGTTGATGTAAGCGACCCTGAAGGCTATGGCGAATATGCCAAGATAGCGACTCAAGCCGTAGAGGAATTTGGTGGCAGATTTCTGGCCCGGGGAGGGAAGTTTCTATCCAAGGAGGGAACGAATCGCCAAAGAAATGTAATTGTAGAGTTTCCCAGTCTGGAAAGTGCAAACAACTGTTATAATTCCGCTACTTACAAACGTGCCTTGGCGATAGCTCATAAATCGGCTGAACGTGAATTTATAATTCTTGAAGGTGCATGATCAAAGAATTTTGAATATTCATTGGAAATATTTTGTTTGTAATTGAAAGCCAAGATATATAATTTATTCCCATCAATTTTTTACTATGGAGAAACTTATGAAAATCAATGCAAAATCAGTTGCCGTTGCCAGTGCTGTAGCAGCAGCTTTTGTGGCCTACGCCGTACCCGGCGTCGCCGACGAAAAGGAAAAGTGTTACGGTATTTCGCTTGCCGGTCAAAATGACTGTGCTGCTGGCCCGGGTACGACCTGTTCCGGATCCTCAACAGTCGATTACCAGGGCAATGCATGGACTCTGGTACCCGCAGGTACTTGTACCACCATGGAACTTCCGGGTGATCGTATGGGATCGCTTGAGCCATTGGAACGGGATCTTCCTTCTTAAAATAATTATGAAGTACAGGATTCAGGAATCTTGCCATGGCAAATTTACATGACCTTGAATCCTGTACTCTCCCCCCAAGACCCGGAGTAGGCTTCAAGAGCCAGCATTTTGAGGGAATCATCAAGCATCCGGGCGATGTGTCCTGGTTTGAAATCCATGCAGAAAATTATATGGGCGATGGTGGAAGGCCAATTGCCCAACTCAAGAAATTACGTGAAAATTTTCCTATTTCCTGTCACGGCGTAGGTTTGTCCATTGGTGGTGAAGATCCTTTGGATATTGATCATCTCAAACGCTTGCAAAACCTTGTTTCATGGCTTGAACCTGCCGTGTTCTCGGAGCATCTGGCTTGGTCAACCCACGAGGGAAGCTATTTCAATGATCTTCTTCCCCTTCCATATAATGACACCACAATCGCATGCGTCTCGGAACATATTGATCAGGTTCATGATGCTTTGCAAAGGCCGATGCTTTTGGAAAACCCCTCAAACTATCTGGAATTTGAAGAAAGCACCTACAGTGAAATTGACTTCATCAAGGAGATTGCCAAAAGAACCGGCTGTTTTCTGCTCCTTGATGTCAACAATGTTTATGTATCATCTGAAAATAGAAACTTCGATCCCTACAGGTATTTGGATGACTATCCCTTGGACCTTGTCAGGGAGATTCATCTGGGTGGACATGAATTGGAACAAATGGAAAATGGTCCCGACCTGCTGATAGACAATCATGCTTCGGAAGTTATCGATCCCGTTTGGGTATTATATGAATATCTGATTTCCAAAACAGGTCCACTTCCAACCTTGATCGAATGGGATAATGATATTCCCAATTGGGAAAAACTCTCTTCTGAAGCTACCAAGGCAAACTGTATCTTAGCCGAGTTATCATCGAAAGCAGCATGAAACCTTTTAACGGGGAATTCATAGAGGCTCTTCTGAAGCCTGACAAACCCGTTCCTTCTAGGTTGATAATACCCCATGACAAAATCGATCGCAGGTTTTCGGTTTATCGCAACAATGTCGTTGCCAGCTTGATTGAGGGTTTGGAAGTCTCCTTTCCGGTCATTCGAAAATTGGTTGGGGATGAATTCTTCAAGGCCATGGCAGGGCTTTATGTTCGGGAGTATCCACCTAGTTCACCCCTAATGATGTTTTATGGGAAGGAAATGCCCGAGTTTCTTTTGAAATTTCCCCCGGTGCAACATCTTGCCTACCTGCCAGATGTTGCCAAACTGGAAATTGAATTGAGGGAATCTTATCATTCCGGTGATCCGAAGCCAATTGATTCCAAGTTTTTTGAAGATCTTGACCCGGAAGAACAACTCAAGACCCGTCTGGAATTTAGCCCCGCAACCAGATTGTTTTATTCCAAACATCCTGCAGCAAGTATTTGGGAGGCAAATAAAAAAGATGGGCCAGCACCCCAAGCCGGTGAAGAATATGTTTTGGTTGTTCGACCTGATTTTGACCCTTATCCAGTCATAACAAACCGCGGAGGCTACCATTTTGTAAGACACCTGATGGAGGGACAGAATATTGGACTTGCCTGTGAGAAAACACTATTCCATTCGGAAGAATTTCATTTTGATTTGGCAGATTTGTTTCGGCTTCTTCTTACAACGAATTCCATAAGTAATGTTGTAAGCAATGATTAAATCGGTTAATAGTTAGCAATATCAATTTGAAAGTTAAGGCTTTACCGTAGAGGGGATGTTATGGCACTTGTTAGATTTGTGAATTGTGTTTTTGCCTGGATTGAGGAAAAAACTTCAGATTGGTTTTTATCATCCCTGGCAAGGCTTTACTTTGCAGGTATCCTTCTTGTCTATTATTTTAAATCGGCTCTAACCAAGTTTGGTGATGGATTATTTTCTTTCAGTGCCGGTGCTTACGTACAGATATTCCCCAAAACCATGGAAAGTGTGGGATACAATGAAACTGAACTTGGTTTTTTCTATGATCTGGTGGTATTTCTTGGAACCTATGCTGAAATAATTCTACCCTTGCTCATCGTTGTTGGTCTGTTGACCAAATTTGCAGCAGTAGGAATGATTGGATTTGTTATCGTCCAGAGCATTGTTGATATCGCTGGCCATGGATTGTCCGGCAAGAGTGTCGGTGGTTGGTTTGATGGTCCCCCCGATGCGATCATTTTTGACCAAAGGGCATTATGGGTCTTTCTATTGATTGTGATTTTCCTGAAAGGGGCAGGGCCGATTTCTGTAGACCGGATGCTGGTCAAATGGAATATTTTACCTAAGAATTTTTAATGACCCAGATATAAAATTACCAACACTACTTACCTCCTTGTTTACTTGCCCTTCTTAAGGCTAGTGCACTGTCCAATACTAGTGCCCATTTTGCAAAGGCACTTTCCTTTATTTAGCGGTAGTCAAGATAATATTAGTGTGAGTTTTTTATTTGTATCATTGCACAAGGGTAACTTCTCCCAACCATGAAGATTATGCGACGGTCTTTTCATTTCGTTTGAATTCCTTATTCAACCATTTTTGTTCATTTTGCTTGTGTTGAAAGACTTGTAACTTTCTTTACCAATCCATGAAACTTAAACAAATTTATCAGAAGGATTGAACCTCTCAAGGTAATTCTCTACTCTGCAGTAATTTCTGTTTCAGGGAAATGGTAACGTTACAATCCTGATAGGTAATCATACCAATGCAACTAATTAAAGACTCATAACTTCTAACCAACTACCTGTAAAATTTGGACCCCCAGAATCATCGCAATTGGACGCTGTTACAGGGTTAAACTTCAATTAGAAAAGGGTATCAAAAACTATATGATTATGATTGGTCTATCGATTATTAATTAGTATTAGTAAATTTGTTACCGCGAAAAAAAGTATTAATCCAAGTCATATATCTCTGACTCTTAGTCTGGAAAAAGCAAAAACATCATCAAAATTTATCGTAATGGGTTCCTCTGGTCAATCTTGATACATGAGCATTACACTACTCAACAATAACCTCCAATGAGGATTAGATTACATTTTGGGAGTGCAGTCATCAGGCTCATATTGGGTGGTTTGAACGGTTGGTTCCTGAATTGGTTTCATTTGGGGTTTTGCCTTCAACCTTGTCTGCCTCTTCAATGACAGCTTCAGTCACCAGTGGGGCCGCAAGTAACATGTGCTTTTTTGAAAGATCAGGATCAGTAACAATAAGTCCCATCCTGGAAAATGTTGACAAGTGTTTTTCGACAAGATTCTCCTGATTGGTTTCCTTAAGAAACTTTTTCAAATTTTCCTCCAGATATGAAGTCGGCAATAGAGGTGCAAGTTTGAAATAAGAATGAACCTTTCGCAGGGAAGGAATGGTATTTTCTATCTTGACTTGATTAAAAATCATTTCAGTGCCATGCTTGCGTACATAAGTGGCAAGACTGGGAATGCCGAATTGCCAATTGCCGATACCCTCCTGCCAGACAAACCCGGTATGCAACAACTTCTCCTCGGCTTCCAATCTGTCAATGGCATGTGCCATCTTATGGATGGTTGCCTCGAATTCATATGCAGATGGTTTTCCTTCCTCACCAATTCGAAAAGCCATCTCAGTCACTGGAACCAACATTCCTTCGCTTTCCAACTCCTTGATACGGTTAAAATAGAGTTCGTTGCGTGATTGGTCCACAGTTTTACGAGCCTCTTTGACCTCTTCATCACCGACATGGGTTACGCCTTTTCGGACCAGTACATCCCAGAGTGCGCTTCCCCAATGCTGAATGAAATAGGGATAACCCTGGGTCTTACTGAGAATGGCTACCTTTGCATTGCCATCGAAAGTTATATTTTTGCCGAAGGGCTCAATTAAGGCATGGCTTGTGTCCTCCCATGAAAGCAGGCCTATGTTCCACGACCTCATTCTTTCAATAAAGGTGGCTTTGGAACGGCGCAATACCGATTTAAGATCAGGGGTCCCTGCAATTACCAGGAGGATGGGTTTGTCCTGGGCTGCTACCTGGGCAGCATCATAGAAGATACGGCCAACCTCAGGTGGCATGTCATGGGCCTCGTCTATTAGGATAGCAAGTCCCTTGTTTGAAGCATCTGTCAACAAGTTTGTCAGAAATAGGGTATTTTCTATAGGGGTATATTCTGATTTCCTTTTGTATTCTAAATTGACGGAGCCTAATTGCCCAGTTGGATCCTTGACTTCTCCCCCAATCGTTAATTCATGGGACCTTTTGTTGGAGTTTATTTGATTGGTCAGGGCTTTTACAATGCTATCCACAGATTCAAAATGTTGCTTAGCAAGTCTGAATACTGGTAACCCTTTCTCTTTGGCCTCCTTGATAATCCAGCCCAGCAAGGCAGTTTTGCCACAGCCTCTTGGTCCTATCAAGGCAATGGCAGTAGGATTTTTTTCCATCTTGCCAGTTTTTACAAGTCGTCTATCAACCTCGATTTTAAGATCATCCCTTCCTGCCAACACTGGAGGAAGTGCGCCATAGCCAGGATTGAATGGGTTATTATAAACGCGAATGGGCATATACATGTTCTCCAATCAGTATAAGATTACACATAAACGAGGAAACGAGATATTCAAGAATTTTAGCTTACCTGATGTTAGGTTAATGTTGGAGAATAAAGCATGCAAAGTTATCTGATACGAATCATCCTTTTAAAATTTCAAAAGTTGAACCATCATTAATCATTAGCCCGTTTCATTACTTGCTGTCTCCTTGATGATTGTAGATTTTGCGTGGCCTTGATCTGGCCAGATACATATTTTTAGCTGAAAAGGATGTAAGGGTATGTGGAGTTCCAACTTCCATATTTGACTGCCATCCTTCCGGGGAATCCCGGATACCATTCCATGAAAATAAAACCTTGTCGTTTTCGGTGGAATTCTTAATCATGGATGAATGTGGAAATCAGGGAAGAAACGCATGAAACCATATAAAATCATGCTGGCTTGTATTCTGCCCTTTCTAGTAGGAAATGGTACTTAATCAATGGGCCCAGGCACTATAATGTTACGGATGGCTGTCTGTGCCCTTTTATTCCAACGCCACTCCAACCGACATTGCCAGATGCCTACAGGACGGCGTCGATATTGATGCCAGGCCAACGGATGGTTTGATACCTCTGTACTATGCATCTATGGAAGGTGCGAACGACCTTGTTGAATTTTTGATTGACCTGAATGCAAATATCGAGGCAATGGATTGGGCTGCCATAAGATGAAAACATCAAGCCATTGATAGGCTTGTTGAACTGGGTGTCGATATAAATGCCCGGGATGACTTGGAGCAAACACCCCTCCACATGATTGCCATCGAAGGTACGCCTGAACTTGCCGAACTTCTGGTATCATTGGGGAGCGATATACGGGCAGTGGATGACTAGGGGTACATTCCATTTGACTACTTGGAGAGGAATGTCATGATTACAACTTCGGATAATGTCAGGAAAGTGTTGCGGGAAGGTAAATACTGATCCAAGCCGGGTAGCGCCCGGAAGTTCCAGGGTGTTGAGTAGTAGAAATTTTCCTTTTCAAGCCGGATCTCTGGGTTTATGCTCCCTGTTGCACCGAAGGATTATTCAAGGGAGAAAAGGCCAGAAAATGTCAACTCCTGTTGACAAACACCTTATCTCGTGATGAGTATATATGGCAATATTGTATTTGTTTCCCAAATTAAAGCTGCTTATTGGATATTGAAATCGAAAATCAGGTGCCTCAATCAAGAAAGCGTTTTACCCAGATTTTCTTCTATCTTATCCAAAAAGCCCTCGGTTGTTAGCCAACTCTGGTTGGGGCCAATCAGCAATGCCAGATCTTTAGTCATGAAACCGCTTTCAACCGTTTCAATGACGGTTTTCTCCAGGATCTTGGCAAATTTCTCCAATTGCTTGCTTTCGTCCAGTTTGGCACGATGCAACAGACCTCCGGTCCAGGCAAAAATGGAAGCAATGGAATTCGTGGAAGTCGGTTGTCCGGCCTGATGCTGTCTATAATGCCGGGTTACCGTACCATGGGCAGCTTCTGATTCCACGATCTTGCCATCCGGTGTCATCAATTTGGATGCCATTAATCCAAGAGATCCGTAACCCTGTGCTACTGTGTCCGATTGAACATCGCCATCATAGTTCTTGCAAGCCCATACAAAGCCACCACTCCATTTGAGGGCAGCTGCTACCATATCGTCAATAAGCCTGTGCTCATAAAAAATATTGGCTTCCTTGAAACGAACCTCAAATTCGGTTTCATAGATTTCCTGAAAAATATCCTTGAAACGGCCGTCATAGACCTTCATGATGGTGTTTTTAGTTGACAAATATACTGGCCATCCGAGCGACAGACCATAGTTCAGGGAGGCTCTGGCAAAGTCCCTGATAGACTCATCAAGATTGTACATGCCCATAACCACACCGGAAGAGGGTGATTGGAACACTTCCTTTTCGATTACCTGGCCATCATCACCTTCAAACTTCATGGTTATCTTACCTGCACCGGGAAAGCGAAAATCGGTAGCCCGATATTGATCTCCGAAAGCATGTCGGCCAATGACTATTGGGCGGGTCCAACCAGGAACCAGCCTTGGAATGTTGTCACAGATTATCGGGCTTCGAAATACAACCCCCCCGAGGATATTCCTGATGGTTCCATTTGGAGATCTGTACATCCTCTTGAGGTTGAATTCCTCAACACGTGCCTCATCAGGGGTTATTGTAGCACATTTTACTCCAACCCCGACCTCTCTGATTTTATTTGCTGCATCAATCGTAATCTGGTCATCGGTCCGATCTCTTTCCTCAATTCCAAGATCATAATAAAGCAGATCGATATCCAGGTAATTCTTGATGAACTTGTTTCGAATCTTTTCCCAAATGATTCGTGTCATTTCATCACCATCAATTTCAACGATTGGATTATCAACTTTTATACGAGTCACGATTCCTCCTTATGCCTGTTGGGCAAATTTCTAATTTGAGATTATTTTTTAGATAAACAATGGATTTCCAAGGTTATTTCCATTTAAACTTTCCTTCTGCTTGTGAATTGGGATTTAAATACCAAATATCGGGCGTGGGTAAATTCTGAAATTGTCAGAAGTATATTTCGAGCCATTTGGGTATTCCTATTGGTTAGATGAAAAAATATAATACTTTATCAGTATTCTCGATTGAAAAATGGTAAACCCCTACCTGACTCAATTGTGAACAACCAAAAATTTAGTGCTTTCATAATTATTATCAATGACCTCAACAGACCTTTCCATTCCGGAATTGCGGCATCCGGAAAAAGCACATAGAAAATCCAATCCAATAATGAGAAAACCCAATTGGATTAGGGTTAAGGCGCCAACTTCTGAGGGATATCGAAAAACCCGGGATATACTTCGGGACAACAAACTTGTCACTGTTTGTGAAGAGGCCTCCTGTCCCAATGTTGGGGAATGTTGGAGCAAGAGTCATGCAACATTCATGATCATGGGGGAAATTTGTACAAGAGGTTGTACCTTTTGCAATGTTGCTACCGGAAAACCGTCTGATTTGGATCCGTTTGAGCCTGGCCGAGTGTCCCACGCCGTTCATAAACTCGGATTGAAGCATGTGGTCGTTACAAGTGTAGACCGAGATGATCTGAAGGATGGAGGGGCTAAGCATTTTGCCATGACCATAAGGTCAATAAAGCATAAAAATCCTGATACAACCGTGGAAATATTGACACCGGACTTCCTCAGATGCGAACCATCTGCCCTGGAAATGGTTGTTGATGCCTCGCCTGATATATTCAACCATAATCTGGAAACCGTACCCTCCCTTTATCCTACGGTTCGACCTGGTGCACGCTACTTTCATTCGCTGCAGTTGCTTTACAGGGCCAAGGAATTATCCCCGAATTTATTTACAAAATCGGGCATAATGGTTGGATTGGGTGAAGAAAAGAACGAAGTGACCCAGGTGATGGATGATCTGAGGTCCGCGAATGTGGACTTCATTACCATTGGACAGTATCTCCAACCCACACCAAAACATCATCCCATTAGAAAATTCGTAACTCCCGATGAATTCAGGACTTATGAAAAAATGGCCTATGGCAAAGGTTTCCTGATGGTATCCGCAAGTCCCTTGACCAGATCAAGTTATCATGCCGATGAAGATTTTGTTCGACTTAGGAAAGCAAGGAACAGGCAATCACAAGGTTTAAATTAAATCCAACATCTGATAATGGTGAGGTAAAAATTGAAGAAGCAAGGTGAATAATCCAAAATGCCAAAGTACAGTGAAATAAGGAAACTGCCATTCTCTGATCAGCAGATGTATGATTTGGTTGCAGATATCGAATCCTACCCCGAATTCATACCTTGGTGTACCGGTACACGTATTCGTTCGATCAAGGAGGAGGGCGAAAAAACAATCGTCGATGCCGATCTGTTGATCACTTTCAAGATTTTTCATGAAAGATTCAGATCGATAGTTGAATTTGTCCCCAATGCCCAAAAAATCAACATAAGATATCTTGAAGGTCCCTTGAAGTATCTGGAAAGCCAATGGTCGTTTACGTCAGAAGGCTCCGGATGCATTGTGGAATACCAGGTGGAATTTGAATTCAAATCTAAACTGTTCCAGAAAATTGCTGGTTTCATTTTTCAGGAGGCCTTGCAGAAAATAGTGGCTTCTTTTGAAAAAAGGGCGATGGACATTTACCAACAACCCGGTAAAGATAATTCATACTGAAACACCTATAGCACAAATTGAAAATAAGGAGGAACATAAATGCGGTTAAGTACCAAGGGCAGATATGCCATGGTTGCCATGACCGCCCTGGCATTGACTGAAAATGGAGGCTACACCAATCTGGTGAATATTTCCAAGCAGCAGAACATTTCTATAACCTACCTTGAACAGCTCTTCATGAAGCTCAAAAAAGCCGAATTGATTATTGCGTCAAGAGGCCCGAGTGGTGGATATAAATTAGCAAGATCACCAGATAAAATCAGGATTTTGCGGATACTGGAAGCAGTTGAGGAGCCGATGAATGCCCTTGAAACAGGCGCTGGTGTTTCGGGCGGAAGTTCGGGTACCAAGGCACAATCCCTGTCCAATAGGTTGTGGGAAGGACTTTCTGCCCAAGTTTATGTTTACCTCCATGGTATAAGGCTGTCGGATATAATCAACAACGATTTGGTTCCATGTCCTGCCGTACCTGATATACTCAATATTTACGATACCAATGAGCACAAGGACCTATCTTGATTGGAATGCCACCTCGCCAATGAGGGAGGTCGTAAAAAATACCATCAGTGAGGCTCTTGATTTCTGGGGCAATCCCTCGGCAATTTACCAGGAGGGCAGAGTTGCCAAGGCGCTGATAGAACGGGCAAGGGTATCAATTGGATCAATATGCGGTTTTCCCCCAGAGGATGTAATCTTTACGTCAGGTGCTACAGAAGGTGCGGCTTTGGCTCTGCGGGGAAAAGATCTTCATGCTTCTGGAATTGAACATGAATGTGTCAGGGCTTGGACCAATACCTGTTTGACCGCTGACAGGAATGGGCTGGTAGAAATTAAATCACCAATTAAATCGTGCCTGCAAGTAGCCAATGGCGAAACCGGGGTTATTCAAGCTATTCCCCGTGGTCTCCATGTCACTGATGGTACACAGGCATTGGGAAAAATTCCCACCAGGGAAATTTTTAAACAAGTCAGGATTGCTTTTATTTCGTCCCACAAAATTGGCGGCCTCAAGGGTACCGGTGCTCTTTTGAAGAAACCCGAGGTGGAAATCAGCCCGAATATAAGGGGAGGAGGGCAGGAGTATGGATTTAGATCAGGTACTGAAAACGTACTCGGAATTATTGCCTTTGCTGCTGCGTTGGAAGAAGCCGATAAGGAGTTGAGAAATGGTGAGTGGGAAAGAATTGGCGAATTACGGGATCTTTTGGAAGAAATACTATTGAATGAAGTCAAGGATATGGTCATTTTTGGTCGTGAATCTGATAGACTTCCCAACACAAGTTATTTTACTGCATCAGGTTGGAAAAGCGAACATCAAATCATAAATCTAGATCTATCGGGTTTTGCAGTTTCGGCAGGGTCAGCTTGTTCCTCGGGTAAGTTGCGTTCAAGTGGAGTTCTGGAAGCAATGGGTGTTTCATCCCAACTTGCATCTTCTGCCATTCGGGTTTCACTGGGCCCTACTAGTGATAGGGATGATGTGCTGAGGTTTGCTAGACTGTGGATTGAAAAACTCAAGAACAACAGAAACTGAGTGCATCAAAAATTTATGCAGGCATCGGATTTGAAAGGATTATTTTTATGGAAATGACAAAAATTAAAGACGGTCTGGATAAGAATACCCTTGAAACGGTCAAATCCGTTGGAGGCAAGTACAAGCATGGCTGGGAAACGGAAATCGAAATGGAGTTTGCTCCCAAGGGGGTAAACGAGGATATCGTCAGGCTGATTTCTGAAAAGAATAACGAGCCTCAATGGATGACCGAGTGGAGACTGAGTGCATTCAATCGCTGGAAGGAAATGAAGGAACCATCTTGGGCAATGGTGAACTATCCCGAAATCAACTATCAGGATCAATATTACTATGCCAAGCCCAAAAGCATGGTAAATCGTCCGAAATCCCTTGATGAGGTTGATCCGACCCTTTTGGAAACCTATCAAAAACTTGGAATACCGCTCAGGGAACAGATGGTTCTGGCAGGGGTTGAGGGTGCATCTGAATCACCTGGCGATGCCAGAAAGGTAGCTGTTGATGCTGTGTTTGATTCGGTATCAGTAGGAACAACCTTTCGGGATGAACTGCAAAAGGCGGGGGTCATTTTCTGCCCGATTTCCGAGGCAATAGAAGAGTACCCGGAACTGGTAAGAAAATATTTGGGTTCGGTCGTGCCAATTACTGACAACTATTTTGCAACCCTCAATTCAGCGGTGTTTTCCGATGGTTCATTTGTCTATGTGCCACCTGGTGTTAGGTGTCCGATGGAACTTTCAACCTATTTCAGAATCAATGCCGAAAACACCGGTCAATTTGAAAGAACCCTGATCATTGCTGATGAAGGCTCCTATGTAAGTTACCTTGAAGGCTGTACCGCACCACAGCGTGACACCACCCAATTGCATGCCGCAGTGGTTGAACTTGTTGCACTCGAAGATGCTGAAATCAAATATTCGACCGTTCAAAACTGGTATCCCGGTGATGAAGAAGGGAAGGGTGGTATTTACAATTTTGTTACCAAAAGGGCCGATTGCCGTGGAGACCGTTCACATGTCATGTGGACCCAGGTTGAGACAGGCTCTGCAGTCACCTGGAAATATCCTTCCTGCATTTTGAGAGGAAAGGAATCACAGGGTGAATTCTATTCCATAGCCATAACCAATAATCTCCAGCAGGCTGATACCGGTACCAAGATGGTTCATTTGGGACAGGGTTCCAAATCCAGGATTGTGTCCAAGGGAATTTCAGCGGGAAAGGCACAAAACACCTATCGTGGTTTGGTTTCCGTTCATCCCCGTGCCAGCAATTGTCGCAATTATACCCAATGTGACAGCCTGTTGATTGGGGATAATTGTGGTGCACACACAGTTCCGTATATTGAGGTTAAAAACAACACCTCCCGGGTAGAACACGAGGCAACCACTTCAAAGGTTGACGAGGACCAGCTTTTTTACTGTCGCCAAAGGGGCATTGATGAAGAATCGGCTGTGGCTCTGGTGGTCAATGGCTTCTGCAAGGAAGTGTTGCAATCACTACCCATGGAGTTTGCCATGGAAGCTCAACAGCTGGTTACAATTTCACTTGAAGGTTCGGTTGGTTGAATCTTGACATCATTACATGGAAAGACCACTTGAACATCATACGATTTTCGGCTTCAAGTTAAGACCCAATCATTATCGTTAATCATTCCAGTTATCATGGCCACAAATTCACCTGTTATTGACATAAATACCCTGACGCCGCTTGATTTCACCTCCGAAAGGTTAACAAAATTCGGTGGTAAAACATCTGACCTGGGCTTCCCCCTTGGACTTGAAGGAATCGGGTGCAGGTATTTTGAGGTGAAACCGGGCCGTAGGGCCTTTCCATTTCATAATCATTTGGGAAATGATGAACTTTTCATTGTTACTGAAGGAAGGGGTATCTACAGGTATGGCACAAAGACAATCGAGATTTCGACCGGTTCTGTTTGTGGTGCTCCCAGAGGTGGCAGGGAAGGGGCCCACCAGATTGTCAACAACAGCGATCAGGTTTTGAAATACCTTGCGATTTCGACCAAAAACGATCCCGATATCTGTGAATACCCTGACAGTGATAAAATACTGGCATTTGGCATCAAGCCCGGCAAGGATTTCAAATCTGCCTACATGAAATATATCGGTCTCATGGAAAATCAGGTCAATTATTTCCATGGTGAAGAAGAATAGGAATTTAAGCTCATGACAGGATTCGGCATCAATTTTGTCCCAATAATCACCAACTCGAAAACATATAGAAGGAGTTATTTTTGTTAATAATTGAAAATCTGCATGCAATTCTCGAAGAGGAGAGCAAACCCATACTGAAGGGTGTAAATCTGAGGGTAGGGCCTGGTGAGGTTCATGCCATAATGGGACCAAATGGTTCGGGTAAATCAACCCTGTCATATGTCATATCCGGGCGTGATGGTTATGAAATTCCTGAAGGTTCAATCACCTACAATAATGAGGATATCCTGGAATTGGAACCCGAGGAAAGGGCTGCCCTGGGGTTTTTTCTGGCATTCCAGTATCCTGTTGAAATTCCGGGAGTTGGCAACATGACCTTCCTCAGAACAGCTTTCAACGCAATAAAGAAGGCACGAGGTGAGGAAGAAATCTCTGCGAGTGACTTCCTGAAGCTGGTAAGAACAAAAGCCAAGGAACTGAACATCGGGCCTGACCTCTTGAAGCGTCCGGTTAATTACGGGTTTTCAGGTGGGGAGAAGAAAAGAAACGAAATTTTGCAAATGGCCGTTCTTGAACCTTCCTTGTGCGTTCTGGATGAAACCGACTCCGGCTTGGATATTGACGCCATGAAGCAGGTGTCTGCAGGGGTAAACGCCTTGCGAAGTCCTGATCGGGCAATCATCGTAATCACTCATTATCAAAGATTATTGAACCATATCCAACCGGATATTGTACATGTCATGGTTGATGGTGGTATTGTCCATTCAGGTGGTGCCGAACTTGCTTTGGATATTGAAAACAACGGGTACTCGAATATCCTCAGTAATCTGAATTGATTTCAATCCACGAATTTAAAGAATAAAATTATTTTAGAGAGTAGTTTCTGATCATGTTGACTGCAAACAAGAGTGGATACAATTTCCCACAAAGAGGGGATGAATATTGGAAGTTTACCAAACCCGATCAATTTGTGGAAATTTCCGAAATGGCCAGCCCGGTCAATCTTGAAAATGTGATTGATGCCAAGTCTCCTTCCCAGACAGTTGCAACACACAAGTTGGATGACATTGACAGAATTGAATTTGTCCTGCACCCCAACGAATTTTTGTTTGATCAATCGGACAGTCGAATTGTCAATTCCCTTCAGGCTGAATTCAATTATCGTCATCGGAGAAAACCTTCATGGATTGATGAAGTATCTGGTGCAATCGAAAACAGGATTCAGAAGCCAATTCCCAGACCGTTTGCCAAATACTGTATCGATCACAGTCAAATAGGATTTTGCATGTGGGCCAAAAAGGAAATCACTGATCCTGTGGTTTTGAATTATGGCAAATGCTTCGCTGGAGGTGCCCATCTGATCCATAATATCATCAGGGTTTCGTCTGGTGCCAAATTGACCCTGGTTGAAATTGGCAATCCATGGTCGGGAGTTAACATGGTCAACGAGGTCCATGTCGAGCCTAGGGGAGAATTCAACCATATCAGAATTGCCGTTGGAAATAGCGAAGCTCGAAGTCTGTTCCACCAATATGCCAAGGTCGATGAATCAGCTTCCCTTAAATCCTTTTCACTTTTCGGAGGCGCTCCCTTGACCAGAAACGAGCATATCATCGAACTGCCAGAGGATGATGCCAATGCACATGTGTCGGGGGTGTTTGTGGGTAATGGCAATGTTTTGCAGGATGATACGGTGTTCATCAGGCACATAGGACTTAATGGTACCAGCCGGCAGGTTTTCCGAAAAGTCCTTAACAACGGGGCAACAGGTGTGTTTCAAGGTAAAATCCATGTGAATCCGGGTTCCCAGAAAACCGATGGCTATCAAAAAAGCCAGGCCTTGCTTCTGGATGAAAAAAGCCAGTTTCTGGTAAAGCCGGAGCTGGAAATCTATGCCGATGATGTTTCCTGTTCCCATGGCTCCACTTGCGGCAGCATTGACAACAATTCACTCTATTACCTTCGCTCAAGGGGAATCTCGAAAGATGAAGCCATATCAATGTTGTCACTCGGGTTCTTGAAGGAAGTCCTGGATGAAATCGAAAGTGAAGAAATCGTTGCAAACCTTGAGGATTTGCTGACTGACATGGTCAACAATGCCATCTGATGTCATTAGTTCAAGATACCTTTCGGACTTACAGTTCACCAAGGAAAACCATAAGATCCCGCTTGGTTTCAACCAGTGAAGCAGACGCCTTGATTTATTTGATAATGGGATTGGTATTTAATTTCATTGGTTCACTACCCTTCCTCCTTGACTCTGCAGGCGAAATTCCCATTACGGCATTTCTTTCTGCATACTTTATTGGTGTCGTGATCTTTGCACCATTGCTATTTTATTTTATTTCAGTTTTGGGTAAACTTGCAGTTATGATACTGGGATGGCGGATCAGATGGATTCATTCAAGAATTGCATTGTTTTGGGCCTTTTTTATTGTATTTCCCCTAATCATGGTGAATGGAATGACTACATATATTCCAACGAAACATGGCGAAATACTGCAAGATGGCTTTTCCATTTTGATTTTTGCCATTTTCCTGACCTTTTGGTTTTTGGGACTGCATGAGGCAAACAAACTTAAAGATCAAACATGACACACGATTTGCAAGAATTGATTAAAACAACCCTGAAAAACCCACGGGAAGCGGCCAAGCAAGCCCGGGAATCCGACCTTCCCATTATCCCACTATTTCAGTTGGCGGTTTTGGTATGTCTTGTGGGTTCCATCCTGACTTCACTGCAAATTTCATTATATCCTGTTGATAATGCTCCGTCTTTTCCCCTCGGCAATATCGCACCCTTTTCAGTGGCATTGTACGGTTTTTTGAGTTTTGCAATATTAACCTTGGGAACCTTTCTAGGTGGCAGGCTTTTCGGCGGCAAGGGTACCCTCCCGGCAACACTATTGAGCTTGACCCTTATCCAATCCATAATGGTCGGAATTCAAATAATAAACCTAGTTGCCGGCTTGATTCTACCGGCAACGATTGAAAGTTGGATTGGCATACTGGGGTTTGCCTATTTCATCTTTCTCTTTTGTATTTTTGTTGCTGAATTGCACGATTTTCGATCTCCATTCATGGTATTTCTAGGTTCCTTGGGGTTTTTCCTTATTCTGATCCTGGTATTTGGTTCAATTGTCCTCTGGTTGGTGTCAAATGTTTAGCATGGAAGAAATTCAAAGGATAAGGGATGAATTCCCAATCCTTGCAAGAAAAATCAACCAAAATCAACTGGTCTATCTGGACAATGGGGCTTCATCCCAGAAACCTCGACAAGTCATTGACGCAATAGATAACTTTTACCAAAGTGAATATGCCAATGTACATCGCGGATTGCACCACCTCTCCAATATCGCCACTGAAAAGTATGAGGAGGTCAGGAACAAGATTGCCAGATTCATTAACGCCAAAAACACCGATGAAATCATATACACCAGTGGATCAACCGAGGGCATAAATATTGTTGCTTACAGTTGGGCTTGGCCCAGGTTGAAGGCAGGGGACGAGATAATCCTGTCCGTACTTGAGCACCATGCCAATATCGTACCCTGGAATTTTCTGAGGGAACGAAGCGGGATTGTCATAAAGTGGGTTGAGCCTGATCAATTCGGCAATTTGGAACCTCTGGCTTTTCAGGATCAAATCACCGACAAGACCAAATTGATTTCAGTAACCCAAGTATCGAATGTACTGGGTACGGTTGTTGATGTTAAATCAATAATTGAAATCGGTCACAATTTTGGCATTCCGGTTTTGGTCGATGCTTCCCAATCAGCAGTACATCAAGCCATAGATGTCCAGAATCTTGATGTGGATTTCCTTGTTTTTACCGGTCATAAGATTTACGGCCCAACAGCATCGGGCGCATTGTATGTCAAAGAGGAGCACTTGGGAAATTTTGTACCATTCAAAGGTGGTGGTGACATGATTGACGAGGTAACCAGGGACCATATCACATATGCAAAACCACCTCGAATGCTTGAAGCAGGTACACCGGCAATTGCCCAAATGATTGGCTTGGGGGTTGCAATTGATTATGTAACCGCACTCGGAATGAATAAAATACAGGCTCACGAAAAATCGGTAAGGGATTATGCCCTGGAACGATTTGCAGAATTGAATTGGCTCAAATTACATGGCTCACCCAAGGATCAGGCAGCGATTTTTTCATTCACAATGGGTGAAGTCGCTCATCCGCATGATTTGTCGACAATACTCGATCAAAAGGGTATCGCTGTGAGGGCGGGGCATCATTGTGCCCAGCCTCTCATGAATTTTCTCGGTGTCAACGCCACGTGCAGGGCCTCGTTTGCCTTGTACAACACCAAGGAAGAGGTGGATAAATTGGTTGATGGACTAATTCTGTGCAGAAAGCTCTTTGACTAACTTCCCTGCATGTCAATTTTCTGATTGAACATGTTTTGCCATTATCATGACTGAGCCTGTTTGTTCAATTGATCAAGTCATTGCCGGATTCCCCATTCCGGTGATTCTTGTTGATAAATCCATGATGATAATTTCAACCAATTCCGAGGCAACACAATACTTCAATTCTCCATTGGTGGGGAACTCCCTCTATTTGCTGTTCAGACAGCCGGATGTGTTGAAGTGCATCGAGGAGTCGCTTTCCGAAAGGGAAGTCAAGATTGCCAATATAATTGAAACCAGAAATGAAATTGAAAAAAACCTTACACTCATGTTCAATCCTGTTGATTTGAATTCTCATGAAGAGAAGGTTCTGGTAATTTCCTTGATCGATGAATCCATCAGGGGAAGTGCCGAACAAATGAGAAGGGATTTTGTTGCCAATGTCAGCCATGAACTCAAAACTCCACTCACATCTCTGTCTGGATTTATTGAAACCCTGAAAAACGATGGTTGGGATGATCCGCAAGCCAGAATAAAATTCCTCGAAATAATGGAGAACGAAGCCTTTCGCATGAACAGGCTGGTTCGTGATTTGTTGTCACTTTCAAAGGTGGAGGTGAAAGAAACGACTGAACCATCCAGGGAAGTCAATCTCGGTGATGTGTTGGATATGGCCAAGAACACCATGCGACCTCTAACACAAAAATATGAAACCCGTATCCTTATCAGCGGATTGAATTCGAATTTTGCAATTCGGGGAGACCAGGATCAACTCATTCAGGTATTCAAAAACCTTTTGGAAAATGCGATAAAGTACGGTCCAGCCAAAGGCAATGTTGAATTGAATTGTGAACTAGTGAAAGAAAATTACCTGTCCAATCAAGACCATGTCAGAATTGACATCAGGGATTACGGGAAGGGATTTGATCCCATACACATACCCCGGCTTACAGAAAGGTTCTACAGGATAGACAAACACCGCTCTCGGGAAGTAGGTGGAACTGGTTTAGGGTTGGCAATCGTTAAACATATATTGAACAGACATCGGGGAAGGTTGGAAATTTCCAGTGATATAGGCAAGGGAAGTGTGTTCTCGGTTATCCTTCCCTTGCTGTCGCAAAACTAGTTGATGGAGAAAATCAATTTCTGGGGGATTGTCAAATTTCACAAAACCTTCAAGGTTTGTTGTTTCCATAACTGTAGTTTTTGTTTAGATTGTTGATGATTACTGAATTCTATTAGCGGTATCTAAAGTGTCCAGAAACAAGATAACGACCAGAAACGTAAGTGTTTCCTATTCCGGAAAACAGGCCCTGTTTGATGTGTCACTTGATATCCAGGATAAAACCGTAACATCATTGATCGGACCTTCGGGTTGTGGCAAGTCAACTTTTCTGAGGTGTATCAACCGCATGAATGATACCATACCCCAATGTCGGGTCAGTGGCCAAATTGAAATTGATGGTGAAGATATCCACAAGAAGTCAGTTGACCCCGTTCTGCTGAGAGCCAGGGTCGGTATGGTTTTTCAGAAACCCAACCCGTTTCCGAAATCAATATTCGACAATGTGGCTTACGGACCAAGAATTCACGGTTTGGCCAACAACAAGCAGGAACTGGAAGAAATTGTGCATAAGTCATTGAGAAATGCTGCACTGTGGGATGAGGTCAAGGATCGCTTGCATGAACCGGGAACCGGACTGTCAGGTGGACAGCAACAGCGTTTGTGCATAGCCAGGGCAATTGCGACACAACCTGAGGTGTTGTTAATGGATGAACCCTGTTCAGCACTTGATCCAATTGCAACTTCACAGATCGAGGACCTGATTGACCAGTTGAAGAATGATTATACCGTGGTAATCGTAACCCACTCAATGTCACAGGCTGCAAGGATAAGCCAGATGACCGCATTTTTTCATCTTGGATATTTGATCGAGCAAAATGCAACAAATGTAATTTTCACCAACCCTTCCGACCAAAAAACTGAGAGCTATATCACCGGAAGAATAGGTTGATTAAGGAGTTTCAAATGGAAGCAAAGCATATCCATTCTGCCTTTGATGATGAACTGAACCAGATAACAACCCAACTTGTCACCATGGGTGGCATGGTGGAAAATGCCTTGAGACTCACCAACAAATCCCTGAAAAAAAGAGATTCTCGCATTGCCGAAGAAGTTGTGGCTGGGGATGATGAAATTGATCTCATGGAAGAGAAAATCACCAATTCAGCCATTAAGCTCCTGGCCTTGTGGCAACCTCAGGCAAAGGATCTCAGAACCATTGTTGTTGTCATGAAAATTGCAACAAATCTCGAGAGAATTGGGGATTATACAAAAAACATTGCCAAAAGGATTGATGAAGTAATCAATTATGATGGAAAGGAAAAATTGGCAATCGGTTCGGTCAGGAGACTTACCAAGGCTGTACAAGTTCAAATAAAGGAAACACTTGATTCATTTATCCAGCAGGACATTGAGAAAGCGGAATCAATCATTATCAAGGATGAAGACATAGATCAGATGTACAACTCGCTTTTCCGTGAGCACCTGACATTCATGATGGAAGATGCCCGTAATATTTCCACCACTATGCATTTGCTGTTTATTGCAAAGAACCTGGAGAGAATAGGGGACCATTCAACCGGAATTGCTGAACAGATTATCTTTCTGGTTTCCGGTAAATTACCCAAGGATAATCGTTCAAAGCTGGTAACCACCAACTTTGATGAAACCGCAGAAAATCAGGATGATTAATGGAGAAGAACCTTCCGGTTGTTTTGATTGCTGAGGATGACCAATCACATATGGAACTGCTTTCCTACAATCTCGAGAGCTCCGGGTTCAAGGTTGTAAAGGCATCCAATGGGCGGGATGCGCTGGATATGACAAAGGAACTCAAACCTGACATCGTATTACTAGACTGGATGATGCCCAAACTGTCGGGTATTGAAGTGTGTACCTATTTGAGAGCATCACAGGACTTGCAGGACATTCCCGTCATTATCGTCTCGGCACGTGAAGATGAGGAAGACAGGGTGCATGGTCTTGAGATTGGTGCCGATGATTATATCGTCAAGCCGTTTTCCGTTTCGGAATTGCTTGCGAGGGTGAAGGCAAACTTACGACGAACAAGACCTAGTTCAGTTGGACAAAAGCTTTTATACAAGGACATCATACTTGATTCAGAACAGTTCAAGGTTTACCGCGATGGCAAGTTGTTGAAACTTGGTCCCACGGAGTTCAATCTCCTGGCTACCTTCATCGAGAAACCAGGGAGGGTCTGGTCCCGTGATCAGTTGCTTAATCGAATCTGGGGAAGGGATATCTATGTGGAAATCAGGACGGTTGATGTACATATCGGCCGCTTGAGGAAAGCATTGTGCCGATATGGTGGAGAGGATTACCTAAGGACTGTTCGAGGGGCTGGATATGCACTAGGATAGTATAATACCATTTCCAAAAAGCAATGACTCATAACGAGTTAGAAAATCCATCTTCAAGATCATCATAAGGAGCGTTTTAATAGGCAAATCCGTTATAGAAATTGGGGTAAGAAAATCAATATGATTTAGTTGTATCTATTGATGGTTACTTTTTGGAAATGGTATAAGACACCTGTTCCATGAGTCAAAAAATGCTGCTAATTCAATACAATTCCAAATAAAGATCATTTTTATTGCTTTTGTGACTTATGATTTAGGCTCTTGGGGTTCGCCGAGAATCGTGTAAAAATATACCCTAAAGACTGGCCTTCAGTCTCCAACTTGTTTGGTGAATATGACTCCTCCGATGAGAAACTCCGTTATACAATCGGGAGCCGCCAACTCGATGATTTACCATACATCTCAGGGTTAAATAAAATTTGGATATTCCATACTTGTTTCCCCATTTTTGCAACCGGTCTCTTGACACCGGGGAGCGATACCTGTAATTGGCATTGTCAATGTCCGGCCTTCTGCGTCTGCCAGTCCGTGGCGGGCCGGTTTGAAATACGGCCGCGATGGCAGCGGCCAGCACAGGGAGAGACCCATGAAAACAATCATCAACTACCCCCCCCCAATTTTTTATTGAATCAACAATCCTTTTACTGCTTGCGGTGCTG
>JAPORQ010000012.1 GCA_026710155.1 Paracoccaceae bacterium
GTCTCCCCTTCGCGATTGGACCCATTGTGGAAACATGCGGGCTTCCTTCACCCTGCAACAACCGGAACATCCCCTTCGACAACATCCTTCCGCGTGACCGGGATTCCTCTTTTGAACTCTGCGACATCCCCAAATTTTAACTATTGTATATAATTCCCAATTTTTATCCTGACTGTTTCATTTCTTTCTTGAAATATTCTCCTTTGTCGTTTAAATCTTGTGTAATAAATACAAGAATAATCTTAACCAAGAATTTACGAGCGGATCTTGGAGGAAATCGTGACATATATATTTGGTAAGGTATCCAAGTTATTATTGGTAATTGGATTCATATTTGGCATTAGTACGTACGGGCTTGTGGCCAAGGATAAATTCCTTGAAATTGAGAGAAAAGTGGATTCCTCACTGCTCTTCCTTCTGGAAGAGGTTCCCAATACTGAAGACTTGATGGTCAGAGCGAAGGGAATGCTGGTTATACCCGTGGTAACCAAGGCCAGTTTTGTATTTGGCGGTTCCTATGGCGAAGGAGCTTTGCGAGTTGGCGAAAAAACCCTTGAATACTATTCCTCGGCTCAGTTCAACTACGGGTTGCAACTGGGTGCTCAACAATATTCGCACATTTTGTTCTTCATGACAGATCAGGCCTTGTCGAAATTCTATAATTCCGATGGCTTCAAACTGGGAGCAAACGCTGAGGCTGCCATCCTGAAGGAAAGTGACTTTGTTGGTGTGGATACCATCAATGTCAATTCCGATGTTATCGGAATTGTCTTTGGACAGAAGGGATTGATTGTGGGTGCTTCCCTCTCCGGAACAAAATATACCAGATTATAATTGCCAATTAATCTTAAATTTTTCCGTCCAACTTCCTCAGCCTTTGAATCAAACTGGAGGTGTCCCACCGGGAACCTCCCAACTTTTGTACATCTTTGTAATATTGATCGACCAGGGCAGTTAGAGGCAGACTTGCACCAATTTCATCTCCAGTCTGAAGACAGATACCCAAATCCTTGCGCATCCAGTCAACGGCAAAACCAAAATTGAACTCGCCATCAATCATTGTGGAATAACGGTTCTCCATTTGCCATGAACCAGCTGCGCCCTTGGATATGACCTCAATGACCTTTCGGCCATCCAAACCGGCTCTGTCAGCAAAATTCATTCCCTCGGAAAGCCCCTGCAAAATACCGGCAATACAAATTTGATTAACCATCTTGGCAAGTTGGCCAGAGCCGGTTGCGCCCATCAATTTGCAAATTCTTGCATAACAGGCCATGATTTTTTTGGCCTGGTCAAATGCATCTTGGTTTCCTCCGCACATGATTGAAAGAATGCCATTTTCTGCACCGGCCTGACCACCTGAAACGGGTGCATCAATGAAGCCTATTCCCCTGTGATCAAGTATTTCGTGCAATTCACTCGTCACTTTTGCCGAGACAGTCGTATGATCAACGAAAATTGATCCTTTCTCCATGCCGGCAAAAATTCCATCTTCGCCTGTACAAACTTTTCTCAAATCATTGTCATTACCGACACAGGCGAATACAAATTCCTTGTTCAGGGCAGCTTCCCTTGGTGTATTCTCCTTGGTACCGGAATATTTTTGAACCCATTCATCCGCCTTTTCCTGCGTTCGGTTGTAGACACTTACCTCATGCCCGGCATTTTTGAGGTGACCTGCCATGGGAAAGCCCATGACCCCTAGTCCAACAAATGCGACTTCAGCCATTTATTTATCCTTTCATTTTTCATTGAGTCCAGCGATGATTGCCGATTAAGCTTTTCCTGCTGGATTATTTACTTGTTGATTGGTAGATAATTTGTAAATCCAGTTTAGTGCATGATGAAAAAGTAATCACTTAGGCTTTAAATCCAAGCATATAAATCTCACCTTTCACTTGGCCGTCTCAAAACGTAAAATAATTGATTCATTGGATTGGTATTCCGGATAAGTTACCATCAATTTCAATTTGGAATATACTGAGGGTGGAAATTCCCTCACGGACTAGATGTTAAAATAAAGAACTACTACAGACTTGGGTATGCTTTTTCTATTTCGCTGGATATTCAGGATATTAATGATCTTTGGATTTCTGATCATACTGACTCTGGGTGTTTTATATTACTTTTCGTCAAAATCACTGCCGGATTATACTGGTAACTTTAAGGTTCAAGGCATCACCAATCCAGTTGAGATCGTAAGAACCGAACATAACATCCCCCATATTTTTGGAACTTCTGACAGTGATGTGTTTTTTGCATTGGGGTATGTCCATGCACAGGACAGACTTTGGCAAATGACAAGCCTGCGTCGTGTTGCGCAAGGACGATTATCGGAAATTTATGGACATGAAACAATCGAAATCGACGAGTTGATGCGTCGATTTGACCTTTATGATCTGGCTTCTAACTCCCTGCCCTACCAGGACCAGCAAACGATTGAAGCTCTTGAGGCCTATGCCAGAGGAGTAAATACACATCTGAATTCAGTCAATTCAATCTGGAGGGGTAGAGGTGCTCCGGAATTTTTGCTTTTCCGAAAACCCATTCAACCCTGGACCCCCATTGACAGCCTTGCCATCCTCAATCTGCAGGCTGTCAGATTGGCTTCTCATCTGGAAAATGAAATCCTTGGACAGAGGATATTGTCAAAACTTGGACCGGAAAAACTCAAGACCATATTACCGGATGCCTACAGCCGCAACCTGATTCCTTTTGGCAGTTCATCAACTCTGGAAATTGATGTTGGTGAACGCGCGGTTTCAACCGAGGAAGGTGCCGATGGGTTGGATGTTGGTGAAATTCTTGGATTCGGAGGTGGTTCGAATGCCTGGGTTGTCTCGCCCAATAAAACAGTAAATGGCAAAGCCATCTTGGCCAGCGATCCGCATCTGGGACTTTCAGTTCCATCAATTTGGTATCTGGCCCGCCTGGAGTTGTCCAACGGCGGTGTGATAGGTGCCTCCATACCAGGCATTCCGTCAATTATTGCTGGCCGATCATCGCATCTGGCCTGGGGTGTTACCTTTGCCAATATTGATAATCAGGACCTTTATCTCGAGAGATTGGATCCAACCAGCGACAATAGATATTTGACACCTACAGGTTTCAAGAATTTCAGAAACAGATTGTCTGACATTGAAGTGAAGGGACAGAACTTGCCAACCACCATTCAACTGAGCTGGTCAGAAAATGGTCCTGTCATCCCAAAAAAATTCTACAATTTGAAATCAATTGTTCCCGATGGTCATGTGGCATCACTAGCCTGGACACTTTTTGAACCCCAGAATACATCTCTCTCTGCCGCCATAGGACTTATGAAAGCTGCCACCATTGATGAGGGTCTGCGACATATGGGCAAGGCCCATACACCCGGTTTGAACTTTTTTATATCGGATGGTGATAATATTGCCTATCAATTGGTTGGAAAATCTCCCCTGCGAAGTCCATTCCATGAAACCAAGGGACGATTGCCCTCGGCCGGTTGGAAATACAGAAACAGGTGGTACGGATCGATACCATATGAGGATATGCCAAGAATCATGAACCCCAGTGCCGGATACCTTGCAAACACAAACAACAAGCCTGTAGATCAAATGTATCCCCATCATTTTAGTTTTTCCTGGAATGACACCAAAAGATACAAAAGGTTAAATAGCATTCTTGCCACAAGACCCATCCATTCCAAGCAAAGTACCATTCAGACCCAAATTGATATTGTATCAGAATCAGCCAGAACTTTGGTTCCCCTATTCAGTCGTAGTATGGGACATTTGGTTGGAGCCAATCCTGCTGATGAACAGTCTGCCCTTAAAATCAATGCCTTGGGGTTATTGAATGACTGGGTAGGTGATATGGATCAGGATAAGGCTCAACCATTGATATATTCCCAGTGGCTGGTTTCAGTATTCCGCTTGATAACCCAGGATGAGCTTGGAACCATTTATGAGGATTATTCCTATCCCGATGCAGACTTCCTTGAACGGGTGTTCAGAGATATCGACGGTGCTTCATCATGGTGTGATTTCATTCAGACTGAACGGGTTGAAGATTGTGACACGATAGCTTCACTGGCCCTTGATGATACGCTCAGGGCTCTGGCAACTTCCTATGGTGAAGATATAAGTTTGTGGAAATGGGGCGCGGCTCATCAGATCAACCACGACCATACTCCGTTGGGTTCTGCACCGTTAATGTCATGGCTCAATATCAGTTATCCCGGTTCAGGCAGCATAGATACCTTGAACAGATCAAGACCCAGTGGAGAATTCCCCAATATATTTTCATCCGATCATGGCGCCGGATACAGAGGAGTTTATGATTTTTCCAATTTGGATGAATCAGAATTCATAATAGCGACCGGGCAAAGTGGTCATCCCCTATCGCAATATTATGATGATCTCAGTAGACATTTTGCTCAAAACAAATACCTGAGAATGTCCCTCAACCCCGATTTGGCAAGATCCAATTCAATTGGAACCATCACCTTGCAACCATAAATCCGGGTTAATTGATACCAAGTGCCTTTTTTCTTGAATAAGACCAGGTCATTATCAGGTGATCGACCATCAAACCGATAAATGAAACGATCAAGCCCAATACCAATCCTTTCCCCACATCGCTAAAGGAGAGAGCCCTTTGCATCTCCTGACCCAAATCCTGGGTGCCGATAAATGCAGCTATGATTACCATGAAAAGAGAAAACATGACTGACTGGTTTACCCCTACCATAATGGTCGGAATAGCCATTGGAAGACGAGCCTTGAAAAGTGTCTGATACTTGGTTGCACCTGACATCTGGGACGCTTCAATGATTTGCTGGTCCACATTCCTCAAGCCTTCTATCGTATATCGGGTCAATGGAACTGCCGCAAACAAAACCACTGCTCCAATAACAGCAACATCATTAACCCCGAAGAGCATGACAACCGGAATGAGGTAGATAAAGCTCGGAAAGGTTTGAAGGGTATCACATACCAGCAAGATCGTCTTGGAAGAGCGATCGCCAAAACTGGCAAAGACACCCATCGGGAATCCTATGATGGCTGCTATCAATACTGCTACGGTAACGGTATAAACCGTAATCATGGTTCGGTCCCACCAACCGGAAATGGCAATCAAGGTAAAGAAGATCGTGCATATCAGAGCCGATCTCAACCCGCCTATTCTGAAACCAATGCATGCCAAGAGAGCAAGAATAGCGGTAAAGGGTACCCAAAGGTAAAAATTCCTCAAGGGTATCAATATCCAGGTAATGAGAAACCACCTGATCCATTGTGTTAAAGGATCAAGTGTGATTACCAGCCAATCAACCCCGATCTCGATGGGAGAGGAAATTGAAAGGGCCTGATTTCTTTTGACCTCGTCCAGGATGGGAATGAATTTACCCAAAATCAGGAAAAGAATGAATAAGATCAACCAGGAGAAGAAAAATTTGTGGCGCAGGAAGATGGAGGTGCCCTTTGGAAAGTGAATCGGTTGCCGCTTGGCCCAGGCCTGGGTACACCGATCCAGCGTTATGGCAATGAGCACGATGGAAATTCCGATTTCCACTGATTGTCCAATTTTCAGGGATTGCAGGAGCTGCAAGAGCTTCTGTCCCAATCCCGGCATGCCGATGAAACTTGCCAGGACGACCATTGCCAAACACTGCATGATTACCTGGTTAACACCAATGAGTATTTCCGTTCTTGCCGAAGGTACACGAACAAATCTCAACAACTGCCATCCGGTTGACCCGGCCATTTTACCACCCTCTATGACTTCAGGCGGCACACTTTTCAATCCCAAGAAGGTCATCCGGATCATCGGTGGGACAGCAAATATGACCGTTACAATAGCTCCTGCCTTGGGACCTACCCCAATAAAGACAACCACTGGAATCATGTAGGCAAAATGGGGCATGGTCTGGGCCACGTTAAGGATCGGATTCAGAATCCTTTCAAATATTTTACTTCGCCAGGCAAGTGTTCCAAAAATCAGACCGATCAAAACCGATATCGGAGTTGCAACAATGATGACCGAAAGTGTTTCCATGGCCCACTTCCATTGTCCCATGACCGCTATCCAAATAAATGTTCCACCTGAAACAAGGGAAAGCTTCCAACCACCAAGGCTGTATGCTAGTACAAAAGCCGTTACAGCGATTGCTGACCATGGAATGGGACCAATGCGCGGCCACCGATGTTTGCCGTACAGGAGGTTGGCAGTAATGTCAAGTAACCACTCAACACCGCCTGAGATGGCTCTTGAAACATGAATCAGACCGAGATCATCCCTTAGAAAGACAAAAAAGAAATTGATCCAGTCGGCAAAGGGAAATACCAGGAATTCTGGAGGTCTGTTCAAACCTTCGGGAAAGATTCCCTTGAATAGTGCCAATACAAACGTTATTACAAGGAATAAAAAGGCCCAATGTTTGTTGCCCAACCCAAGTAATTCGTTGGAAGATAGATTGGAACTACCCAGCATTGTTTGGCCCGATAAGTACCTCAAGAGCCTCTTGTCGGTTCAGGAATCCGAGGCTCTGGCCATCACTGTCTTCAACCGGATAAAATTCAAATTCCTCATTTACAAGGGTTCTGGCAAGTTCCTGGATCGTTTTTTCTCCTGATATAGCAAAATTTGCAATACTTCCCCCATCACTTCGGGTTGCCTGAAGCATTCCTTTGACATGTACAACCCTGGACTTGTCGATTTCCAGAGTGAATTTGGAGACATACTCGGTTGCTGGTTTAAGCACAATTTGATCAGGGGTATCACATTGCTCGATGGCACCATCCTTCATGATTGCTATCCTATCGGCCAATCTCAATGCTTCATCAAAATCATGGGTGATGAAGACGATCGTTTTGTTGAGTATGCCCTGAAGCCGTAAAAACTCATCCTGCATTTCCCGCCGTATGAGAGGGTCCAAGGCAGAAAATGGTTCATCCAAAAACCAGATGTCGGGTTCAATGGCGAGACTTCTGGCAATTCCCACTCTTTGCTGCTGTCCACCCGATAATTCCCTAGGATAATAATCCTCCCTGCCACCAAGACCAACCAAATTGATCATCTCCATGGCTCTTTCATGTCGCTCATGAACTCCCTGCCCTCGCATCTCCAATGGAAAGGCGACGTTGTTCAACACCGTACGATGGGGCAATAATCCAAAATTCTGAAAAACCATGCCCATTTTCTTGCGACGCAATTGAATCAACTGGTTTTCGGACATTCTACCAATGTCCTCGCCGTCAACCCAAATATTCCCCCTGGTGATATTCAGAAGTCTGGCGAAACAACGGATTAGTGTTGATTTTCCTGAACCCGAAAGCCCCATGATGACAATCATTTCACCTTCCGCTATTTCCAATGAAACCTGTCTGACAGCAGCAATGTACCCGTCTTCAACAATTTTTTCATAAGGGGTATCATCGGGAATGCTCCGTAAATAACCCTCCGGGTTTTTCCCAAAGAGTTTCCAGACATTACTACACGAAATGACTGGTTTGGACTCTGTCATTATTCCTTTCCGAACAAAAAGCTTGTTAAACTGAATTTGTCAACCAACAGCCTGTTTTCTATCAAAATTTGAAATGGGTTTTTAAAACACATGATTTGGTCACCAATACCAGAATATTAAAAAAGTTAGAATACAACTCAGGATTGTTCGGGGTTAAGTTGCATAATGGGCCTTGTGCCCGTGTCCATGGACACGGGCACAGGAATTGTTAATTTACATCAACCAACGCTTCCAAACATCCTCATTGGCTGCCAACCATTCGGTTGCGGCATCCTCTGGATCCAAACCGTCAACATCAACCAACTTTGCCATTTCAGCAATCTGGTTATTGGTGAAATTGATGTTTTTCAACACCCCATAGGCACTTGGCCATTTTTCAGGCATGCCATCCCAAGCGGCTTTTTTCAGATATCCATTTGGCGGATTACCACAATCATAGGTTGTTTCAGGATTATAACCCACGGCGGGATCAACATCACAACCCTCTTCCCAGATTGGAAACTCAACAAACTCACCGGGCCATACAGCATCGACAAAGTTTGGCGTCCAATTAAAGATAACTGTTGGTCGATCATTCTGCTCGGCCGATTTAAGTTCAGCCCAGAGAGCTGTTGCCGAACCAGCATTGACAACCACAAAGTTCAATCCGAGTCCTTCGACCCTTTCGGCATCATGCTTCAACCAGTCAACGGGACCACCAAGAAACCTACCTTTGTCGCCGGTTTCAGGTGTGGCAAAAATGGCAGCACATTCGTTCAAGGCTTTCCAATCGGGCAGACCTGGACAAGCGTCCTTGGTCCACAATGGATACCACCAATCCTCACGGGTGTAGGCATCATGATCTCCTGCATCATGAATTCCACCCTTTTCGAGCGCGGCACGGAACGAGTTGCCGAATGCACCTTCCCAAACTTCCAACTCAAGGGATACATCACCAAGTCGAATTGATTCATACACCGCCTGGCTGTCTGTGGTAATGTATTCAACATTATTTCCGATTTCCTCGAACATCTGTCCCACGGCATAGCTCATGACCAATTGGCTGGACCAATTGTGCAATGGAATAATGATGGGATCTGAAGAATCCTCGGCCTTGGATAGTCCAATGGCACCCAACGTCAAGGCACCAGAAAGGGCCATGAATTTAAAGAAATTTCGCACTAATAATCCTCCTAAACTAATATTAATTCTCAAAATCAACCATCAGATTGTCATGAGATAATTTATTTACTTCGAGAGAAACACTTTTTTGGAGTGTTCCACTTTCGGTAATTGTTAATGAACGTGTATTGGTGATTCAAACAGCTAATTGGTCAAAATCAGCTGTTTTTGGCAGGAAAATTCTTGCGAACGGTTCTACAGAAAGGTCTTTTTGAACCAAAACAATACCAATCATGCCTAATTGTTGTTTTGGGTATTCAGCAGAATGTATTTCAAACCGAAAACATTCAAATTTAATTGTCAAGCGAATCAGAATCGTCCTCGATCACTATGCTCTCGGAAGGCATAATTGTCGAGATAGCATGCTTATATACCAGTTGTACCTGATGGTCTCGCTTCAATAATAAACTGTATCTGTCAAACCAGGTAACACTACCTGATAATTTGACTCCGTTGACGAGAAAAATGGTGACCCCAACCTTTTCTTTTCTAACTGTATTGATAAAGGCATCCTGAAGCCGGTTCTGTTGGTTTGCCATCAAACCTGTTCCTTTTAATTAATATTGTTGTTTATGAACCATAAAGCAATGTAAACAATAATTTGCAAAAAACAAGAGAAATCTGACCCGATGTGAAAATATCATGGCAAGATTTAACGATACAGGCTAATAACTTCTCCAAGTGTCCCTGCCCAGAAAAAACATGATCAGGATAATTTCCAGACGCCCTACTATCATTCCCAATGATATAACCACCTTGGATATATTTCCCAATTGGTCAAAACTGAAGGTTTCTCCCAAGACAGTATCAACCAACGGCCCTGTCGTTGTAATCACAGCCAAGGAAACCGTCAGGGCGGAATTAAAATCCAGTCCAGCAATCACCAAACAAAGCAACAGCATTACAACGGTTATAAAAAACATGGTGAATATGAGCCAAGCCTCATCCCAACCTGATTCTATGTTTCTCAAACTCCAGGTTTTTTTTCTTTGCACTCCTGATGGATATAAAAGATAAAACATTTCCTTGGAGAAATTTTCAAAAAGTATTTTTAGGCGCAACAGTTTTATCCCGCCCGAATTCGTTGCCACCCCACCCCCGATAATTACCAGTGAAAGAAGGACAAGATGTGGAAATCCATCTATCTGGGTATCAGATGAAGCGAACCAATAAGTGCTTTCAAAACCTGTGGTGGTTAGAAAGGAAATTACGGTGAATATTACGCCCCAGCAATTTTTTAGGATCAACAATATACTCTCCTCGTTATACTGCTGAATCAATAACTGCCAATCGTACAAGAGCACTCCGACCAGAACCAGGAAAACAATTCTCGAAGCCAGACGTATTTCAGAATCATGATAGAAATCCCTGAAAACCGGTTTGTACCACCAGTAAAAAATCAGCAGTCTGGTAATGCCAAAAAGTAGCAATGAAACCATTAGCACTTCACCCCAAATTCCTGATGCAGATTCAAAGAATGCCGTTTCACCAACGATGCCGCTCGTTGATATTGTGGACATTGCAAAAACAAGCGAATTTAATCCTGATGAACCCAAGATGTACAAACCAAACCAAAAAGTAAGTGTTAGTACAAGGTAATAGGGAAGCAAAATTGAAAATTTTCTATAAAGGGGCTGCTCTTCAAAACTCAATTCCCCGCGGTCGGAATCGTCGTTGACCTCGCCACCAATGCTTTGAGCGCTGTAAAAAGAATTGAAGCCAAAATGTTGAATGATTGTAGCTGCAGTTACCCACATGACAAGCCCTCCCATCCATCCGACCATGGCCCGCCATAGATGCATGGCGGGTGGAACTTCACCCATGTCATTTTCAATCAGGGTTGCACCCGTGGTCGTAAAGCATGAAATGGCCTCGAAATAAGAATCGAGAGCATCAAATTCGTTTACCAGTGTATAAAGGGGGATGGCAAAAAAAATTGGCAAAACCAGGAAAATGATGGTTAATTCAATCATGTCCCTTCGCAAAGACGGCTTTGAGCCCTGGTCCAGTGTTGCTATTCCCATGAAAGAACCTATCAGGGCAATTAACAGACCCTGATAGAAAAATGTCTGAGATGTTTGGTGATCATCGTTGAGGAAAGCCAAAAAGGCCGGAGCAAACATGGTCACTCCGCTAACGACGATGGAAAGTGAAATAAAGCTTATTTTAGGTTTAATAAGCATCTATACTAAAGTACTTTGTTACTTTCCTTATGTCTTTTGAAAGCATGAATAGAGCTACTTGGTCACCAACTTGTATTCTGGTCTGGGTATTGAAACTGATTGGCTCATCATCTCGCAAAATTGCCCCAAACTTAACGGGTATCTTGATTTCATCAAGCTGCTTGCTCTCGATTTCATGATTTTTTTCAATAAGTACCTCACAAACCTCACCCTCGTCTTCCCCAATCATTTGTACCTGCTTGAAACCTGAAGGCTTGACATTTGGAATTATGGAGGAAACGGTCGTGGTTTGTGGATTCAATACAATATCGATACCCATTGATTCACCCAATCTTGATAACCCGTAATCCTTGATCAATCCAATTGTGGTGATATTGGGGTTAAGCTCTTTGGCCTTGTAAAGAATCAGCAGGTTTGATTGATCATTTTCGGTGAAGGAAATAATTGTATTGGCAGTATGTATACCTGCTTCATTCAGTATATCTTCCTCCATTCCATCACCCTGCAGGACAATGGCCCGCGTTAATTCCCCTGCAATGGTCACCGCTCGCTTCCTATCCCTCTCGATGAGTTTCAACTGGTAGTTGTTAAAATTCTTTTCAACACTTTTGCTAAAATCCAGTCCGATCTTGCCTCCACCAACGACAATGACTCTGTGGAATGGTGGTTTCTCAACGCCGAATATTTCCAGTGTTCTTTCCAAATCATCGCTTGCAGCAATCAGGTAAACCTTGTCGCCTTCAACCAGTTGATCATCAGGGTTGGCTAATTGGAGTACGTTATTGCGTCGATACCCAATGACAAAAGTTCTTAATCCTTCAAACGTTTCAGAGAATTGACGAAGAGAAGTGTTGAGGACGCTGCTTTTTTCACCCAGATTCAATCCAATAACCTGTGCTTTGCCATTGAACAGGTTTTGGTGGAAAAACAACTGCTTGGATCTGAGCAATCTCTGTGCTGCATCGGCAACGGCACCTTCAGGATTGATTATGATGTCAATGAAGCCGTCATTTTTTTCACTGACAAACTCATGATAATCGGTGTTGCGAATTCGGGCAATGGTTTGAATGTCAGGATTGAGCTTGCGGGCAAAAAATGTACTGAGTACATTGGTTTCATCTGATGGTGTTACAGCAACGATGAGATTGGTGTCTTTCACACCTGATTGTTTCAGGTCCTCACCCCTGGTTCCCTCACCCACGACACCAGTAATGTTTAGCTTGTCGGTGATCAGGCCTACATTATCCGTATTGTTGTCCAGGATTGTAATCTTACAATCCATTTCCCGAACCAGATAACGGCAAATCTGGCTTCCTACCTGACCTGCTCCAACGATTAGAATCTTCATATATCAACAATGCCTTTGACATGGAATACGGATAAGACCTTAATTGTTCAAGCCCCTATGTTTCATGTCTTCTTCAAACCCAGCTACTCTGCTTCCTGAAATGTTTCTTGTAACAATACCGAGAGATTTGAGCTTCCTGTGCAAGGCTGCCCTTTCCATTCCGATGAATTGTGCAGCCTTGGATATATTGCCGCCAAACTGGTTGATTTGAGCAGAAATATATTCCCTTTCAAATATCACTCTGGCTTCGCGCAAGGGTAAACTCAAGTAACTCCCCGAAAATGCTGATACGGTATTTGAATTTACCTCGGCCGAAGAAGATACAACTTCATCCAAGGTTATCGGCTCATCGGATTTACCTGTTATCAGGATTCTTTCAATTATGTTTTTCAACTGTCGAATGTTACCTGGCCATTCGGAAGAAACAAGAAAAGATTCCGCTTCTTTGGATAATTCACGCAATGGCCAACCTTGAGTCTTGTGAAAGAGGTAAAGAAAACTTGCTGCCAATTCGGGGATATCTGATCTGTTTGCTTCCAAAGGTGGTACTTCAATCCGATAGGTTGCCAATCTTTCCTGCAGGGAAGGCAGTAATTGCCCGCTTTCAATTTCCCGTTCAATGTCTCTGCTGGTAGCCGAAAGAAATCTGATTTCCACCTTCAGGATTTCTATGCCCCCCTCATTGACGATTTGGTTCTTCACGATGACACCAAGCAGTTTCTGCTGAAGATCTATCGGAAGGGCACAAACTTCCTTCAGATACAAGGTTCCGCCATGGGCCAATTCGATGAGCCCTGAAATCCTCTGTCCGTTGTCAGAAGTAGTGCCAAATAGTATGGATTCAATTTTTTCAGGATCCATTGTTGGTATGTTTGCGGTCAGGAAAGGTCCCTTTGCAAGATGTGATTGTGCATGGATATATCTTGCTGCGGTTTCCTTGCCACTTCCGGAAGGTCCGGACAGCAGAACACGGGCATTGATTTTGGACATTTGATCCAGCAAGCTTTTGTATTTCTTGAAAACCCTTGAGGAACCGATGAGTAGTTTGGGATTGCTTTGTGAAATTCTGAGTACTTTTACCTGCCTTCGGAGCAATACCAATTCCATGGCATTCCTTACAACAGATAGCAAGCGATCAACCCTTATCGGCTTTTCAATGTAATCAAATGCCCCCAGTCGCATTGCCTTGACCGCAATTTCAATATTGCCATGAGCTGACATGATGATGATGGGAGTGGCAGCATCGACCTTACGGATGGTTTGAAGCACCTGCAGTCCATCCATTCGAGGATCCTGCAAACGAATATCCAATAAAATCATGCAGGGTTTGGTTTTTTTGAATTCCTCAAGACATTCAGAACCTGAACTTGCCTGTCGGATTGAATAGTCCTTATCATGCAAAATTTCGGCAACCAGGTTCCGAATTCTGGAATTATCATCAACAATTAAGATATCATCCATTTTTCCGTTCGTTTGCCTCTTAATTTTACTGTTCTGTCATACCATTTTTGGTAAGCGGATTTGAACCATAGCGCCTTGGTGACTGTCATCATCAAATGAGGGGGCCTTGCCCAATTTCAATTCACCGCCATGACCCTCGACAATTCTCTCGGCATAGGCCAAACCCAAACCGGTTCCCCCTTCCCTGAAAGTTATGAACGGTCTTTTGAATTCACTCAAATCTAAATTTGATGGGAATCCAGCCCCATTGTCCAATATGCTGATCAGAATCCAGCCATCCTGTTCCTGAAGCATCATCCTTATCCGAGGATCAAATTTATGGTCAGGGAATTTTTGTTTACGGGTATCTATCCCTTCTCGTGAGTTCTTAAGTAGGTTTATAAGCATCTGATAAAAGAGTTCCCTGTCCAAATTTATATCTGAATGCTCGATCGAAGATTCAACATTTATCCCCACATCCTCTCCCCTGTTGCGTTCAAATTCACAAGCCGCTTCACAAACACCTGTAAGATCCTCCTGCATGAGAATGGGATCAGGCAGTTTGGCAAATTGGGAAAATTCATCTGAAATCCGGATCAAACCATTCATGCATTCGTGAATCGTTACTGTATATTTACTGAGCTGGTCCCTTTTGACCTCTTCCAATTCATCACCGATTTTGTATTCCAACTGGGTCAGGGCAAGGCTGATGGGGGTCATGGCATTCTTTATTTCGTGAGCGATCTGCTGTGCAACACTTGACCATGCGGCCTTGCTCTCGGCAGAAACAAGTTCGGTTACGTCATCAAAGGCGATCACATATCCTTCAAGATTTTCCATTGGATCCGTCCGCTTGGCAATTCGAACGAATAGATGAACCATGCCATCTTTGCCATTGATCTGCAGATTTTCCTGAACAAGAGACTTGGAGGAATGTGACAACTCATTGAGCAGGCCTGCAAAATCAGGAACGACCTCGTTGAGTTTTACTGAAAAAAATGAAGTCTGGTCAATTGCATTGAAGAGATGGTAATCCAACCCCAGATGTTGTCCAGCCGACTTGTTCATAAATACAATGGTTTCATCATCACTCAAGCCGATTACACCCGCTGAAACATTTGACAATACACCTCGAAACTCCTTCTCCCTGCTTTCTGCTATGTTTCTGATCGCAATCTCTTCACTTATGCTCTTGTCAAGTTTCCTGACCATGTCCTGAAAAACGCGACTGAATTTTGCAATCTCGTCCTTGCCCCTTGCCTCAATCTTTTCCTTGAGATGACCATCCCCAATTCGCTGTGCGGCCTGTGCCAGATCCTTGACCGGCCTACTCATTCTTTCAGCCAGCAGAAATCCGAATTGTATCATGGCGATGACAAGAAATACAGCACAGATCAAGAATATCAGGGAATATTGGAATATCGTTGATCCCAATTCCTGAACCAGATCCTTTGACTTTTCCGGTTGAATGGTCAGGGACTTGCGCAGTTGAAGGATCGGTGAACTGACATCCATGGTTGTATAAAGATACTGATCAAACTTTTGATCAAGTTTGATCAGGGCATACAGCAAATTGGAGTTGGGTCGTTCAAATACCACGCCGGATTTCTGGCTGTTTTCTTCCATGTATTGAATTTTCAAATAGGAAAAGTCCCTGTGTAATTTTAATTCAGGACCACAACCCTCAAAATCTCCCACTTGAGTTCCATCCGGTGTAATTGCATCCATCAGGTCCCTGGGGGGATTATCAAAATCGAAAAGGTAGCTTCGTACTCCCCTTACAATTACCTGGCAATTGCCGTCAATAATGAAGGCAAAACCGGGTACTCCCAGTTTTTCACTCTGATAGTTCTGCATTGCCTGCCTTGTTCCACCCAAATCAAGACCTGGTAATATTAAAAACTGATTTTCCAAAAAGGATGAAAGTTCGACCGAGTAGTTTTCAAGCTCTTCAGCTTTTTCATCAACATAGGAGTTGGAAGCATGCAGGGCTCTGTTAAGCTCGTCTGTCAACTCCTCATACACTCGCTCTCCAACTCCTACATTCAACCCAAGGCTGGCAACTATGGCGACCATGACGGTTGGTATGACGGCAACAATGGTAAATACCTTGACAAGTGTAAGATTAAGGGGGGTCTCAACCTCCGGATCCCTCTCGTAAGCCAATTTCCGTACGATTTTGTAGCAAAGTACGGAAATTAAGGCAATGACATAGACAAAATCCACTAATACAATAACCACCAATTTTGTTGATATTCCCCGTTCGATATCTTCCCAGGCTAGGATTGTGGCACCAACGATCAGGGGGAATATTGCCAACAAAATGTAGGAAAACCATTTGCTTACCAAAGCAAAGAGTAATTCAAACCCGGATTTAATCCTCACTAGCGACAGCAAATTACATTACCCATAAAGCCAAGATACAGATATTCATCAACAATTTAGAATCCCTTCACCTACAGCTTGTTCTATAAGTCCGATTACTTGGAATATTCTCTAAAATGCTGGACATAATAACCATATTCGGTGCAAAATTGGTCTAAATTTGTGAAAAAGCCAACTGGAATTGGTATTTCTTTGACTTATGATCCAAGCTCCAAGAGAAGTTTTGGAGCCCATATTTGAATGCAAACATCGTATGAGTTATGAACTTACAATCATGATTTCGCAGTTGGATTGCAAAAAATTGTTTTCAATAATATTTTAAATCTTAATGATGGTTGCAGGATTTAAAAACACCTAATCCCGAATATTCAATCTGAATTGATTTCCTTTATGATATGATTTTTTTGCCAGATGTAAGATTTGTATGAAGTTCTGTAGGGTTTTGCTAGCCAGGTTTTCCCCAAAGCGAGATAAATATCCAGATCATTTGTTTGCATAAATATTTCCTGTAATAATGCAATCGCATGAAACCCAAGGTATAAAAGTATGTCAGTCAAGGAAATGAAGGTTGCTACCATAATAGTTGCAGGTGGTACGGGTACCAGGGCAGGATTGTTTCCTCCCAAGCAATACCAGAAAATCGGATTGCAAACGGTTCTGGAAATAACCGTCAACCAATTTGTGTCCCATCCCCATGTTGATTCGTGTGTGGTTGTCATATCCCGGGAGCACAAGGAACTGTTTGATGAAACCGTTTCTCCCAGCATTCACAACAAACTCCAACTTACCTTCGGTGGAAACAGCCGGACGGAATCGGTTTACAATGGATTGCAACATCTCAAAAACCAGGATATTTCACATGTCTTGATTCACGATGGAGCCCGACCCTTCGTTTCAACCAAGTTGATTACCGACATGGTGTCATTACTGAAATCAAATGAGGGTATAGTACCGGTGGTGGCAATTTCGGATGCGGTTTGGAAATACAAAGACAACCATCTGGTTGAACCTGTTTCAAGAGAGCATCTTGGTGCTGCCCAAACGCCGCAAGGGTTCAATTATTCCCAAATCCTTCAGGCCTACGAAAAAAGAGCTGGTCATACGGCAGATTGTGCCGAAATAGCCTTGGCTGGTAATTTGAAGGTGGCAATCGTTGAGGGTGAAAAGGAAAATTACAAGATAACAACTGCTGGTGATCTGGAGTATGCAAGAATGATGTCAAAAAATGATACACAGGATTTTCGGGTAGGACAGGGGGTTGATGTTCACAAACTTGTACCTGGTAAATCCATAGTACTATGTGGAGTTGAAATTCCCTTTGACAAAAAACTTGAAGGTCATTCAGATGCTGACGTCGGACTGCATGCCATTACCGATGCCATTTATGGTTCCTTGGGCAAGGGAGACATTGGCACCTGGTTCCCTCCTGAGGATCCAGCTTGGAAGGGAACTGATTCTGTCCATTTCCTGAATCATGCCAACAGGCTTCTTCAGGAAGAAAATTATTCCATAACCTCGATTGATTGCACATTTGTTTGTGAAGAACCCAAGATCAAACCTCATGTCATGGATATGCGCAAGAGAGTGGCCAAACAGTTGGGAATCAATACGGATCGGGTCAGCATAAAGGCAACCACTTCCGAAATGATGGGCTTTACAGGGAGGAAAGAGGGTATTCTGGCTTTGGCGACCGTGTCTATCGCGAGATGATCAATTTTTTTTCCAAGTGCGTATTAACCCTTTTTGGCCTGGGTTTTTTTCCATTTGCACCAGGTACAATCGCTTCCTTTGCAGGAATAGTCATTGGCGGATTTCTGATTACTCGGGAATATGGTTATCTTTACCTGATTATACTGCCATTGTTATTCTGGTGGCTTGGAACAGTTTGCCTGAAGGCATCTTTAGGTTCATTCGCATCCGATGACCCATCAGAAATAGTGATTGATGAGTTGGTTGGTCAATTGATTGCACTCTGGCCGCTGACCCTTGGGCTGTTTGCAATTGAGAGCGGCATACTAATTAACAACACAAATTTGTTATTTCCTGTCCAGAAGGATCCCGGCAATTCTTTGTTTGAATCCTTGATTTCCGAATTTGTTCCGGTGGATGGATATTTATTTCTATCCCTGCTATCCCTGTTCCTGTTATTTCGGTGCTTTGATATCAAAAAACCCTTTTTGGTTGGACGGATTGATCGGCGGAAAACCACCAACAGTGTCATGTTGGATGATATTGTTGCAGGTTTATTTGCCGGGGCAGTATTTTTGACTTTTATTTTTCTGTATTATGTTCTATCTTAATTTTCCGGGTTGGTAATTATTGATTGATTCCAATTCAGATGCTTTTTTTGCATCTTGGATATGTTGGTTAGATTCTGAATCAGGAAGTTGAGAGTAAATATTCCGTACTTCTCCCGGGCTTTTTCGACAGGCACATGGAAACTACCATTTGACATCCAGATTTGATTGATCTCAATGGATGTTCAATAGTTTGGTTTGCCCCTTGTTGGAAATTTTTTGAACGGTTGTCGGCAAACCAATTTATTCACCTGAATAGAAATAGTCACTGGGGTAAAGCCCTTAAATGTAATTAGATTGGAGTTAGAAATGGTTGGAGCAGATACAGCCTGGATTATAGTTGCAACTGCCTTGGTTCTACTAATGACCCTTCCGGGTTTGGCCCTGTTTTATGGAGGGTTGGTTAGAGCCAAAAATGTATTGAGTGTATTCACACAATGTTACACTATTGCCTGTTTGATGAGTGTCCTATGGTTGGTCGTGGGGTATTCCATTGCTTTTGGTGGTGGGGATTCCATGTTTTGGGGAGGTCTGGACAGGGTTCTCCTTTTGGGTGTTGATTCAGAAACACTTTCGGGAACCATACCTGAAGTATTGTTTTTTGCCTTTCAAATGACCTTCGCAGTAATCACGCCGGCACTTATTGTTGGTGCTTATGTTGAGCGGATAAATTTTGGGTTTGTATTGGTTTTTTCCGGTCTATGGATGCTGCTTTGTTATGCACCGATAGCTAATTGGATCTGGGGTGGTGGTTTTCTGTCTGCCGGTGGTATCTATGGTGAGGATGTGGGTACATTCGATTTTGCAGGCGGATTGGTCGTTCATGAATCTGCTGGTCTTGCTGCCCTTGTCATTGCTTATTTCCTTGGTCCCCGCACTGATAAAGGGAAACCCCCACACGGGCCTGGAATGGTCATGATGGGTGCTGCCCTTCTATGGGTCGGATGGTTCGGCTTTAACGGTGGATCTCAATTGGCCGCCGATGGTGGTGCTGCCATGGCTCTAACAGTTACTCACATATCTGCTGCATCGGCTTCCCTTACCTGGGTATTGTTGGAGAAAATCAAATATGGCAAAGCCTCGCTGGTTGGTTTGGTAACTGGAACCATTGCCGGATTGGCGTCCATCACTCCTGCTTCCGGTTTTGTGAATCCGATTGAAGCCTTGATCATTGGTGCCATCGCCGGTGTTTTATGCCAGGAGGGTGTCAGATTTGTCAGGAACATACTTAAAATCGATGATACTTTGGATGTTTTTGCTGTCCATGGAATCGGCGGAATGTTCGGTACAATAATGATTGCCTTATTCGTGGCTGAAGCAAGTTGGATTGCCCAAATCGGTTCGGTGATCATCGTTGGTATTTTTACCATTGTAGTTACTGTAATAATCGTAAAAGTATTGGGCATATTCATGCAGATGCGTGCTTCTGTAGAAAACGAAGTAACTGGTCTGGACATGTCTGTACATGGTGAGCGTGCTTACGAGTTCAATTCATAAATCTCTAATCCCCCCTGATTGCCAACAGGTGATCAGGGGGAGATTTTACACCATGGAATCAGGCATTGATTCCTTACGTTTGCTGATAAAGGTTTCCAACCCTTCCTCAATTCCAGGATCAAGTTGTGGTGTCTGGTATTCCTTCAGCAGGTATTCAACCCTCTCGTTGGCCAAGGTATAGGTATCCCTGGAACCTTCCTCAAACCATGTTTCAAAGGGTTTGTAATCAAAAAGACCGGTTTTCCAGAAAGCCGTTTTGAAATTATCCTGGGTATGCTTACATCCCAGATAATGTCCTCCCGGCTGGACTTCGCGAATGGCATCCAATGCCTGCCCATTCGTCGAAATGTCAATTGGTGAAGCCAGGGTGTGCAAAGCTCCCAACTGATCGGCGTCCATGACAAATTTTTCAAAGGATGAAACCAGACCTCCCTCCAACCAGCCACAGGAATGCAACATGAAATTCACCCCTCCGAATACACTCGATTGAAGGGTTGAACCAGATTCATAGGCTGCCTGGGCATCGGGTAATTTTGAACCACATAATCCTCCCCCTGATCTGAATGGAATATTCAATCTTCGGGCCAACTGGCCGGCACCATATAGAATTTTTGAAGCCTCCGGTGTGCCGAAAGTCGGAGCACCCGAGTTCATGTCAATGGATGTGACAAATGTTCCAAAGATAATCGGTGCACCCTTACGGACTAGCTGGCTATATCCAATCCCGGCATACACTTCAGCAAGGACCTGGGTTAGGGTTCCGACGATAGAAACAGGAGCCATGGCACCGCCAACAATAAATGGGGAAACCACCGAAGCCTGGTTTGAGCGCGCATATACTTCTAGAGCACCTATCATCAAGGCATCAAAGGTCAATGGAGAATTGATATTGATCAGGGAGGTAAGGACTGTATTCCGGTCAACAAATTCATTGCCGAACAGTATTCTGGTCATTTCCAGGGTATCTTCTGCTCTGGACGGCTCTGTAACTGACCCCATGAAGGGCTTGTCGGAATATTTGATATGGGCAAGAACCATGTCGAGATGACGTTTGTTAACCGGCAGGTCAGTGGGTTCACAAACAGTTCCTCCAGAGTGATGAAGCCATTTTGACATATATCCCAGTTTTACAAATTTCTGGAAATCATCAATGGTGGCATAGCGTCTTCCCTCACTTTGTGTCCTGACAAAGGGGGGGCCATAAACAGGAGCAAAAACAAGGGTATTCGGGGAAATTTCAACGCTTCTTGCCGGGTTTCTGGCATGCTGGGTAAAACTCGATGGTACCGTTTCCAACAATTTTCTGGCCAGTCCTCTAGGTAGTCGAACCCTCTCGCCTTTAACATCGGCTCCAGACTCCTTCCAGAGTTCCAGTGCCTTGGGATTGTCCTTGAAGTCCACACCAATTTCTTCAAGCAAAAGTTCGGCATTGCTTTCGATAATTTCCAATGCTTCATCTGAAAACAGGTCCAGATTGGGTAAACTCCTTTCTATAAACCTGGCGGTCTCTATTTTGAGAGTGGTTCGTTCAGCCCTTTTTCTGGCCCCACCACCCCCTCTTCTTCTCGTTCTATTTGCATGTAAATCAGCCATGGGGAATAAATCCAATCCTGTTTAAATTTCGCAAGTCCATATATTCCAAATCAATTGGAAAGATTTTCAATGCCACTTACTTACACCAATTCCATTCTATTTTTTGGTATTAATTTCATATAATTTTTTGACAATACCGAATACAAATCGGAACTATTCCATGAGTTTAAAGTGAAACCAAAACCACATGACCTAATTCTCATCATAGACTTTGGTAGTCAGGTAACACAATTAATTGCCAGAAGATTCAGAGAATTAAACGCCTATTGCGAAATCCATCCCTGCCAAAATGTCACCGAGGATTTTATAAGCCGAAGAAACCCGAAGGCAGTTGTTTTATCAGGGAGTCCTGGAAGTGTCATGGATGAAACCCCCTTTGCCCCTCCCGAAATGATTTACGAATTGGGAATTCCAATCCTGGGAATATGTTATGGTCAGCAAATCATGGCCAGTCAAATGGGTGGATTGGTTGAGAAAGGCAAGATTCGAGAATTTGGCAAGGCGGTTGTTAATCCAAATAGGGATTTCCTGGAGTGTTCCATGTTCAAGGGCCTGTTTCGGGAAGGCGAAGAAATTGTCTGGATGTCTCATGGTGAAAAGGTTTCACGTCTTCCGGACGGGTTTGTTCAAATCGGCAAATCAACTAACAGTCCGAATGCAATCATGGCTGATTTTGAACGCAAGTTCTTTGGAATTCAGTTTCATCCAGAGGTTTACCATACAGTCAATGGTTCAATCTTTCTGGAAAACTTCATGAACATTGCGGAAATCCGGCCCAACTGGACCATGGGAACTTACAGGAATGAAGTAACCAAACGCATCAGGGAACAGGTTGGTTCAGGCAAGGTAATCTGTGCAATTTCCGGAGGTGTTGATTCTACGGTTACTGCCGTTTTGCTTCACATGACCATTCCGGAACAATTAACGTGCATTTTTGTTGATCATGGTCTCTTGCGCGAAAATGAAGCCTCACAGGTGGTTTCCATATTCAGGGAAAATTTTCAGATCCCTCTGGTGTTTGTAGAAGCATCAAAACTATTTCTTGAAAAATTGAAGGGAGTATCCGACCCGGAAGAAAAGCGAAAAATCATCGGTGGAACCTTTATTGAGGTATTTGAAAATGAGGCACAAAAATTGCAGGGACACGAGTTTCTGGCTCAAGGAACACTTTATCCGGATATTATCGAATCGGTTAGTTTTACCGGGGGGCCAAGTGAAACGATCAAATCTCACCACAATGTAGGAGGATTGCCTGAGAATCTTGAGTTTAAATTGGTAGAACCACTAAAGGAGTTGTTTAAGGATGAAGTCAGGGAGTTGGGCAGAGAGTTGGGTATTCCTCAGGAATTTCTGGGTAGACACCCCTTCCCTGGTCCAGGTTTGGCTATCAGGTGTTTGGGAGACATCACTCCCGAAAAATTATCGACTTTACGAAAAATCGATACGATATTCATAGACCAAATTAAAATTCACGGTTTATACGACAGCATCTGGCAAGCATTTGCCACCTTGCTTCCTGTTAGGACGGTTGGAGTGATGGGTGATGGCAGAACCTATGATCACGTCTGTTCTCTGAGAGCAGTTACAAGTGTTGATGGCATGACAGCCCAGTTCTATCCCTTTTCAGCATCCTTCCTAGCAGAAACCTCAAACAGAATTGTCAATGAGGTCAAGGGTGTAAACAGAGTGACATATGACATCACCTCCAAACCGCCAGGAACCATAGAATGGGAGTAAAAATATGTATTGCTTAAAAGTAGAAATACCATAAAACATTTGTGAAATAGATGATGAGCTTAAGGCAATCTATCACAGTAAGGATACCGTTTGTATTTGGATTTTTAAGACAAGAGTAGAAAGAAAAAGGGTTATGGATGAAACCGCAGGAATGCTAAAATCCGAGCGTGAAAACCATTATGAAAAATATTTTACTTAAGAGGTGGAATCTAGTTTCATGGAATAACCAAGTAATAAATTGTCTCCCTGCAGTAATTCCCGCTTAAATTTTTCACCCCCAGAATCCTACCGTATCCACACATCTTTTTTCGGGTGGTTGCATAGCCTGTTCCCCCAATTCCTGAAAAGCATCCGGCTTCACGGTGGGCCGCACATGGTTCCACAGGGAGTTTGCCAACGCCGGGGGCTCTCCCTGGAACGATCCTGTGGCCATGGTGAAGCGCCCGCCAGTGGTGAATTGCCGGATGGTGGAAGGGGCCTGCACGGCCTTTCCCCATTTTTTTCCTTGACCTGCACGGATTCCCGTGCTATGTGACCGGCATTGAAAAGCATTGAAACAGGTTCAACAGGAGAGCATACTCATGAAACGATTGTCAATCACCCCCCCCCTTGAATTTCTGACGGCACTGGTCGCCGCATTGATGGCGCTGCTGATGGCTGTCCCGGCCTGGGCGCAGGTCCCGACGGTCGGCATGTCGGGTTTTACGGCCAACCAATGCGCAGGCGGGTGTCCCGAGCAGAATACGGCCTGTACGCAGGCCAATATCAACATCGGCGTCGGCGTCGGTTTCGGAAACCTGACTCCGCGGACCGACCTGGAGGTGCGCCTCCTCGCCCTGACGCGGTCCGGCCACAACCGGTTTCGGGACTACGGCGTGCCGGTTTATGTGGACGAAGATGACAGCCGGGTGATCCGGTCCCTCACGACCGTGACCATACCGGCCGGCAGCGACAGTAATCATGGGGTGCAGATTTCGGACCCGATCTGCTGGAGAAACGACCACCTTGTCACCGGGGACAGCGAGGTTGAGATCGTCATCGTCGGCGGGGCGGGGTACCGGGTGGACCCGTCACGAAACGGCTTGGTGTTTACCATTGTGGAGGACGATGACTGTGCCAATCCGGGAAGCGACACCCTCTACATGCCGATGGGCGGCAACATGAACAACACATGTGTGTGTAGAACGCGTGCGGTGGCGGCCGAGC